>CAZELR010000095.1:0-12387 GCA_964513075.1 uncultured Anaerolineales bacterium
CTGCCGTCAGCGTCGTCTTGCCATGATCGATATGTCCAATCGTGCCGACGTTGACGTGCGGCTTCGTCCGCTCAAATACTACCTTCGCCATGGGATTACCTCCTGAGTGTGCCTAGCCTTTGGCGATAAGTCGCCGCCTGAACCCGGGACAACTGGCCCGGAAACGGCGGCGATGACATGTACGCAACCATGAAGCCCACGATCGGATTTGAACCGATGACCCCGTTCTTACCAAGAACGTGCTCTACCGACTGAGCTACGTGGGCAGAGATTAATGAAATGGGCAGGGGCGGATTCGAACCACCGTAGGCGATAGCCAGCTGATTTACAGTCAGCCCCCTTTAGCCACTTGGGTACCTGCCCACATTCATAAGGTGCGTAAGCCGACGGCCGGAATTGAACCGGCAACCCTCGACTTACAAGGTCGATGCTCTGCCGATTGAGCTACGTCGGCATGCGTAACATTGTGCCACAACGCTCTTGCACGCCAGGCGCTGCGAAAAACCAGTATAGCCGCGGCGTACCTAAAAGTCAAATATGCGCCCCGTTTTCATCTGATTGGCCAGTTCGGGCAGGCGGCTTCCCCAGGCTGGCCTGACGCGCGGCCACCAAAGCCACCGATCCGGCCACCGCCGCGTTGAGAGAGGTCACCTTGCCATACATCGGAATCGCCAACAGCCAGTCGCAGCGTTCGCGCACCAGGCGAGCCAGTCCGTTCCCCTCCGCGCCAACTACCAGGGCCAACGACCCGGTGAGATCGGCCTGCGGCAACGGGATTGTGTCCGGGCCGCTGTCTAGCCCCACGACCCAGACTCCCGCTGTCTTCAGCCGTTCCAACGTCTGAGCCAGATTGGTCACCTGCGCCACTTGCAGGTGTTCGACCGCACCCGCCGACGCGTTGACGGCTGCCGGCGTGATGCCTGCGGCCCGGCGCTCGGGCAAGATGACACCGCGCACTGCCATCGCTTCGGCAGTGCGCAGCAGCGTTCCCAGGTTCTGCACGTCCTGCAAATGATCCAGCACCAAGTAGAGCGGCGCACGGTCGCCGGCTCCGGTCAACAGCTCTTCGAGCGCGACGTAGCGGTAGGGTCCCGTCTCGGCAATGACGCCTTGATGGTTCACCGCACCGGCACGTTCCAGCAGGGGACGAGACGCTTCAACTACGGGGCAGCCTTTGGCGCGCGCGGCGGCAACGATCTCGGCGATAATGCCGGCGTGTCCGATGCCCTCGTCCAGGTAGATCCGGTGGACGCGCCGCCGGCCGGCGCGCAGCATCTCCAGCACGGCGTGCCGGCCATACAGCAACTCGGCTTCCTGGTTCTGCGCTCGTTCCGGCGGTCGTGGCGCGGCCTGGGTTACTCCAGCCGCCACGTGCTGCCTTGTGTCGAGTCCTCGACGATCACGCCGAGCGTCTTCAGGTCGTCGCGTATTTTGTCTGCCAGCGCCCACTGTTTCACCTTGCGTAAATCTTGTCGCACCGAGAGCAACAGCTCTACGAACGGCGCAATTGAGTATCCCGCAGCTTCTTGCGGTGCAGCCAACTGCAGGCCCAGCACGCCTGCCAGCTCGCGGAAGGTCGCCTGCGCATCTGTGAAGGCCGGCCCGCTGACCCCCGCATCCCGCGCGCTGTTAATGGCGCGCACGAACTCAAACAGAACCGCGAGTGCGCCCGCGGTGTTGAAATCGTCATCCATGACAGCTTCGAAGTTGGCGCGCACCTGCGCCGTTTGGACGGCCAGGGTTTCGGCGGCCGCGGCAGCGCTGCTAGCCGGCGCGGCTGCGGCGGTCGGGGGGCGCAAGGCGGTGCGCAAGCGCTCTATGCCGCGTTCGCCGTCGGCGACCACATCGGCATTGAATGCCAACGGCTTGCGATAGCCGCTGCCCGCGATCACCAGTCGCAGCACATCGGTATCATGTTCCGCCAGGAACTCCTCGATAGTCACCAGGTTGCCGAGGCTCTTTGACATCTTCTCGCCCTTGAGCTGGAGCATGCCGTTGTGCATCCAGTAGCGCGCAAAGGGGCGGCCGGTGAAGCACTCGGTTTGCGCAATCTCATTTTCATGGTGCGGGAAGATGAGGTCATTGCCGCCGCCGTGGATGTCGATTTGAGTCCCCAGGTGCAGCAGGCTCATGGCCGAGCATTCGATGTGCCAGCCCGGCCGGCCTTTGCCCCACGGGCTATCCCAACTCGGCTCGCCCGGCTTGGCCGCTTTCCACAGGGCGAAGTCTCCCTCATCTTCTTTCTCGTCGCTGCCGGTCACGCGGGTGCCCGTCACGGCGGCTTCCAGCTTACGCCGGGACAGCTTGCCGTAGTCCGGATCGCTGCGCACGCGGAAGTACACGTCCCCGCTGGGGGTGGTATAGGCGTGATCATTTTCGAGCAGCCCGGCCGCCATCTGGATAATCTCGTTGATGGTTTGTGAGACGCGCGGAAAGACGGTCGGAGGCAGGACGTTGAGCTTCGTCAACTGCGCCTGGTATTTCTCCGCGTACCGGTTGGCAATCGTGACCGGGTCCTCACCGGTCTTGTGGGCCCGGTTAATGATCTTGTCATCAACATCCGTGAAGTTCATGACATGGCGAACCTGATAGCCTTTGTATTCGAGATAGCGCCGGATGAAGTCGAACACGATGGATGACATGGCATGGCCAACGTGGGCTTCGTCGTAAACGGTGGGACCGCAAACATACATGCTTACCTTGTCGGGCTCCAACGTCTCGAAGGCTTCTTTTTCGTGGGTCAGTGTATTGTAGACGACTAACGACATGACGTTCCCTTTCGTTCAGAGGCGCTGCCAGGCAGCCCTCGCGGCCGGCTTCACGATGCCTGGGGTACGGTGTGCGCAGCGTGCACGATCAGCGATACAGCGGCCTCCACTGTCGTTTGACCGGTGTTGATGACGAGATGATAGAGTGTCGGATCAAGCCAGCGCACCTCATGGAAGCGCAGGGCGTGCTCGGCGCGGGCCTGGTCGCTGGTGCGCACCCAGCGGCGAGCCACAGCCAGCGAGACTTTATCGCGCTCTGCAACGCGCGCAACCCGCAGATCAAACGGGGCGACGACCTGTACGTGACACGCGCCGCTGTAGCCGCGCAGCCAACACTGCCCGCTTTGGCCTAACACCAGCACATTGCCATGACTGGCCGCTTCTTTGATCACCAACCCCACGGAACGGGTGGCCTCTTCCAGGCTGATGGCGGCCGGCGGCAACAGCGGCGCAAACACGCCCAACAGCGGATTGGTGGTCGAGGCTTGCGACTCTGCGCGCGCACCTAAGCCGCCGCTGAATGAGTCCATGATTTCAGCGGCCAGGCTCCGTTGTCCTTCGTACATCAGTCTGTGCAACAACTCGGCCGGCACTCCGGCCGCCAGCGACATTTTATAGACGCTTTCGCGGTCGATCAATGTCAACCCCAGGGCAGCCGCCACCCGGGCGGCAATTGTGTCACCCTGGCTGCCGAGTTGACGCGAAAGCGTGATGATCATCGGACGCCTCAACGATTCGTTGCCGCAAAAATCATCCGCCCCGCGTTGGTTTGCAGCACCTTCGTTACAACGACCTCGACATCGCTGTCCATGGAACGACGCCCATTCTCAACCACCACCATGGTGCCATCATCCAGGTAGGCGATGCCCTGGCCGACTTCCTTGCCCTCCTGAATAATGCGCACGTTCATGGTTTCTCCGGGTAAAACGATCGATTTCACTGCGTTGCTGAGCTCGTTCACGTTGAGGACCTGGACACCTTGCAGGCCAGCGACCCGATTCAAGTTGTAGTCGTTGGTTACGATCGGGCACTCCAACTGGCGCGCGAGTTGCACAAGCTTCGCATCGACCTGGCGTACGCCCTCGACATCCATATCCACGATCTGCACCGGCACGGGCGATTCCTTCTGCATGCGGTTCAGCATTTCGAGCCCGCGCCGCCCCCGGTTTCGGCGCAACGAGTCCGGCGAGTCCGCAATGTATTGCAGCTCTGCCAATACGAAACGCGGTATCAGCATCGGTGCGCGGATGAAGCCCGTCTGGGCCACATCAGCGATCCGACCATCGATGATGACGCTGGTATCCAGCAATAGCCTCTCCGGCTGGCCGTGGCCTTCCTCGGAGATCAAGCTGTCAGTTTCCAAGACCGCATGGCTGCGGCGCCGGGTGAAAAGCGCAAAAATGTCGCGTTGGCGCAGGATCATCACCATGATGCCCAGGTAGCCGAAGAGGATCGCTACAATGGTCGGCAAGAATTTGCCGAACGGGTCGGGCAGATATCTGAGAGGCAGAGCTGCCAGGGCAGCTAACAGCAAGCCGAGAACCAGGCCGATGATCCCGGCCAGCAACTGGGCGGCGGTCATCTCACGGATCAAACGGCGCGCAACGGAAGCCGGCCGCGTGGTCAGCCAGGGCGCAATCAGCGCACCGAGAAGTGCGCCTGCTCCGGTCAGTGGCAGGAGGTACTTGTAGGACGTTGCATTCAGTTCGGAGGTGCCTGCCCAAACTGTGCCTGCCAGCCAGCCGATGATACCAAAAATAATGAATCCAAGAATGCGAAAAATGATATCGGCAGTCATATGGGCTTTGCCTTTCTTGTTTCTAGACGACGCTTGGTTGCGGTCGCGTCGTCGCGGTGTGCAGCCAGCGAAATTCCTCCTTACTCGGGTATGGGTCCAAGAATACGCCCTGGCCGGTCTTCACGGTGCAAATCCGTGGGGTGGGTCCAGCCAGCGGCACGACAATCATACACCTATTCAATCTTTTGTGCAATCCCCTTGACACTCTATTTGACGATAATAAGAGAGCGGGGGTTCCCCCCCGCTCAACTTAAATATTCGATTGGTCACATCTTCAGTCGAGCTGTCTGCTTGCTAGACGCTCACTGTGGTGCGCAACTTTCCGGGCGGACCATCACGCGGACGTGGCGGTCTTGACCACGCGGGCAAAAGCTTGCGGGTCGCGCACGGCCAGATCGGCCAGGATCTTGCGGTCCAGAATGATGTCGGCTTGCTTGAGGGCATGCATCAGCCTGCTGTACGTGATGCCGTTCAGCCGCGCGGCGGCATTGATACGGGCAATCCACAGGCCGCGCATATCGCGTTTGCGATTTCGGCGGTCGCGGGTCGCGTAAAACAGGGAATGGAGCATGGCCTCGTTCGCACGGTGCCACAGCAAGTGGCGCGACATGCGCTGGCCCTTGGTGATCTTCAGAATTTTGTTGTGACGTCGGCGGAGAACGACCCCGCCCTTAGCTCGTGGCATAGAACACTCCTTGATATGGCGGCTGGGTTAAGCCAGCACTTTGTCGTGGCCATTGACGCCTTGACATAGGCAGAGCACACGGCATGTGCTCAGTCGATGTAGGGCGCCAGGCGTTTAACGTGCTTGTCCGCGGCGGGCGCTTCCATAACCTGGATCTTGCGGTACTTCAGCAGCGTGCGTGGGGCCTTGCGGCGTCGCAGGTGACCGCGGCCCTGGTGCATAGCCACCAGTTTGCCGGTGCCAGTGCGACGGAATCGCTTGGCGGTAGCTTTGTGGGTTTTGATCTTCGGCACAGTCATCCTCCCAAACATAACAAAACGTAAAACGCAGCAACCGCTACGTTTTACGCTTCGCGGTTCACTTAGTCTCGGCGCCGGCTCACTCGGCAGGAGCCGGTTTTTTCCCCACTGGGTTAGGGCTGAGGAGCATGAACAGGTTTCTGCCTTCCATGGACGGCTGCGCCTCGATTACCGCGGCGCTGCCAACCTTGGTGACAAACTCCTCCAACTGCTCCCGGGCGATCTCGGGATGCGTGATCTCGCGGCCACGGAAGCGGACGGCCACCTTGACCTTGCTGCCCTCATCCAGGAATTCGAGCGCGTGGCGCACTTTGGTATCGAGATCGTGTTCGCCGGTGCGCGGGCGCAAACGGATCTCCTTGATTTCGATGACCTTCTGGGCCTTGCGCGCCTCGCGTTCCTTCTTTTGCCGCTCGTATTGGAACTTGCCGTAATCCAAAAAACGACAGACGGGCGGTATCGAGTTCGGCGCGACTTCGACCAGATCCAGGCTGCGTTCGTACGCAAGTCGCAACGCTTCATGGGTCGGGAAGATGCCGAGCTGCTCGCCCTCTTCGTCGATGACCCGCACCTCGCGCACGCGAATTTGCTGGTTTACCCGCAGAGATTTTGTGGTTACGGTAGTAATGCTGTTATTCCTTTGTTTTTGCTGGGGCCGGCCTTACCGACCAGAGCCAAACACGCGCAGCAGCAGGGCTTAGGCCCAGCCGCATCGAAAAGCAACTATAACATAACCGCGGATGAGTGTCAAAAACGGCCTGCCTTTACCAGTGACAGAGCGTCCGTTTCTTACAGGTCACCGGCGCGCGTCGCAATGCGCTCCTTAACGAGCTGCAGGAAAGCATCAGCCGGCATGCCATCTTGGCGCGAACCGTCACGCTTGCGCAGCGAAACGGTGCCGGCCGCAGCCTCTTGCTCGCCAACGACCAACATGTAGGGCACTTTCATCAGTTGCGCACTGCGGATTTTGGCGTTCATCCGCTCAGCAGCCAGATCGACCCCCGCCCGCACACCCGCTTCCGTGAGGCGATGCTTCAGTTGGGCCGCGTATTCGTTATGGGCATCGGTGATCGGGATAATGCGCACCTGTTCCGGCGCGAGCCACACCGGGAAGTTGCCGGCATAGTGCTCGATCAGGAACCCGATCATCCGCTCGTGCGTGCTCAGCGGCGCGCGGTGGATACACAAAGGCGTCTCATCCTGCCCCTCGTGATTGGTGAAGGCGAGGTCGAAACGCGCCGGTTGAGCGAAGTCAACCTGGTTGGTGGCCAGTGTGAACTCCTTACCGATCGCGCTCCATACCTGAACATCGATTTTGGGGCCGTAGAAGGCCGCTTCATCCGCAACCTCTTGGAACGCGATCCCGCCGTTTTGCATGGCGCGACGCACCATCTCCTCGGTCTTGAGCCACAGGCGCTCGTTGTCGATGTACTTCTTTCCCAAGCCCTTCTTAGCATGCGTGCTGAAACGCATCATGTACTTTTCGATGCCAAAGAGCTTGAAGTAGATCAGGTACATGCCGATCACGGCCATGAATTCCTGCTCGAATTGCTCTTCGGAACAGTAGATGTGTGCGTCGTTCATCTGCATCGAACGCACGCGCAGCAGGCCGAAGAGTTCGCCGCTTTTCTCATAGCGGTAGCACGTGCCGTACTCTGCCAGACGCAACGGCAGGTCCCGATAGCTGCGCGGCTGCGCTGCAAAGATCTTGTGGTGCATCGGGCAGTTCATGGGCTTGACGTAATAGCGCACACCTTCAAGCTCCATTGGCGGGTACATGCTCTCCGCGTAATAGGGTAGATGGCCGCTGCGTAAGAAAAGGTCTTCTTTGGTCAGGTGCGGCGTACGCACCCGGTCGTAACCAGCCGCGAGCTCCATCTCCTTGGCTAGCTTCTCCAACTCTTCGATCATGATTCCGCCGCGCGGCAGCCACAGCGGCAGCCCCGGACCTACCTCGTCATCGAAGATGAAGATCTGCAGATCGCGGCCGAGCTTGCGGTGGTCGCGCTTCTTCGCCTCCTCCAGCATTTGCAGGTAGGCGGCCAGATCCTTCTTGTTGCGCCAGATGGTGCCGTAGACTCGCTGCAACATCGGATTGTGTTCATCGCCGCGCCAATACGCGCCGGCAACACTCATCAGCTTGAAGGCATCGGGCGGTATTTGGCCGGTGTGCTCCAGATGCGGGCCGCGGCACAGGTCCTCAAACGTGTCATGTCGGTAGGTGCTGATCGTGACCGGCCCGGCGCTCTCGTTGCCGTACTCGTCCGCACCGCCCTGGGCGAGCCCGTCAATCAGCTCCAGCTTGTATGGCTGATCCCGGAAGATCTGCCGCGCCTCATCCGCGCCCACCTGCCGGTACTCGAACGGATACCGGCCCGCGATAATCTGCCGCATGCGGCGTTCAATCTCAGCCAGGTCTTCCGGCGCGAAGGTGCGCGGCTTGCCGTTCGCTTCGACGCCGAGATCGAAGTCGTAGTAGAAACCGGTGTCGATCGCCGGTCCGATGGCGAACTTAGTCTGCGGATAGAGCTGTAATACTGCCTCCGCCATGACGTGCGCCGCTGAGTGGCGCATCTTGTGCAGGAATTCGTTGTCGTCGTGTTGCTGTTCCGCGGCCATGGTATCCTCCCTAGTTGGTGGGTAGAAACAAAAAGACCCCTAGCCCATTGGGGCGAGGAGTCTCGCGGTTCCACCCAAGTTGGCGCGTGGTCGCGACCACGCGTCTCCTTTTACGACCTGTAACGGGGCCGCCCGGGCTGCCGTAATCGCTTGCGCTTTCAGGCATCCGCTCTCGGGGGGTTTTCGACGGTCTTCCGCGGGGCAGGCTTGCAGCCGATGGCCGGCCCTCTCTGGCGCCTCTGCGCCGTCTACTCGACCCGATCAACGCTTTATGTTATGCCAGTGGGCGGTAGAGGGATTGAACCTCTGACCTCAGCGATGTCAACGCTGCGCTCTAGCCAGCTGAGCTAACCGCCCGAAGTAGATGAGATTATACGCACACCGGCGCGGATTGGCAAATCGGGCGCAGCGCTGTGCGGACACCCCCTGCCAGGGTGGCTCGCTACGGCGGGGGGAGCTTCAGGACCACGTAGAGGCGCTCCCGGGCGTCGGCAGGCAGTTCGGCATGACCGAGGTCGCGGTAGAGCGTCACGGTCTTGCGCAAGGTATCGACCACGGCGCGACAGTTGCCGCAACCCGCCATGTGCCGTTCGATCTGTTCGCACAGGGCCGCTTCCAGCTCGCCATCCACATAGTCTGACAGCGATCCCAGCATCTCTCTACATTGCACGGGCCCCGATCTCCTTTCCTGCGGCTGCCGCCAGGGATGGGCTCAAGTAGTGGCTCAGCTTTTCGCGCAGCACTAAGCGCGCCCGGTGCAGTCGCACCTTGACATTCGTTTCCGTGAGTCCCAGCGCCTGCGCGGCCTCGGCCGTGGAGAGCCCTTCGATATCGCGCAGCACAAAGACGCTGCGCAGCGAGACCGACAGTTCCTGCAGCGCGATTTCCAGCACCCCTTGCAGCTCTTTGCCCAACAGCACTTCATCCGGCCGCAGGCTCCAGTCTACGAATTGCCGCGGCATGAGGTCCCCGTCGTCAGTCATGATCGGCCCATCCAGCGATTCGGTGGGCGCCTGGCGTTTGCGCAACCGCATCAAAGCCGCATTATAGGCGATGCGATAGAGCCACGTGCCCAGCCGGCTGCGGCCTTCGAACCGATCCAACGCTTTGAACGCACTGATGAAGGTCTCCTGGAGGACGTCCTCGGCCTCCTGGGGGTTATTCATCAGGCGCAACGCCAGGTTATAGACCGTGCTGGCATGGCGCTCCACGATTTCCGTGAACGCTTCCTGGCGTCCAGCTCTTGCTGCCGCAATGAGCTCGGTCTCACTGAGATCCGGCGTGTACGTAGGACACTCCTTGTTTAGATGCGCTAACAGGGCCAGGGGTTACGCGGCGGTCGGCATTCAGGCCAGCACGCGTTCCAGCTTCTGCTTCAACGCATTGTAGTTGGTCATGCCGACCTGGCGATCGACTTCCTGTCCCTGGTTGAAGTAGATCACCGTCGGGATGCCCATGATGCCATAGTGCATGAGGATATCAGGGTAGTCATCGGCGTTCAGTTTGGCGACCAAGGCCCGGCCATCGAACTCGGTGGCGAGCTGGGTCACCGCCGGTGCGATCGCCCGACACGGGCCGCACCACTCGGCCCAGAAATCCACCACGGCCGGCAGCTCTGATCCCAGGATCACGGCTTCAAACTCCTCGCCGGTGATATGGAGAGGTTCTACGACCGGCTTGCCGCTTGCTGCGGCCGGTTCGGTTTTGGCTTCCCCCAAAATGCGCTTGAACAAACCCATGACTATTCTCCTTTTGTCTCTGAGACGTTGGTCTCTTGGCTATCGTCGGTGGGCCGGCCCGCACGGGGCCGGCATGTGTTGTTCGCCGCTCAGCCACCGCGGCCCGATATGATCAGGATAAACCAGATGAGCAATCCGATCCATAGAAAATCGCCGGGATTCATAGCGCCTCCCTCATTCAAGCTTACGCAGCGTTGCCATCAACTGATCCAGCATGGCGTCCATATCGCCGTGCGCCGGCTCCAGCAGGCAGCGCGCCGCATACGCCCGGGCCAGCACCAGGCTGGCTTGATGCACAGCCGAGCGGATGGCCGCCATCTGCTGCAGGATGTCCGCACACCCGCGCTCCTCGTCGACCATTTTTTGCACCCCGCGCACCTGGCCCTCGATCCGCCGCAGCCTGGCTGTGAGATCGGCCTTCAACTCAGGCGATTGAAGTTCCATACGCACCTCGCTGGGATTTGACACCAAACACACGAAACACTATACTGGGGTATAGTATATTGAGGTTCGGGTTGGGCGTCAAATCCGGGGAGGATCGCAATGCAGACCAGCGCCGGGAAGCCTTTGGGGGTGGGGGTGCCCTTGTCGGCCGAAGAAGTCATCGAGTTGAAGATGATCGTTCAGGACGAAGATGAAGCCGCCGCGCTCGCGTTTTTGCGCCACCTGCGCCGCAAGGTCCAGGAGATCGAGCGCCGGCACTGCGGCGACCCCAACAAGCTGCCGGGGATGAATTAGGCGCTACACTAGCTCCGCCAGCTTCGTCTTGGATTCCTCGAAGAGCTTTTCGTGCAAGCTGACGCCGTGCGCGTCCATGGTGACGACCGCAGGGAAGCCCTCGACGCGCACCACCCAGAACGCCTCGGGCACGCCGAGCTCCTCCTTTTTGAGCACCGTGACCACTTCCTTGACGTAGCTGGCGATCAGGGTCGCGGCGCCGCCGACCGCGTGCAGATAGACTGCCCCGTCCTGCTGGCACGCGGCCAGGGTCTTCGGTCCCATGCCGCCCTTGCCGATCACGGCGCGCAGCCCGAAATAACGGATGACCTCCGCCTCGTAAGGCTCCTCGCGGATGCTGGTGGTGGGGCCGGCGGAGACGAAATGATACTGTCCGGCCGCGTCCTTGCTGACCACCGGGCCGCAATGATACATGACGCCGCCGGCCCAAAGCTGCTTGAGCTGCTCGAGGACGGGCCGCTCGCTTTCGGGCAGCTCCGGCCCCTGGAAGAAGGTGTCCTTGATGTATTTGTGGGCCGCGTCGCGGGCGGTCACCAGCAAGCCGTAGAGCCGCACCTGGTCACCGACGTGCAGGCCGCGGATAGCTTCTTCGCTAATGGGAATCTGCAAGTCAACAGTCGCCATATTCTCCTCCTGGGTACGCTACGTCCGCCCTAAGAATCAACGCACCACGCACCGACCCGCAGGTCGCCGCACCACGCACCGACCCGCAGGTCGCCGCACCACGTAGCACGCACCACGTAGCACGTTTCACTCAATACTCACCTGGCCATCCCGGTAAATCAGCGAGCGCCGCCGATCGGCCCAACACATGTACGACGCCGTGACGAAATAGCTGGCAGGCAGGCGTTCCAGGGAATCGATCTTCACTGATAGCACCGTGGTCTTGCCCCCAAACCCCATCGGGCCGATCCCCAGGGTGTTAGCTTCCCGGGCCAGGCGCTGTTCCAGCGCTGCCAGCCGGGGGTCGGGATTGGTGTCATCCAGCGGCCGGTAGAACTGCTCCTTGGACTTGATGTAGCTGGACCCCCGGTCGCCGCCGACCGCCACGCCGATCACTGCCGGCGCGCAGCCCATCCCCTGGGCCTGGTGGACGGCATCCAGCACGGCCCGGCGCACCCCCTCCAGATCGCGGTTGGCGTCGAGCCGCGTGTCCGGCAGGCTGTATTGGGCGCCCACATTCTCGCAGCCGCCCCCCTTCAGCATCAGATCCACCTTCAGGTAGTCTTCCTCCCACTCCTCGAAGTGGAAGGTCGGGAAGTCGTCCCCCAGATTGTTGCCGAGGTTCTTGCCAGAGAGCGTGTTGACGGAGTTGGGCCGCAGATACCAACGAGCAGTCGCCTCGGCGACGGCCTCGCGAATCTGCTTTTTCAGCGCCAGGGTTGACCAGCCGGTGGGGTAGTAGACGTAGAAGATCGGGGTGCCGGTGTCCTGGCAGATGGGGGTCGAGCCCCGGCGTGAGAGTTCGACGTTCTCAAGGATCGCGTCCAGGGTGCTTTGCGCAGGGGAGCCGGCATCCTCTTCATCGCGGGCCCGGCGCAAAGCTGCTTCGATGTCCGCCGGCAGGTCTGTCGCCGCCCGGCGGATCAGCTCAATGAAATGGGGTGTCAAGTTCTCCATGCTGTTGTCTCCTGTTCGGCAGAGACCGACTGCTTAAGCGATGCGTCACCAGGGTGTTACTTGCTGCCGACAGTAATATAGCACAAGGCGCAGCCGGGCGTCAATAGAATCGGATATTTTG
>CAZELR010000096.1:0-12346 GCA_964513075.1 uncultured Anaerolineales bacterium
CTTCGCCGTCCTTTGGAAGAAGGCGTGGGCGATTCCGGTGGGCGTCTTTGCGGGGGTCATGTCCATGCTGGCCGGCTATCCGCTCGGGCTGCACAACGCCCTGGTCGAGGTGCATCGCTTCTCCATGTTCCTGCCTGCGCCGATCCTGAGCACCATCCTGGTCATCTACCTGTGGACGCCCGGTGCGCGCAAGCTGCTTGAGCGCTGGAATACCGCAGGCTGACGGGTGGGGGCTTTGGAGTAGGCTTTTTGACGCAAAGATGATAGAATCCGGAATACTTTCATCACAGGAGTTGCGCTGATGCAATTCATCAAGACACGGTTCGCGTATCTTTTCGGCTCCACCAAGGGGCTGATCCTCGTAGCCATCGCCATGACTGCGGTCGTCACGGCCGTCTGGGGGATGTTGTCGGGCCCGCTGGCCGAGATGGGCGTGCGCGAGGTGGTGGTCAGGCTGCTGGGCATGGACCTGGTGCAGGCCGAGCGCGAGGGCCGCATCATCATCCTGTACCACGCCATCGCCATGGCCGTAGTCGCCATCGAAACCTACATGGTGACCGGTCTGCTGGCAATGAAGCCGTTCTACAAGACGGCGGTGCGTGCGCTTATCACGCCCGGCTACATGCTGGCGATGGTGTTCGGCCTGCTCTTTGCCTACTTCGGGCACAACTGGGCCTTCCACGGGCTCTACATCGCCGGGCTGACCCTCGTCTTCTTCGCCGGGGTGCTGCTGGTGATTGCGCTGTGGCCGTGGAACCGGGAGTATTACCAGCCGGACAAGTCGTATGCACGGACCCGCGGGGGTGTGGACGTGGAGCGCATGGCCTTCTTCGCCACCGCGCTCACCACGGTGCTCTCGGCGCTCTTCGGTGCGGTGCCCGGCTCGTTCTTCGGCAACGGGTTTCAGACCTTCCTGGCCGAGAACATCATCCGGCTGCCCGAGAAGTCGACGATGCAATACGCCGTCATCGGCCACCTGCACATCATGCTCGCGCTGATCGCGGTTATGATCACCCTCATCGTGGGGCGTTGGCTGAACTTCCGGGGCATCCTGCACAAGTTCGCGATGCCGCTGATGATCCTGGGCACGATCGTGCTCAATCTGGGCGTGTGGGGCGTGGCAACGCCGCTCCAGCCGATCGCGCACATGGTCATCTATGTCGGGGCCACACCGTCCATGGTTGCCGCGCTGCTGCTGCTCATCTGGAGCTGGGGCAAGCTGATCCGGGACGGCACGGCCGGCATCCCCCGGCCCACCTTAGGCCAGAAGATCGGCGCGCTGCTGCGCGACCCGCTCAAGTTCGGCCCGACGTGGCAGATGCTCTTCATGAACTTCACCACCAGTGGCATCGGCATCTTCATGGCCGTCAAGCTGGACGAGATCTTCCGCGTGTGGCCCGCGCGCGAGGAGCGCATCGAGCTGACCGGGCACTGGCACGTGCTTTCAGCCATCATCGCCACCATTATCCTGCTCTACTACGGTGACATGCTCGGCCTCAAGGGCCGGCTCCGCCAGCTCTACGGGTGGAGCATCATCATCCTCTCCGACATCGCGTTTGCGGGGGTGACGCTCTTCGAGATGAAGCGCCTCTTCATCAGCGAAGCCGCGCAGCAGCCGCTGGTCAACGCGCTGATGATTGCGATGGACCTCGGCCTGGCCCTGCTGCTGGTGATCCTCGCCGCCGTGATGGTGTGGCGGCTGGTCGACCTTTTCAAGCGCAAGGGACGCTGGACCGAAGAGCAGACTCACGAACTCGGTCAGGAGGTGTCGCAATGAAGCGCAGCTTCCCGATCCTCATCGTGCTCCTGGTTCTACTGGCGGGCTGCGCCGTCGATGACGCCACGGTGCGCGATGCGCCGCTGCCCGCGTTCGACACGGGCGTGAGCCCGGAGGCCTGGGCGAGCGTGCCGGCCGGCGAATTCTTCTTCGGCCAACACGAGGCCGAGGCCGCCACCGGCGCCTACGAGATCATGGTCACGGACGTGGTTAACGCGCAATACGCAGCCTTCCTGAACGAGGCGCTGGCCGCGGGCTTCGTCCGGATCGACGGCGACCGCGTGGTCGGCTACTATCCGGGCGACGCGTTCCGCGGGGTCAAGCACGAGGAGCGCATCGACGCCGGGGATTGGCTTTTCATCCCATTGGACGACCCGGCCCAGCGCGTCAAGCGCAGTGGCGCCGTCGATGGCGCCATCTTCACCGTCCAGCCCGGCTACGAGAACCACCCGATGACGATGGTCTCCTGGTTCGGCGCGTGGGGCTATTGCAGCTACAATGACTGGCGCCTGCCCACCGAGATGGAGTGGGAGAAGGCCGCCCGCGGCGCCGATACGCGCCCGTTCCCGTGGGGCGAGGAGATCCGCCGCAACAACGCGAACTTCTACGCCAGCCGCGACCCGTTCGAGAACATGAGCTCGTTCGGCTCGCGCACGACCCCGGTCGGCTTCTACAACGGCAAGACCTATGCGGGATACGCCACGCTGGATTCAGCCTCGCCGTACGGTCTGTACGACATGGCGGGCAACGTGTGGCAGTGGACCGGCGACGTCTACGAAGGGATACACTACCGCTTCATGCGCGGTGGGTCGAAGGACACGTATGAGATGGACCTGCGCCTGTGGGTGCGCAACAACGCGACCCCGACGTACTTCAGCCCGGGTGTGGGCTTCCGCTGTGCGCGCTGAGGCCCCGGGTCCGCATTGGCCGCCAGGAGACGCGACATGACCGCCGTCCTTCACAGACTGCGCCTGTACTGGACCCTGATCAAGAGCCTGCAGACGGGCCTGCTGCTGGCCACCGGCCTGGCCGGCTACATGAGCTGCCGCTGCCCGCTGCTGGCATGGCAGGAGTTGCTCGGCCTGGCCGGCAGCCTGTTCCTCGCGATCAGCGGCAGCACCGTGATCAACATGGTCTACGACCGCGACATCGACGCCCGTATGAAGCGCACCTGCGGGCGGCCCCTGCCGGCCGGGCTGATCGGGTGCGTGGAGGCGCTGCTGCTCGGCCTGGGGCTGTCGGCGGCAGGCGTGGGCTGGGCGGCCTTGCTGGACCTGCGCTACGGCGCGGTGGTGCTGGCCGGGCTCTTCTTCGACGTCGTGATTTACACGCTCTGGCTCAAACGCCGTACGCCGTACTCGATCATCTTCGGCGGCATTGCCGGCGGCATGCCGGTGCTGGCCGGGCGGACGCTGGGCGTCGGCGGCATCGATGGGGTGGGCCTGCTGCTGGCGCTGGCCGTGGTGCTCTGGATCCCCACCCACATCATGACCTTCAGCATCCGCCACGAGCAGGACTACCGGAGTGCGAGCATCCCGACTTTCCCGGCGGCCTACGGCGTCGCGGCGACGCGCACCATCATCGCGCTCTCCAGCCTGGCCGCGGGCACGGCGATGATGAGCGCAGCCCTGCTGCTCGGCATGCAGGGGGGATATCTGCACCTGCTCGGCCTGCTCAGCGCCGGCCTGCTTGCGCTCGTCACCCGCAGCCTGGTGCGCCCATCGGATCGCGCCAACTTCGGCGTCTTCAAGTTTGCCTCGATCTACATGCTGGGGGCAATGGCCGTGCTCGTGTTAGGCTCGCTCTGAGGCATCGCAAACCAGTCGCTTACTGGTGGCCGACGATGCGATGCGGCGTGTACGGCTCTTCCAGATAGGCGACCTCTTCCGCGGTCAGCTTGACCGCCAGCGCGCCGGCCGCGTCCTCCAAATGGCTGATCTTCGTGGCCCCGATGATCGGCGCGGTCACCGGCTCCTTCTGCAGCAGCCAGGCCAGCGCGATATGCACGCGCGGCGCCCCATGCTGCTCTGCGACCTCCGCCACCCGCTCCACGACCTGCCGATCGCTCTCGGCGATCGCTCCACCGGCCGCGTCGTACTTGCCTTTCGCGATCTGATCGGTTGCGGCGCGCAGCGAGCTGTCCGCCGACCAGTCGCGCGTCAGCCTGCCCGAGGCGAGCGGGCTGTACGGGGTCACTCCGATCTTCTCCGCGCAGCAGAGCGGCAGCATCTCGCGCTCCTCCTCGCGGTAGATCAGGTTCAGATGATCCTGCATCGAGACGAAGCGGGTCCAGCCGTGCATCTCGGCCACGTGCAGCGCGCGCTGGAACTGCCACGCGAACATGGCCGAGGCGCCGATATAGCGCGCCTTGCCCGCGCGCACCACATCGTTCAGCGCTTCCATTGTCTCCTCGATGGGGGTCTCGTAGTCCCAGCGATGGATGATATAGAGATCGACATAATCCGTTCCCAGCCGCCGCAGGCTGGCGTCGATCTCGCTCAGGATCGCTTTGCGCGATAGCCCCGCGCCGTTCGGCCCCGGCCGCATCCTGCCGTGCACCTTGGTGGCGATGACCACCTCGTCTCGTTTTGCGAAGTCCCTCAGCGCGCGGCCGAGGATCTCCTCGCTCGCCCCGATGGAATAGACGTTGGCCGTATCGAAGAAGTTGATCCCCATCTCGAGGGCCTTCTTGATGATCAGCCGGCTGTCCTCCTCGTTCAGCACCCACTTGTGCACCCACTCGGCGTCCCCGAACCCCATGCAGCCGAGGCAGATGCGCGAGACCTGCATCCCTGTTGAACCTAAACGTGCGTATTCCATGCTTGGCTTTCTCCTGCGTTGATTTGTCCTGGGCAACCTGGCAGCCGGCCGATTCGCGGCGCAAAGCGAGTATAGCACGGCCATCTGGGGGAAGCGAAATGCCTGTGCATTGATTGACGGCGCGTTCGCCATTGGTGTACAATGCGGTTATTCGCTCATCACTGGTGATAAGTCCTGATTCTACAGCTTAGCATTGCTTCCTGAACATGCCAGACATCACGCTTGCGCTCCCGTTCGTTCTGACGCTCGCCGGCGCGACCCTTGCTGCGCTCTATGGTCTTCCCGCCGCCAATCGCCGCCTGTCCATCACCCAGGCGGCGTGGCTGTTGGCGCTCCTTCCGTTGGCTGCATTCGCCTTCTTCCTCAGTCGACTGCCCATCATCATGGACGGCGGCGCCCTGACCTTAAGCCTGAACTGGATGCCCTCGTTAGGCATGAGCGCCAACCTGTACCTGGACCATCTCAGCGCACTCTTCCTGCTCCTGGTGTCCGGCATCGGCACATTGGTGGTGATCTACACCGGCTATTACTTCAAGGGCGACAACAGCGCATGGCGCTTCCTGGCCTACCTGTTCCTGTTCATGACCATGATGCTGGGGGTGTTGTTGGCCGGAGACGTCATCACCCTGTTCGTCTTCTGGGAAGGCACCAGTCTCACCTCTTTTTTGCTGATTGCCTACAAATACAAGGATGAGGCGGCGCGGCGCGGCGCGTTCAAGTCCCTCTTCATTACCGGCGGCGGCGGGATCGCGCTGCTGGCCGGCCTGCTTTTCGTGAGCTCGGTCGCGGGTGGCGCCGACTTCGCGACCATCCTGGCCAGCGGCGATGTGCTGCGGGCCAGCCCGCTCTACGGTGCGATGTTGGGACTGGTCGCATTCGGCGCCTTCACCAAGAGCGCCCAGGCGCCTGCGCACATCTGGCTGCCCGATGCCATGACCGCACCCACGCCCGCCAGCGCTTATCTGCATTCGGCCACCATGGTTAAGGCGGGCATTTATCTCCTGGCGCGCATGAACCCCGCCCTGGGCCAGACCGATGCCTGGTTCTGGCTGCTCACCAGCTTCGGGCTGATCACCATGCTCACGGGCGCCTATCTGGGGCTGAAGCAGAACGACCTCAAGGCGCTGCTGGCCTACTCCACCATCAGCCAGCTCGGCGTCTTGGTGATGCTGATCGGCGGCAACACCGCCGCCGCGTTCAAGGCGCTGGTAGTCAGCGTGGTAGCCCATGCGCTCTACAAATCGGCCCTCTTTCTGACCGTGGGCATCGTGGATCACGAGACGGGGACCCGCGATCTGCGGCGGCTGGGCGGGCTGCGCCGTGCCATGCCGCTGACCTTCGGCGTAGGCGCGGTAGCCGCGCTGTCTATGGCCGGCTTGCCGCCCATGTTCGGTTTCCTGGCCAAGGAGACGCTGCTGGCATCGGTGACGCACCCGAGCATTCCGCCGCTGGGCATCGTGTTGCTCTCTGCTGCGACCGTGGCCGCGGGGGCGTTGATCCTGGCCCAGGCCGGCATGCTGGTCTGGGATACCTTCCTGGGCCAGCCGCGCGCGGCTCAGCTGCACGCCCACGAGGCGCCCCGCTGGATGATCGCCATGCCGGCCATCCCCGCGCTGCTCTCGCTGGTCTTCGGCCTGCTGCCCGAGCCCGAACGGCTGGCTGCCTTCCTGGCGAAGGCGGCTGCCGCCGCATACGGCGACAAGGTGAAGGTCTCGCTGGCCTTGTGGGCCGGCATCACCCCGCCGTTGATCCTGAGCATCGTGGCCGTGTCGTTGGGGTTGACCCTGTGGTTTTTGCGCAGCCGCGTGCGGGCGCTGCAGCAGCGCGTGCCCGAGCGGATCAGCTTCAACGCCTGGCACACCGGCGTGCTGCGGTTGCTCGACCGCGGCGCCTACCTGGCGACCCGTACGCAGTCGGGCCAGCTCCGCCGCTACCTGACGGTCATGCTGGCAGGCCTGACGATCCTGATGCTGGCGTTCGGCCGCATGCCGCTGCCCACAGAGGCCCCGCGGTTCATGTTGGATGAGTTTGCCATCCTGCGCGTCTTCACACTGATCCTGGCCGCCGCGGCCGCGAGCCTGACCATCTTCCTGCGCCGCGACTTCAACGCGATCCTGGCGTTGGGCGCGTCCGGGTTTAGCGTCGCCGTGATGATGGTGCTGGAGCCGGCGCCCGATGTCGCCCTGGTGCAGGTGGTCGTAGACATCCTCAGCATGGTCATCCTGGTCCTGGCGCTGTCCAGCTTGCCGCGCGAGCAGCGCCGCCGCAGTTGGGAGCTGACCTTCAAGCAGAGCCGGTCCGGACTGGCGCGCGACGTTCTGATCGCGGCCGCGGCCGGGTTTGCCGTGATGATCCTCACGCTGACTGCGCTGAACTCGCGCCCGCGTGAGAGCGTTGTCACGCCATTCTACGCGGCTAACGCCAAGCTGCTGACCGGTGCGACCGACATCGTGGGCGCGGTAGTGGTCGACTTCCGTGGGTTCGATACCCTGGTGGAGATCGCCGTCTTTGGCCTGGCCGGGCTGGGGGTCTACACCCTGCTGCGCTACGCAGCGCGGGGTGAATCAGCGAATCGGCAAACCAGCGAATCACGGCTCACGAATGACGCAGTACGCAGCACGCCATACGCAGGACGCAGTTTGCCCCACGAATATGGCCTCGGCGACGAGTCGCACGACCTGCAGATCATGGGCATTGGAGGGACCCGGGCCTCGCCGTTCGTGCGTGTCCTGGCGCGCGTCTTGATGCCGGTGGCGTTGATATTGGGCGCGGTGCAGATGATGTACGGCCACGATCAGGCCGGTGATGGCTTCACCGCAGGCATCATCATCAGCCTGGCCATCGCGTTTTGGTACGTCGTGTACGGCTACGCGGAAACGCGGCAGCGCCTGCCCTGGCTGCGGCCGTTCAGCTTGATCGGCGCCGGGCTGCTGTTGGTAATCCTGGATGCCGCGCTGGCTGCCGTGCTCACCGGCTCGTTTTTTGCCAACCTGGATTACGGCAAGCTGCTCGGACTGCCGCTGCCCAAGGGCTTCGGCCTGACCACCTCGTTCATCTTCGAGATCGCCATCTGCCTGACGGTGCTGGGCGGCGCGTCCATGACGCTCGGTGCGCTGGGGCATCCGAAAGATGAGGTGGAGAGGTAGATGAAATGGAATTACTCAAAGCGTTAGCCATCGGCGCGATGTTCGGCATCGGCGTGTTCCAGATGCTGCGCCGCAACGTGATCCGCTCGACCATCGGGCTGATCATCATTGCCAACGCGGTAAACCTGTTCCTGCTGTCCACCGGCGCGTATCAGGGTGCAGTTGCCGCCTACACCACGGTGACCGGACAGCGCAGCGACGCGTTGCCCCAGGCGCTGGTGCTCACTGCGATCGTGATCAGCATGGCCGGCTTCTCGCTGGTGCTGGCGCTGCTCTACGTGCTGTCAACGCGCTACCACACGGCGGATGCGGATGAGTTCGCGGAGTTGAGGCATTGACGAACGACCGGCGACGAATGACGCTACGCAATACGCAATACGCAATACGCAATACGCAGTATGTATGAGGGCCTGAATCGGTGAACCCACACCTCGTCCTCCTCCCCATCCTCATCCCGCTGACCGGTGCGGCGGTCGGGCTGCTGCTGTGGCGCGCGCCGCGGGTGCAGCGCGCGTGGTCGTTCGGCGCGCTGCTCACGTCAGCGGCGGCGAGCGCGGCGCTGCTGTGGGCCGCGTGGACGCAGGGACCGGTCGTCTTCCAGCTCGGCGGCTGGGCCGCGCCGTTCGGCGTCAGCCTGGTGGGCGACCTGCTGGGCGCGACGATGGCCGTCATGGCGCAGGGGGTGCTGGTGGCGGGCATGCTCTACGCGCTGGGGTGCCGCGACAAGTGCGCCACCTACCCCGCGTTTTTCCCGTTGTTCTTGACCCTGACCACCGGGCTGACCGGCGCGTTCCTCACGGGGGACATCTTCAACCTGTTCGTCTTCGCGGAGCTGCTGGTGACATCCGGCGCGGTGCTGACCGCCATCTCCGATGACCGCTACGGCGCCGAGGCCGCGTACAAATACTTCTTCATCAGCCTGTTCGCGGCCATCTTCCTGCTGAGCGCGGTCGGCAGCCTGTACGTCTCCTACGGCACGCTGAACATGGCCGACCTGGCGCAGCGCATCCTGCACCAGGCCCAGGCTGGGCCCATGCCGCCGCTGCACTACATGGCGATGGTGCTGATGTTCGTCTTTTTCATGGTCAAGAGCGCGGTGGTGCCGTTCCATTTCTGGCAGCCCGACTTTCACACGGCCGCGCCGACCCCCGTCAGCGCGATGCTCTCGTCGGTGGTGGTGAAGGTGGGGGTGTACGGCTTCTTGCGCATGACCACGCTGCTCTTCGTCCCCCAGGCCGCCACCCTCCGCGGCCTGCTGATCGCCTTGGGGGTCGTGGGCGTGATCTTCGGCGGGCTGGCCGCGTTGGGCACCCATAACGCCAAGCGCATGCTGGCCTACTCCACCCTGGCGCAGATCGGCTATATCCTGGTCGGCATCGGCTGGGGCACGCCCATCGCGATCGCGGCGGCCATCGTGCTGACGGTCAACCACAGCCTGATCAAGGCCGCGCTGCTGATGCTGGCCGGCGCAGTTGCCAGCCGCGCGCAGGTCAAGTCGGCTGCGTTTGCCAACATCACCGGCCTGGGCAAATCGCTGCCCTTCGCGGGCGGGCTGTTCTTGGTGGGCGGGCTGGCGCTGGCCGGCATCCCGCCCACCAACGGCTTCATCGGCAAGCTGGCGTTGTTCCGCGGCGGCGTGTTAGCCGGCGGGTACGGTTCGCTGGCAGCCATCGGCGTCGCCAGCATCCTGACCATGATCTACGTGGTGCGCGCCTTCCAGACGATCTGGTGGGTCCCGCCGGCCGAGGGGGTGAAGGCCAAACCCGGCGGCGATCAGCTGCTGGCGCCGGCTGTGCTGGTGGGCTCGTGCCTGCTGCTCGGGCTGTGGGCCGAGCCGCTTCTGCGCCTGGCCAACGCGGTCAGCGCCTGGCTGGGCGACCCGGCGCCCTATATCCGTGCGGTATTGGGAGGGTAAAGAACCGCTGCCATGCACTATGTCCGAACCACGCTCATCTTGTTAGTCATTTACCTGGCGTTGACCGGCAATCTGCAGCTCAGCAACATCGTGCTGGGCCTGCTGGTGGCGGTGATCGCGGCGCTGTTGCTGCGTCCCCAGCGCGGCCGGGCTGACCTGCGCCGGCTGCCGGTCGCGTTGTGGTCGCTCATCCGCTACATCGCAATTCTGGGTGCTGATGTGGTGAAAGGCGGCATCGGCGCAGCGCGCCTCGTGCTGGACCCCAAGCTGCCGATCCGGCCCGGCATCATCACCATCGATTCAGGCTGCCAGAGTGAGCTGGCGACCGCGCTCAGCGCACACGCGCTTTCGATCGCACCAGGCGAGCTGGTGCTCGGCATTGACGCGGCCGGTGTCTTGTATGTCCATTGTTTGGATGCCACCCACGCGGCCGAGTATGCCGCGGCGGCCCAGGCGCTGCGCAGCAACCTGTTGAGCAAGATCTTCATATGAGCCAAGCCCTTTCCTTCGTCCTTGAGAGTGCCCTGGCGATTCACATCGCCTTGATTGCGGTCTGCGTCTGGCGCGTGTGGCGGGGCGAAAATGTCATCGATCGGTTGATCGGCTCCGATCTGGTAGGCACGCTGATCCTGGCGGTGCTGGTGCTGATTGCCTTGATCCTGGTCGATTCGAGCTACATTGACGTCGCGCTGGGCCTGGCCGCGCTCGGCTTCGTGGGAACGATCGCGTTAGCGAAGTATATCGCCGATCAGCAGATGTTCTGAGAGATGATGCAAACACTCCTTCAACTCATTGCGATCCTGGCCGTTCTCGCGGGCACGGCATTCTCCGTGTTAGGTGTGCTGGGGTTCATCCGCATGCCGGATGTCTACACGCGGCTGCACGCCACGGGCAAGGTCAGCGTGTTCGGCGTGGTGCTGCTGCTGTTGGCCACCGTGGCACTCACACCGCTCGATCTCGGCAAGGGTTTGGTCCTCATTGTGCTGTTGATCATCGGCGGCCCGGTGACTTCCCATGCCATCGGTTCTGCCGCGCACCGCATCGGCATCCCCATGAAACAGGCGATCCGGGACGATTTGAGGGCGGCGGAGGAGCTGGCCGCGCAGCAGGATCGCGCCGCAGCCCAGGCCCCCCAGGCGCCGCCGGAGGCAGCGAGCTACCCCGAGGAGCCCGCCTGAGCGGTTGCGAAAAAGGAAAGGAGTGCTGCTTTGGACCTGCTGACACTGATTCTCTTCATCATCGGGCTTGTCATCCTGATCGCCGGCGCCGAGCTCTTGGTGCGCGGCGCCTCGCGGCTGGCCGTCGGCTTCGGCATCTCGCCGCTGATCGTCGGGCTGACGGTGGTCGCGTTCGGCACCAGCGCGCCGGAGCTGGCAGTGAGCCTCGGGTCCGCACTGTCGGGACAGGCGGACATCGCCCTGGGCAATGTGGTGGGCAGCAACATCTTCAACGTGCTCTTCATCCTGGGCCTTTCCGCGCTCATCGGCACGCTGGTCGTGGCCCAGCAGCTCATCCGCCTGGACGTGCCGCTGATGATCGGCGTGTCATTCCTGCCGCTGCTGTTGGGGCTCGACGGCAAAATCGGACGGCTGGACGGCATCCTGCTCTTCGCGGGGATCTTGGCCTACATCCTGTTCGCTGTCCGCCAAAGCCGCAAAGAGACCGCCTCGATTCAGGCCGAATACAGCGCTGAGTTCGGTGCGAATGTGCGCCTGGAGGGAAGTCAGCTCGTGCGCAATATCGGCTTCGTGGTGATCGGCCTGGCGCTGCTGGTGCTGGGCGCGCGCTGGCTGGTGGACGGCGCAGTGAGCATCGCGCGGGCACTGGGCCTGAGCGAACTGATCATCGGCCTGACCATCGTTGCCGCCGGGACCTCGCTGCCCGAAGTCGCCACTTCAGTCATCGCCAGCCTGCGCGGGGAACGGGACATCGCGGTGGGCAACGTCGTCGGCAGCAACCTGTTCAACATCCTGGCTGTGTTGGGCCTGACTGCCGCCGTGGCGCCGGCCGGGGTGAACGTGTCTGGGGCCGCGCTGCGGTTCGATATTCCCTTCATGATTGCCGTCGCGTTGGCGTGTCTGCCGATCTTCTTCACCGGCTACCGCATCGCGCGCTGGGAAGGCGCGCTGTTCCTGGCTTACTACGCGGCCTACACCCTCTACCTGATCCTGGATGCCACGGGGCATGATGCGCTCCCGGCCTTCAGCACCGTGCTGCTTGAGTTCGCTGCGCCGCTGACCGGCATCACGCTGGTGCTGCTGGCGGTGCGGGGCTGGCGCGCTGGCCATCCCCGGGAGGTTGGTGGGGGGTAGGGGCAGCTCTCCGGCCGCGGGCGAACCCGTGGCGGACCGTGCCGCGCCCAGGCCGCCGCCGAACCGCACAGGCGCGTGCCGCCTGGCAGCCGCGCCGGCCGGCATGTCCGCCGCCAACCTGCCCAGCCACCAGACCCGGTGGCGCGGTGGGGCGGCCGCGTGAGAAATCACGCGGGCGATGACGAGCAGCGCCCGGCAGAACCGGCTGATCCACTCGCCGCTCTGCAGCACCCGCCGTGGCAGCTCGACCATGACGACGTCCGACCGCTGACCGCTCTCCCGCTGCACCCCGATGACTTGCATGCTGGCCGCGCCTCCTGTGTTTTGATAGGCAAATCCTAGCACAGGTGTTCTTTCTTGTCAAATCAGGCACACC
>CAZELR010000097.1:0-11893 GCA_964513075.1 uncultured Anaerolineales bacterium
CCCAGCCAGCCAAGAAAAGGGGCTGCCTGGATGTTCTTTCCAGACAGCCCCTTTTTCTGTGCCTTTTTTGACTCGCAGTTCTTATCAAACCACTGCGAACTCTGCATGCAGCGTTGCCAACGAGTCGGCGCCTACCCACACGTCGAAGGTCGCCGCGTCCTGCACCCATTGGCCGGCGTTCGTGCTCCAATGGCCGAGCTCGGCCGGGCCAAGCGAGAAGGTGACCGTCTTCGTCTCGCCGGGCTGGAGCGTGACGCGCTCAAAACCCTTCAATTCGCGCATTGGCCGCGAGTCGCTGCCGGCCCGTTGATGGATGTAGAGTTGCACCACCTCATCGCCCGCAAGCGAGCCCGTATTTGTCACGTCGGCCGTTACGGCCACCGATTTCCCCGCCTTTATCTGCGCCGCGGCGATCTTCAGGTTCGTGATCGAGAAGGTCGTGTAGCTCAGGCCGAAGCCGAAGGGGAAAAGCGGCGTGGGCAGACCATCCCAGTAGCGCGGGTTGTACATCGGGTGGCCTTCGGGCGAGTGTGTGATGTTGCGCGCGTAGTAGAGCGGCGCATGGCTGCCCTGGCGCGGAAAGGCGACGGGCAGCTTGCCGCCCGGGTTCGCATCGCCGAACAGAAGGTCGGCCACCGCGTTGCCGCCCTCACTGCCAGGCTCCCATGCCTCGAGGATCGCCGGCACGTTCTCTGCCGCCCAACGAATGCTCAGCGGGCGGCCGTTCAGGAGCACGAGGACCACCGGCTTGCCCAGGGCCACGACCGCCTTGAGCAGCTCCTCCTGGCGTCCCGGCAGATCGAGGGATGCGCGCGAGGCAGCCTCGCCGGCCATGTCGGCGTTCTCGCCGAGCACCATCACGACCACGTCCGCCGCCGCAGCCGTTGCCACAGCCGTTTGGAACGCGGCCTCCGCCTGCTCGGGCGCCTGCACGGGTTTGTGAGCCTCGGAGGGCATGTTGGCCTCGAACCAGGAGGCGATGTCGCGCCGGATCTCGGGCCCGGGCGCGTACGTTACATTGGCTCCCGGCAGCTTGGCGCGGATGCCTGCCAGGACCGTGACCGCGGCCGGCGTGTGGCCGAACACCATCCACGACCCCTCCGTGGCTTCCATCGAGTCGGCCAGGGGGCCGATCACGGCCACATTCTGGAGACTCTTGGCGAGCGGCAGCAGCCTGCCCTCATTGCGCAACAGCACCATCGATCGCTGCGCCGCGACCCGCGCGGCCGTGCGGTGCTCGGGCAGCGCGGCCACCTCGGCCAGCTTCCCCTCGTCGGCATACGGCTGCTCGAACAGTCCCAGGCGCACTTTAATGGCGAGGACGCGCCGCACGCTCGCGTCGATGTCGGCCATCTTCACGCTCCCGTCCTCAACCAGTCTGGCCAGATGCTGGAGGTAGGTGTTGCTGGCCATGTCCATGTCGAGGCCCGCGTTCAGTGCGCGGCGGGCCGCGTCGCGGCCGTCGGCCGCGAACCCCTGGGTGACCAGGCTGCCGACGGCGAATGCATCGCTGACGACGAAGCCCCCGAATCCCCACTCGCCGCGCAGGACATCGGTCAGCAGGAAGCGGTTCGCGCTCGCGGGGACATCGTTGAGGTCCATGTACGCGCTCATGAATGTCCCGGCCCCGGCCTCTACCGCAGCCTGGAAGGGCGGGAAGATGGTGTTGCGGAGCTGGGTCTCGGATAGGTAGACCGGGTCGTAGTCGCGGCCCCCGTCCGCCGCACCGTACCCTGCGAAGTGCTTGGCGCAGGCCACGACGCGATCGGGTGCGCTGAAGTCCGGCCCTTGGAAGCCGCGCACCTGCGCGGCTGCCATGGCTGCGCCCAGGCAGGGATCCTCGCCCGCACCCTCGACGATGCGGCCCCAGCGCGCGTCGCGCGCAATGTCCAGCATCGGGGCAAAGGTCCAGTGGATCCCGGCCGCACGGGCCTCCTTGGCCGCCACTGCCTGCGCCTGTTCTGCGACCGCCGGGTCCCACGACGAGGCCAGCGCCAGCGGCACGGGGAAGATCGTGTGGTAGCCGTGGATCACGTCGAGGCCGAAGATCAGCGGAATCTTCGACGGGCTCTCTTCGACGGCGATCTTCTGCAGGGCGTTGAACGCCTTTGCATCGTTCAGCCACAGCACCGAGCCGGCCCCACCCTGCCGGACGACCTCCTCGGGCTTCGGGCCCGGCAGGAACGGCAACGCACCCGTCTGGGTGAGCTGGCCGATCTTCTCCGCCAGGCTCATTTGCGCCAGGATCGCCTCAACCCGCGCTGCAACTTTGGCCTCCGCCGGGGCTGTTGCCCCTGTCTTCTTCTTCATTTTCACAAATGTCCTCCTTCGGACGACGTGATAGAGTTGCCAACTTTGCGGAAAAGTTGGCAACTCTACGATGCTGACGGCTGCTCCCGTTCACTACGGTATAACAGTTGCCGGATTTGTAGGCCATGATGGGCGTCATGTCCTCGCCTTCGCGTTGGCGATAAGCCTCCGGATTGTATGCAGCTTGCGCTCAGAGGACAACAACTTACAGATTTCTTGTGCTTTTTGTGCTATCCTATGCCAGTCTAGGAGTTTTGCGAGCTTTAGAGTCTGCCTGAGGAGCAAGGAAATGTCTCAGCGGAGCTTGATCTCACCGGCTGTGGTTCGTCTGGCGGCCGAGCTGGGAGTGGACCTGGTCCAGGTGGTGGGCACCGGCGAAGGCGGCCGCATCACCAGGAAGGACGTGCTGGCCTACGTAGCGGCGCCAGTGCCGCGCGGCGATGTGGCCGTGGGCGGCGAACTTGCCGAATCGTCCCGGTGGGAGGACTCCATAGCGACAGGTGTGCCGGCTTTGCGCTACCAGGCCTCGCCCTACACGATTACGGTGATGGAGGTGGACCTTAACCGCGTGATCGAAGCACGCGAGCGGCTGCGGGCCGAATTCGAGCAGCAAGGAGCGGAACTGTCTCTGACGCCGTTCTTCCTGCAAGCCATCGTCGCCGGGCTCAAGGCCGTGCCCGAGGCCAACCGCTTCGCTGAGGATGGCCAGTCGGTGCAGGAGTGGATTCATATCGGCTTGGCTGCGGCCATCTCCGACGATCCTATCCCGGTGATCCGCGATGCTGACGAAAAGAGCCTGTTGGATCTTGCGCGTGCCGTAAACGCTCTCACTGAACGTGCGTATGCCGATAAGCTAACGCCGGACGAAATGCAGGGCGCAACCTTCACGCTGATCGATCGAGGCGCAACGGCGAGCCTGTTCGCCACGCCTAGCATCATCGAGCCGCAGACCGGCATCTTGAGCGTCGGCGCCATCGAAAAGCGCGCGGTAGTCCTCAGTCAGGGCGACTCGTTGCTGCCGCACGCCGATGACACCATCGCCATCCGGCCCATGGCCTATCTCAGCTTCACCTTCGATCACCGCCTCCTGAACATCCAGGCCGCCGACCGGTTCCTGATGGCGGTGAAGCAGTTCCTGGAAGGCTATGCGGTAACATTGGAAGGATGAAGGATGAAGGCGGAAGGAAGAAGGGCTCCCGGAAGGTTGTGCAAGCTAAACTGGAACATGGTAGAATGGTGAGCGCAAGGCGAGATTCTTCGCTGCGCCGCCTGGAACATGGCGTCATCAACGGACTCGAGCCTTCAGGCGGTCTGACGCTCAGACAGAGTGACCGGCTAAAGCCTCGATTCCAGCCTCTCGCGATGTTTTTGCCCGGCGCATGCCGCCGCGGAGGCATGGGTAACTCAGAATGACACGCAACACGCAACACGCAACACGCAATACGCAGTACGCAACACGCAACACGCACCAGGAGTGATTGATCTCATGTCCGACAACACCTACGACGTCATCATCATCGGCGGCGGGCCGGGCGGCTACGTGGCCGCGATCCGGGCCGCGCAATTGGGCCAGAAGGTGGCCTGTATCGAGCGCGAAGCGCTAGGCGGCATCTGTTTGAACTGGGGGTGCATACCCACAAAGTCGCTGCTGCGCAATGCGGAGCTGGCAAGCATCCTGACCGGCGAGAGCAAGGAGTTTGGGTTCAGCTTCGAGAACCTCACGCTGGATTACTCAGTTGCCCACAAGCGCAGCCGCCAGGTTTCTGATCGGCTGGTCAAGGGGATCGGCTTCCTGTTCAAGAAGAACGGTGTGACGCACATCCAGGGAACCGCCACGCTCCTGGGCCCCAAGCAGGTGCGCGTCGAACCGTCCGGCCAGATCCTGGACGCGTCAAGCATCATCATCGCCACCGGCGCGCGGTCGCGCTCGCTGCCCGGCATGACCATCGATGGCGCCAAGATCATCACCAGCCGCGAGGCGTTGGCGCTGACGTCCGCTCCGAAGCGCCTGGTCGTCGTCGGCGCGGGGGCCATCGGCATGGAGTTCGCGTATGTCTTCCGCGCTTACGGCGCGGAGGTCACCGTGATCGAGATGCTGCCGCACGTCCTCCCGCTGGAAGACGACGAGACCGCGGCCGAGGTCGCCAAGGCATTCAAGAAGCAAGGCATCAAGATGCTGGTGAACACCCGCACCGAGGGGGTCGACACGGCCGCGGACGGCGTCACCGTACGCGTCAAGGACCAGGCCAGCGGCGCGGAGCAGGCCATCGCGGCCGACGTCGTGCTCGTCGCGATCGGTGTGGCGCCCAACAGCGGCGGGCTCGGGCTGGAAGCGGCCGGCGTGCAGACCGACAAACGCGGTTTCATCGTGGTGGATGAGTATATGCGTACCAACGTGCCGGGCGTCTACGCCATCGGCGACGTCGCCGGCAAGCTGATGCTGGCGCACGTGGCGAGCGCGATGGGCATCGTCGCGGCCGAGCACGCGGCCGGTCACGAGACGCGGCCCATCAAGGATGCCGATTACGCGTTCATGCCGCGCTGCACCTACTGCAAGCCGCAGGTCGCGTCGCTGGGCTACACCGAGGCGCAGGCCAAGGAGAAGGGGTACGAGATCAAGATCGGCAAGTTCCCCTTTATTGCCAACGGCAAGGCGTTGGGGCTCAACGAGAAGGATGGCTTCGTCAAGATCATCGCGGATGCGAAATATGGCGAGATCCTGGGCGCGCACATGGTCGGACCCGAGGTCACTGAGCTGCTGCCCGAACTGGCCCTGGCCCGCACCTGGGAGCTGACCGTCGATGAGATAGCCCACACCGTGCACGCGCACCCGACGATCTCTGAGGCGCTGATGGAAGCCGCGCACGCGGTCATGGGACAGGCGATTCACGCATAATAAGAAGTTACATGCAAACCAACGTCACGATTGATCCTATCCCCATTGAAGCGCAGCCTAAGGCTACCGCCCGCCGGGCGCGCCTTCACGACGAGCAGCCCGCGGGCCGCAAGCCCGAATGGCTGCGCATCAAGCTGGGCCAGAACGATGAGTACTGGCGCCTCAAGTCGTTGATGCGCGGGCAGACGCTGCACACGGTCTGCGAGGAAGCGTTCTGCCCCAACCTGGGCGAATGCTGGAGCCGCGGCACGGCGACCTTCTTGCTGATGGGCGACATCTGCACGCGCGCGTGCAAGTTCTGCAACATTCAGTCTGGCAAGCCGCTGCCGTTGGACGAGGATGAGCCGCGCCGCGTGGCTGAGTCGGTGGCGGAGATGACTCTGCGTCATGTGGTGCTCACCAGCGTGGATCGCGACGATCAGCCCGACGGCGGCGCGCACATTTTTGCGAACACGATTCGCGAGATTCGGGCGCGGGCGCCCGGCTGCACGATCGAAGTGCTTATCCCCGACTTCAAGGGCGACCGCGAGGCGCTGAAGCTGGTGATGGACGTGCACCCGGAGATTCTGAACCACAACACCGAGACCGTGCCTCGCCTCTCGCGCTGGGTGCGGCCGCAGGCCAAGCACGAGAGGAGCCTTGAGGTGCTTCGCATGGCCAAGGAGCTCGACCCGCATGCGCTGACTAAGAGCGGCCTGATGGTGGGCCTGGGCGAGGAATGGGATGAAGTCCTGGCCGTGCTGGACGATCTGCGCCGTGCCGATGTAGACATCGTCACGATCGGCCAGTATCTGCAGCCCAGCAAACAGCATCTGCCCATCGCGCGCTACTATCACCCTGACGAGTTCACGCGCCTGGCCGAAGAAGGCTACGCTCGCGGCTTCAAGTGGGTGGAGTCCGGCCCGCTCGTGCGCTCGTCGTATCACGCGGATGGGCAGGCAAGGATTATAGCAGATGGCAGATAGCAGATGGCAGATAGCTGATTGTAGACGACCACGCGATATATGCTATCAGCCATACGCCATCAGCTATACGCCATACGCCATCAGCGGACTTTGTAACTTATGCAAATTCTCACCGTAGACATAGGCACCGGCACCCAGGACATCCTGCTCTTCGACAGTGAGCGGGCGCCGGAGAACTGCCTGAAACTGGTCATGCCATCGCCGACGCTGCTGATCGGTCAGCAGGTGCGGGCGGCCACTGCGGCGCGGCTCGATCTGCTGATTACCGGCGTCCTGATGGGCGGTGGGCCGGTCTCGTGGGCGGTGGAGGCGCATCGTCGCGCGGGTCTGCGCGTGCTAGCCACCCCGGATGCTGCGCGCACCCTCAATGACGATCTCGACCGCGTGCAGCAAGAATTGGGCCTGGAACTCATCCCGGACGAAGCCGCGCGCAAGTTGATCACCTGTCGCGACTTCAGCCACGTGTGCTTTCAAGATTTCGACTATCCTGCCATTCAGAAGGCTTTTGCGGCTTTCGGCGTCGCGCTGCGCCCCGACGCGTTGGCACTGGCTGTCTTCGACCACGGTGCCGCGCCGCCCGATATCAGCGATCGCCAGTTCCGCATGGATTATCTGGCCGACAGGCTGGGGCGCGATCCGCGGCTGAGCAGCCTGGCCTTTCGCGCGGCCGAGGCGCCTGCGGCCATGACCCGGCTGGCTGCCCTGGCCAGGACCGCCACGGATCAATCCGGGCTGCCCGTGGTCGTGATGGACACCGCGCCCGCGGCCGTACTGGGCGCGCTGGACGACCCGCACGTAGCGGAGCAGGTCGCACCGACCATCGTGAACGTTGGCAACTTCCACACGCTCGCCTTCCAATTTCACGAGGGCCGCTTCCTGCGACTGTTCGAGCATCACACCGGCGAGGTGACGCCACATGAGTTGGCCGCCTGGGTGCGGGCGCTGGCCGATGGCACCGTGCGGCACGCCGACGTCTTCGCCGATAATGGCCACGGCGCCCTGGTGCTGGATGATCGGCCTGTCCCGCTTACATCTGTGGTGGTGGTCGGCCCCCGCCGTGCGCTGCTGGACACTGTCGGCCTGCCCGTCTACTTCGCCGTGCCGCACGGCGACCAAATGATGACCGGCTGCTATGGCTTGCTGCGCGGCTGCGCCGATATCGAGCCTGCCTGGCGCGAGCCGATCACTGAGGCGCTGGCCGGGCGAACGGACCGCAGCCTCTGGTAGAATGTTTTCATGCTGCGTTGAGCAAAGAGGAGGATCGCAATGGAAACAGCTTTGCCGCCTTCTGATGTGCGAAGCGAAGCGCTGAAACTGCTCTCCAGCGGGGTGTATGTGCTGACCACCTGCGGGTCTGAGGCACTTCATGCCGCAGCGGTGACGTGGGTCAGCCAGGTTTCGTTTTCGCCGCCCCTGGTGCTAGTGGCATTGCGCCGCAACTCGCACCTTGCGCAGGCGGTGCGTAAGGCGCATCGCTTCGCACTCAATACCCTTGCAGCCGATCAACATGCGGTGGCCGAGGCGTTTTTCGCGCACCGCACCGAGCCGTTGGACGCCGGGACCATCGCCGGCCAGGGGGTTCGCCTCACCGCCGGTCGTTGTCCGCTGCTTACCGACGCGTTAGCGTGGCTTGAATGCCGGCTGTCAGCCGAACCCCCATGCCCCGGCGACCACGCCTTGATGCTGGGCGAAGTGATCGGGGCCGGCGTGCGCCGCGAGGGCCAGCCGATGGTGCTGTGGTCAACACCCTGGTCTTACGGTGGCGTTCCCGTGTGACATCGCAGGGGTGAGGGGGCGAAGATGGATACCTCTGGTTTTCGAGTCGAGGCTGAGGCCTTGCAGGGACAGTTGACCGCCTGGCGCCGCGATCTTCACGCATATCCTGAGCTTGGCTTCGACGTGCAGCGCACCGCCGGCATCGTTGCACAACAGCTGAGTGAGTTGGGGTGCGAGGTGCGCACCGGTGTAGGCCGCACCGGCGTGGTTGCGCTGCTGCACGGCGGTCGGCCCGGTCCAACCGTGATGCTGCGCGCCGACATGGATGCGTTGCCGATCCAGGAGATCAGCAACGCGCCCTATGTGTCACGCGTGCCGGGTGCGATGCACGCGTGCGGCCACGATGGGCACGTCGCCATGGGACTGGGCGCGGCCACGCTGTTGGCCCGCCGCGCAGACCAATTGCCGGGCAGTGTGCTGTTCGTGTTTCAGCCGGCCGAAGAGGGAGACGGCGGCGCGGCGGCGATGGTGGCCGATGGCGCGCTGTCCGATCCTGTGCCGGCCGCGGCCTTTGGGCTCCATCTTTGGAACTCCTTCCCCCTGGGCCAGGTCGTAGCACAGGCTGGCCCCCTGATGGCCGCCGGAGATGTGCTGCGCATCAGCATTCGGGGCAAGGGCGGTCACGGCGCGCAACCCCATGAGGCCGTGGACGCGATCGCCGTAGCCGGGCAGGTCCTCTCCGCGCTGCAGACCATTGTCAGCCGCAACGTCGACCCGCAAGAGACGGCGGTATTGACCATCGGCACGGTCCAGGGGGGCACCGCGTTCAACATCATCGCTGAGATGGTGGAGATGCAAGGCACCATTCGCACCTTCTCGCCGGCGGTGCGTGAAACCGTATTGACCCGTCTGCGCGTGCTGTTGGATGGCGTTGTCGCAGGCATGGGCGCGCACTACGAAATGGTTGTGCGAGATGTCACCCGTGCCGTGATCAACGACCCCCTCCTGGCTGAAGTGGCGCGGGCCGCAGCCGTGCAGGTCGTCGGCAGCACGGGAGTGGCCTGGCACCCGCCCCTGATGGTCTCCGAGGATTTCTCCGAGTTCGCCCGCTACGTGCCGGCTTGCTACATGCTGTTAGGCTCGGCCAATCCTGAGTTGGGGCTTGACGCGCCGCACCATAACCCGCGCTTCGACTTCGATGAGCGGGCGCTGCCGATCGGGGCTGCGCTGCTGGCGACGACAGCGGCCCGGTTTCTGGCGGAAGGCGCGCGGTGACAGGCCCTGGCCTGTGATGAGAGCGGCCTCGGATTTGCCGCAAGGGCTTCGGATTTGATATAATCAGTTTGCCTGAGGGACGATGGCGACCTGGGCGATCACCTCGTGCGCATTGATCCTGCGCCAAGCGGTCCCCGCATCGCCAGTGTCCCGATCGTTTCAGATGTCAGTTTCTGCCCTTGTTCTCGTGGCGAGAATATCGCCCGCCACTATGTCACACAAAGGAGTGTTACGACATGTCAGTTGACTCGAACCCGTTTGAGATCGCCCAGCAGCAGCTCGATGATGCTGCCGCGATCCTGGGCCTCTCGCCGGCCATGCACGCCTTTCTGCGTGAACCCATGCGCGAGATGCACTTCACCATCCCCGTCCTCATGGATGATGGCACCTATCAGACCTTCCAAGGCTTTCGCGTACAGTACAATGACGCGCGCGGCCCGGCTAAGGGAGGCCTGCGTTTCCACCCGGATGAGACCATCAATACCGTTCGGGCGCTTTCGGCCTGGATGACCTGGAAGTGCGCTGTGGTTGACATCCCCCTGGGCGGCGGCAAGGGGGGTGTGGTGTGCGATCCCGGGGCGTTGTCCAAGGGTGAGTTGGAGCGGTTGAGCCGCGGCTATATGCGGCGGGTGGCGTATTTTGTCGGGCCGGATCAAGATGTGCCCGCGCCGGATGTCTATACGACGCCGCAAATCATGACGTGGATGCTCGACGAGTACGAGACGATCCACGGGCGGCATGTGCCCGGCGTGATCACCGGCAAACCTGTCGCGATGTTTGGCTCTTTGGGGCGCGGCGATGCCACGGCGCGCGGCGGCCTGTACACGGTGCGCGAGGCGGCCAAGGTGCTCGGCATCGATTTGGTAGGCGCGGAAGTCGCAGTGCAGGGCTTCGGTAATGTTGGCTCGTGGGCTGCCAAACTGGCCCCTGAAATGGGCATGAAGGTGGTTGCGGTCAGCGATGTCTCCGGCGGCATTCATAATCCTGCCGGCCTGAACATCCCCGCGATCGCGGCGCATGTCGAGAAACATCCCAAGCACATCATCGAGGGCTACACCGAGCCGGGCGCGCGTGCGATCTCCAACTCCGACTTGTTGGAACTGCCCGTGACCGTGCTTTTCCCGGCCGCACTGGAAAAAGTGATCAGGGAGGAAAATGCCGGCCGGATTCAGGCCAAGATCCTGGCGGAGCTGGCCAACGGCCCCACCACCCCTGAGGCCGATAAGATCCTGTTCAAGAACGGCGTCTACGTCATCCCCGACTTTCTCTGCAACGCCGGCGGCGTCACCGTCAGCTATTTCGAGCAGGTGCAGAACGCCTATAACTTCTATTGGCCCCTGGAAGAGGTGCAGGCTCGGTTGGATGCCAAGATGACCACGGCTTACCATGCCGTGCACGAGATGGCGCAGTCTCACAAAGTGCACAATCGCCTGGGCGCTTACCTGGTGGCCGTCAAGCGCGTGGCCGATGCCGTCGCGCTGCGCGGTTGGGTGAAGTAAGCACCAGGTGCGTGATGCAGCGACCAGCGGTCGTTGCATGATGTATTTGTTCGCATTCTGATCCGCCGGAACGCATGCCATGCTTCCGGCGGATTGTCTTTTTGTGCTCGGTTGACTCTTAGGTGCAGTTCGGCTAAACTTATAGTCGCCAGCGCCGCCACCAGCTATAGGAGCCCTATATGACACAAGCCGCCCCCGCCCAAGCCCAGATCAATATCGAGTTGCCCGGCGATCTTGAGGCAATCTACACGAACTTCGCGATCATCAATCACTCGCCATCGGAGATGGTGATCGATTTTGCGCGGTTGATGCCCGGCGTCCCCAAAGCCAAGGTGCACGCGCGCATCGTGCTGACGCCTCTCAATGCTAAGCTGCTGCTGAAGGCGCTGCAGGACAACCTGGCCAAGTACGAGGAGAAATTCGGCGAGGTGCGCCTGCCCAGTGAAATGGGCTTCGAAGGGATGGACCGCAGCATCGGATTCAAGCATTAAGCCAAAGCACGGGCAGCGAGGACTTTATGCCGACAGACGCGGTCGTCGTTGAATACTACCCCACCATCAAAGATCTTCCCGAAGGCGAGCGGCCGCGCGAGCGCCTGGAGCACTACGGCGCGGGCGCGCTCAGCTCCGCCGAACTGCTCGCCATCATCCTGCGCGTCGGCAACAAGGACGAGAACGTCATCCGGCTGGCGCAGCGCTTGCTGACCACCTACGGCGGGTTGGTCGGCCTGGCCCAGGCCGCGTTCAGCGACCTGATCGCCATCAAAGGGTTGGGTCCCGCCAAAGCGACCCAACTCAAAGCCGCGTTCGAGCTGGGCCGCCGCTTGCAGGTCGCCGCGCCGCATGAGCGCCCCATCGTCAAATCGCCGGCGGACGCAGCCAATCTGTTGATGCTGGAGATGGGCCTGTTGGAACAGGAACATCTCCGCGCGGTGATCCTCGACAGCAAGAACCACGTCATCAAGGTGCACACGGTCTACATCGGCTCCCTCAACACCGCGGTCGTGCGCGTGGGCGAACTCTTCCGGGAAGCGATCCGCCTCAACGCCGCGGCCGTCATCGTGGCCCACAACCACCCCAGCGGCGACCCCACTCCCTCGCCCGAGGACGTCCACGTGACGCGCCAGATCGTCGAGGCCGGCAAACTGCTCAGCATCGACGTGCTCGATCACCTGGTGATCTGCCAGGCGCGGTGGGTGAGTCTGAAGGAACGGGGGTTGGGGTTCTAGAAAC
>CAZELR010000098.1:0-11659 GCA_964513075.1 uncultured Anaerolineales bacterium
CACGCCTACCCGGACGCCCACGGCAACAGCGACGGCCACCGCGACGCAGACACCGCCCCCGGCGACCTACTGCCTCGGCGACTTCGTGTGGCACGACGCGGACCGCGCTGGCCTCCAGGCGAAGGGGGAGAGCGGGCTGGCCGGGCTGACGCTGCGTCTGCTGGACCCGGTGGGGACGGTTCTAGCTACCACCACGACCGACGGCAGCGGCGGCTACCAGTTCTGCGGCCTGCCGGCCGGCGGGCAGTACTTCGTCGAGCTACAACTCGCGAGCAGCGCCTGGCAGTTCAGCCCGGTCGATGCGGGCAGCAATGATGCGCTCGACTCCGACTTTACGCCCAGCGGGACGACCGGCCGCACCCCGCTCATCACGATGCCCGCAGCCAACGACTTCACCTGGGACGCCGGCATCAATCTGGTCCCGACGCCGACACCCACCCCGGCACCCGCCAGCCTGGGCGACTTCGTCTGGGACGACGTTGACCTGGACGGCCTGCAGGACACTGGCGAACTGGGCCTGGCCGGGGTGACGGTCACGCTCTACGACAACGCCGGCGCAGTGTTGGCGACCACCATGACGGACGCCGGCGGCTACTACGGCTTCACCGGCCTGGCTGCGGGGACATACCAGGTCGGCTTCAGCACGCTCGAAGGCTACGTCTTCAGTGCGGCCGGGCAAGGCACTGACCCGGCGCTCGACAGCAACCCGGACCCGGCCACGGGCCGGACGGGGGAGATCGTCCTCGTCGCAGGCCAACATGACGCCGGCATCGACGCGGGCCTGCACCAGGCGCCGCTGGGCGACCCGTGCAGCCTGGGCGACTTCGTCTGGCTCGACTACGACGCCGATGGCATCCAGGATGCCGGCGAGCCGGGCCTGGATGGCGTGACCGTGACGCTCTACTCCTATTCCGGCGTGGAGCTTGAGACCGTACCCACCTACCAGGGCTGGTACGAGTTTGGGGTGGAGCAGGGGCTCTACAGCATCGGGTTCACACCGCCGGAAGGCTATGTCTTCAGCCCGCGCGGGCAGGGCGACGACCCGGCGCTGGACAGCGATCCTGACCCGGCCACCGGCCGCATCGCAGCCGCGCTGGCGATCGTGGCCCAGTTCGATATGACGCTGGACGCCGGCCTGATTGCTACCGTGCGCGACTACGGCGACCTGCCGGCCGGCTACGAGGGCGACGCGCCGGCCTGGCACCCCCTGGGCAGCCTGCGGCTCGGCGCCAACGTCACCGCGGAGGCCGGTGCGCAGCCGGGGCAGTATGCGGACGGCGATGCCGACGACGGCGTCGTGCGCCTGGCCGCGCCCAACTCCCCGGCGGGCGGCTGGACGGATGGCCTGGCCGCGGACGGCGACGGCTGCCGGCTGCAGCTAACCGTGACCAATGGACCGGGGGTCGTGCAGGCCTGGCTGGACTTCGGCAGCGGGCTGGCGCCCATCGTGCTGCGCGACACGGCCGGGACGCCGATCGCTGACGGCGTACTGAACACCGGGACCCACAGCGTGACCTGCGACGTGCCGGCCGGCACCTTCGGCGGCGGGACGAACCGCAGCATCTACGGCCGCTTCCGGCTGAGCTCGGCGGGTGGACTGAACGCCACTGGACCAGCACCGGAGGGCGAGGTGGAGGACTACCTGTTCGCCTTCAGCCCGAACTCGGTGGGCGTTGTCGACTTTCACGCGACGGCCACTCCGTCGCCGGCCCTGGTCGGCGCGGGTGCAGCCCTGGCCGCGATCGTCGCCCTGCTGCTCGTGCGCCGGCGCCATCAACGGCAGCAGCGCCGCCTGCGGCGGAACTGGTGAGGTATGTGATGGAACGCCAAGCTTACGAGCCGCCTGCGATCGTATATGAAGCCGAGTTGGAAGTGCGCGCCGGGTCGCCGCTGGGGCGGTCTGATCCCTGGGCTGATCCGTTAGCGCTGCCAGGCCAAAAGTGAGACCCTACTGTGGTCAAGCCAACGCCGTCTGAGGACGCATGTTTAGACGTAACCTGTACCGGGGCGCCGCCGGCCTGCTGGCGCTGTTGGTGGCCCTGTATGTGGCGCGGGCCACCACGCTGCGGCTCCAAGCCCTGGTAGAACCTGTGCCCGTGGTGGTCGCACGGACTGTGATCCCGCCCTATGTGGCCATCACGGTTGACATGCTTGAAGTTGTCTACTTGCCGCGCGGGGCGATCGCCCAGCCGGTCCATGCCGACCCAGGTGAGCTGGTGGGTCTGTTGGCCCGCCTGGAGCTCCCGCCCGGCGTCCCGATCTGGCGCGCGTATGTCGTCCCGGCCGCGGAGCTGCGCTACACCACGGACGCACACGCGGTGATCCTTGGCATCACCGTCCCTGCGGAGCACGTCCCGGCCGGTCTGCTCCTGCCCGGCCAGCGCGTGGATGTCTGGCGGGCGGACCGCCTGGTGGGGCCGGGCCTGCGGGTGGTAGCCATCACCGGCCAACCTGAAGGGCGATTGGTGGTGGCCCTGGAGAGCGACCAGGAACTGGTCCCGGCGCTGCTGGCGGCCTCGGGTCAGGAGGACACGGCGCTGACCCTGGCGCCGCTGCAGCGGTTGCCCACGCCGACTCCTGAGGTCAAGGTTGAGGAGACCCCGACCCCTGCCTCAACTCCCACCCCGACGGCAACGTCGACGCCCGGCGTGGCAGTGGTGAAGCCGGGCCCTGCCCAGGGACTCAATGTGCGATCCGGGCCGGGCACGGGCTATCCGGTGCTGGCGACGCTGCCGGCAGGCAGCCGCTTGATGCCGGTCGGTCGGGATGCGCCCGGTCAGTGGGTGCAGGTCTGCTGCGTGGCTGGCGACCAGTACGGCTGGGTGTTGGCCCAATTGGTGGAGCTGGCGGTCGACCTGACCGGCCTGCCGGTGCGGTGACTCAGTTAGTAACGCAGAAACGGAGGAAAACAAGCCATGTTACGCCAAGTCTGTGTTGTGCTGCTGGTGCTGCTGTGCGCCGGCTGCACCCTGCCGCGCCTGGACGGCAGCTCAGGCCATATCGATGCGGAGCCGTTGATCTCGGTCGTCGACGACGCTCCGGCAAGTGAGCCGATAAACCCGGCGAGCAGGCCGGCGACGCAAGTGAATCAACCTTCAGGAGATGATAGTATGACCCAGACAACTCAAACGCGCGGCCAGTTCGAGCTGGTGGGTGGCCAGGGCCGCGTGATCAACGGCTTTGTCCACATCCCCGCCCTGGTGCGCAACCACTCGCAGGAGTGGGCCGACGTCGTCATCGACGTGGAGCTGCTCGACGCGGCCGGCCAGGCGCTGGTCAACCGCGCGGCGACCAACGCCGGCGAGCAGATGCGCAGCGCCTACGCCGTCCCGCCCGGCGGGACCATGTTCTACCTCTACCTGCGCGACGTGGAACGCCTGAACGGCCAGTACGCCGGCCACCGGCTGAACCTGAGCCAGGCCTACGCCGTTGACCCGGCCGGCACGGCCCAAGTGACCCTCACCAGCCAGACCGCGCTCAAACCCGCCTACGACGGCGCGCCGGCCTACCTGGCGCGCGGCACGGTGACAACGACGACACGGTGCGCCGAGCCGTTGGTGGTGGCCGCTGGTTTCGACGCTCAAGGGAATCTGTTGGACGTCGGCGAGTCGCTGGTGTACCCCGTCCCTGGGGTGCGGGAGTTCGGCACTGACCTGAGCGAGCTGGCTCCGGGCGCCACCGGGCATTTCACCCTGGAGTTCCTCGCACCCGGCATCCAATCGGTGCAGGCCGTGGCGGTCTGTCTATAGGAGGAGATAACAATGAACCAATCGCAAGTACGTGACGAGAACCGCCTCTGGGCGCTGGTCGCCTACGCGCTGGCGCCGCTCGGCTCGCTGGTGGCGCTGCTGCTGGCCGGGGATGACCCGGCGCTCAAGCGTCATGCCAGACAGGGGCTGCTGGCCGGCATCGCCGGGGCGGTCGTCTCCACCGCGCTCGGGCTGATCACGGCGTTGAGCTTCATCGGGATGCTGCTGTCCGCCGCGTTCTGGCTCTACCTGGTCGTCTGCGGCGTGCGGGCTTATCGGGGTCAGGAGGTAGAGATTCCGATAATCAGCGGCTTTGCAGCGTAAGCCGCTCAAGGTTGCCTGCCTGGGCGCTGAGTGGGTTAGCGCCCAGGTCGCGACTGGCTGACGCACGATAAGGAGGGCTGGGTGCTGGGGGACGATCTCCGCTTGCTGATCGCAGTTGTGGTAGCCATGGCGGGTCTGGGTGCTTTCTTGCTGTGTTCTGTAGTCCTGGACCTGATCGGCACGGCGGTCTTGCATCTGTGGCTGTCGGCGTCACCGGGTGCGGCCAGGCAGGCGCGCTTTCGGGCTGCGTTGGCGGCTTACCAGGATTCCTTTGCCAGGCATGCGAGGAAGAAGCGATGAGCCTGCCCGATTTGCTGCGCGATCCCCTGTTTCGTTGTGTCGCGCTAGTGCTCTGGCTCTTGCCTTGTGCTTTGCAGGATTATCGGACGCGCCACGTCTCCAACTGGCTGACGGTGCCGCTGTTCCTGGTCGCCTGGCCGGCCGCGCTGCTGACAGGCAACTTTCCGCTCACGCTGGCGACGTTCATTGGTGTGTACGTGGCATTCCAGGTGGGTGCAGGGCTGGGGCCCGCGGATGGAAAGATCGCCGTGGGGTTGGCTGGTATCGCACCGCCCGCATTGTTCGTCAGCGTGATCGTCCAGGGGCTGATGTTCCTATACGCGCGGCTGCGCGTCAAGGGAGCGGTCAGGTTACCAGGAGCGGTGGGCTTCTATCTCGGCGCTGTGATGACAACACTCATCCAAGTATTGTGTGAGCATATGAAGGCACGCATCTGAGTGATGCACCCGCGCAACTGGAGAATCAGGACTGATTGCAGGTCCGCCGAGAGGGGCGGTCTTTGTGCCCGGATAGCTGCTATTTCGCTTCCAGTAGAGTATCAGCTGAGATCCCTTGCCGCTCCCCTAGCACTTCCGCGATGGTGCGAGCACTGACGACAAGCCCCATTGTTCTGTCGGCCGGTTTGCTGATGGTTGGGATCCGGGCGCGGGCGCAGGCCTCGTCCAAGAGATCGAGCGCTTTGTCCGGTAAGTGGCGATCCTGCAGCCAGGCAACAGAGAATTTCACGGCGGCCTCCAGCGCCTCATCGGCGATCATCACGCCGTGGTGTGCCTCGTAGCGCGTCTTGGCACCCCTAAGCATCTCCAGCGCTTCCGCAGGACGCGGTTCCGGTACCCAGACCGGCTGGAAACGCCGCTCCAACGCTGAATCCTGAGCAATGTAGCGCTGATACTCTTCGGGGGTTGTCGCCCCGATCAGGCGCAGGTCGCCCCGGGCCAGGGCCGGTTTCAAGATGTTGCCCGCGTCCAGGGACTCGCCCTCGACCGCACCGGCCCGCAATATGGTGTGGATCTCGTCAATGAACAGGATAATGTTACCAGCGCTCTTGACTTCGTTGACTAGCCCAAGCAGCCGTTCCTCGAACTGGCCGCGATAGGTCGTGCCTGCGACCATAGCGGCCATCGACAACTCGACCAGCCGGCAGTCATGTAGTTCTCCGGGCATTTGATCGGCCGCGATGAGCGCCGCTAGACCCTCGACAATTGCTGTTTTGCCGACGCCTGCTGGGCCAATCAAGACCGGGTTGTTCTTCTTCTTGCGCGCCAGCGTGCGAACCAGCTGGCGCAGCTGCTCGCGGCGACCGATGAGTGGGTCTAGCTCACCTTCGCGGGCCAGGGCTGTCAGATCGCGGCCGACCCGATGCAGGATGGGCGTGCCCGTAGTCCCGCCGGATCGCAGCGCAGCTATATTTACGCCCAGGTCGCGCAAGACGTGCAAGGTGAAGCTGTCCCGGTCGTCTTCGAGGATGGCTGCCAGCAGGTGGCGCTCTTCAACTTGGGACGCATCCTCTGTTTCTCCCAAAGTCTTGGCGCGCTGCAGGGTTTGTGCTGCACGGGCGGTCAGTTTTGGTTCAGCGCCAGGGGCGGCCTGGTCATGACCCAGCGCGGTGCGCAATCCGTCGCGGATAGCCTTTGGGTCGTGGCCCTGCTCGCGCAAGGCGGCCGTGGTGTCACCGTTCAGCTTTGTCAGAGCAATGAAGAGATGGGGTGTACCTATAATGGGTGAGTTCTGGTGCCGCGCCTGGGTGTTGGCGGTCTGAATCACCTGCATGATTGAGGCAGAAAAGTCGATCATAGCGCAACCTTACCAAATGATCTGACGCGATCTTAGTGGAATCGGAATCAGCCTTCCGCGAACCTGCGACGTCATCCCAGCTGTGCCAGCATTCCCCGCGCTGGTTCATAGCCGAGTTGCAGAGATCGTTCTACTGCTCGTCGAGCTTCCACCGAGCGTCCCTGCGCCCAGAGGGCCATCCCAAGGCTACAGTGTGCTTCAGCCAAGGCTGGGTTAAGACGCAGCGCGGCCTGCAACTCTGGGATCGCCTCATCGAAGCGATCCTGAGCCCCCAAAGCCACACCGAGGTTGTAGTGTGTTTGGGCATCGCCGGGGTCAATGCGCAACGCAGCCTGGAACTCCCTGATCGCTTCATTTACTCGACCCTGCCGTACGTAGGCCTGTCCGAGTCGGAAGCGTGCTGCCGCCATCTGGGGGTTCATCTTAAGCACAATCTGGTACTCCCCAATCGCCTCATCGAAGCGATCCTGAGCCTCCAAAGCCACACCAAGATTGTAGTGCGCTTTGGTATCGTCGGGGTTGATTCGCAGCCCCGCCTGCAACTCTCGGATCGCCTCTTCGAAGCGGTCCTGCTGCCCGAAAACCACGCCAAGGTTGAAGTGCGCTTGGGCGTAGTCGGGGTTGATTCGCAGCGCCGCCTGATATGATCGGATTTCTTCATGGATGCGGCCCTGTTGCCCGTAGAGCATGCCGACGTTGTTGTGTGCTGCGGCAAAGTCGGGATCGGTGCTTAGCGTCGCCTCGTATTCGCGGATCGCCGCATCGATACGGCCCTGCATCCCAAGAACCAAGCCGAGGTTATAGTGTACCTCCGCACAGTCGGGGTCAATGCGCAACGCAGCCTGAAACTCTCGGATCGCCTCTTCGGTGCGACCCTGCTTCTCGTAGACCGCGCCGAGGTAATGATGCGCATCGGCCAAGCCGGGGTTGATTCGCGCTGCCGCCTGAAACTCACTGATCGCCTCCTCGATGCGGCCCCGTTGGTCGTAGGCCACGCCGAGGTTGTAGTGTGCATCGGCTAAGCCAGGGTTGATCTGAACCGCCGCCTGAAACTCACTGATCGCCTCTTCGGCGCGGCCCTGCTGCTCGTAGACCACGCCGAGACCATAGCGCGCATTGGCATCGTCGGGGGTGATCCGAACTGCTGCCTCAAATTCGTTGATCGCCTCCTCGATGCGGCCCCGCTGCTTGTAGGTTACTCCGAGGTTGAAGTGCGCTTCAACATAGTCGGGATTGATTCGCAGTGCCGCTTGGTATGATCGGATCGCCGCATCGATGCGGCCCCGTTGCCCGTAGACTAGTCCGAGGTTGAGGTGCGCTTGGGCATAGTCGGGGTTGATTCGCAGCGCCGCCTGCAATTCCGGGATCGCCTCATCGATGCGGCCCTGCTGCCTCAAAACCACGCCGAGGTTGTAGTGCGCTTGGGCGTAGTCGGGGTTGATTCGCAGTACCGCCTGCAACTCCCGGATAGCCTCTTCGGTGCGGCTCTGCTGCCCGAAAACCAGGCTGAGGTTGTAATGTGCATCGGCATAGTCGGGGTTGATTCTCAGCGCTGTTTGATAGGAACGTATTTCTTCGTCGACGCGGCCCCGCTGCCCGTAGAGCATGCCGACGTTGTTGTGTGCTGCGGCAAAGTCGGGATCAGTCCTTAACGTCGCCTCGTATTCGAGGATCGCCTCATCGATGCGGCCCTGCATCCCAAAAGCCACGCCGAGGTTATAGTGCGTTTGGGCATGGTTGGGTTCGATGCGCAGTGCTGCCTGGAACTCGCGGATCGCCTCATCGATGCGGCCTTGTTGCCCATGGATCAGTCCGAGGTCGAGGTGCTTTTGGGCTTCACCGTGGTTGTCATCGAATTCGTCTTCATCCCACACTGGATCGTCCTCCTCTGATTCATCTTCCTCCCAGTCCTCATTGCTTTCGTCATCTACATCTTCGTCGCTCCCCACTAACGAGGGAATCACGAAGGACGAGCCTGAGGCCCCGCATGCAGGGCACCCTGATGGAATGCCTGTCCTGGGGCTGATCCCAGTATTGCCGCACTTGAGGCAATTCCATACATGCACCTCAGCCTCGTCCACCAGCCGGCCAGTGTGCTCTCTGTCAACTCTATCGATCAACTCCTGCGCCGCGTTGCATCCAAGTTGCAGGGCCAGCCGGGCTTCATCCAAGGCCTCTCTCAGGTGACCCTGTTGTTCATATGCCACACCGAGGCCGAAGTGAACGTCGGCATTCTCAGGATTGATGCGCAGCGCTTCCCTGAATTCGCCGGCGGCTTCATCGGTGCGGCCCAATTGTCCGTAAACGATACCCAGATTGTAGTGCGCTCCGTCATCATCGGGGTTGATCCTCAGAGCGGCCTCATATTCACGAATTGCATCGTGGGTCCTGCCCAACTGCTTAAAGGCCGTACCCAGGTTGTAGTGCGCGCTCGCACTGTCGGGGTCGATCCGCAGCACCGCCTGAAACTCACCAATTGCCTCTTCAAGACGGCCTTGCTGCCGGAGTGCTACGCCGAGGTCGTTGTGTGTGTCGATCGAGTCAGGGAGTATCCGCAGTACTGCCTCAAATTCGGAGATCGCCTCATCGATGCGGCCCTGTCGCGCAAAGGCGGTGCCTAGATTGTGGTGTGCCTCCGCATAATCGGGCCTGGCGTGCAGCGCCGCCTGGTACGAGCGAATCGCCTCCGTGGTGCGACCTTGTTCCTCGTAGGCCACGCCCAGATTGTATCGTGCTTTGGCAAATTCAGGATCGATCCGCAGCGCCGCCTGATACTCACGAATCTCTTCCGGGAGGCGACCTTGTTCGCCGAAAATCACGCCGAGGCTGAAATGCGCTTCCGCATGGTTGGGATCGATCTGCAGCACCGTCTGGTACTCGATAGCTGCTTCCTCGTTGCGGCCCAGTTGATTGAGAGCGCTGCCTAGCATGCGGTGGTATTGTGCATTCTTTGGCTTGATTCGCAGGGCCGCCTGGTACGAACGGATCGCCTCTTCGGCGCGTCCCTGTTTTCCATAGACAATACCCAGGTTGTAGTACGCCTCGTCATCCTTGGAATTGATCCGCAGCACCTCTTGGTACTCATGGATCTCCTCTTCGGGGCTGCCTTGATCTCCCAAAATCGCGCCGAGATTGAAGTGCGCTTCAGCATGGTTCGGATCAGCTTGCAGCGCTGCGCGAAACGCACCGATCGCCTCGTTTTCGCGACCCTGTTCCCAAAAGGTAGTGCCTAGATTGAAGTATGCTATAGCATTGTTGGGGTTGATCCGCACTGACTCCTGGTACGCCCGAATGGCCTCATCGGTGCGCCCAAGTTGCTCGAGAGCCACACCCAAACCGCAGTGTGCGCGGCCATCGTCTGGGTTGATCCGCGCTGCGGTTTGGTACTCATGAATCGCCTCTTCGGTGCGGCCCTGTTCTGCAAGAGCCATGCCGAGGTTATAGTGCGCTTCGGCAATGTCCGGATTGATCTGCAACGCAGCTTGGAACTCACTGATCGCCTCATCGGTCCGGCCCTGCTCCCAGAGGGCGTTACCCAGACTGAAGTGCGCGACTTCGATTGCCGGGTCGATTCGAAGCGCCGCCTGAAACTCGCGAATAGCTTCTTCAGCGCGGCCCTGGGCACTGTACACTTCGCCCAAATTGATGTGCGCCGCGGCGAATTCGGGATCAAGACGCAGCGCCGCTTGGAACTCACTGATCACCTCATCGAAGCGGCCCTGTTGCCAGAGGGCTACGCCGAGGTTGTAGTGCGCATTGGCATGGTCGGGGTCGATTCGCAGCGCTGCCCGAAACTCACTGATCGCTTCATCGATGCGGCCCTGCTGCCCAAGAGTCACGCCGAGGTTGAGGTGCTTTTGGACTTCGTCCGGCCCGTTCTGCGGCGCGGCCTGGTTCTTGCCGATCGCCTTATTCGGGGTTTCCTCTGCCAGAGAGGTGCCCTCTCGGCTCCCATCAGCCATCTTATGCCCCGGGACAGCAGGTGGAGTAGCCTTGTCGGCTTTTGGGGGTGCAACAGGTTGGCTCGATTCTGCGCTACCGGGGTGTTCGACTGCTTTCTTGCCGAACAGGCGACCCAAGATGCTTGGCGCAGATCGGCGACTCGTGGTGCCTTGTTCAGTCGGGGCATCCTTCTCCCCCTTACGCAGCGTTCCGGCCAAGCGTTCTGCCGTCGGTCGTGACGCAGCTGTCCGCGCCAGGGTCTCGGCCACGGTTGCGCTTAGCCAGCCGGGCACGTCCGGTCGTCCGCGACGTACGTCCGGTGGCTCCCGTCTGCAGATCGCTTCTTCCAGCAGGTCGTACAGGCGAGCCTGCATGCGCAGGACGTTGCCCCCGCTAGTGCCCTGCGCGCGTCCCATCAGCCCCTCGATGTCAATGCAGCAGCGGCCGGTCAGCATTTCGTAGAGCAGCAAACCTACCTGATAGACGTCGCTCCGGCCGTCGATCGCCTCCCCGCGAATCTGTTCCGACGACATATAGATCAGCGTTCCTGGCTGAAACCCGGTTTGGGTCAGGCCGCCAAGGGAGGCGCCACCTGCAGATCGAGGGACGTGAGCGATTCCGAAATCTCCGACCTTCGCCCGACCGGCCGTCGTCAGCAGGACGTTCTCCGGTTTGATATCGCGGTGCACAATCCCTTTGGCATGGGCTGCTGCTAACCCATCGCAGACATCCGCAGCGATGCGTACGGTGTCCTCCATAGGGAGGCGGCCCCGCCTGTCCAGTAAGGCGCGTAGGCTGCCGCCAGAGAGGTACTCCATGACCATGTAGAGGGTGTCCTGAACGGGCTTCAGCGCGTGAACGGTGACGATGTTGGGATGATCCAGGTTGCCTGCCGCGCGCGCCTCCTGGAGGAAACGCTGGAAGGCGACCGGGTCAGCCTGAGCGGCCGCAGTCAGCTCTTTGATGGCGACAGGACGGTCGAGGAGCGTGTCTTGAGCCAGGTAAACGGTGCCGAAGGCTCCCTGGCCGAGAGCTCGTGTGATGCGATACTCGAAAAGGGTGTCACCAAGTGAAAGCGGCATGCCGGCCCTCCGTGATGGCTCGATGTCTGGATCGGCGCACGATAGGGTCTGCCCAGCCTGCTTGCGAAGTCGCGTGCGGTGATCATAGTATACCTGGATTCCTCGAAATGGACAATGCGAGCATCAGGAGCGCTATAAGTGAACATCTTCGCTAAGAACCACACGATTTTTTGACTGGCCTTCGTCCTGTGCATGTGCTTTTGGCAGGGGTGCGAGCCACAGGCGTACGAATCTCATAAGCTGACATCTATCACGTAGGAAACCGATGCCCCAAATCAGCAAAAGAGGCTTGACACGGTCCTTACTGCTTCGTTATACTGACCCTCGTTAGGGGAGCCTCCGGGTTCCTTTTTTAATTTCCGGTTCCATCCATTTCATCTTCAGGGAGGGTACAAGCATGAAGGAGTTCCTGTTCGGCACGAATGGCGACATGGTTGAAAGGGGGCTGATCATGGCAGCCATCGTCGT
>CAZELR010000099.1:0-11465 GCA_964513075.1 uncultured Anaerolineales bacterium
AGTGATGATATCCTCACCCTTGTCGAAACTCACAACTGCTGGAGGTTGCCATGAAACGACAAGGTGTGTTCGCACCTCATGCTTTCGCACACGGTCTCCTCATCCTGGCCCTGATGACGCTGATCGTGCTCCCGTCCGGCGCTGCCGCGTCCAGCGGCGCCGCCGCCACACCCGGCGCCGCCACGCCCGGCGCGCTCGACACAACGTTCGATCCGGGCACGGGCGCGGACATCGTGCTGGCGCTGGCGCTGCAACCTGACGGCAAGCTGCTGGTCGGCGGCCAGTTCACCCATTTCAACGACCTCGCGCACGACAGCCTCGTCCGCCTTGCCGCCAACGGCGCGCTCGACGCCGCCTACAACCCGAGCGTGACCGGCGGAGAGTTCGCCGGCGTGACGGGCATCGCGCTCCAGCCCGACGGCAGCTCGGTGATCGGCGGCGCGTTCACCGAGGTCAACGGCGAGCCGCGCGCCGGCATCGCTCGCCTGAAGGCCGACGGTGCGCTCGACACGGCGTTCGACCCGGGCGCAGGCCTCGCGGACGAGTACGAGTACCTCAACACGGTGAAGCTCCAGGCGGACGGCAAGGTCCTGATCGGCGGCGCCTTCACCATCTTCGCTGACACATGGTGCGGCGGGATCGCCCGCCTCACCCCCACCGGCGCGCTCGACCCGGACTTCGATCCCGGCGATGGCGCCGACGGCGAAGTCGTCGCCATCGCCGTGCAGCCGGCCGACGGCAAGATCCTGATCGGCGGCTGGTTCGCCACCGTGAACGGCGCCGCACACAACGGGATCGCCCGCCTGAACACGGACGGCAGCGTAGACAGCGCGTTCAACGCCGACATCGATCCCGACGTTCCCGGCGGTGTGACCGCCATCGCCCTGCAGAAGGATGGCAAGATCCTCATCGGCGGCACGTTTGAGACGGTGAACGGCATCCCGCGCCACCAGATCGCGCGGCTCGAAGCGAATGGTGCGCTCGACCCCACATTTGACCCCGGCGCCGGCGCCGCCGGCGTCGCAGAATATCTTAACACGATCACCCTGCAGCCGAACGGCAGGATCGTGATCGGCAGGTGGTGCCGGCCGATCAGCGGCGGAACGTGCACGCGCATCGCGCGGCTCCTGCCCGACGGCAAGCTCGATGCCAGCTTCGATCCGGGGGCCGGCCCCAATTGGACGGTGGCCGCGGTGCTGCTGCAGCCGAACGGCCGGGTCCTCATCGGCGGCGCCTTCGATACAATCGGCGACGTCTCACGCCGCGGCATCGCGCGGCTGTGGGGAGATCCGCGCACCCACCTGCCGCTCATAACGCGTCACTGAGCCCCGGTGGTTGGAAACCCACCGTCTGAACACGAAAAGGCTCCGGTGGTTGGAAACCCACCGTCTGAAAACGAAAAGGCCCCTCAGGGCCTAAAATCTAAAATCCGAGCGGCTGAGGCCGCTTCTCAGCTTCAGACGGGGGTTTGCAACCCCCGACTCAGCTTCAGACGGGGGTTTGCAACCCCCGACTCGCTCGCTCGTTCGCCTTAATAAAGGTCAAGCCATGACCGCCTACGAAACCATCATCGGGCTGGAAGTTCACGCCCAGCTCCAGACCCGCTCCAAAATGTTCTGCGCGTGCAGCGCCGACTACGCGGCCGCGCCGCCCAACACCCACGTCTGCCCCGTGTGCATGGCGCTGCCGGGCAGCCTGCCGGTGATCAACCGCGCGGCCGTCGAAAAGACGATTCTGGCCGGCCTGGCCCTCAACTGCACCATCGCCGGGCAGGCCGTCTTTGCCCGCAAGAACTACCACTACGCCGACCTGCCCAAGGGCTACCAGATCAGCCAGTACGAGCTGCCGTTCTGCCGGGATGGCTGGATCGAGGTCGAGGTCGCGGAGACGGTCAAGCGCATCGGGATCACGCGCGCCCACCTGGAGGAGGACACGGGCAAACTGACGCACGTGGCCGGCGGCGCCGGCGGCGCTCGGCTCAGCGAGGGCCGCGGCGGGGCCACGCTGGTCGACCTCAACCGCGCCGGTGTGCCGCTCCTCGAGATCGTCACCGAGCCCGACCTGCGCTCGCCGGACGAGGCCGCCGCCTACCTGGTCAAGCTCCAGCAGATCCTGCGCTACCTGGGCGTCAGCACCGCCGACATGGAGAAGGGCGCGATGCGCTGCGAGGCCAACATCAGCGTGCGGCCCGTGGGCCAGGCGCAGTTCGGCACCAAGGTCGAAGTCAAAAACCTGAACTCGTTCCGCTCGGTCAAGCTGGCCCTGGAATACGAGACGGCGCGCCAGGTCGCCGCCCTGGAACGCGGCGAGCGGATCGTCCAGGTCACCATGGGGTGGGATGAGGAGGCCGGCCGCACGGTCGTGCAGCGCACCAAGGAATCGTCCGACGACTACCGCTACTTCCCCGAGCCCGACCTGCCGCCGCTGGTCGTCGACCGCGCGTGGGTCGACGAGATTCGCGGCCGCCTGGTCGAGCTGCCCGATGCCAAGATCGCGCGCTACGTGACCGACCTGGGCCTCGACCTGCGCGACGCCCGCGTGCTGGCCGCCGACCGGCGGGTCGCGGCGTACTTCGAGACAGCTCTCGCCGTCGCCGGAGACGCCAAGGCCGTCGCCAATTGGCTCACCGGCGAGCTCTTCCGGCTCATGAACGCGGCCGGCATCGGAATCGAAGCGGTCAAAGTAACGCCGGCCGCGCTGGCCGAGCTGCTGGGGTTGGTCGCCGCAGGCCAGATCAATCAGAACAGCGCCAAAAAGGCGCTCGGCGCCATGTTCGAGACCGGCCAGCCCGCCGGCCGGGTGGTCCGTGAGCTGGGGCTGGCGCAGGTCAGCGACGCGGACGCGCTGGCGGCTGTCGTGTCCGCAGCCCTGGCCAGGTATCCGGCCGAGGTGGCGCGCTGCCGCGGCGGCGAGGAAAAAGTCTTCAACTGGCTGCTGGGCCAGGTGATGCGGGAGACCAGGGGCAAAGGCAACCCCGCCGTGGTGCGTGAGCTGCTGGAGAAAGCCCTGGCAGAGTAAGACCATCCAAAAGCAAAAGGACGCAGATTTCCCTGATCCACCTGATCATCTCCTTCATCGATCAGGTAAATCCTGCTAATCTGCGTCCTCCTCGTTATCGATCAGTAAATCCCGCCAATCCGTGTCCTCACCCTCAGGCAAGGTGCAGCTCCAGCGTCCGATCCCACTCCGCCAGCACGGTCAGCAGCTCGTCAATCGAGTCGATACGCGCGTCCGGCGTGATCTCGGGATCGCTCTCGACGCGGAAGGGTGAGGCCAGCAGCACCGCGCGCATGCCCAGCTTCTGCGGGCCCGCAATATCCACGTCCAGCTTGTCGCCGACGAAGACCGCCTCGGCCGGCGCCACATCCAGCCGGTCCAGCGCCTGGCGAAAGATCCGGGGGTCCGGCTTGACGTATCCCGCCATGCACGAATACACGCGCACCGGCAGGTAGTCGAGCAGCCCGAAGCGCGCCAGGTCGGCATCGTGCATCGCCGGGGCCCAAAACGTGTTGGAAACCAACCCCAGCCCGCGGCCCTGCTCGGTCAACGCCGCCAGCACCCCTGCGGCATCCCCGGCCACCGGCTTCGCCACCTCCGAGATGGCCGCATAGTACGCCTCCAGCGCGCCCTCCCAGGCCCGGTCGGGCACACTGACCCCCACCGCCTCCAGGCCCTCGCGCAGGATCAGCTCGGCGCCGGTGGCATAGTGCGTGCGCCGGGCCTTCGCCTCCATGGCAGCAGCCATGCGGCCCACCGCCCGGATCGCCAGCTCCGGATCCGGCACCCTGGCCCCCCCCTTGACCGCCACCTTCAGAAAGGCGCTCAGGCCGCGCGCATTGATGGCATCAAAAGTAAGCTCCGGCGGCTGCTCATAGTGCAGCAGCGTGCCGCCCAGATCGAACAGGATCACTTGCAGAACTGGCATAACGACCTCTCTCTCGCAGACAGACAGACCTTTACCGCCTGTCAAACAATAACCTCCCGCTCTGGCCGGTCTTTGACCGAGCCAGTTCGGGAACTTATTTCTTGACGCGCCCTTAGGGTCTAAAATCTACGACCCAGCCTAAACACCCAGATAATTCAGCACCTTGCGGACATTGAGCTGCAGCGGCTCGGCCGTATCCACGATCAGGCGCGGGCCCGCCAGGCGCTCGAACTGCGCGCGGTCGCGCTGATAGGTTTCCCAGTCGCGCGTGCGATACTCCGGCAGCTCCTCGCCGCGGTTCTCGATGCGATCCCGCAGCAGCCCCTCATTGGTGCAGATGCACTCGATCAGCTTCAGATCGGCCTTTGCCGAGCGCGCCAACTGCTCCACCTTCTCGCGAAACGTGCGATACCCCGCGGGGCTGTCCAACACCACCGAAAGCCCCAGGGTCAGATTATCGCGCGCCAGGCCCACCAGAAGCTCATACGACAGCGGTCCGGCAAACTCAGCCGCCCGCTCCAGCTTCATCTCGCGACCCACGGCCACGGCCGTGTCCTTGATCGTATCCTTGTCCAGATACATCGCGCGCAGTTCCCGCGCCACCGTACGCGCCAGGCTGGTCTTGCCCGTGCCGGGCAGGCCCGCAAACACCACGAGTTGGCGCTCAGGCATCAGAACGTCACCCCCAACAACCCCAGAAGCATCACCAACAGCGGCGCCACAAAGACCGCGGGCAGCAGATTCGCGGCCCGGATGCGCTTGATATCCAATAACAGAAAGGCGATGCACAGGATCACCACGCCGCCGGTTGCCGTCATCTCGACCACCCACGGCGTCTGCCGGGTCACCCCGCCCAGCGCCGCGCCGAAGAGCATCGCCAACACGCTGAGGCCGCCCTGGTAGCCCAACACGGTGCCCGCGGACAGCATCACGCCGAAACCCAACGAAGCCGCCAACGCCATCGCCGCGAAGCCATCCATCAGCGACTTGACCGCCAACAGGTTGTAATCTCCCATCAAGCCATCCTGGATCGCGCCCAGGATCGCCATCGGCCCGACGCAAAAGACCAGGCTGGCGGTGATGAACCCCTGGGCCGCGCGGCCGTCGGCCCGCGCACTCGCGCCCAGCAGCCTGCCCAGCCGCGCCTCGCTCCACTTGCCCAGCCGCTCCAGCGCGTCCTCGATGCGCAGCGCCTCGCCCACGATGCCGCCGATCAGGATGCTGAACAGTGGGATCAGGATATTCCGCGTGCCGATCGCCATCGATATGCCGATGGTCAAAGTGATCAGCCCCAAGCCGTGCAGTACGGTCTGGCGCATCTTCTCGGGCAGCCGATTGCCCAGCACAGCACCCAGCGTACTGCCGACAACCACAGCTGCGACATTGATCAATGTCCCGGTCACCATTCGTATGTGATCCTTCGCGTATTAATTATGGTAAGCATAGCACGGGTTCAACACAAGAGCAAGCGCGAAAAAACGCTGAACCCCCAACATGACGCGCGCCATTCAACCCGTGCCGTCCCCGGCGTATAATATCGGGCATTACCGTGCGCGCCTGCCAACGCGTGCGGTCCAAGGAGCCCATGGTTACAAAAGACAATTCGGGGCGCCGTTCCGGTGAACGGGAAAAGCTATGGGCGGCGCTCAGCTCGGTATTTGCCGCGATCTTCCTGACCGCCTTCAAGATCGTCGTAGGGGTGCTGACGGGCAGCCTCGGCATCCTGGCGGAGGCGCTGCACTCCCTCCTCGACCTGGTCGCCGCCGCGGTGACGCTGTTCGCGGTGCGGGTGTCGGGCCGGCCGGCCGATCGCGAACATCCCTACGGCCACGGCAAGATCGAAAACCTCTCCGCACTGTTCGAGACCCTGCTGCTGCTCGCGACGTGCGTCTGGATCATCGCGGAGGCGATCCAGCGCCTGTTCTTCAAGAGCGTCCAAGTCGAGGCCAGCATCTGGGCCTTCGCGGTCATGATCATCGCGATCGTGATCGACTACAGCCGGTCGCGCATGCTCTATCGGGTCGCCCGGAAATATAACAGCCAGGCGTTGGAGGCGGACGCGCTCCATTTCTCCACCGACATCTGGTCATCGTCGGTGGTCATCGTCGGCCTGGGACTCGTCAAGCTCTCCGAGCTTCTCGCCATCCCATGGCTGGCCAAGGCCGATGCCGTCGCGGCCATGGGCGTGGCCGGGATCGTCGTCTGGGTCAGCCTGCAGCTCGGCGGGCGCACGATCACCGCCCTGCTCGACGGCGTGCCGGCCTCCCTGCGGGATGAGATCGGCCGCGCGGCGCGGGTGCCCGGCGTGCTGGAGGTCCAGCGCGTGCGCGTGCGCCGCAGCGGCCCCGAAGCGTTCGCCGACGTCCATCTCACGGTCAACCGCGATCTCTCATCCGAGCGGACGCATGACATCGCTGCCGCCGCGCAGGAAGCGATCCAGAAAGTGTTGCCCGGCGCGGACGTGGTCGTGGAAATGGAACCGGTCAAGGCCGACCACGAAGGCTGGGTGACCACGGTGCGCCTGCTGGCCGCGCGCCAGGGGCTGGGTGCGCACGGCATCCGGATCTATGACCTGGGCGCCGGCGGCCATTCGGTCGAGCTGCACCTGGAAGTGAACGAAAGCCTGAGCCTGGAAGAGGCCCACACCCAGGCGACTGCATTCGAAGAGGCGCTGCACGCCGCGATCTCCGGCATCGACCGCGTCGTCACCCACATCGAACCGGCCGGCGAAGCGATTGCGCGCCGCGAATCCACCGCGGGCGATGAGGCGCTGGTGCGCCGCATCCTGGATGAGCTGTCCGAGACGGAAGGCATCGACTGCCACGCGCACGATATCGTGGTGCGCAAGACCGGCGGCGAGCTGCAGCTCACCTTCCATTGCACCCTGGCCGCGGCCACGTCGCTCGCCGATGCCCACGCCATGTCCGAGCGCATCGAAAGCCTGCTGCGCAGCCACATGCCGAACCTGGGCCGGGTAGTCATTCACGTCGAACCAAGCGAGGCCTTGCCCTGACGAAGGACCAACGCCGAACGACGAACCCGTCCCAATCCTTCGTCCTTCGTCCTTCGTCTTTCGTCCTTCGTCCAACCAATAAGGAGCTGACAATGTCCACCCTCCTCCTCAAACACGCCGACCTGCTCGTCACCATGGACGCCGGGCGCCGCCGCATTGCGGACGGTGGGCTGTTCGTCCGGGATAACGCCATCGTCCAGGCCGGCCCCACCGGCACGCTGCCGGACACCGCCGACCGCGTCATCGACGCCCGCGGCATGATCGTGCTGCCCGGCCTGATCAACACGCATCACCACCTCTACCAGACCCTCACCCGCTGCATCGCGCAGGACAGCGTGCTGTTCGACTGGCTCACGACGCTCTATCCGATCTGGGCGCGCCTGACGCCCGCAGCGGTGACCGTCTCGGCTAAAGTGGGCCTGGCCGAGCTGATGCTGAGCGGCTGCACCACCTCCAGCGACCACCTCTACATCTACCCCAACGGCTGCAAGATCGAGCACGAGATCGAGGCCGCGGTCGATCTGGGCATGCGTTTCACCGCGACGCGCGGCAGCATGAGCCTCGGGCGCTCCAAGGGTGGGCTGCCGCCGGACAACTGCGTGGAAGAAGAGGCGGACATTCTCAAAGACAGCCAGCGCGCCATCGAGCAGTATCACCAGCGGGAGCGCTTCGGCATGGTCAACATCGCGCTGGCCCCCTGCTCCCCCTTCAGCGTCACCGGCGACCTGATGCGCGAAAGCGCGGTGCTGGCCCGCGCCTACGGCGTCCGGCTCCACACCCACCTGGCCGAGACCATGGACGAGGACCGCTTCTGCCTGGAGAAATTCGGCGCGCGGCCGGTGGACTACGTCGCGTCGCTGGGCTGGACCGGGGACGACGTGTGGCACGCGCACTGCGTCTGCCTGAACCACGACGAGATCGCGCTCTTCGCCCGCACCGGCAGCGGCGTGGCCCACTGCCCCAGCTCCAACATGCGCCTGGCCTCCGGCATCGCGCCGGTCCGCGCCATGCGGGATGCCGGCGTCAAGGTCGGCCTGGGCGTGGACGGCTCGGCCTCCAACGACGGCAGCCACCTGTTGGGCGAAGCGCGGCAGGCGCTGCTGCTCCAACGCATGGTGGGCCCGAATCCCGCCGCGCTCGGCGCGCAGGAGGCGCTGGAGATCGCCACCCTGGGCGGCGCCAGCGTGCTCGGCCGCGACGACATCGGCAGCCTGGCCCCTGGCATGGCCGCGGACTTCATCGGCTACCGGCTGGAGCGGCTCGATTTCGCCGGCGCGCTGCACGACCCCCTGGCCGCCCTGGTCTTCTGCACCCCGCCCAAGGTGGACATGAGCGTGATCGACGGCAAGCTGCGCGTGAAAGATGGGGAGATCGTCGGGCTGGACATGCCCGCCCTGGTCAGAAAGCATAACGAGATCAGCCGGAAGATGCTGCGGGACGAGTAAGACGTGGTGCGTGGTGCGTGGTGCGTGGTGCGTATTGCGTGCTGCGTGTCATTCTGAGCGAGTTGGCCGCTCAACACCCATCGCAGCGAACCGCCAGCGAAGAATCTCGTGACGCGTATTGCGTGTCATTCTGAGTTACCCATGCCTCCGCGGCGGCATGCGCCGTGCAATAACATCGCGAGAGACTGGAATCGAGGCTTTAGCCGGTCACTCTGTTTGAGCGTCAAACCGCCTGAAGGCTCGAGTCCGTTGATGACGCCGTGTTATAGGCAGCGGGTTGGCCGCTCAACACCCATCGCAGCGAACCGCCAGCGAAGAATCTCGTGACGCGTATTGCGTGTCATTCTGAGTTACCCATGCCTCCGCGGCGGCATGCGCCGTGCAATAACATCGCGAGAGACTGGAATCGAGGCTTTAGCCGGTCACTCTGTTTGAGCGTCAAACCGCCTGAAGGCTCGAGTCCGTTGATGACGCCGTGTTATAGGCAGCGGGTTGGCCGCTCAACACCCATCGCGGCGAACCGCCAGCGAAGAATCTCGTGACGCGTGAAAGATGCGAAACCTGTTTGCCTATCCCTGGTATCACGTATTTGTACTAATTCAGCTGGTATAGTAGCAGGAATTTCACCGATTTTCTCTGCTGAAGGCGGGTAGACCATGCCACAGCCAACGCTGCGCGACACCATCCTCGCCCTCGCCCGGCGCTACGACTTCGAGGAAGGCCACTCGCTCCAGGATGAGCGGCTGGCCCTGCGGCTATTCGATGAACTGGCGCGGCTGGGAGTGCACGCGCTCGGTAGGGGCGAGGCATTCCCAGCGCAAACTGCCGATACCCACGATCTCGGATCTCTCGGAGACCGCGGGCATAGCTCACGAAATCCCGAGGAATGCCTCGCCCCTACGCTTGCCCCCCGCGACCTCCTCTCCTATGCCGCGCTCCTGCACGACATCGGCTACGTGGAAGGCTACGAAAGCCACCACAAAACCGCGTTCCGGCTGATCATGGCCGAGCCGATCCCCGGCCTCTCACCGCACGAGCAAACGCTGGTGGCCCACGTCGCCCGCTACCACCGCGGCAGCCTCCCCGACCCGGCCAGGCACCCCGCCTTTGCGGCCCTCCCCGTCCCCGATCGGGAGATCGTGGAACAGCTCGGCGCGATCCTCCGCTTCGCCGACGGGCTGGACCGCACCCACACCGGCGCGGTGCAGGACCTCCGCTGCGAGCTCGACGGCGACCGGCTGATCGTGACGCTGCTCCCCGGCGTCAACGATGACAGCGAGCGCTGGGCAGGGCAGAAGAAGGCGCGATGGTTTGAAAGCGTGTTTGGAATCAAAGTCATTCTGATATAATAGATTTCACCCCTAGGGTGAAAATTAAGTATTGACAAACTACTGCTCCCGTATTATACTCTGAGGTGTGTTGTGCGTTTCATCTTCGCCCATAAGAAACTCTAGCAACTTTACACCGATGGGAGAGGCGCAACCAAGTATCCGCCGGAGGTTGTAGACGCGTTCTTCGATAAAATAGCCGTGATCCGGGCCGCTCGCGATGAAAATGACCTGCGCGCGTTGAAAAGCCTCCACTTCGAGAAGCTGCAAGGCGAACGTGGCATCCGTGGTGAGCGTTCGATCCGTCTCAACAAGCAATATCGACTGGTTCTCCGCCTGGAAACCGACGAATCAGGCAAGCTGGTCTGCATCATCAGCATAGAAGATTATCACTAGAGGAAGACCGCATGAGCACTGAATTGCACCCGGCACGGCTTGTGCTGCCCGGGCGAATCCTAAGACAGGAGTTGGAAGCACGTGGCTGGACACAGCGCGACCTTGCCGCAATCCTGAGCCGTCCCGAACAGGTCATTAGCGAGATCATTGCCGGATCAAAGCAAATCACGCCTGAAACGTCGATCGAGTTGAGCCAGGCGTTCGGTACGTCGCCCGAATTCTGGCACAATCTGGAGGCAACCTATCGGCTGGAACTGGCCAGCACTCAGGCGCAAGGAGACGCGATTGCGCGGCGGAGCAGGCTTTATGCTGAATTACCCTTGCGCGAGATGGCTGGCCGTGGCTGGCTGACGCTGCGCGAATCGGTGGATGAACTGGAAGCCGAGGTTGCCGGCTGTCTGGGTATGCCTTTATTGCCAGAGCCGCCGCGGCCGGCGGCGCGTTGGCGCGGATCAGCCGCCGGCGCACCACTGACCTACGCCCAGCTCGCCTGGCTGCGGCGCGCTGAGGGGCTGGCGCGCGGCCAAACGATACCTGGCACATGGTGCGCCGGCAACCTCGACCCGCTGGTGCACGAGCTTTCGAGCCACATGCGCCTGGCTGAAGATGTGGCCCATGTTTCCGCCGTGTTAGCGCGCTGGGGAGTGCGGCTCGTGCTTCTGCGCCATCTCGCAAAGACGTATCTGGATGGCGCGGCGTTCTGGATCGAGGATGGCCCGGCTGTCGCACTGACGTTGCGCCACGACCGCATTGACGCCTTCTGGTTCACACTGATGTACGAGCTGGCGCACCTGGCTGAAGGCAGCGCTGACATTTATCTGGATCAGTTGGAAGACGATGAAGCCGAGCGAGAGGTGGCTGATTCCTATGAGGAGGCCGCGCGCCGCCGGGCGAGCCGCTGGCTGCTTGCACCGGAAGCATTCAGTGACTTCGTCGCCCGCACCGGCCCGCACTTCTCGCGCGCCAGCATCGAGGCCTTTGCGACCAGCCAGGGGCTTCATCCCGGCATTGTGCTCGGCCGCCTGCAACTCGAGGGATTGGTGTCTTATCGTAATCTACGGGGGCTGCTGGTGAAGGTATCACCAGTGTTGATAGAGCAGATCAACGAGTAAGCACTGCGTCATGTCGGTATCGGATGCACAATTCAGACCGCTATCCGATATATGGAAGGCGGAACGCCGGCCCGACAAATAGAAATCATCCCTCCGCACCTACTGGGTTCGCGGCGCCAGGGCTGGCCGCCAGCGGCCGATCAGCCCCACCAGCCCCGCCCCAACCACAGCCAGGCCCATCGTGAGCACAAAGGGCAGGGAGCGATCGATCGCCGAGAGCTGCCCGGCAATCCAGCCGAAAGGCGA
>CAZELR010000100.1:0-11111 GCA_964513075.1 uncultured Anaerolineales bacterium
GCTGTACGACCCAGGTCAGGGACTCGGCCTCAGCATGACAAACTCTAATCTAACAGACCCGCTCAGGATGCTCCTACGTCCCCAATCTAGCGGGCTGAGCGCCGCCGCAGTGCAATGCCGGCCAGCGCGGCCGCAGCCAGCGCGGCGAGCCCGGCGAGGCTCGGCCCTGCCGCCGCGGCGCCAAGGGCCGCCAGCCCCACCGCGTTGGGCGCGGCCAGGGTGACCGCCACCGGCTCATGCCGGGTGGCTGTCCCGTCCAGCGCCACGTCCTCCAGCGCGTACCAGGTGGTCGCGCCCGGGGCCGCGGCGGCATCGGTGAACGCGTAGCTGTGCCCCTGGCTCGACCCCGGCGCGGCGGCGGGAATCAGCGCGTCGTTGAGGCGCACCCAGCCTGTCATTCTGAGCGGGTCGGTCCCGGAACTCTCCTGCTGTGGCCGGTCTCCGACCGAGCCACTCTCCGCCCGGTACACGTTGAACCCGGCGTTGTTCAGCTCCGAGACGGTCTCCCAGGCCAGCGTCACCCCGTCCGCCCCCGCGGCGGCGGTGAAGGCGGCCAGGGTCACGGCCAGGGGGCTGGGGCAGTTGTACATGGTGGGATCCTGGGTGAACACGAAGTACGCCTCGATGGTGTCGCTGTCGCCGGCCGTGTTGTCGCTGCCCGGCGCGCGGAGGTTCTGGCCGTGGGTGCGGCCCACGTAGGGGGTCTTGTCGTTGCCCGCGGCGCCTGCGTCAGCCTCGTTGTCGTTCTCATCCGCCAGGTCGCCGATCCGCTCGTGCGAGCCGAGCCCGTTGGCGCCCTGGCCGATGCCGGGGGCCTGGTCGTTGACATCCCAGCCTTCGGGGTTGCCGCCGAAGTTGCGGCTGGTGTAGACGCCGAGTCGAATCTGCGTCGCCAGCGGCGGCTTGCCGCCCAGCGCGGCCCATGGGATGGCGAACTCGTAGCTGGTGGGGTCGCGGCCGAAGACGAGGGCCGTGGCCGGCGGCGGCGGGTTGGGCGCGGCGTAGTAGGCCGTGTTGAACGGAAGGACGCCGCTGGGAGACGCGCCGGCCGTCTCCACGGTGGTGAAGCTGTACGGCGCGGCATAGTCCCAGGTAGCGCTGCCGTTGTTCCACTTCATCAACCAGACATTGCCGCCCGAGTTATCATCCCCGGCCCAGAGCATCTGGATGACGTAGTCGGGCGCCCAACCGCGGAAGTTGATGGGATTGCCGAATGGGTGGTTGCTGGCGTCAACGCCGGCCGCGGCGTCCGGCGGGGTGTAGACCTCCGGCCCGCCGCCGTGGTCCCCGCGGTCGGTGGTGCTGCTGATGTTGCCCAGGTCGAGCGCCAGGAACAGGTTGGCGTCGTCGGCCGGCTGGCCCGCCATCTGGCCCGTGCCGCCGAACGCGGTCAGCCCGGGGCCGCTGACGTTGAGGTAGAGGAAGTGCGCGTCGGTCTGCACGTGGACGTCGCGGATGTCGGCGTTGCCGGAATTAGCATAGGTGGCCATGGCGCTGCCGGTCCAGTAGCTGTAGGCCGCGGACTCGCCGCCGAAGTCGGAGTGCGCGGGGTCGCCGCCCTGGTAGGGGCCGGCGTAGCCCGCCTCGGTGAGCAGCACGTAGCTGTCCTCGATGTTGCCGTCGATGTTGACGCCCAGTTGGCCGATCGCACAGGCGCGGGTGGAATCCAAGGCCGGGACGGTGGTGCGGGCCGGCAGCGAGGTGCACTGCCGCGTGGCGCTGCCGCCGGGCATGGGCCGGCCGCTGGCCTGGCAGGTAGGCTGGGTGGCGATCTTGACCGGCATGGGGCCGTTGCCGCCCGTCCCATCCAGCCGGTAGCTCAGGTCGCATCCCGTGACCGAGCCCGCCTCTCCCAGGTCATCCAGCACGCGGCCGCCGTTGCCGTTGACGTTGTCCGAGTTCTCGGTGGTCACCAGCGCCAGGCAGAGCTGGCTGTTCGTCTTCAGGTCAGCCGGCACTCCGGCCAGGGCCGGGTCCAGGCGCAGCTCGACGTGGCGGCGGTAATCCACCACGCGGGTGGTGACGGGCAGGTCCACCTGCAGCAGGGTCTTGGCCGATCCGTTCATGGCCCACAGCGCCGCGTTGAGCGTGTCGGCGCCGGTGGGATACATGGGGATGAAGTAGTCCACGCCGGGGTTGGCGTTGTTATATCGGGCGCCCTGCCAACTGAAGAAGCGCTTCCACGATCCCGAGTTCATATCGCCCGCCGGGCCGCCGTTGCAGCCCACGTCGATGCCCAGGATGTAGTTGACCGTCATGCTGTCGGCCTTGCCGAAGAAGCTGCCGGTTGTGGAATTGAGCGCCTGGGACGAATCCACCACGAAGGCGAAGTACCACTCGTTGTTGTCCGGCTTGTTGTACGCGTGCAGCTCCATCACGTTGCCGCGGTTGCCGTCGGCCACGGCGCACGACTCGGAATCGCCGTTGCCGGCGTCGTTGCCGGCCCCATCGATGGCGCGCGTCGCGCCGTACTCGTTGCCGATCACGCCGTCCAGCACGCCGTCGGCGGCCGCGCGCGGGGCAGCCACCCCGCCCGCGATCAGCCCCACCACCAGCGCCACCAGCGCCACCGCGTTCAAAACACGTCTCTGTGCCATGATGACCTCCTCGTCTGCCGGAATATAGAGAAACCAGGCCTCTCACCGCAGCAATTGCGCAGAAACCTGGTTTCTTAACCAATTCTCACTGCCAAATGTAACGCCTACGCCTTACATTTCACATTTCACATTCGACATTCGACATTCGACATCGAACCGTCAGCTCCCCGGCACCAGCGCGAAATCGAACTCGCCGACGCGGTTGCTGTTCTCGTATTCCGGGATGGCATTGCCGGCGCGCACGACCCAGAAGTAGTTGTGGGCCGCGTCACCCAGCACGGTCACGGGGGGGACTTGCTGCTTGCACGTTTGGGGCGCACCGTTGGCGATGAAATAGCCGCACGCGCCGTTATCCACGTACCCGAAAGGTGTATCCACCCCATACACGCCGCTTTGGAACTCGTACGAATCGATCTTCGTGCCCTGGGCAGGGGGCGTGAAATACGGGGCCTCGGAGCGCCATGCCTGGTAGAGGGTGATGGACGTAGCGGGGTGAAACCAGGTCAGCTTGATGCTGGTCGTGCTGTTCTTCGCGATGGCGATCTGCGGCGGGTCAAATGCCGCGTCCGGCCCGGCTGCGCGGCTGTCGTTGACGCCGCCCGGCGTCTCGCTGGCCCACGCCGCCGAACCGCCGGCCGCCAGCAGCGTGACGAGCAGCCCCAGCAGCAGCAGCCCGCGGCCCAGGCGATAGGATGTGTGTCGGTTCATGGTCACCTCGGTTGGGAAGGAATGAGTGTTGGGGAGCAGTATACCATAGAATGCTCAAATGGCTAGTCGATAATCAAGTAACACAATCCGCCGGATTGTGCGGGCGCAATCCAGCGGATTGCGATACAGGTGCGGCACGGGAGTTAGTTCCCCGGCGTCAGCGCGAAGTCGAACTCGCCCACGCGGTTGGAGGGCTCGGAGACGCCGTCGCCGTTGCGGCTCCGCACGACCCAGAAGTAGTTGACCGCGGGATCGCCGATGATCTGCACGGGGGGCGGCGGCTGCGCGCCGTCGTCGGTGAACCCGAAGCTGGCGCCCTGGCTGACAAACCCGGCCTCCACCGTCCCCACCCGGACCCCCTGGCCGGCGGGCGTGAAGTAGGGCGCAGTGTCGCGCCAGACCTCGTACGCGGCGCTGTCCAGTTGGTGGGTCCAGCCCAGGTCAACGCTGTTCCCCGCGGCCGCGCTGGCGATCGCGGGCGCAGTGGGCAGCGTGACCGGCACGCGCAGCTTGAGCGCGGGGTCGCCGAGCAGCATCTGCGTGTCGATGACGTCGTGCCAGGCCGCGCTGGCGGCGAAGAAATACAGCTTGGCCCGGACGGTTGCGTCTCCCACGCCGCGCAGGCGGTCGCGGAAGAGCGCCAGGGTCAGCCCCTCGTTGAGCTTCAGGAGCGCGCTGCCGAGGTGATAGCCGGTGGGCGAGAAGTCGGCGATGGCGGCCCGGCCCCCTTGCATGGCGTGCATGGCGCCCAGCACCTGATAGTCGTTGTCCAGGTCGATGTAGTAGCCGTCCCAGCAGGAATAGGCCACCACCAGCGGCAGCCGGGTGTTGGCGGCCAGGGTGGGCGGAACCTCATAGTTGTAGATGCCACTCACCGATCCCCACCGCCAGCGCGAGGCGTGGCCGAACCACTGCAGCAGCAGCGCGCCGCTGTTGAACGCGGCCTTGATCTGCGCCTGCATCTCGGCGGGCGTATCGGTGTCCGCGGTCGCGCCGGGGCAGATGGCGGTATCGCCGTAGTAGAGGGTGCGGTCGTTGAAGCTGGCGGGCAGCCACCCCAGCCGCACCTCGTCGCTGAGCGCGTGGAAGTTGCCGGCAGCGGTGTCGTTGCAGCGATCGGCCACGAAAGTGACGCGGTTGTTCCACGCGCCGTCGGGTGTCACGGTCTCATCCTCGTAGGCCGCGATCTTGGCGATATAGGCGGCCAGCGCGGCCGGGGTGCGCGCGGGGATGCGGCCGAGGGCCATGTCGGGCAGGTAATCGGCCGGGCCGTCCACGCAGACGTAGCGGTTGTCGGCCGCGGTCTCGCCGATGAACGGGTCCACGCGCGCCAGGTAGGGCGGGATCTGGTTGGGCGCGGTCGTGCCGGTGGTCATCCTGAAGTCGTAATGGCCGTTACCGATCAGCACCACGTAGCGGGGCGGCGCCTGTCCCGCGTTCCAGGCGTGGTAGGCGTAGGTCAGGAAGGCGCGGATCGCCTCCGGATCCACCAGGCCCGCGCTGAAGTCGTCGTAGATGTCCTGGACATCCACGGCCACCACCCGCAGCCCCTGGGCCGCGCGGCGCGCCAGCAGCGGCTGGGCCGCGGCCCACAGGTCGCTGCCCACGATGGCGATGTAGTCCGCGTCGGCGAGCGCGGCCGCGAGGCCGGCGCGGCGGTCCAGCGCCACAGACACGGGCGCCAGCAGGCCGTCCTCAGCCGCCAGCGCATAGCGGGCCGCGGGCTCGCCCGGCGCCCAACTGTCCCAGAAGTGCAGCGCCCAGCCCGCGCCGTCACCGGCAGCCCGGGTGGAGAAGATCTGCACGGGCTGCTGCGGCCGGCGCACGTCGTACACGGCCACGGTGGCGGTGGTGAAGCCGGTCACGGTGATCTGCATGCTGTTGCGGATGGCGCCCCCGTCGGTCACCATGCCGTCGATCACGATGGCATCGAGCTCGGCGTCGGGCCGCGCGGGATAGGAGAGCTCCAGCCAGTCGGGCCAGACCCAGTAGCTGCTCAGGCCGGGCAGTTGCGCCAGCGAGACCACCAGGTCCAGCCGGTCGGACGCGCCGGTCAGCCAGCCCACCGAGGCGGACGCCTCGGCCAGGTAGCCCACGCGGCCCTCCCACTGGAAGCGCGCCACGCGCCGATCGTTGAGCCAGGCCTCCACCGACTGGTCGGGGTTGGGCGCCTGGGGCGTGCCGCCGTAGAACTGCGCGCGGAAGCGGACCTGCCCGGCCGGCGTCGCGGTGGGCGTGGCGGTCACGGTCGGTGCGACGGTGGGCGTCTCGGTGGACGTCGCGGTGGGGGTCGCGGTCACGGTCGGTGCGACGGTGGGCGTCTCGGTGGACGTCGCGGTGGGGGTCACGGTCACGGTCGGTGCGACGGTAGGGGCCTCGGTCGCGGTCGGCGTGGCGGTGGGCGTCTCGGTCGCGGTCGGCGTGGCGGTGGGGGTCTCCGTCTCCGTCGGCGTGGCGGTGGGCGTCTCGGTCGCAGTCGGCGTGACGGTGGGCGTCTCCGTCTCCGTCGGCGTGACGGTGGGGGTCTCGGTCTCGTCAAGCGCTTGTGCGGGCGCATTCGGCGCGGCCAGCGACAGCGATGCGACGAGCGGATCATCCAGGGTCAGGGGGTAGGTCCGCGTCACCACCGGCGCCGAAGATGAAACGTACAGCGGGTCGTCAAAGATGTGGTCGACGTCCTGCGGCAGCGCATAATCGGAGTAGTACGCGCCGCGGCGGTCGTACTCGATGCGCAAGGTCTGGGTGATGGCCGTGACGACCGGTTCAGCGCCGGTTGGCTCCTGCTTGCGGACGGCCATGCGCGCCGATGGCGGGGCCGGCTGGTCGCCCCAGAACAGGGCGTAGACGTTCTGCGTTGCGTAGCGGCTGAGGTAGGACTCGGCATAGAAGATCACCCGGTCGCCGGGGTCGAACACGCCGTCCTCCTCGCCCGTCACCTGGATCTGGACGGGATCGCTGCCGCGGCGCATGTAGAACGAGGCCGGGTTCACGGCGCCCGCGCCAACCAGCGGCACGCCCGCGGCCAGCAGGTCGGCGTAGGTCAGGCGATAGAGCCCCTGGCCGGCAGTGCGGATGCGCAGGCTGCCCGTTCCCTCCGCCGGCAAGATCAGCAGGCTGCCCGTCTCCGGCCCCCTGACCCCTGACCCCTGTCCCCTGACCCCTGACTCCTGCCCCCTGCCCCCTGTCTCCTCCACCCGCACCGTGATCTCCACGTCGGGATGGTAGTCAATCTCCCGCGTGACCGGATTGTACTGGAAGGGGAAGACACGCACCGCCAGCAGGCGCCGGCCGGCCTGCCACTGCACGTCGCCGGCCACGGCGGGGGACGCGGGATAGAAGGCGTTGCGCTGATAGATCGCAGGGTCGGGGCGGTCGACTATGGGCACGATGCCGGGGAGGTCCGGCCGCTCGACGGGGCTTTCGGGGCCTTGCAGCGCAAAATCGGGCACGGGAACCGCAGGGATGGCCAGGCGGTCGGCGAGCACCCGGCTGCCCGCGGTCGACGCAGCCAGCTCCCAAGCGCCGGCCGGCGGCAGCTCGATGATCAGGCCGCAGACCGGCAAGGCCGGCGCGCCCGGTACGTCGTTCAGCACGCAGCCCGGCGCCCTAATGCTTTGGCCGTCAATCACGTAATGCGGGGTCTGCACCCGCCGCGTGAGGCTGACCGCCTCACGCAGTGCCGCGGGAAGCACGGTGCTGGACTGGCCCAGCAGGAGGGTCAACAGCACGACGCCCTGCAGCCACTTTCGCCACCCCCGGTATCCTGCTCTCACTCGCTTAACCTCTGGCGCACACCCTGCCTGACGCAAACAACCGGTGGAGGGGGGCCCACCGGTTGTTGCGTGGCTGGTATGGATGGGATCCGGCCGCCGGGCCGGATGCAAGCCTGTCCGATCAGGTTTTGCACTGACCGCTGTTGCCTGATGTTCCCAGCGGCCCCAGGAAGCTGGGGGCGCCCGGTGGAACAGGCGGCCCGCCCTGCGCCGAGGCTTCCAGAGAGCGTTCCAACGCGATGGCCGGCGTTTCCCACGGGCGACGGTTCGGTGATGGTGGTGTCGTATGGTCGATGGTCGTGGCTGTCATGGTTGTCTCCTCTCCGGCTATGATAGCTGTTTCCTTGATAATTCGCAAGTCAATCGGTTCGACGCTGCGCGAACGCCGGAAACCGGACCTCGCTGAAAAGCCCGGTTTCCAGCCGAATGTGCTAACGGCGCCGGCGCCGTGCCAGCGCATAGCCGGATGCCAACGCCGCCCCGATGGCGGCCAGGGGCACAGCCAGCCCCAGCGCCGGGCCGGCGCCCAGGCCCACCAGCCGCACCGCGGTCGGCTGGCTGATCGTCACGGCCACCGGCGCGTGCCGGGTGACGCTCCCGTTCAGGGCCACGTCCTCCAGCGCATACCAGTAGCCGGCGCCTGGCGTCACACCGGCGTCGGTCCAGGTGTACGCATTGCCCGCGGACGAGCCGGGCGCCGCGGCCGGGATCAGCGCGGCGTTAAGCTGCGCCCACGACCCATCTGCTGCGTCCGCGCGATAGATGTTGAAGCCGGCGTTGTCCAGCTCGCTCACCGTCTCCCACGCCAGCGTCACGCCCGCCTCGGTCGCGTCCGCGGTGAAGAAGGCCAGGTCCACGGCCAACGGGCTCAAGGAGAGCAGGTAATCTTCCACCTCGCCGCCTGCCACGAAGCCGGTGGGTGCGATGACAGTCGTGCACGCGCCATTGGCGTCGGGCGGGCTGAGCCGGAAGCGGAGGTAGTAGCTGCGGGTGGTCGCGCCCAACAGCCCGGCCGGCACGTTGAACGCCACGTCGGTCGTCCCATTGTTCAGCAACACGTTGTTGACGACCTTCTCGGAGATGGTGAGATACGTATCGCCGAAGTCACCGTCTCCGCCCACGGCGGACCCATTGGAGAAGTCCATCCAGGCGTTCAGGCAGCCCGGCCCGCCGGCCACCGTCACCTTGGCCGCGCCCTTCGGGGTGACGGCCGCGCCCCAAGCCGCCAAGGGGCTGTTGAAGTCGATGCCATCCTCGTCATCGGGAGTGGCCAAGAGCGCGGGGGCCAGGTCATCGCCGTTGGCGCTGGCCGTGGGAATGCCCTGCGCATTGTAGTCCCACAGCACGCCCAGCTTCAGACCCGAATAGGAATGGCTCGGGCCATTCGCGGCGAGCGATGTGCCATAGCTGTCGGGCAGGTCGCCCCAGTCGCGCGTCGCGACGAAGTCGGTTCTGCAGGGGCTGAGCGTGCCGGCGTCAGTTTGCGCCACGTCGCAGTTGAGGAGCTCCCCGTAGGACCCGCCGCCCAGGGTGACGTCGAACCGCACGTAGAAGGTGGCGCCCGCGGCCAGGTCGCCCAGCAGGACGCCGGGCAGCGTGTTCAACGGAAAGTCAGGATCGTCGGTAATGGGGGTCCACCCGCTGCCCACATCCTTCTCCGTGCTGCCCGGCACATAGGTCGTGTTGGGCGGTATTGTGTCGTAGACGTAGACGTTGGTCACCAGCACCGACCCGCTGTTCTTGACCGTGATGTTGTAGGTGGCGATGTCGCCGGGGTTGAGCTGGCCGTCGCCGTTGGTGTCGGTCTTCAGCTCCAGGCTCTTGGTGCCTTCGATCAGCCGCAGCGGCGGGACCGAGGTGCCCACGTCCAGGCCCGGCTCGCCCGCGGTGGAGCGCCGGGGATCCTGGCCCCAGGCCAGGGCCAGGTTGCAGCCGGGCGTGCCGCCCTGGCCGACGCCGGAGGCGGTCCGGCTCCAGACTCGCGCGCCGCTTTGGTCGTAGGGATCGTTCCGCGGGCTGGGCTTGAAGAGGCGCACCGAATGGAGCCGGTTCACGAGCATGCCGCTGCTCGACGTGCTCTCGCTGATGCCGTCGACGGTATCGACCGTGTCGCCGTCGCCGTTGAGATCAACCAGGTCCGCCGTGCCGTCGTTGGTCCAGTCCACGTAGACGTAGGTTCCGCCCGAGGCGCACGCCGAGGTCACCCACAGCGGGCTGCTGTTCTCGGTGGAGGTTGTATCCGTGGGGTCCTTGCCCAGCCCCAGCCCGATCAGCGCGTTGGTCGAGAGGAAGTTGTCGGGGTAGAGGGTGAAGCTCCAGTCGCCGGCCGTGTTCTCCGTGTCAATCGTCCCGATGGCGAGGATCTTGTCGGTCGTCGCGGTCCCGCTGCTGTTGGAAGCATAGCAGTGCGCGCCCTCGTCGTCTGCGAGATCGAGGGTCACGACCCCACGCGGCAGGATCGGACCTTGGGTGGAAGTCGTAGGTACAGTGGTGCGCCGCTCACAGGTGATGTAAATATTGCCGTTGGTGCTGGGGTTGTACAGGTAGAGCCGGGTCGGCCCGGCCGTGCCCGGCCAATCGTCCGTGTTCACCCCCACCGGGCTCCAGTAGGAGCTGCCCCAGGCGTTGGCCGGCAGCAGGTTCATGTCGCGCGAGGCGTAGTTACTGTCGATGTCGCCCGTCACCACCACTACCTGGACCGGCTTGTCGGACTGGACGCGGGCGCCCTGGAGGATGCCGCTGATCAGGTAGCTGCCGCCTTCCTGCAAGATGAACGTCCCGTAAATCCCGTCTGCGTTGGCGTCAACCTGCACCGTCGTGTTGTTCTGGACCGCCATGACCGCCAGCGCGCTGTACTCGAACATCTCGCCGGCGTTCGCGGTGTCGGTGCCCACCGGAGACTCGTAGACGGTGCCCCATTCCGCGGTGGCGTACATCTCGTGCGCGAAGGCATTCAGGGTGCCGGAGCCGCTGGCCCAGGTGGCGCGGGCCATGGAAACCGACTTGCTGGCGCCGACCTTGTCCTTGCCGTCAAAGAGGATGACGGACGAATCGCGGCTGGCACAGCCCCATTGGACCCGGGCGTCGTCGACGGAATAGTACTCGTTGGTCTCGAGGCCATCCCCGGTCGAAATGAACCGCAAACGGGCGGCCGCGGTGAAGTAGCTTGGCGAGAGCGCGTAGCTCTTGAGGCCGGTCGCACTCGCGCTGGTGAAGGTGTCCAGGGTGAAGTAGGTGGACCCATCGCTGGAAAACTGAACGGCGAAGTTTTCGCCGGCGTCCGCTCCCGATCGGCCAAGCGTGAAGCTCAGCTCAGTACAATCGTCCCCGGCCGTCAGGTCCAGCCCGCGATCGATGCTGTCATTGACTTGGGCGGCGGTGAAGCGCAGGTGATTGCCGCCAGCACCGCCGGGAATGAGGATCTTCCCCGTGCTGGCGGATCCGTCATCGCCCGTCTCGACCCAGTTGCCGGACCAGTTGACGGTCCCGTTGTTGTTGCTGTAGCTCGTCGTGTTGAAGTTGTCGAGGACGTAGGATGCGCCGCCGGGGATCAGGGGGACGGCGTTGTACGGAATGATGACGTTGCCGGCGTTGAGGACGTCATTGGCGTCCGTGCACGTGACGGGTGCGCCGGTGATGTTGGGCGCACAGCCGTCGATGGCCTTGCCGTTGCCCCAGATCTGCGTGCCGCCGGGGTTGCCGGCGCTATAGATATTGGTCGGGTTGGCGATGTCCGAGTCGTAGCCGTTCTCCCACTGGTCGTAGTAGACATAGGCGCCGCTCATCCCGATCGCGATGGAGAAATAGGTGTACATCGGGGAGACGGCGGCGCCGTTGATGGCGCTGAGCACCCGCAACCCCTCGCTCTCGGGCAGCGTCACATAGAAGATCTGCACCGGCGCTGGGTTGGCGGCCAGGGCAGGCGTCGGCGTGGCCCAGGCGAAGCCCAGCGCCAGGGCCAGCACGGTCATCAGGTTCACGACACGAAAGGCAGTATGTTTCATGGAGTTCCTCCCCTTCACATGGGTTGCTG
>CAZELR010000101.1:0-11023 GCA_964513075.1 uncultured Anaerolineales bacterium
CTTCTTGGCCAGGAAGCCGCCGAACTGCACGTACCAGGTGTGGCAGTGCACGATGTCGGCATCGAAGTTGTCCTTCGCCATCTCCAGGCTGCGGTACATGGCGTCCAACGCGCCCTTGAAGCGGGGATCCGTGTTCTTGTCGGCCTCCGACCACTTCCCGTACCCCTTGACGCGCAGATTGGGCTCCGTCACGTCCTGGTCGCCGAAGCAGCGCACATCCATCGGCACCAGCTTCGCCAGCTCCTTGCTGAGGTACTCTACGACGACCCCGGCGCCGCCGTAGACATAGGGCGGATATTCATTGGTGAAGAAAGCGACTTTGCTCAGATTTGCCATGCCATCCTCCTAGCAGAGTAGATTGTGTGGGCCAACCGGCTCCAAGATTAAATGCGCATGCGTGAAATGTTTATGCAGTGACCAAACTAAGGAAAAATCCGCGAAGATATGCCTTGCCTGTGAAGTTCCGCTCAATTTTACCCGCGCAGCCGCGCTGCTGTCAAATGCCCAACGAGCGAAAACTACCGTTTGCCAGCGTCCCCGCGATTCATCTCATAGATGATCCGCAGCCCATCCAGCGTCAGCCACGGGTCCACGTGCTGGATCACCGGCGTCTCGCGGCTGACGACCTCGGCCAGCCCGCCGGTGGCGATGACCTGCATGTCGTCGCCGAGCTCGCGGCGGAAGCGGGCCACGAGGCCCTCCACGAGTCCCACGTAGCCGAAGAAGATGCCCGACTGCATGGCCGCGACCGTGTTCGTGCCGACGGCCTTGGCCGGCGGCGCGATCTCGACGCGGTAGAGCTTGGACGCGCGGGAGAAGAGCGCCTCGGCCGCGATGCCGATGCCGGGCGCGATGGCGCCGCCCAGGTAATCTCCCTCGCGGGAGATGGCGTCGAAGGTGGTCGCGGTGCCAAAGTCGACCACGCACGCCGGGCCGCCGTATTTGGCCTGCACCGCCGCGCAGTCCACCACGCGGTCCGCGCCCACCTCGCGCGGGTTCTCGTAGCGGATGCGCACGCCGGTCTTGACCCCCGCGTCCACCACCAGCGCATCCTGGCCCAGGTAGTCGGTGCACACCTTGCGGAATGTGCCGGTGAGGCTTGGCACTACGCTGGCGATGGCCGCACCGGTAATGTCGGCGGGCTGCACGTCTCGGTGCGCCAGGAGCTGGGTCAGCAGGATGCCGTATTCGTCGGACATGCGGTCGTGCACCGTGGCGATGCGCCACGTCGCGGTTAGCCGCTCCCCCTGGTAGACGCCGAGGGTTATGTTGGTGTTGCCGATGTCGATGGCAAGGAACATGGTTGGACTCCTAACCTGAACAAGGGACGCAGATTTACCTGATTACTCTGTCCTGCCTGGGATGCACCCAGGTAAGAAACCTTCTCGCTGTCATCCTGAGCGGGTTGACCACTCAAAGCCAGTCACGGCAGAGCCCAAGCGAAGGATCTCGACGCAGCCCAAGGACGGGGCACGAGATTCTTCGCTGGGGTCTCGCCGCAACGAGTGTTGAGCCGTTAACTCGCTCAGAATGACAGCCTGGACTCAGAATGACAGCCTGGCGATCTGGACTGGAGGCTTCAGCCGGTCACCTGCCTATGCGGATGGGACCGTCTGAAGGCTCGACTCCATCACCGCTACAATCTTCCGGTCCGTGACCGGGAACGCGTAATCGGCGAGCGCCTTATGCGTCACCCAGCGCACCTCAGCGCAGCGCAGCGGCTGGGCCTCGCCCGAGACCAGCTCACCGGCAAACGCGTGCAGGGTGATGCGAAAATGCGTGTAGGCGTGCTTGATGCGGGTCAGGGGCGCGCCGGCGCGTATCGTGACGCCGGTCTGCTCACGGATCGTGCGCGTCAGGCCGTCGGTGGCTGCCTCGCCTGGTTCCAGCGCACCGCCGGGGAAGCCCCACAGCCCGCCCAGCAGGCCCCGTTCAGGGCGCCGAACGATCAAATAGCGTTCCTGGCCGTCCTGGATTGCGCCCGCGACGACGTTGAAATGCGGCGTCCGGGCCTTTCGGCTGCGGACGGGACGCTCGGCCACGGTGCCGCGGGCGCAGGCCAGGCAATGCTCGCGGATCGGGCAGGCTGAGCAGGCGGGCGCAACAGGCGTACAGACCAGCGCGCCCAGCTCCATCAGGGCTTCATTCAGATCGCCGGCCTGGCCGGGTGGGGCGGCCTCCACCAGTGTGGCGGCCAGCTCCCATAGAGAGCGTTCGACAGCCGGCTGCCGGGGATCTTCTCCGATGTCGTACACCCGGCACAACACGCGGCGCACGTTTCCGTCCAGCACCGGCTCGGCCTGCCCAAACGCCAGGCTCAGGATGGCGCCGGCGGTGTAACGACCGATGCCCGGCAGCGCCAGCAGCGCCCGGCGGTCGGCAGGCAGGCTGCCGCCGTGCTGCTGCACGATGCATTGCGCCGCGGCCTGCAGGTTGCGCGCCCGCGCATAGTAGCCCAGCCCCTCCCAGGCCTTCAGCACATCGTCGAGTGACGCCGCGGCCAGCGCCTGCACGTCGGGGAAACGCGCCAGCCAATTTTCAAAGTACGGGATGACCGTGGCGGCCTGGGTCTGTTGCAGCATCACCTCTGAGATCCACACCGCGTAGGGGTCACGGCGGCGGCGCCAGGGCAGGTCGCGGCGGCCGTTGGCAATCCAGGCCAGGAGGCGGTGGGTGAGGGAATTCAACGTCCGCCCAGGAAAAGTGCCGACAAGAAGGGCCCGACAAATAGCGTGATGACCACGAGAATGATCAGGATCCAGCTCCACGCGGGCATCCCAAGGAAGAGCAGTGGCTGCTTCTTCTTTTTCTCAACCGGCCTGGGCAGCTCAGTTTGGCAGCGCCAGCAGACGCGTTTGTCTTCGGGGTTCCAGGTGCCGCATTTCGGACAATCCATGACGCTTCCTCCGAGGGGCGAGGATCGATAGTGGGCGTATGTTAGCACAGGGCCAACAACGTGACAAGCTTGTCGATGCCTATTTCCGTCAGCGTATCCCGACTCCTTTATATTTGGCTTGTCTATTTGGTACGCTATTTGTGATGTAATGATACAAAATTCGCGCTAGAGTAAGTATGGCTACACGTTGGCACGCAGAGCTGAGTTATGATGCGTTTGATCGCTCTGATCGGCAGGTATCATTTTCTGGGAGGTTACTCTGTTGAATACTCCTTCAACCTTGGTAGGGATCACTCCGGCATGGCTGACACATGTGCTGCGAGCGGCAGGTGTGCTCGACGGCTCTGCGGTTCGTGCCGTGGGGATCGAACCACTGGCCACCGGCCAGGGCATCACCGGACAGCTCGCGCGCCTGTGCCTTGAGTACGGCAACCCCGCGCCAGGAGCGCCCCCCTCAGTGATCGCGAAGTTGCCGCACCCCGATCCCGGTACGCGCGCCAACCTCAACATGATGGGCTTCTACGAGCGTGAGGCCACCTTCTACCGGGTGTTCTCGGGCAAGACCGGGCTGCGCGTCCCCCGTTGTTACTTCAGCGCCTATGATCCGGCTGCCGGCGTGAGCTTGTTGCTGCTCGAAGACCTGGAACGCCTCTGTGTTGGCCGGACGCGGCTGGGCAGCACACCGGCGGAAGCGGAGCTGGTGATCGGGGAGATCGCCTCGCTGCATGCGGCCTGGTGGGGCCGGCCTGAGCTGGCCGACCTCGGCTGGCTGCTCCGGTGGGATACGCCCCCTTGGAGCGAACCCCCTCATCCCGTCTCCGAGATCTGGTCGCGTTTGCGCCGTCACCTCGGCGACAGCCTGCCCGCGGCGATCCTGCCGATCGGTGAGCGGCTCTTGGAGGCTTTGCCGTTCCTGAGCGCCCAATTGGCGCGGCCGCCCGTGACGATCGTCCACAACGACTACCAGATGGACAACCTGTTTTTCGACGAGAGCAACGGCGGGATGGAATTGGTGGTCTCGGACTGGCAAATGGTTGGGCGCGGCCGGGGTCCGTATGATGTGGCTCTCTTTTTGGGCCACAACGTGTCGACGGCTGATCGCCGCGCGTATGAAGCGGCTTGGCTTTCCCTATACCACCGGCGGCTGCTCGAGGGCGGCGTGCAGGACTACAGCTTCGAGCAGTGCCTGTACGACTATCGCATTGCACTCATGTCGGTGCTGGGGCGTTTATTCGTTTTCGTCGGCTCACCACAGATTACCAGCGATGAGCATATACGCGACAGTCTGGATATCCTCGTACGCCAGGCTACCGCCGTCGTGGATCAGGATGCGGGGTCGCTGCTGCCAGACTGATCAGTCTGGCTCTTTGATTCCCGTGGCATGATAGCTCGCCGCGCCTGATCGCGGCGCAGCAGATCCTTGAGGCTCACAAATCCACTCCCTACCTACTCTACGCCCGTTCCTGATCCCCCCGCACCGTAAGCATGAACAAGGTCGCGGCCAGGAATCGCCCGGCCGTGGAGAGGAAGAAGAGCGGGCGGATGCCGATGGTGTTGGCCGCGATGCTGCCCAGCAGGGGTCCGACAACGGCCGGGCTGAAGACGGCCATCTGATAGATCGCACTGAAGCGGGCGCGCTGAGCCGGTGGGGCCAGACTCAGCAGCAGGTTGAAGCTGGCCAGGCCGTAGCCCGACCACAGGAACCCGGACAAGATCTCCACCGGGACCAGGAACCAGGCGTCGGTCGCGAAGGCATAGAGCAGCGGCACCAGCGGGATAAACATGCCGGTGACGCGCATGACCCAGGAAGGCCCATGGCGGTCGTTGAGCCGGCCCCAGAGGCGCTGGCCGATGATGTTGGTGACGCTGTTGGCGGCGGCCAGCAGCCCGATCTGCGTGGGGCTGGCGCCCAGGTTAACAACGATATAGACGCTGAAGAAGGGGCCGGCCACCATCAGCGACAGGTTCCACAGGAACGCCACGCCGGTGAACGCGGCGAAGCGCGGATGGCGGCGCAGGAGCGCCCCGAGCCCCTCGGCGCGGCCGGCCGCCAGCCTGCTGTGCTGCGGGTGCGGCTCCGTGATGCGGCCGAAGATCGCGGTGGCCACGAAGCCGACCAGCCCCGCGACCAGGAAGCTGGCCTGGTAGCCGTCCGGCAGGCCGATCGACTCGGCCAACCGGCCCGCCAGCGGCGTGAAGATCAGGGCGGCCACGGCCAGGGCGATGTTGCGCGAGGCGAAATAGCGGCCGCGGATGCCGGAGGGCACCAGGTCGGCCAGCATCGCGGACCACGCCGGAAAGGAGAGCTGGCTGGCAAAGGCGCGCAGGGCAATCAGGGCGATCAAGGCGTAGATCGCGGCCTGGCCCCGGAAGATCAGCGGCGCGGCCGCGATCGCGATCAACGCCAGGCGGGCCGCCGTGCCGCCGGCCAACACGACGATGGGCTTGCGCTGCGCGCTCCGCTCCGCCAGCCGGGCGCCGGGGAAGAGCGCCAACGCCGCCCCGAGGTTCGTCAGCGCGCTGAGCCAGCCGATCTGGCTGTTGTTGGCGCCCAGGGCCAACGCAAACGGGTTGACGAAGTTCGCGACAAAGGACTCGGAAACGTTGGAGACCAGGCCGTCCAACCACAACAGCCGCCGGCCCCGGCGGCCGTCGGAGTGCGCGTCAGCTTCGGGGTCGTGCGGGCCGGCCATAAACTCGTCGGTGGCGCGGCGCGCATTCGCAAGAAGTTGTGATAGCGGTTGGAAGGTTTGCGGTTGCGGGCGAGACATAGGCCCTTCGTTCGAGTATAGAGAATAAATTGGCGGCCAGATGGCCGCCAATTAAGAGTATAGCGCCGATGGGTCTCGACGTCAAAAGCAGGGGCGGCGTCCCCGCGCTTTGGGCGACCACAGAGGGATCGCCCTACGTTTCACCCCCGCGGCCCCGCAACGCCCAACATCTCGTAATCGAAGCGTCCATCGCGCATGATCTCCTCGCCGTCGACCGTGATGGTGCAGCGGACGGGGATCACGTCGACGTGCAGCGTAGAGGTCCAGGATGCCCCGGTTTCGGCCGGGTAAGGATTGCCGAATGCGACGTGGACGCCCGGAATCTTCTCGTCCTGCAGCAGGTTGCCGGTCAACCGGCGCAGCCCGACGTTGGTGCCGATGGCGAATTCGCCCACGCGACGGGCATTTTCCGCGCTGTCAAGATACGCCAGCAGCTCGGCTGCCAGAGGATCGTGGGCGAGCACGTCCACTATCAGGCCATCGCGGATCACAAACGTGATGGGCGCGGTCAGGATGCCGTACTTTTGGCTGAAGTAGTCACCGATCACGTGCGCGACCAACGTGCCATTGACGGTCTGCGGGCACGAGAAAGTCTCGCCTTCCGGCAGGTTGCCCCACTGGCCCGCGTTGTGGTAGAGGCCGGTGCACGATACCCAGCGCCAGTCCGGGTTGAAGCGGGCCGTCAGGTCGGTGCCGTCGGGCGTGGCGACATGAATGGTGTCGGCCAGCCGTGCCATGTCGTAGACCGCGGTCGTGATCGACGCGACCATACGGTAGTCGGTGTTCATGCCCTCGGTCATGAGCTGAGCGGTGATGCCTGGCATGTGGGCATGGCGCACCTGGAGGTCTTGAAGCAGGAAGGTGCGCAAAGCCATGCGGAAGCTAACCTCGCCGGGCTGGCTGGATGCGGCGTAGAACGTGACGTTCGGCCGGAATCGCTGCAACTCGGCCCGCAGCGGCTCGGGCATCGTCAGGACGGGCCGGCTGGTATATTGTTCGAGATCGTGCACCAGCACTTCCCCGCCGGCGTCCGAGGCCTCCTCGCCCAACAGGCGGCCGATGCCGTGGGTCAGTGTGTCAGTCAGCACAAACACCCGGTTGCCGGGCAAGACGTTCATGCAGGTGCGCACTGCGACGCGCGCGCCTGAGCGCATAGCTTCCAGTTGTTTCAGGCTGACGTGAGAGATATCTGTTGGCATACTCGCCCCTCCCATCCACTCAACTGTTAGAACAGGTTCGATCAGAGAGAGTATAGCAGAAAACAGTCTAGCCGTTAAACTGTGTGCCATCAAAAACGCCGCCGGCGCTGAGTGCGAACTCACGCCGACGGCACCAAGGAGGCGAACTTAGGGTTGCCAACTTTGCGGAAAATTTGGCAACTCCGGGATGCTATGTACTGCGCAGCGGTTACTCCATCTCGACCGCCAACGCCACCGCCTCGCCGCCGCCCAGGCAGAGGGTTGCCGCACCGGTGGCCAAGCCCCGATCGGCCAGGGCGTAGAGCAGGGTGGTGAGCACGCGCGCACCACTGGCGCCGATGGGGTGGCCTAATGCAATGGCGCCTCCGTTGACGTTGACCTTGTCGCTGTCCAGCCTCAGGCCCCGGATGTTGGCGACGGTCTGGCTGGCGAACGCCTCGTTGATCTCCACCAGGTCGAAGTCGGCCGGCTGCATCCCCAGCCTGGCGGCAAGTTTTTGAACGGCATAGATCGGCGCAGTGAATAGCTCCAGCGGCTTGACCGCGGCCTGCGCATAGCCGATCACTTTGGCCAACGGCTTCAGGCCCGCGGCCTCGGCAGTTGCTCGCCGCGCCACGACCAGCGCGGCCGCGCCGTCGGTGATGCCGGGCGCGTTGCCGGCCGTGACGGTGCCGTCTGGCTTGAACGCGGGCTTGAGGGTCTTGAGGGTGTCGAGGCTGGTGTCGGGCCGGGGACACTCGTCGGTGGTGAACATCTGCGGCGGGCCTTTGCGCTGTGCGATGGGCGTCGCGGTGATCTCAGCCGCGAATTTGCCGTTGGCGATGGCAGCCAGCGCCAGGGTGTGGCTCCGGCAGGCCCACTCATCCTGCGCCGCACGGCTGATCCCGTGGTGCTCGGCGATCCATTCAGCGGCCATACCCATGTGTTGGTTCTCAAAGGGACACCAGAGGCCGTCATGCACCATGCCATCCACCAGTTCGGCGTTGCCCAGCCGGTAGCCGAAGCGGGCTTTGGTCAGCAGATAGGGGACCAGGTTCATGTTTTCCATGCCGCCGGCGATGTAGAGGTCACCGTCGCCGGCGCGGATGCCGGCCGCGGCCAGCATCACGGCCTTCAGGCTGGAGCCGCAGACCTTGTTGATGGTCAGCGCGCCGACGGTGTCGGGGATGCCGGCGGCGATGCCGGCCTGGCGGGCCGGCGCCTGGCCCAGGCCGGCCGGCGTCACGTTGCCCATGATCACCTCGGCGACTACCGCGGGGTCGATGCCAGCGCGCTCGACCGCGGCCTTGATCGCGATCGCGCCCAACTGCGGCGCGGGGATGCCGCTCAGTGCACCCTGGAATTTGCCGATGGGCGTCCGTGCGGCGCTGAGGACGACGACGTCGTCAGGATGGCGGGACATGGCATTGTCCTTTCGGGGCGTGCCCCAGTGAAATTTGACCAGTCGCAAAGACAGAGGAGCGTAGCATCCTCGGATGCGGAGCGGCGCTCCCGCTATCGCGCTAATAACGCTAACAACCCCAACACATAACTCATCAACCCGAAGCCGCTGATCTGGCCTATGCAGACGGGCGCGATGACGGAGGTGTGGCGGAATGGTTCGCGTGCATGGATGTTACTGAGATGCACCTCGACGCACGGCAGTTCTACGGCGGCGATGGCATCGCGCAGTGCGTAGGAAGTGTGCGTCAACGCGCCCGGGTTGATGAGGATGCCGTCGGCCCACCCGCAGGCCGCGTGGATGGCGTCGATCAGCGCGCCCTCGTGGTTCGACTGCAGGATGCGCAAGCTGGCGCCGCGCTGCGCAGCTTCGACTTGCAGCCGGGCATCCACGTCGGCCAACGTGGCCGTGCCATAGACGCCCGGCTCGCGCGTGCCAAGGAGGTTCAGGTTGGGACCATGGAGGACGAGGATATTCTTCATGGTGTTCAATTGTACCAGATATTCGCCGGAACCTACAGCCGCCCGGAGTCGACCAATATGCTTTCCAGGGTCGAGATCAGCCGGATGTTCTGTGCTTCGGTGCCCACGGTGATGCGCAGGTACTCCGGCAGATCGTACCCCGTACACGGCCGGACGATGATGCCGTGTTCGAGCAGCTTCTGGTAGACGGTCAGGGCATCCGGTCCCACGCGCACCAGGACGAAATTGGTCTGGCTCGGCAGACAGGCCAGCTCCAGCCGGGCGAATTCGCGATACAGGGTGGTGCGGCCGGCCGCGTTCACGGCCACTATGCGCGCCAGGAACTCGTCGTCTTCCAGCGCGGCCAGGCCGGCCACCTGCGCCAGCCGGTTCACCGGGAACGACTCGGCCGACGCGCGCATCGGCGCCAGCAGCTCAGGCTGCGCGAACGCATAGCCCAGGCGGATGCCGGCGATGCCGTAGCCCTTCGAGAAGGTGCGCAGGACAACGACGTTACGGCGTCCGGCTCTGAGGTAGCCGAGCGAATCGGGGTAGTCCGCTGCATCTACAAACTCATAGTACGCCTCATCGAAAACAACGATCACGTGATCGGGCACTACGGCCATGAATTCGGCCACCTCGTTGGCGTTGAGGACGGAGCCGGTGGGGTTGTTCGGGTTGCAAATGAAGATCAGCTTCGTCCGGTCGGTGATCGCCGCAGCGATGGCGGTCAGGTCGAAGCCGAAGTTCTTGAGGGGTGTCTTCACCATGCGCGCCCGCATCACCGAGGCGCTGATGTCGTAGACCGGGAAGGTTGAGGCACTGGTGAGCACCTCGTCGCCGTCCTCCAGGTAAGCCACGCACAGCTCCCGGATGAGTCCATCCGCGCCGTTGCCGACGCGCACCATTTCGGGCGCCACGCCGTGACGCGCAGCGATGGCCCGGCAGAGCTTGTAGGCCTGCGCGTCGGGGTAGAGGTGCAGCTCGGGCAGGGCTGCCTGTAGTGCAGCCAACACCTTGGGCGATGGGCCCCAAGGGTTCTCGTTGGACGCCAGCTTAATGATATCGGTGAGGCCGTACTCGCGCTGCACTTCTTCGATCGGTTTGCCCGCCATGTAGGGCTTGATGGTGTCCAGGCCGCGCTGCTGATGGACACGAAGGGTGGGTGGCATGGGCTGACTCTCCTAGTTTTTTTTCTTGGGCGATGATGATCCTCACATCGCCCGCGACCGCGCCGTTGGGACCGGCGAACACGGGGTTGAGGTCGAGCTCGGTGATTTCCGGAGTGCGGAAGGGCAGCTCCGATACCCGCACCAGCAGATCCGCCAGCGCGTCGAGGTCGCAGGGCTGCTGCCCGCGTGCGCCGGCGAGGATCGGGAACGAGCGCAGGCCGTGCATCATCGCGTGCGCTTCGATGCGATCGATGGGTGCGACCCGCAGCGCAACGTCGCGCAATACCTCGGTGTAGATACCGCCGAGCCCGAACGCGATCACCGGCCCGAACTGCGGATCGCGCGAGAGGCCTACCAGCACCTCCTGGGAGTCGCGAATCAGCGGGTAGATGATCACTCCGCGGCAGTCCGCACCTATGGCGGTAGCCCGCTCCCGGATCGTCTCGAACGCCGCGCCCGCGGCCGTCTCATCGCGAATGCCCACGATGACGCCGCCGTGCTCGGACTTGTGCAGGATGTCCGGCGAGACCACTTTCATCACGATGGGGAAGCCGATCTCGACGCAGCCGGCGACCGCCTCCGCCGCGGTAGCCGCAAAGCGGAAGGGCGGGGTCGCGATATCGTTCTCCCGCAGCCACGCCATGGCGTCGGGCTCCAGGAACGGATGCTGGATGCTGGATACTGGATATTGGATATCGGATGCTGGCTTTGCGTCTTCAGTCTCCGGCTTCGAGCTTCTAGCTTCCAGTATCCGGTGCCTGGTTTCCGAATGCGCCGCCATCCGCGCCACCACCGTGACCGCACGCTCGGGGGTGGGGAAGTTGAGCACCCCGTGGGACTGAAGATAGGCGACGGCATCCGCAGTGACGGCCTCGGGCAGGAAGCTGGCCACGATGGGCTTGCCGGTGGCTGCGGCCGCGTCACAGATGCCGCGCGCCAGGGGGACTGAGTCCAGGTAGGGCGGGGCGATGTTGATGGCGACGACGGCGTCGAAGGGGTCAGTACTGCGTATTGCGTATTGCGTGGTGCGTGGTGCGTGGTACGTATTGCGGGCGATCTGCGAATCGCTTGCGTATTGCGTAT
>CAZELR010000102.1:0-1030 GCA_964513075.1 uncultured Anaerolineales bacterium
CCGCAATCAGCATGAGGCCGATGCCGACCAGGGCCGCGCGGCGGCTGGCCGACCAGACCAGGCGGAAGGCCTGCGGCGTGTTGCGCAGCGCCTGCCAGAACTCGCGGACCTCATTGCGCACGCGGGCGATCAAAGAAGGGGAGGCCGCGGGGCGGCGGGGTGAGGTCGAATTGGCTGAATTCAATGCGTTGCTCCGAAGGGCTGGGATGGCGTTGGGTTCGTGACGGTTAGAGCATACCCGCGTCGGGGGAAAAGGTCAATATGGGGCGGATGCGAGCGCGCTGAATGAACGCCGAATGAATTCGGCGTCTGGTATGCCAAACCTGCTGAAGCAGGTTACGCGGATTACGCCGGTTAACCTGCTTCAGCAGGTTTCGTCGTGTCAGGCCGTGAATTCATTCATGGCGTCGTGTCAGGCCGCGCTAGAATGCCGGGTCGTCGACAATGTCATAGGGCGATTGGGTCTCTCTCACGGCGGGCACCGGTTGCGATGCGGCCGGGGAGGGCAGGTCTTCGGGGCCTTCATCGATCTCCGAGCAGCGCTCCAACCACGCGATGACCGTGTCTGCGCGATGATGCTCCTTCTGTTGCCTGACATAGTGCTCGGCATCAGGCCTCTGACGCTGGCCCAGGGTCAGCACGCCATAACCGCGCTGCCAGCCGAAATGCACGTCGAGACCCTGCTGGTTGAGGTCGTGGGAAGACGCGCCTTTGAGGTGCTTGACCAGCTCGGAAACGGAGACGTGCGGCGGAATCGCGACGATGAGATGGAGATGGTCGGTCCAGCCGTTGATGACGTAAACGAACACGCCCAGCTCCGCGGCTTTACGGACGATGTAGGCGACCAGCCGCGGTTCGATCTCCGGCGTGATCAACGGCTCACGGTTCTTGGTGGCCCAGACCAAATGATAAAACGTGCGCCAAAATGGCATTTCTCTGCTCCCGATCCATCGCCCCGTGTGCGCCGAATGAGGCGGCCCCGTGTGCGCCGAATGAGGCGGCCCCGTGTGCGCCGAATGAATTCGGCGTC
>CAZELR010000102.1:1130-10980 GCA_964513075.1 uncultured Anaerolineales bacterium
AGGTCAACCTGCTTCAGCAGGTTTCGTCGTACCAGGCCGTGAATTCATTCATGGCCCCCGGCGCCCCATGGCCCCGTGTGCGCCGAATGAGGCGGCCCCGTGTGCGCCGAATGAATTCGGCGTCTGATATGCCAAACCTGCTCAAGCAGGTTGTACGAGAGGCTCCCATCCGCTCAAGCAGGTTGTACGAGAGGCTCCAGGTCAACCTGCTTCAGCAGGTTTCGTCGTACCAGGCCGTGAATTCATTCATGGCGTCGCTGCAGCAGGTCGAAGGCTGTGCTTGTCGTCAGGCTGGGGTTGGGTGACATGATGGCATCCTCCTGCAAATGGTTCTCCCAGGCTCACGGTTGCGCTTTGTAGGTCCTGGCCCAGGCTTGATACACCGCCTGTTTCTCGCTCTCCTAGAACGCGGCCCAAGCCTCTTTGGAATCCCCTGCTCGCCCGCTCCCAGTCTCCCTGTCACCGGGTCTACATCCGGTTTCTAATCACACAGCACCACGTCAAGGAACCGCTGCCCCGCTTCCTCCAGATCGTCATCCAGTGCGAAGACCAAACTGCGCACATGGATCTTGTGCTTTTCGCCCACAAAAGCATTCAACGGCGAGAGAAGCCGGGTCGGGTAGATGAGAACGGCCTCATCACAGTCCTTTGCATTGGCATAAGCCACTACCTGGCCGATATCTGCGGTGGCTGGGGTGTCAGGGGCCTTGTACTTGGTGTCCAGCACGCAGCGCACGACCCCGGACTCGGTATCATAAAGCACCAGATCGATGTCGAAGCGGGGTCCGTTGCCGTCGCCGATCAGATAGCGTTCTTGCGCCTTGATGACCCAGCGGGCCGGCAAGTGGGCCTTGAGCCACTCCGCCACAAACAGCTCGAACAGGCTCTCCATGTTCACCAGAAACGGCAGCACCTGCCGATCCCCCTGGCGATGGCTGGGGCCGGTCTGTTCCAGGAAGAACCGGCAGAGGGCGTGCATGGGGTGGTAGTCCTCGTTGAGCCGGTTGTAGCGCCGGTTGGTGCAGGCTGCAGGCGAGAACGGCTGCAAGTTGGCCTGTCCCTGGAGGCTGCGATACGCCTGGCGCACCGTCGGCAGCACCCGTTCGGTGCAGACCCCGCGGCGGGTAATGTCCCACAGCGTCCAGGCAAGCAGTTGGTTCTCCTCGATGTCGGCGGTGTGCTCCTGATAGCGACAATGCGGCCGCACGTCCCACGGCTGGATCGCCGAGCGTGCGATGTCCAGCCGGCCGCGCACGTAGGGCAACTGCTCCGCCTGGGCCAGGTAATCGCGGTAGAATCCCTTGCGCCCGCGGTCCAATACCCGCTTGGCCAACACGTTGGCCAGACGTTCGTAGTAATCCTCCAGCGTCCGGCAGCCGATCAGATCGTCCAGGAACCGGAAGCTCTGAAGCCGGTAGGCATACTCGAGCATGCGGAACAGATTGCCGATCTCGACCTTGGGCGTGAGGCGCAGGCCGAAATCGCTCGCCAGGGGGATGTAGCCGGCCCAGCCTTTGGCCGTCAGCCGCCATTGGTGGCCCGTGCGGTAGCCGGGCGCCTCGACGTCGATCTGCTCCCGGTAGTGCTCCACCAGCAGTTGCTCGAGGTCATCGATGCGCCCGCGCGGAAACAGCTTCGCTTCGTACTCCACCAGCTCAGCAGCTTCCGGCTCTTGATTGCTCATGCTACGACCTACACCTCTGGCTATGACTGAAGGTCCGCCTGCACGCGTTCCCAGCGAAAGGCATCGGCCTTGTCGGGTTGGTCGAAGAAGTATTCGTCCAGGTACGGCTCGATCTCCATGCGCCAGATGTCGGTGATTTCATCCGGAAGCTTTTCGCGCAGAAAGAAGGTGATGCCCACGGCATAGTGGCGGTCATGGATCGCGCTGTTCAGACGTTCAAGCACCTTGACAAGCTTCTCAACCGGGAAGGCCGTGCCTTTGTTCCGGTGATAGCGGCGCAGCACGTCGAAGTCGGGATAAAGCGCCACGAACGCGAACCGGCGGCGCAGCGCGTGATCCACCAGCGCGATGGAGCGGTCCGCCGTGTTCATGGTGCCGATGACGCGCACGTTCGCGGGGATGCGCAGCGTCCCGCCGCCGGCCAGCGGCACTTCCCGGTCGCGATACTCCAGCAGGTACATCATCTCGCCGAAGACGCGCGCCAGGTTAGCGCGGTTGATCTCGTCGATGATGAGGACACACTTGCCCTCGCGCCCGGATGCCTTGGCGCAGAACTCCAGGAAACGGCCGGGCTCCGTGGGGTACGAGAGGCCCCCGCCGCTCACCGTCTTGGGCCGGATGCCCTGGATGAAGTCCTCGTAAGCGTAGGCCGGGTGGAACTGCACCAGATCCCAGAAGCCGTCCCCGCCGCCGACGAGGTGCCGGGCGAGCCGCTCGGCGACGAAGGTCTTGCCGGTGCCGGGCGGGCCGTAGAGGATCGCCTGCCCCTTGCGCTCGATAGCGCGCGCCCAGCCGGCGAGTGTGCCTTCGGAGAAGCCGGTTTCGGCGGCAAACTGTGCCAGGGGATAGAGGGGCTGGACGATGCGGGGCGGGATCAGTTCGGGACCGGGCGGAATCACTGGGTCGGTCCGTGGAGCAACCTGGGGCGCCAGCAGACGCCGCTCGATCTCAATCAGGTTGGCGAATTCACGGATCTCGTGCACCGTCGTGCGCAATCCTTCCCGGTGTTCGGCGCTCCACTCCTCGAATGAAAGCCACTTCACGGGACGCCGGTGAGCAGCAGCTTCGCCCGGCGCATACTGATAGCCGCCGATCACGCGCCCAATGCCCAGGATGCGTTTGCCGTCGGCGGCCAAGACCACGTCGTTTTCCGCAATTGTGGCCGCGAAATTGAAGACTTCTTGCGTTTTCTGGCCCAGCACGCCTGGCGCGTTGAGGTATTCTGAGCGCAACGCCTCGCGCACTTTCTCTTTCGATTCCCGGTTATAGGCCACGTCGGACAAGTCGCCTGCCTGCGGCCAACCGATGGCCGCGCAGCCGGTATCCCGCATCAGATTCCAAATGCTATCCCGTTCACCCAGGCGCGTGCCGATGCGCCAATAGCGATGCGGGTCTTCATTCCGCTCGTAGAGGAGCCTCATTAGGTGGAAAACGGGCATACCAAGCTCTTCCGCCGCCCTGACGAAGCGACCCGCGCAGACATAGCGTCCGGCGGTCGCAGGTGGTTCTTGCAGGAGCTTGACCAGGTGATAACGCTGATAGCTGGCATTATGCAGTTGATCGAGCCGGTCCGGGAACAGCAAGCTGAAGTACTTGTGTCCCCAGGACTTATCGGCGACGTCGGGCGCCATCTCCATGAGCGCGTCCTGGAGCTCGGCGTACGCGTCATCGCCTGCCTGACTCGGCAGTTGTTCGAGCAAAGCTGCCCCTGCCAGAAGCTGATCTCGATGGCGCTGGGCGATGGCGATAGCCTCCTGCACGGTCACCTGGATCTGTTTTTGCGGAGAGCCGGTCATCCATTCGCCCGTCTCGTTGCGCCTGTAGAGGCCGAGCTTCAACGAGCTGCCGCCCAAGATGCTGCCGAACTGGGTGGACGGAAACTCATCGTCGTTCTTGAACTCCAACCAGTACACCAGACTGTCTCGGGTCCGGTGCTCGTGCATGGCCGTCAGCAGCGCTTCGCCGTCGAGGTTAGCCAGCACCTCCGGCCCAAAGCGGCGACGAAAGGTGGCGTAGTACGCGTCGAGCTGGGCTTCAGGGAACAGCTCGCCGCGATCCAGCATGGCCTGGTAGCGTTCAAGCAGGTCTTTCTTGATGCGTTCGTCTAGCATGATCATCTCCGCACAATGTGAGCCTATGAATTTTCAGCGGCTTACTTGATACTTTCCTTTGCATCGCCCGCCGGCTCCGGGTAACCGGGAATCGCCCTGAGGAACCCTGCTGGATACCAGTCTTGATGTTCGGCTATGTACTCTCGGATTGCTGCGCTGTTCGCATAAAGCGACTTCATGTAGTTCTTGTAGCCCTGCAAGGTCTCTGCGGGCATACTTGATCGCTGCTGATAGGCGTGGTAGAACCAGTCCGTGATCATTTCTGCCGTCGCGAGCACCTGGTCCTTCTCGTCTGTCTCCAATTCCTGGATCCTCTTGCCGCGATAAAAGTAGCCGCGCAGGTGGGGCTTCTCTGCAAAGAATTTGTCGATGTCGATCATCATCTGGTAGATCTCGTACGCAGCTGAACTCTGGAGGCTTCTTCTTAACTCTCGGATCTGATACCAAACAAACCCAAAAGATATCACGACCAGGATTACCTGGGCCCATGTGCCAAGAGCTTCTATCCAGTTGGCCAGAACTTCCATAGTTGAAGGCTCCTTCTGCATAAAGTATGTAGCATAAAAAGTTTGTCGTTCTGGATAAGGTAGATCTTGCCGGGCATGGCCAACCTCTCTTCTTGCCGTCCCCCGCGGGCGTCTCCGGCTCGGCCTCCACCAGCGCGCCGAACCGCTTCTCAAGGCCGGCCAGATCCTTCTTCAGGCCGGCAAGCTCCTGCGCAGACTTGGCGAGCTGGGCCACCTTGTCGTACGCGCCGTGCCTGGCCGCCTCGGTGATGTCGGTCTGGAGACCCGAATCGTGTAAGAAAAAAGCCCCCTTGCACGATTACACGATTCGCCGGTTCACCTGCCAACGACCGGCAAGAGGTGGTATGCACATCATTCACTTGGGCCGGGATGTGCATGATGTGACGGGCCTTCTTCTCCCTTGCTCCCCGGCCTATCCGTTGCCCCCGCTACTCCCCTTCTCCCAACTCAATCAAATCATACGACGCCCGGTGCACCCCGATATCGTTCTCCACCAGCAGCCGCACCAACTGCTCACCGTTCATCAGTGCCACCGGCACTGCGTTCAGCCGTTCTGCCTCTTCGCACGCCCCCTTGCTGAAATCGCTGGTCGTCACAATCAGTCCTTGCTCGTGCGTGCCCAAACTTCCGCGCACCTGCTGCACAGTCGGCGCCTGCACGTTGCGCTTCCAGCGCTTCACCTGCACCGCCATTCGAGTGCGGATCACATCACCGACCACCAGCGTCCCGCGCACATCGATCCCACCATCTCCGCTGGCTGGCGTCATGCTTACGTCATCAAAGCCCAGGGCTGCCAGCAACTCGACGATCAGCGCCTCGAATTCTGCCGGCGGCATCACCGATAGGCGCACGTGGAGCTTCTTCCGCACCCCCTCATTATGCTGCTCGATTTGAAACGCCAGCCCGCCGGTGGCCCATTCCGTCAGCCCGATCATCCCCTTCCCGTGCATCAGAAAGCGCGGCGGCTCGCCCCGCTGCGCCCGCCGCTTCGTCTCGGTCAGCACCTGCGCGTACAGCGTCGCCTCCGGCGTCAGCCCTTTCGTGCTGACCAACCCCAACGCCAGCGCCTTCTCGGTGATCGCCTTATAGTGCATCGGCAACCTGTGGCCGAACTGTTTCAGCACCGCCTCGGCCGCATCGGTGAAAGACAGGAGCGCAGCGGACTTCGCGAGAGGCTTGCCGTTCTGAGGCGGCAGGGGGCCTTCTTTGACCGCTGTGGTGTCAGGGCCGGCCGCGGTCACAAGAGGCAACTGCGCGCCGGCGGACTTGCTCTCTTCAGCCGGGACTTTCGCCTGCTTGCCCTTTGCACCCCTGGCCGCCACCTCCGGCAGCCCCCACTTCCGCAGCGCAAACACCCCCGGCCCTGTCCGCTGGAACCGCGACCCCGTCCCCAGTTCCTTGATATCCACCACCAAACGCGCATGGATCGTCGCGTCCGGCGTCAGCCCCTTCGTCTGCCATAGGCCCTTTGCCAGGACCCGCTTGGTGATCTCCTCGCAGCGCAGCGGCGCCCCCGCCTCATCAAGAATGACCTCGATGGCGTCAATAGCTTTCATGTGCGTCTCCCCTTGACACCCCGTCCTTATCCGCGAATCCAACGTTACGCAGCAGCGCCCCATCCGCGGCACCAAGCTATCCAACCTCGGTCAGCATCACCCCTCGTCCTACGGTTGATGCAATTGGCCCTGCAGCTCCTCAATCAAGTACGGCGGTGTGCGCCTGTGCAGCATCACATGGCAGTTCGGACACACAGGCCGCATATCCCGACCTGGATCAAGCATATATTCCCCGCCGATCGCAGACAACGGCACGAGGTGATGCACCTGGATGTAGCCCACACCCAGGATGCCGTAGAACTTCTCGAAATCAAAACCGCATACCACACACCGTAGCCCATGCTGCCGAATGCACGCGCGCCGCGCCTCCGAGTTTCGTTCGAACGCGTTGACTGACACCCTGCGCACTGCTCCCTCCACGTAGCCCGACGTATCCTCAGGCTCATCGAGGAGCACTGAATCCGCCTCGGCCGCCCTACTCTGAAGATAGTTGTTCTGCGCGAGGAACCGCGCCCAATCTCGCTCCAATTGCTGCGCTACGTCGTCGGGGATACTAATCCCCGACACTTGTGTGTTCCAATGTACGCTCGCATAGACCCCGCTGCCCAGCCAATCCCTTCGGAAAATCGGCTCGCGCTCCGCATCAAGTACGATATCAAACCGAACTTCGACATATCGAGCGAGAATACCCTGGTCAGCCTGGGATTCCATCCAGTGAAAATCTTCAACAACCCCGCCAAGAGCGGTCCCCGATGCCACCAGTCCTCGAGGCTCGCGACCCTGGCGCAACAAAAAAATGCGGTCGCCCTTGCGGATCCGCTTGTTGGTCCCACAACTCCACCGACCGTCAACGTACCCCTTCTCTCTCTGCCGCTGGATGTCCTCCTTTCGGTCATCCCAATCCCACTTGTTCGGATTCCATGTCAGCAGATACGTCGCCATCTTTATCCCTCACTTGTAAAACAACGTTTTTTTGTCCCCGCGTCACCGTGTCTCCCCATCACTCCGCCCCCGCCCGCTCCAAATTCAGCGCCAACAACCGCGCCAGAAGCTCCTCATCGCTCAGGTCCCGCGGCCACCCATACGCCTCCAACACCGCCGCATCCAGCCTCCGATGCGCCAGGTCCAGCCACGTCGGCCGCGCGTTGTAAAGGTTGGTCAGCGTCCGCTGCTTCAGCTCCGCCTCGCTCGCGCCGGCCGGATGCAGCCACGCATCCCGCTGCGCCACCAGCGCTCGCGCCGCCTCGGCGATTGCCTCCACGCGCGCATCGCCCGCCGGCTCCTGCCCGGGCGACCAGGGGAAGGGGAAGGTCTCGAAGCAAGTAGTGTTATTGTATGTTGGATCGTTGCCGATACCATGACGAGAGGATGTAGCAAGTGCCCATACTTCATGGAGTCTGCTATGCAACACGCCGAAGAAGTAATCATCGTCGCGAGCGAAGGCGTAGAGACGGCTGTCAGGAACGATTCCGGCAGTAAGCCAAGCGAATATCCTATGTCTCGAAACTCTTGACGTGGCGATAAAACGAGGCAGAGCAGAAAGCGCCTGTCGTAGGTCTGGACGAGGTCGCTCAAATAACCACCAAAGGTCACGGGTCTTCGGAACTCTTTCCTTCGCTCGTTCTGGTCGGACGTGCAGGGCCACGTATTCAAACGGCGCCTGATACATCGCTGCCTGCTCCAACGGCATGTCGACGCCAAAGTCAACAATCCACATTTCGCGACTTCGCCCGACCAGATCACTTCCGTTCACCCAGCGCCTAACTACATCGCTATTAGGTCTGCCATTCGGATTTCCCACCGAAAGTAAGAGCGTCTGCGCCACATCCGCCGTAATGTCGAACGCTCCGTACTTTTTGACTCCCTCGAAACAGATACCGACGTTTTCCGACAGGCGCTTTGCTTCTGTTAGGTTGACTTTGGAGGTAAGGTCAGAGTTGATAACCTCGACCGGAGCGCCGTCCAAGGATCGCTGCTTCTCAGCGCCTCCATCGAATCCCACCATAGAAACACGAACAGCCGCACCTTCTAGCACCCAGGGACGGTCACTCTGTGCCCAGAAGATGTCACCAGATGACTTGATCCGTTGGAGGACCTTATGACTTGATCCTCTCCGAATCGCCTGTGTTGCGAGCAGCCCTACACGCTTCGCCTTCCCCGCCTCAATCTGCGCCCGCGCCTTCTCGAACCAATACGTCACCAGGTCAGCCCCAGCAGGAACGCGGTCAGCATAGAGCGCTCGCAGGTCTTCGACATACTTGTCACCCAGTTCGCTGCGCATCTTCTGAACGCCCAAAAACGGCGGATTCCCGATGATCGCGTACGCCTCCGGCCACTCCGGCTCCTTGGCTCCCCCGCTCCCCTGCTCCCCCTCTCCCCCGCTCATAATCGCGTCCATCAACCGGATCGCCTCCAACGGCTTCAGGATCGGCTCCTCCGGCTGCCCGAACCCGTTGTCGCGCCACCACTGGATGTAACCGATCCAGATGGTGGTCTGCGCCAGCTCGTACGCGTAAGAGTTGATCTCGATGCCGTGCAACTGCGCGGGCGAGACCATGGGGATGGCGAGGCTGTCACCCAGGCTGGCGGCCAGGTTGATGGCCTCCTTCTCCAGGTCCAACAGCAGCCGCAGGCTGACGTAGAGGAAGTTGCCGCTGCCGCACGCCGCGTCCAGCACCTGGACCGCGGCCAGCTCAGCGCGAAAGCCGCGCAGCAGGCCGAACAGCTCCCCCTCGATCTTGGCGAGCTGCTTGGTCTTCTGGGGCGACGGCTTGCTCCCGGCCAACAGATCGCGCTTCTCAGCCCTGGCCGCTGCCTCGGCCTTGACCTCGCCCCACCGGCGGCGCAGCGGCGCCATCAGCACCGGCTCGACGATCAGCAGGATGTCCTCCTCGCCGGTGTAGTGCGCGCCGAGCTGCGAGCGCTTGCCGGGGTCCAGGCTGCGCTCGAACAGCGTGCCCAGGATGGAAGGCTTGATGGCCGACCAGTCCAGCCGGCTCACGTCGGCCAGGATGGCGCGGCTCTCGCTGTCCAGGTCCAGCGCAGCATCGTCGTCGAAGAGCCCGCCGTCCACGTGGGGGATCACCTCCGCACCGAACGCGCCGCCCGCGGCCATGGCCGCAAAAAGCTGGCGCAACTGCCCGGTCAGCACCTGGCTGGTGCGCTGCGGCTGCGTCACCAGGCGGGTGAACAGGCCGCGCGGCAGGATGTTGGCGTCCTCCGCGAACAGGCAGAACAACAGGCGGATCAGGAAGTGCGCGGTGGCATGCGGGTCATTGCCGTAACGCCGCAGGAGCTCGGCCAACCGGCCGAACTGCCGCGCGGCCTCCTCGGTCACCTGCTGCGGGGTCTGGCTGGGGCGCAGCGCGTCGGGGTCAGTGAACGCCTTGCGCAGGATCTCCAGCTTGGCAGGCTCCAGCAGGTCTTCCAGCGCCAGCTCGTACATCCGCTTGGCCGTATTCGTGAAGTTGGTGTGGACGATGATGCGCTGCATGTCGCTGACGATCAGCAGCGGCGGGTTGAGGAGGGATTCGCGATACTGCAGAAGTTGGGCGTAGGCCTTGTCGAGGTTGGCGTGCTGGCCCTTGTACTCCCACGCGAAATGGCCCATCTTCCAGACATCGGCCCAGCCCTGGCCGCCCGACATCTTGCTGGCGCCCGCCTCGAAGGTGAACCACTTGCCGGCCGGGTCCGCCTCGGTCGGCGTCGGGTGGCCGAGCAGCCGGCACAGGTCGATGAAGTGTTCCTGCGACGCCGCGTGCTCCGGCCCCTTGGCCTTCTGCCACTTGGCGACGAATGCTTGGGGAGTGATGGTTGTTGACATGGAGACCCCTCAACCTGGATTGCCACCGATTCTAGCACACCGCTTGCCTTGCGGCAAGCCGCGCGGGAGCAAGGAGATCGGGAGCGGGGGAGAAAGCGGGGGAGAAGGGGAGCAAGGGAGAATGATGCGCAGGCCACTTCTTGTCAGGT
>CAZELR010000103.1:0-10930 GCA_964513075.1 uncultured Anaerolineales bacterium
GATCCGGCGAAGGTGTGCTGATCCCCAGAAGCTGGATGTATTTATCGGCGATTTCGTACTGTTTTTGGGCATTCAGGTATTTGAACCAGCCATTGCGAGCCTGCAGGGCCAGGATGATATTCTCGCGTATCGTCAGATCCCCAACGATTCCTTCTGCCTTGCGATCTTCGGGGCACAAGGCGATGCCGTTTCGGAGGGATTCCAGAGGCGAGAAACGTTCGATCTTTTTGCCCTTCATGGTGAGGGAACCGGCGTCAGGCGTGTCCACGCCGAAGAGCAGGTTGGCCAATTCGGTGCGGCCGGAACCTAACAGGCCGGCGACCCCTACTACCTCGCCGGCGTTGAGCGCCACATCGACCGGTTCAAGAGAGCCTGCGCGGGCCAAACCACTTGCTTCGAGCAGCGGCTCTTCTCTTTCCTCTTGTTCGCGTATGACCTTGGCTTTTGATACGGCGGCCAGATCGGTCATGGTGCGTCCCAGCATTTTGGCAACCAGCTCGACGCGCGGCAGAGAAGCCGTATCATACGTGCCCACGAGCTTGCCGTTGCGGAGAACCGTGATGCGATCGGCGACGCGGTAGACCTGATCCAGGAAGTGGGTAATGAAAATAATGCCGATCCCTTCGGCCTTGAGTTTCCGCATCACATCAAAGAGCAGGTTGGTTTCTTTGGCATCGAGGCTGGACGTCGGCTCATCGAGGATCAGGATCTTGGCGGAGAGGATCTCAAGGGACCGGGCGATGGCCGTCATTTGCTGGATAGCAATCGAATAATTGCCGAGGGGTTGGGTTACATCGATATCGACAGACAGTCTCTGCAACGCCTGTCTGGCTTGCGCATTGAGTTGTCTCCAGTGGATGCTGCCGAAACGACGGGGTTCATGCCCAAGCATGATATTCTCGGCGACGGAAATGTTGGTGCACAGGTTGACTTCCTGGTAGACCGTTGAAATCCCAATCTCCTGGGCATGCTGAGGGGATTTAACCTCCACCACTTTTCCGTCAAATTCGATGGAGCCTGCGTCCGGGTGCTCCACCCCGGTTAGTGCTTTGATGAGGGTTGATTTCCCGGCGCCATTTTCCCCGACCAGGGCATGGATCTCGCCTCGCTTCAGCGAGAAATCCACATTTTCCAGGGCTTTGACACCCGGGAAGGTTTTCGAGATGCCGGTCATGGTCAAGACGAAATCATCTGTGTTTGTCATGGGGGCTGCCCTTTACTGGGGGTTATTAGCCAAGGGGCGGCGTCGTAAACGCCGCCCCTTCAGTATAAACTAACCGAGTGAATGCCACAAGTGTCCCGGGACCTTACGCTTGAAGCAAGGGCAGCTTAGTACTTGCGGCTCGGCAGCAGTTCCGCGGCATTCTCGGGATAGTAGACGCTCTCGTCGGTGAGTGCTTCCTTGACGATGGTTTCGCCGTTCATCAGCTTCAGGCCCAGTTCCATGACCTGCGGGCCCAGCAGCGGGTTGCATTCGACGTCAGCCTGCAGCCAGCCGTCGATCATTAGCTGGAAGCCGCCACGCGTACCGTCAACGGACACCATGACGAGCTCGCCCGGCTTGATGCCGGCGGCCTTGATGGCCTCGACGGCGCCGATGGCCATGTCATCATTGTGGAAGAACACACCCTGGATCTGGCCGGCGTATTTCTTCAAGAAGGCTTCCATGACGGGCTTGCCCTCGGCACGGGTGAAGTTGCCGGTCTGGGAGTCCAGGATCTTGATGTTGGCATTGAGGGCTTCGCGGAAGCCCTTGGCACGGCCGACTGCGGCGCCGGAGCCGGTGGTGCCGCTCAGCTCAAGGACATTGCCGCCGTTGGGGAGCAGGCGGTTGAATTCTGCGGCAGCGCGCTTGCCTTCGATGACCATGTCAGAGCCGATGTGCGAGGCATACAGATCGGGGCTTGCGGTGACGGAGCGGTCGACAACGATGACCGGGATGCCGGCATCCTTGGCTTCCTGAAGAACAGCGTCCCATCCGGTCTCAACCACAGGCGGCAGCGCGATGACATCCACACCCTGCTGGATGCAGGAGCGCATGGCGGAGATCTGGTTTTCCTGCTTCTGCTGGGCATCGGAGAAGATCAACTTGACGCCCAACTTTTCAGCGGTCTCTTTGAACGAAGCGGAGTTAGCAGTGCGCCAGTCGCTCTCAGCACCTAGCTGAGGGTAGCACAGCGTCATGTCTTTGTACGTCTTCACTGCGGAAGCCGCAGGGGCTGCCGCGGCCGGCGCCGTGGTCGGCGCTGCGGCCGGCGCCGCTGTCGGTGTGCAACCTGCCACAACACCGAGGATCAACACCATCGCGACCAGAAACGAAATCTTCGAGGCCTTCATTGGATGCTCTCCTTCTTGTGGATTGACTTACCTGGAATCGGGTGCGCGGCGCCTTTCTCCCGGGAAAAAACGCCATGACCTACGATGACGTTACACCTTAATCGGCATCGGAGTCAATGCGCTTTCTTTGGCAAGAAGGTGAGATTTATGCTGACTGTGCCGCGACGGTGCACACCGTCCTGACCAGCAGGTGGATTATCTTGGGGAAGAAGTTAACGTTCTTTGGACAAATCCTAATATTTCCGTGTGGGCAGGATCTCCGCGGCGTTGTCCGGATAGAAGATGCCTTCCTCGGAGGGCACCCACTTGGGAACGGATTCGCCGTTCGCTACCTTCAGCGCCAGCTCCAGAAACTTGGGGCCCAGCAGCGGGTTGCACTCGACAGTCGCATTGAGTTTGCCGGCGATCATCGCCTCAAAAGCACCGCGTGCCGCATCCACCGAGACGATCTTGATATCGACTCCCGGCCGCAACCCATAGTCTTCGATGGCCTTGATAGCCCCCAGGGCCATATCGTCGTTGTGGGCGTAGACCGCAGTGATCTTTTTGCCGTGGGTCTTGAGGAAGGCTTGCATCACTTCCTTGCCCTGGGAAACGGTAAAATCGCCGGACCGCGAATCGATGATCTGCATGTTCGGATAGTCTTGCAGGATTTCCCTGAAGCCCTTGTAGCGGTCGTTGGCCGGCGCGGAGTCGATCGTGCCCACCAGCTCGACGATATTGGCCTGGCCGTTTGTCAGCTTGGCCATGATCCGCGCCGCGTTGCGGCCCTCTTCGAGGAAATCCGAGCCCATCAGGGTCACGTAGAGGTCCGGGGAGACGGCCGCACGGCGGTCCACCAGGATGATCGGGATGCCCGCGTCCTTGGCTTCCTGGAACACCTCCTGCCAACCCGTCTCCGTTATGGGCGCCACGCCGATGACGTCCACCCTTTGGGCGATCAGTGAGCGGATGGCATTGATCTGGTTCTCCTGCTTCTGCTGCGCGTCCGAGAACCTGAGCTCGACCCCCAACGCTTCCGCCGCTTCCTTGACGGAGGTAGTGTTCGCGGAGCGCCACTCGCTCTCGGCGCCGAGCTGGGCATACCCGACGATCAGATCGGCATAGGTCTTCTTGGGGGCGGCTGTCGTCGACGCCGTCGCCGCAGCCGTCGCCGCCGGCCGCGGCACGGCGCCGTTGCGGCCACAGCCTGTGACGGCGAGCAACAGCATCGCCAGCATCAGGTATCTTATGGGTTTGATTCGTTGTTTCATTCGCTGCTTCCTTCAGCTTCGTCGCGGCGCGCCGGGATGACGATGGATACGCACGTTCCGGCCTGGTATTCGCTCTTGATGGTTACCCCGTACGGCTTGCCGTAGTACAATCGGATGCGCTTGTTGACGTTGCCGATCCCGTACCCGCTCTCCAGCTTGATCTCCAAGGATGCTGGCATCCCGGAATCGTCGGCCAGCTCCGCCTGAAGCTGAGCCAGCTTCTCGGGAGTGAAGCCGATCCCGTTATCCTCTACCTGCAGCAGGACCTCGTTTTCATGCCACGGCTGCGCACGCACCACGATCGTGCCGCCCTGGCGCTTGTTCTTGATGCCGTGATACAGTGCATTCTCGACGAGTGGCTGCAGGATCAGCTTGAGGACCGTATTAGCCGCGACCCCTTCGGCCACTTCGATCCGGTAATCCAGGATATCCCGGTAGCGCATCTTCTGAATGATGAGATAGTTCCTGGTCCGCTCGATCTCTTCGCCGATAGTGATCCAATCCCGGCCCTTGCTGAGGCTGATCCGGAAGAAACTCGATAACGCCCTGACGATCTCGATGACCTGATCGGTCTTTTTGGACTCCGTCATCCAGATGATCGTGTCCAGCGTGTTGTAAAGAAAGTGCGGATTGATCTGGGCTTGCAGCGCCCGCAGCTCGGCTTTTTTCAGGTTTTCCTGTTCCTTGACCTTCGCATCCAGAAGCTCTCTGATTCTGCCCACCATGATGTTGAAGCTCAGGCCCAGCTCGGTGATCTCATCGACATTGCCGTGAGTCACAAGCGCCTGCAAGTCATTCGAGGTGACGGTGGAGGTCATATCGTGCAGCTTCTTGATCGGAAGGTAGATGCTCCGGGAGATGCCCCAGGCGGCCAGGACAGAAAACACGATCGCGGCGAACATCAACACGAAATAGAGAATTTTCCAACGCGTGAAGCCGTCGCGTATCTGTTGGTATTGCGTGCCGGTTCGCTGCACCTCGAACAGGGCATAATCCTGGACGACCTCCTCCACCACGCCGGAAACAAAGCGGATGTTTTCCAGGGTCGCCTCGTTCTCAGCCGTCGTGCTGCCTGCTGCGATCCGCCGCCCCATCTGATTCACTTCGTAAGTCAGCGTCAGCATGGTCCTCAGGATCCCTTCCAGCTTGATCCTGGCGCGCGGTGAGTCGGTGTTCTCGATCATCTGCCGCACTTTGGTGTTCACATCGTTGATGATGTCGTACTGGCGGCCGTCTGTGAACGCAATCTTGCCGGCCACGATGCGCCACATTTCGGTATCGATATCAGCTTTGAGGTTCCCGCCGATGCTGTTCGCGGTCGTGATGTTGGCGATGATGGCGTCATACTGGCGGCTGTAGTTCAACATTTGCAGCACTAGCACGATGTTGGTGACGCTCATGATCAAGATCACGAGGCACAGCGAAAGCAGGATTTTTGCGCGCACAGACAGATTCATGGCTTGTTTACCCCGAACGCCGCCTGCGACCTGAACTCCGTGGGTGTCAGGCCCGTGGACTTGTGGAAGACGTGGCTGAAATAGTGCGGATCGTTGTAGCCAACCTGGTAACAGATCTCAGATGCTTTCAGCGGCGTCGTCCGCAGCAGCTCTTTGGCCTTTTTGATTCGGGTTTCGGTCAGATATTCCTTGAAGGTGTGGCCTGTTTCCTGGCTGAACACGGCGCTGAAGTGGCAGGCGCTGAGGTTGACCTGCGCAGCCACGTCGTTGAGCGACATCTCCGAGTCCATGTAGTGCTGATCGATGTATTCCTGGGCCTGCTTGATGATCCCTGCGTATTGATTTCCTGCGTGGCTGTCGCGGAACATCAGCGCACGGATCAGGACCGCACGGGCGCTTGCGCGAAGCTGCTCGGCGGTGTCGATGCCGGCCAAGACCGCTTCAAGGGTGTCAAGTTCCGGAAGCAGTTCGGCAACGTCTCCGCCCAGCTCATCCACAAATCGCGCCGTGGCCAGCACGATATCCGTGAATACGAAACCCCTCGCGGCCGGCGACCTGAGCGCCCTTTCGCCCAGCGGATGCAGGAAGGTCTCGCACAGTGCATCCAGACCCTCCGCAGTTCCCTGCCGTAGGAAATCTTCGACGGCCGATCTGTCGACCCTGCGAAGATCGGCCCGATCGAATATGAGCGTGTCGTTGCGTCCGTCGGGGCCCGCCGCGGTAGCAGCATCGATGGGCTCCTGCAGGCTGTCCGTAGCATCCATGAAGGACCGGCAGATATCGGTGAGCCGTTTCTGAGGCGTGCCGGACCCAATGACTAGCCTGCACCCGGTCTGCACCACCGCTTGCCTGGCGCGCGCCAGGAGCAGCTCGCGTTCCTCGATCAGGTTTTCAGGCGAGTTCCCTTTCAGCAGGAGCACCAGCTCATCGATATCCTTCAACAGCAGAAAGACATCCGGGTTATTTTCTGTGATGCCCGAGATGAGCTGTTGGACGCGTTGATAGTCCAGATAGTCGAATGGCTCCGTGCTGCCCGCGGGTTCGACCCGGATGACGACGACGAGATAGTCGCGGGCGATCAGATCGAGGCCCAACAAACCGCTTTTCTCGATCACCTCCGCAGAAGAAGCGGCCCCGGTGATCAGCTTGAGCAGGAACCTTTCCCGCAGCGCGGCCCGATTCTGTTCAACCTGGTCTCGCAGCTTTTGCAGGGCCTGTTGTTCCTGGCTTTCCTGATCCAGCGCTGAGGCAACTTTGCGCAGGGCATCGTGCATGTCCTGCAGGGAGACGGGTTTCAGCAGATACTCGAACACGCCCAGCTTGATGGCTTTCTGCGCGTATTCGAACTCATCGTGGCCGCTGAGGATGATGATCTTGGTCGCCGGCAGGCGGTCGCGCACGATCCGGCTGAGCTGCAGGCCATCCATGAACGGCATGCGGATGTCCGTGATCAGGACATGGGGTTTGATCGTTTGCAGCAGGGGCAGGGCCGTTTCGCCGTCGCTGGCCTCGCCGCAGAACTCAAAGCCGTGGGCCCGCCAGTCGACGTTATCCCGGATGCCCTCGCGGGTCACGACCTCGTCTTCGACGAAAAAGACCTTGTACGCCATAGGAGAGCTCCTCTTCGAGCTCGATACTGGTACAACAATCCGCCGGATTGTTGCGCAAGTGCTAGCGCGTCAGCGGCGCCGCAGCCTCTGCCGGTTTTAGTGCGGCGAACCCCACCATCTGGCCTCTCTCCTCCGACCACAGCCGCAGGTGCAGCGAGCGCAGGCTGCTGCGCAATGTCAGCGGCCGGACGTGGAACACGGGATTCTCGCGATAGCATTTTCCCAGCAGATAGTTTGGGATGCGCGGACTCAAGTGGTGGATGTGATGGAAGCCGATGTTGCCGCTGAACCACTGCAGCACCGCCGGCAGTTGATAGAACGAGCTGCCGTAGAACGCGGCAGCCGTAGTGTCCCACGTGTCGTGGCGCTCCCAGTAGGTGCCCTCGTAGTTGTGCTGCACGTAGAACAGCCAGACCCCGGCGATCGTCGCGATCATGATAACTGGGACCTGGACCAGCAGGGTGGTCTGCCACCCCAGCAGCGCCATCATGCCGGCCACGATGCCGGCCAGCGCAAAAGTCGTCGCGTGCACACTGATCAGCTCGCGTTTCTCGTCGCTCGGCTTGGGGAACCGCTGGATGATCGTGAACATCACCAACGGGCCGATCGTGAGCAGGATCAGCGGGTGGCGCCAGAAGCTGTAGATGAAGCGCTGCAAGCGGGGCAGCGCCAGATATTCGCCGACCGTTAGCGTCTGCACATCGCCCACCCCGCGGCGGTCCAGGTCGCCCGCTGTGGCATGGTGGACCGCATGGTCGTGTCGCCAGCGATAGTACGGAGTAAACGTCAGCAGGCCGGTGATGATCCCCACCGCGTCGTTCGCCTTGCGCGACTTGAAGAACGAGCCGTGGCAGCAGTCGTGAAAAATAATGAAGATGCGCACGAGGAAGCCCGCGGCCGGCACGGCCAGCAGCAGCGTCAGTAGATACGAGACGCGCAGGCTCAGCACCATCGCGACCCACAGCAGAATGTAGGGCATGAATGAGGTAACCAACTGCCCGACGCTGCTGCGGACATCGGGCCGCTGATAGCGGGCCAGGATTGGTTGGATGCGCTTGCGTTCGGGCGGCGTGCGGGTCGTCGGGCTGTTCATGGGCGTCTCCTTAGGCTGATGGTTGTATTCTATACGATTTCGCGGGGGAAGGAAAAAGCTGACATCTGGCCGCAGTCAGATACCAACTTTGTCTTGTCGCGCACAGCGCGATGTGCTAGAATCGACGGTATGAAAGCACCAGATTTGTCGTTAACATTGCCTGCCGCGCCGGCCATCCCCGGCCTGACGTTCCGCCGCTATCACGGGCCGGAGGACTTCCCGGGCATGGTCGCGGTGAGTGACGCGTGCCGGCCCGCGGACGGCTACGAGTGGCCCGTGACGGTGGAGGATCTGGCCCGCGAGTTCGCACACCTGGACAACTGCGACCCGCACCAGGACATGATCTTTGCCGAGGTGGCCGGGGAGACGGTCGGCTATGGCCGCGGCTATTGGTATCGCGAGCCGGACGGCCTGTGCGTGCATGTATTGTACGGACACGTCGCGCCGGCCTGGCGCCGGCGCGGGGTCGGCCGCGCGATCCTGGTCTGGACGGAAGAACGCCAGCGCCAGGTGGCGAGCGAATGTGCGGAGACCGGCCCGCACCTGTTCCAGGTGGAAATCCAAGATAGCGAACAGAGCACGGCCGCACTCCTGCTGGCCGAGGGCTACGCGGTCGCGCGGCGCTGGTATCAGATGACGCGGCCGCTGGACGGCGAGATCCCCGACGTCCCGTTGCCCGCCGGACTCGAGGTGCGGTCTGTCACGCCCGATCAATATCCCGCCATCTGGCAGGCCGATGTCGAGGCGTTTCGCGACCACTGGGGCTACGCCGAACCGCTCGCGAGCACCTACGAGTCGTGGCTCGCCGACCCGATCGCCATGCAGCCGCACCTCTGGCAGATCGCCTGGGACGGCGACCAGGTAGTGGGCCAGGTGCGCAGCTTCATCAACCCCCGGGAGAACGAGGAGCAAGGGCGCCTGCGCGGCTACACCGAATGCATCAGCGTCCGGCGGCCGTGGCGCCACCGCGGCCTGGCGGCCAGCCTGATCATGCGCAGCCTGCGCATCCTCCAGGAGCAGGGCATGACCGAGGCCGCACTGGGTGTTGACACTGAGAACACCTCCGGCGCGCTGCGCCTCTACGAGCGCTGCGGCTTCCGCCCCGCGTTCGGCGGCGCGCTCTATCGCAAGATGTTCGGGTCGTGAAACAGGGTTGCCAACTTTCGGGTTGCCAACTTTCGAGAAGTTGGCAACCCTTAGGTGATCCAAGCCATCTCGAGGAAAGGTGAATCATGGCTGGCATCGAGCCCTCGAGCGGAGAAGCTCCGTCCGCCACGGAGCCGCGCCCATCTGGTGCGTCGGCGACGCGTCTGCAGCAGTTTTTGGCCCTCGCCCGGCAGGATTGGCTCACCTGGCTCGTAGCGGGGGCCACCTTTGTCAACGGCCTGCTCGGCATCGTCTCCGTGTTGGTGATACGATTCAAGGATCAGCCCGCCCTGTTCAACATGCCGCTGCCCTTCGGACTGTATCACTGGAGCCGCTCCCTAACGCTGTTGTTCGGCTTTGTACTGGTATACTTGTCGCTCCACCTCCTCCAGCGCCGCCGGACCGCCTGGGGTCTGGCCCTCGGCGGTGCGATTTTGGCTACCGTGGCTCACCTCGGGCGGGGGCACCTGTGGCTGGCTGCTCTGAGCCCGGCCGCAGTCGTCGTATTGCTGCTCCTCCTTCGCAGGCGGTTTACGGTCCGCAGCGAGCTGCGCAGTATCGCCCAGGGGGTGGGCTTGATGCTGCTCAGCGTGGGCGTGGCCCTCTCCTATGGAACCCTCGGCTTCTGGCTGCTGGATAAGACGGACTTCGGCCTGGAGTTCAACCTGGCCGACGCGCTGGTTCGGACCTTGCGTGAGTTCAGCCTGGTGGGCAACAGCGACCTGGTGGCTCACACCCGGCATGCCCGCTGGTTCCTGGACTCGTTGGATCTCCTGGGCCTGACCGCTGCGGCGTTCACCCTTGGCAGCCTCTTCCGACCGGTGGCCTACCGCCTGCGGACGCGGCCCCAGCAGCGCGCGCTGATGAAAAGCATCCTGGAGCAGTACGGCGGCACATCCCTCGACTATTTCAAGCTGTGGCCCGATAAGTCCTATTTTTTCTCAGCGGACCGGACGTGCGGCATTGCTTACAGGACGGTGGGCGGCGTGGCCCTGGCCCTGGGCGACCCGGTCGGTGTGGCGACGGGGCTGGAGGAGATCACCCGCGCCTTCCTGCGCTTCTGCACCGACAACGGCTGGGACGTCGCCTTCCACCAGGCGCTTCCCAAAATGCTGCCCATGTACCACCGCCTTGGCCTGCAGTCCCTCAAGATCGGCGAGGAAGCAATCGTCAACCTGGAGCATTTCGCCCAGCAGCTCCAGCACAGCAGGCACATGCGCCACGATCGCAACAAGTTCGAAAAGGAGGGTTACAGGCTCATTCGCTACCAGCCCCCCCACGACCCGGCGCTGCTGGCTCAGGTCAGGGAGGTTTCCGCCGAATGGCTCCGGATCCCGGGGCGGCACGAGCGCAGCTTCTCACTGGGCTACTTTGACGAGGGCTACCTGAACGAATGCCCGCTGGCGGTGCTCCGTGATCCGTCGGGCGGGATCATCGCCTTTGCCAACGAGGTGCGGTCCTACCGGCCCGGAGAGGCCACCATCGACCTGATGCGTCACCGCCCGGAGGCGCCCGGCGACACGATGGATTACCTGTTCATTGCCCTGCTGCTGGCTCTGAAGGAGCTGGGCTACCGCACATTTGATTTGGGCATGGCGCCTTATGCCGGCGTGGGCGACGAGCCGGGTGCACCCCTGACGGAGCGCGCCGCCCACGAACTGGCGGAGCGCGCCACCAGGTTCTTTTCCTACAAGGGGATGCGCGACTACAAGGCCAAGTTCGAGCCCGAGTGGGAGGACCGCTTTTTGATCTATCAGGGCGGACCTCTGGGTCTGGTCAAGACGGGCGTCGCTTTGGGGCGGGCCACCGATCGGCCTGGCAGGAGTTGAGGACGATGACAGCACAACCGCAACCCCATCGCCAACGTCTGGTCATCGGCCTCGTGGTGGCCCTGGTGATCGTCGGCCTCCTCGTGGTCGTCCTCGACTGGCGCGAGGTGCAAAAGATCCTCGGCGAAACGGACTGGAAGCTCGTGCCGGTGGTAACTGTTCACCGTTCCATCGGGGTATGGTATACTGGTCGCATGAGTCCTGA
>CAZELR010000104.1:0-10774 GCA_964513075.1 uncultured Anaerolineales bacterium
AGGATCCTGATGAGGGTGATGCGCCATCCCTGAGGGCGCCGACCAACCTGGAGGTCGAATCCGTGAGTCGCAATCGAGCAGCCGGGTTGGACCTGGTAGTCCGCGAGCACGTTACGACCTGGGAAGCCGACCAGAAAGGCACGAAGTTCACGGGGAAGCTGGACGACACAGTCTATGACGTTAGCACGGATGAGTGGGCGCAGATTACCCATTTCGAGCCGCGTAAACGCAAGATTCGGCTCTCAATCTACGAGCCCGATGTCAAGACGGGACGATAGGCCCGGCTATCGGGGCGGCAAGCGACGACGAATGTCGCCCAGCATGGGCGGCTGCACCTGTGTCAACGATGGTGGCTCGCGTTCGACGATTCCGAAGCTGGCGGCGACCGCCAGGAGTGCAGCGCGGAATCCGTTTCGAAACGCGAGCTGCTCACCATCAGAAAGGTCGCCAAACGTCTGTGCTGAAGCGACTTCGATACCGATCAGTATATTGCGAATGTCATCTCTAAACCACATGTCAAGATTCATGTCTATCCTCCAATTCCGGTAGACCAGCTTGCTGGAAACCGTGCCGGGGGGAGTAGAATAGCACTGATGTTCTGAAATCGCAAACTGGGACGATGGCGTGAGAGACGGTGGTGGAACAGCGATGATTTGTTGGGAGGTGTTGAATGGCTGAGGATGCCAGCTGTGGAGGCTCGGACGATCGTTCGCGCAAGGAGGATCTGCTCCGGACGTACTACGACCGTCTGAAGCAGATCGATGAGAACAATCGTGACTTGACCAGTTTCTTTTTTGCGGTCAACACTGCCACTCTTGCGATCGTGATGCAGCTCCTTAAGGAAGATTGGCAACGCCTGGCGCTGGCGATTGTTGGATACTTCGCTTCGGTAGCTCTTGCGCTCATCGGCTACAAGAGTTACTGGTCGTGGCGGGCGTACGCTAAGGAAATGCACCGGCTGGAGGATGAGCTGGACTACGATATCGCTGCGAAGTACGAAGCACAGCTCACCAAGAACCCGGCCCGGTCTGTGCAGGTGACAAAGGTGCGGCTGCGGTTCAACTTTCTGTTTCTGATTCTTTGGGTCTTACTCATTCCCTATCTGGTGTTTACTATCCCGGCGCCGTGGTTCATTGACCCATTGCTAACGGCGTTGTTTGGTGTTATCATTGTTGCGATTATTGTTTGTCTGCCCTGGGTCTACCTGCTCGGTGCGATTCGACCCGCGGTTCTGTGGGCGGTTTTGCGCGCGCCGTGGGCGCGGGAAGTGTGATCGGTAGAGGAGAAGTACCATGCCGCCAGCAATTCGCGAAGATGTGGTTCAGAGTGTTGTCGCCATGTTGCGCGACAAGACTGAGGTGCAACGGGAAGACTTCCTCAGATTGCCGATACTCGGCGCAGATGAGAAGGAGGAAGTGCGTAAACGGTTGTGGGCTTCACTCACCTCCCCCGCCCCCCCAAAAACCCCTGAAGAACGCGAGGAGAAACGAAAGCAGTGGCGGGAGAACGGGGTCTTTCAGCGTCTAGTACAGGACGCGCGACGCGGCAGGGCAATTCTCTTCATTGGGGCCGGTGTATCGCTCGACGTCAATATGCCTTCCAGCGCAGCCTTGACGGACACGTTGAAGCAATTTGCGCAGTCCTATGGCGTTGCGACCTCTGCCGATAAGGACTACAGATTGGATGAGATCGCGGACCTCCTGCAAGGAGTTGGCTTGCGGGGTCGGATGCTTGAGGAGTTGGCGGATCGGATCCAAACAGCCACTGTCGGCCCTGACAAACCGTACCAGAAGGGGTTCTACCGATTGCTGCCGTATCTTGGCGAAATCAATAGACTGATTGTGACGACCAATTGGGACGATTTAATGGAACGTGCTTTCGAAGGAGCGGGCGAACCCTATGTTACTATACGACGCGACCAAGATGTGCCACTAGTGGCTGCGGAGCCGCATGCCATTCTTAAACTGCATGGCGACTTCACCGATCCCAAGACGGTGGTCGTCAGTGGAACGGATTATGCCCTGGCGAGAAACGCCATCTTGCAGGCAAGTGTCCTGGCCGGTTCTTTGTGGGGCGCGGCAGCTTCGCTTTTGGCCCAAAGATCGTTCATTTTTGTGGGTTATCGCTTGGCCGATAGCGACATGAACCTTATTCGCACCCTGATCAGTGCCAGGCATTTGGGTTCTGACTCCCGACATTACATGGTGGGGAAATTCGACGACCGCGAGACGCAGGGCCTGCAAGATTGGGCGAACATGGAGGTCATCCAAGCCACGGCTAGTGAGTTCTTTGTGGCGCTCGCCCAAGAACTAGCCGAGTTCGCTAACCGGCGAGACGACTTGGAGCGCATCTTCCGGTTGGAGGCTGCCCCATTTCTCGAGTTCTATGCGCCGTTCGGCGCAGGCAAGCGTGCCTTATGCGATGAGATTGAGCGTCGCGCTCAGGGCGAGGGCTGGAAGCCCGAAGAAATCGTTCGGGTGGATCTTGGCCCGAAAGAAGCTGACTTGAAAACAACTCTACCCCCATTGACGCATCCAGAATTAGTGCGCATCGTAGCCAAGGCAATGAACAAACGCTGGATCAGCCAGGGTGAGAAACTGCGAGAAGCTCTCGAAGAAAAGCGACGTCTCCTGGTTATTTTTGAGCATACCGAGGCGGTAGAGGCTGGCTGGCCAGCTTTTGTCAACTTTGTAAGTGAAATACCGGCTCAGGTGATAAGTAAACTGACTAAGGATGGCAAACGCAGTCGTCTCATTCTGGCAGGACGTTACCCAGTCGCAGGCTGGCCGTTCTCGTTCAAACGCGAAGCCGAGATTTTCCCGCTCTCGCCTTTTAGTCTGTCTGGTGTGAGCGAAATGGTAGGTAAGTACACGTTGTTTAATGACCCCGAAGCTGCGATTGAACCGCCCTCTCCTACGCTGGTCAGGCAGATTTATGATCTGACCGGCCGGAGCAACCCGGGGTTTATCAAGCACATCCTTGATGATCTCTTGGCAAAGCGCGACTCTGATGGCAAGTTGAAATTGCCACCAGAACTATCTGACAGTCAGAGCAGAGCTTATCTAGCTTCGTTCATGGACGTCATCCGTAAAGAGATTTGGTCGCGGGCACCTGCTGGCCTGGAGACCCTCTTTGCCGAGGGTTTGTGCGTGTTGCGCAGGCTCAACGCCAGTCTGTTATACAAACTGGCCGACGAAGATGTCTTTCGAGATCATTTCATTCCTCTAGGCGGACCGCAAGACGTGATCGCTGCTCTCCGGCAGTGCCACCTCTTAGCTCACAAATTTCCGCTGTATGAGGTTGATCCAGTGGTTCGGCACATCCATAGCGATGCTCTACGGAAGAACACCGCAGCACGCCTCGGCCTTTCGCATCGCGCGGCAGCCAGGGCATGGCGATCGCTGCTGCCTTCTGTCAGAGACACAGAGCAGTTGATGTTCTTCCAGGAGTGGTTGTATCACGCGGCCAGCTATCTGGTTTTGAATGACCCGAGCCAAGAAGGGCGTTGGTCGGAATTGCAGACTGAGGTCGCTACAATTGAATTCCTGACCACACAGGTCCCGCCGGTGGGTATGGGCGAAGCCCTGCTCCGTGAGATCGGAGAAAAACCACAGCGCGACAAAGACAGAGATGGTGAACTGCTGGACGTGCTCGTTGCGGCTATCGGCGAAACCCACTACGAAGATCTGCACCAAGCACTGGTCACAAAACCGGAGGCAGGGATATGAGCGAGTTAGCTGCGCAGAAACTATCGCTGGTTGGACGTGAGGCTGAAAGGGGTATCATCGGCAGGGCCATCGAAAACAAGGAGACCACGATTGTTTTTTTGGAAGGAAATGCCGGCACAGGCAAAACCATGCTCCTGGAAGAAGCTGAGCGAATAGCACACAACTCCAAGGCGTTATGCTCTCCGCTCCTCGATTTCTACGACACCAGGATGCACTCACACCAGGGCCTTGAGGCGGCCATCGCCCAGAGCCTCGATCCCAAAAAACGCTACTTCGCGCAATATTGGCAACGACGTCAAAAGGAGCCGCAGGCAGAGCTATGGGCGCAATTTTGCCTAGGTTATTCCGCTATTGCGGAGAGTAAGCGTATCGTGTTGCGCTTTGATACGGCAGAGCGTTTGGCCTACGAACGCGATTCCGAGGAAGTCTTGCGAGATTGCGAGGTCGAGGAGGTTGCCGCTCCGAGTTGGCAGTGGCTTCTCCGGCGCATCAGCGATTTGCCGAACACGGCGGTTATCATTGCGGCCCGTCCCGTTGAAGGCGATTTCTTGCGCACTAAACTCAAGGAAACATATGGAGATCGGCTATTCGACCACCAAGTAGCTGGCTTTACCTTGCCTGAGACACAGGCTTACCTCCAAGCCTCAGAATATGGCCACCAGATGGTGAGTGAGTCGCCGGATATCGTGGAGAAGGTTCACGAGCTATCTGGGGGGCGGCCGATCTTACTTGCCCTGGCATTGGATTGGCTGCAAAGAGGCGATTGGGATCGAGACACGCTTGAGACGATCCGCCCTGTCGACTTTGAGAGAGTTGCGGTAGAACAAGTGCGGGTTCTCCAAACGCCTCTTGACAAGGCCATCAAGTTCGTGGCCCTCTGTCGCAAAGGGTGCAACGACGAGTTGTTGGCCCGATTAATGGGGATAGATTTAGAAAAGGCAAGAGAGTTGTCTGCGCAACTTCAGGAACTATCCTTTGTTAAGCCGCCGCGGCTCGGTAGTCGGGATATGTTCTTCCTGCATGATGAGATGTACGACTTGGTCGAGAAATATGTTTGGCTCGTCGATTGGCCCGATTATCGCGAGCAAGCAGGACTGGACCGGGTTATTATCGATTGGTACACGGAGCAAATTGCGGCTTATCGTGAACACATCCGGCAGGCTCAGGACTGGCAGGAGCGTGGGCGGTTACGCCGGGAACAACAACTCTTGATTGGCGAACGGCTATACTATCATTTCGATGGAAATCCGCGCCTCGGTTATCGTGAATACTCCCACTTGGATGAGGAGGCCATCGCACGCCGAGAACTCGAATGGGACACCTGGTTATGCAACGAGGCGTTGTGGTTCATGTCGCACCGGGCTTGGCGTCGAGGTGATCTTGACATGCAGACCGTGGACTATCCGCGTCGCGACCCGGTGTGGCTGCATGGCAGGCAAGTGCTTCATAGTCCTGCCGTGGATTATGACAGCCGCCGACGTTGGGTGAGTCGCTACATTGCTAGAAACGAAGTATCAAGGGCAGTCAAAATCGCTGAGAAGCTCCTCGCCAAACCTACATTGTCAGAAGAGCCGGAATTGTACCGGGGAGGCGTTCGCGTTGCATTAGCCACTGCTCAAGCTTACCTCGGGGGTGAATTAGCTGAGGCTTCCTTTACAAACTTCGATGACGCTATCCACGTATTGGAGCGAGTGTGCGACGAGCATAAAGAGCCTTGGTTGTACCCTTACTTGTTGGCTACCGCCTATCTCTACAAAGGAATAGCGCTCCGCGGATGTTTGTTCATGAAGGAAGCTGCTGAGGCATATAACCGAGCAGTTCCCCTCTATCAGTCCATAGGATATGATGCCGGGGCGGCCGAAGCGCGCAATAATCTGGCCTATATCTATGCTCGCATGGGCGAGCCACAACGCGCCGTCTATTACTGTTCTGTCTCCCTTCGTAAGCGAGAGGAAGAAGGTGATGGGTATCCAATAGGTCTTAGCCTCAATACGGAGGGAATCATCTACGAACGTCGCGGCCAGCCCAACAAAGCGATTGAGTCTAGCCAAAAAGCCCTGAATATCTTCAGGGCCATCGGTAACGAACGAGGTACTGTATTAGCAGAGATCAATCTGGGGCGCTCTTTTCGACGCAAAGGGCGTACCGAGTCTTGGCAGACTAAATCTATTAATCAAAGTGAGCAACTTCACGGTGAGGCGGATTTTGTGCAGGCAGAGCATCACTTGTGCGATGCTATTCAAATATTGGAGAGTCGGCCTGCAGCCAATAGGGAACAATTTTACGAGGTGGAGGCCTATGATGAGTGGGGCTGTTTGCATCGTGACTGGGCTGCTACACTTTTTGATCAAGGAACAACCGGGCCAGATCGATTGGTTCCTCATCTGATCGTGGCAGAGACCAAACTTCAGGATGCCTTGGGGCGAATCGAACAACCTACGTCAGCATACAATGTCTTTCTCTATGTAGATATTCTGGAGGATTGGGGAAGAGTCTATTATTGGTGGGCAAGAGCAGTGCCGGAGAAGCGGATGGAATTCTGGGCAAAAGCGCTACAGAAATTAGGAAAAGCAAGGGAGGCTATTGAGGTATTCGGTTTGAGGCAGGATTATGACTTTTTGAAGGGCAAAATTCATCACCAATATGCTCGGATCGCTCGCGACCAAAGCCACGATGACTATGGCAAACGGAGACTAGTCGCGCAACACTTGGCTAAGGCCAGCGGGTATCATGAGAGGTTTTCTCCTTACTCTCCTGAACTGGGGAAGACGGTGGAAGATGCCAGATCATGGTTTACTGAATTGTACGGCGAATCGTGGGGTGAAGCTGAAAGTTGGTGGAAGGTAGTTCAGGACACATGGCATGATGAGGATCTAACCAGTGGAGAACTGGCTGCATCTGTTACTAAGATACTTCGGCCGGAGGCTATTGATGGGTGATTGCGCCTGTGACGTTTCGGGCTCTCAACTGGATCTTGACGCGCTCTTGGCCTCCGTCTACGTGGAATTGACTCCGACTTGCAACAACGCCTGTTCCGGCTGCAGCAACGTCTTTGCGCACAACGACGGCCCCCAGGTTTTGTCGGTGAATGAATGGGATCAACTGTTTGAGGGTCTTGCTGTTTATCGACCGCGCCTGCGCTTCACCGGCGGCGAGCCGACGCTGCACCCTGAGTTCGAGCAGATCGTCCGCCAGGCTCAGGCACTAGGTTTCGCCTTCAGCGTCTTCACTAATGCGCGCTGGCAAGCGCCGGCGCGCACGGTGCGTTTCCTGGCCGGGTTAACAGGTCTGGAATGTATCCTGGTCTCGCTGCACGGCGCGCATGCGCGTTCCCACGAAGCGTTCACCGCGACGCCGGGCTCGCATGCTGAGACCCTCGCCAATATCCGGCGAGCCGCGGACGCCGGGGTTCGGGTGAGCACCAGCACGGTTATTACACGCCAGAACTATGCCGAGATGCCGGAGATCATTGCCCTGAGCCAGGCATCGGGTGTGGGGCAGGCTGTCTTCAATCGTTACATCGGTGCGTCATTACCTGGATTGGAAGCCAGCGGGGCAGAACTCCAAATGGCGATCACTGAGGTAGAGCATGCTGGCCACAATGGAAGCACCGGACGAGTGAAGTTCGGCACGCCGATCCCGCACTGCTTTACGCCCAACAGTTCCAACGGTTGCATGGCCGGCTTTGCCCACGTGACCGTGGACCCATGGGGCAACGTTCGGCCGTGTCCCCATGTGCCGTTGGTTGCAGGGAACCTGCTGGCCGATCCGTTGGATGTCATCATGCAGGGTCCGGTAATGCAGGAGTGGCGCCGGGGATACCTGGCGCAGTGTGAGGGGTGCGGTCAGCGCGACGGTTGTTTCGCAGGCTGTCGGGCGATGGCGCTGTTGCACACTTCGAGGCGTGATCCGTTCATCTGCTGATTCTATCGGAGATTGACGAGGGCACTTTCTATCCCCACCGCACCACCACCCCCGTCACATCATCCGCCTGCTCCGTCTCCCCGACGAAACCGGCCACTGCGCCGGTGATGGCCCAGAGGACTTCTTGCGCGCTGCCGCGGGCGTGGGCGAGGATCACTTGGCGCAGGCGGTCGTCGCCGAAATCCTCGCCCTGGGCGTTCAGCGCGTCGGTCACGCCGTCGGTGAAAAAGACCAACACGTCGCCGGGCGCGAGGTCGATGCGCTCCTGGCCCAGCGTGATCTCTTCGAACGCGCCTAGCACGATGCCGCGCTGGTCCAGCTCGGTCAGGCTGCCGTCGGCGGCGTGGTACCACAGCGGCCGGTTGTGGCCGGCGTTGGCGTAGGTGATGCTGCCGGCTTCCAGGTCGAGCACGGCGTAGATCGCGCTTAGGAACAGCTCGGCCTGGCTGTCGTTCAGGATGAGCTGGTTGGCGCGGATCAGCGCGGCGGACGGGCCGCGGCCGCTGAACGCGACGGTCCGGATGATGGTGCGGCTGACGGCCATGAAGAGCGCGGCCGGCACGCCCTTGTCCGCCACGTCCGCGATCACCAGCCCCAGCCGCTTCGGCTCACCGGGCAGGTCGCAGAAGTCGTAAAAATCGCCGCCCACCACCCGGGCGGCCTGGTACACGGCGGCGAAATCCCAGCCGGGCACGCTGGGGCAGCTCTTCGGCAGCAGGCTGAGCTGGATCTCGCGGCCCACTGAGATCTCGGCGAGCTTGCGCGCCAGGGCCTGGTCGGTGCGGCGCAGGAGCTGCATGTTGTGCACGGCGATCGCGACCTGATCGCCGAACGCGGCCAGGGTGCGAACGCTTTCGTCGGTGGTGCGGCCGCGGCTGCCCGCAAAGCCCAGCTCCAGCGTGCCCAATTCATCGCCGCCGGCAGCCAACGGGAGGAAGTGGCGCATATACTGGTGCAGTCCGAAGCGCTCGACCAGGCCATGTTCCCGGCTTCTCTCGCTGCCGCGCGTCGTGAGCATGCGCCGCTCTTGCAGCGCGGTCACTGCCGGATGTCCGCCCGACAACGGGAAGTGCGCCAACGCACGCCAGTCGGGGTCGCCGGCCTGGCCCACGCCCGCGGCCAGCTCCAGGCCGCGGCGGTTGTCGTCCACCAGGTAGAGTGCGGCATAGTCGCACCCCACCGCATCGGCCACGGTGCTCAGCACGCGGTTCGCGACGGGTTCCAGCGCCTTGCTGTCCAACACGGCCTGCCCAATGGCCAGGTAGGCTGTGCGGAGGATCACGTTTCCCAGCGCACCGCCCGCGTGTTGTAAGAAATGCAGCAGGTCGGGCAACTGTTCGGGCAGATCGTGGGGATCGCGGTCGCGCACGAAGTGTTCCACGGTGACCACGCCGATGGGTTGGTTGGCCGATGCCAGCGCTACCACCAGCCGCGCTTCGTCCGCAGTGCCGCGCAAGGCATAGTTGCCCAGGTGGTAGGTCTGGGCCTCGACGCAGGTCGGATCGTGCAGGTCTACGGTTTCGGGCGGCGGCCCCGCGCGCGGGTAAGCGCGCACCAGGTGGCCCTGCGCAGGGAGCGCGCGATAGATGGCGATCTCCGGCAGGCCAAATCCCGTGCGCAGCCCTTCGGCCAACAGCTCATAGGCCCGGTCCAGCGCGTCGGTGGCATAGATCGACTGGACGATGGCTTCCAGGAACTGGGGGCGGGCGGCGTCTTGCGTACTGCGTACTGCGTACTGCGTGGTGCGTGGTGCGTGGTGCGTGGTGCGTGGTGCGTTATCTGCGGGGGCGGCATCATCGCAGTGACGTCGGGGCTTGGCGGTCACTGTTGCGAGGGCGACGAGGGGCGCGGGCGCCATGCGCGGGGCCAGGTGCTGGATCGCTTCGTCCCAGAGGCCGGCGATGCGCAGGACGTGGCCCACGTGATCGGTGGTGAAATGGGCTGCCAGCGCCCGCCGGTAGGCCAGGTTGGTGAAGGTGTAGCAGCCTTCGGCCAGCGTTACCGCGCCGGAGAGCCGGAGCCGGTCGGCGCCGGTGCGGGTGGGCGTCTGGCGGGAGTGCGACCGGGCGAGCGCGCCGTGGTCCAGGATGTGCAGCACGTCCAGCATGGTGTCGGGGTCTTCCTCGATCATGCGGATGGCCGCGCGGATGGGCGGCGGCGCCTCCTCGGCAATCCACAGACGTTCGACTGCGCGCTCGACGACCGAACAGGTCACCAGCGGCCGGCGATAGTCGTGCACCGTTTCGGCCGCCCAAACACAGATCTGGGGCACCAGGTAACGGTCGCCGCCGGCCCACGCCACGATGCGGTCCAGGCCGCGTGCGGAGACGGGACAGTCGTATGCAGCCAGGGTGGCCGCGGCCAGGGCCCGGCTCTGCGCCTCGGTCAGCGGGCCGGCGACCACCGGTTTAGCGATGTTGAAGGGCGAGGTGGAGCCGGTGGCGAAGCTGACCAGGTTCATGCCGCCGGCCACCACGGCTGCCAGGCTGTGCGGTGCGTCCGCCTCTCGTTCCATGTAAGCGGCGCGCAACGCCAGCAGCAGGCCGTGCACCAGGTCGTGCGGCAGGGCTTGCAGGTGGTCGATCAGCAGCGCCACGCCGCGGTCGCTGCTGTTGGCGCACGCCGCCAGGTAGCGCTGCAGCGCGCGCGCGTCGGGCGTCTCGGTGGAGAGCGCAGGCGCGCGGTGGCCCAGGGCGCTGGACAACAATTCGGCCATGCTGGAGAAGAACGAGGCCTCGTCATGCGAGCGAGTCTGCCAGAGGTCGATATACAAGGGTTGGAAGCGCCCGGTGGCAGCCAGCGCTGCGGCGACATCGTGCAGCAGGTGGCTCTTCTCGCTGTTCGGCGGTCCCAGCAGCGCCACGCACTCGTCGGCCAGCAGGTAGCGCACCACCAGGCGCACTTGCGCGTCGTCGCGCACCCGCACGCGCTTGATCGGCGAGGGCTCAGTGTAAGGGACAATACGCCAAGAGGTTGGACTACTCGTCACTCTGCTGTCATCCTGAGCGGGTTAACCACTCAAAGTCAGTCACCGCGAGACCCCAGCGAAGGATCTCGTTAAATCCCCTCCTGCACCACCTTCTTGAACAGATACCCCACGTCATAGTTCTCGCTCAGCATCC
>CAZELR010000105.1:0-10712 GCA_964513075.1 uncultured Anaerolineales bacterium
GGCCAAGCTGAACCGCGAAGTCGCGCTGCTGGTGGGGTCTGATGCGGTCTACGATTATCTGGCGGATCTGTTCTGGTACGATTGGGGCGTGACGCCGTGAGCGAACGCCGCGCCATCGTCCGCGACCATTGCCCGGTGGACGAGACCGGCCGCCAGCTTCTGGGCGCGACCATCCTACGGCCGTTGGCCGAGCGCTGCGGCCGTGAGATGAACATGAGCGCGCGGGCGTATCACCGGGTGCTAAAGCTGGCGCGGACGATCGCGGACCTTTCGCCATTCTCAGGGCAGGCCTGGCGGGGAGCGAGCGCATTCACCCGGCGCATATCGCGGCGATCCACATATCGCGGCGATCCGAGGATCGCGCGATCCAGTACCGGCCGAGAAGGATGGAATAGCGCGCGCTTGGCGTCTTGAGATCCGCAGAGCGAATGCTGTCATTTGTATGCTGGCTAGTACCTGCCTCACGCTAGAGTGTCACTAGGGCTGCCGGCGGATCGTGACATTCTTGCCCTTGAGCGTGAATGGCCGGCTGATCACCAGCGTGGGGGCGGAGAAGGTGTTGACCGAGTCGGCCTTGAAGATCAGTGTTGCTCCGTCAGGGGGCCCAGGCGTGGCTCTGAGGGCCGCCTCGATATCGTGATAGGGATCACCGGGGATACCTGGGCCCCAATCATACTGGCCGATGAACTTGACGATGTCGCGGGGCGTGATGAAAATCACCTGTTTCTGTTCGTTCGGAAATGGGACATTGTCGAGGGAGTACCAATCGGTGCAGCCCCGCCCCCAGCCCATGTTCATGAGGAACTGCTCCGGGACGGTTTCGGTATTGTACCCACACAACACCCAGGCATGCCCTTCGTCGTTTTGGTTCCGGCCGGCGAGAATGGCGGGGCGCAGCCACTGGATTTCCTCCACGATCGCTTGGACGTTGATACCCTGAACGGTCGCAACGGGGTCGTACCGAAAATGGTCCGCCAAGGCATTGTCGATATCGTCGAGGAACGCGCTCGATCCCACAAGGCCGTATTTCATACCGACGGCTACCCCGGCGTGATTATTGACTGTCGCCGCTGCCATGTCGCCGTCATCCGACGGATCCGAGTGGGAATCTTTCATCGCGTTCCAGTCGTAGAGGGTAGCGGCAAAATCCGCATGCACGGGCGTGTGCGACTTGCTGAGTCCATTCCACAGGGTCTGTAGAGCGCCCAGGTAATCCTGTGGCGAGTGGCAATTGGCCGGGTCCGGGATGCATCGTGCTGCCCGGTACAGGCTCTCATCCCAGTACCCGTACATCTGCAGCTTCCCGCCGCCGGCCGGCGTCCAGCGCAGGCGCGAGCTCCACGACGATGGAATGTGCGGATCGGTGAGCGGTGTTTCGAGCCAGGTCGTGGTCCAGCGCCAGTCGTAGTTGAGATCACCGGTCCCCGTGCCGCTGGGCGGCCACTGCCAGTAGCGCATGAGCTGTGCCATCGCGGTGGCGACGCAGCCCACCGCTGTGCGCTCATCGACGCCCGGCGTCAGGTTGGGGCACTGGTCATTGTACGGCGAGCCTTGATGCCAACGAGATGTCAGGGGCAGCTCCATCCTGACCGGGTCGGCAAGCGCTTCCCCAGCGGACGCCGATATCGAGGGCGCTTGGCCTGCGATCAATTGCTGCCATAACGCCGCGCGCGCCTTCAGGTCGTCTTGATACTTTTCGATCCGCGTGTCTCCTTCCGCCAGGCTCCGCTCCAGGACCCTTTGCCTGTTCGCGATATCCTCGAGGATGTAGCGGCAATCCGGGTTCAACGGATCGTAGACGCCTGTCGGGCTGTAGAGGTAGACGGGCAGCACCAGAACGCTGGCCCCGGCGAGGCAGAAGCCCCCGCCGCTGAGATGTGCGATATAGGCCATCGTCTGTCCCTCTGGCGGATAAGGTTCCATGCGTTCGACAACGGCGTCCGGCCGGGCATCCGCGGTGACATAGCGTACCCAAGTCTCCACCGCGGCACGGACCTCATCCGCTCCGTACTGAGCGGCCTGAACAGGGACAGCCATGCAGGCAAGGAGTGTGACCAGCAACAAACCTACTATCGCAAGATAGGCCATACGTAGAGCCATCATCGCCGGGACCTCCTGTTCTTATTGCAAACTGACGAGCACCAGCACCAACCCTTGGCCTTGCTCAAGTGACGACATTGCTTTGCCGATGATCGCGCCCTGCGCGCGGGATGGGTCGACGGCGGACATCACATGGCCGGCCGTGTCTGACGTGGTCAGCAGGTCCCCCGGTTGGATCGCGCGGGAGGAGGCGTCGGCCAGGCAGTAGACGCGGCCCGACAGAGCCACAGGATGTGTGCCACCCGCGGCCGTGCCTTCCTGCTGCATGGTCAGGCCGGGCCGGATGCCCCCTGCGCCGCTGACGCAGCCAGCTACGGTGCGGTCATACGCCTTGTCTGCGACCCGCAGTTGCCCGGGACGGGTCGGGTCTATGGCGACAACCGTGCCAGGCTGGACTTCGCCGGCGATCTCGAAGGGTTCCGCCAGATCGCTGCCGCCCGTGATCTCCAGGACATGGGTGCTCGTCCGACCGTCGAACCGGGCAGCCATGCCGTTCGTGCCGCCCGCCGCGTAGATGCCATTGCCGTTGGGTCCGCTTTGAAACCACCCGGCCCAGCCGTTGTCCGAAGATCCTGCCACGCCGGCCGCGTTTACGCTGTAGCCGGATACCCCGGCGCCTACGTCTCCGCGCGCGCCGGTATGGATGCCCGTGACGCCGACGCTGTCATCGGCGACGGCCCGGCCCAGTACGCCGGAGGCATAGCAGCCGTTGGCCTTGGTTTCCCCGTACACGCCATGAGCGCCGCAGTCCGTGCCGCCATAGGCGACCAGGCCGATTGACTTATCGCTCCTGCTGGCAACTCCATATCCGCTCACGCTGTGAAAGTCCCCGCCGCGCGCGGTCCCCGTGGTGGCGTAGGCGACTCCCTGGACAGCTGCGCTGTCGGGCGAGTTAGTCTCGCCCAGCACCCCAATCGTCTGGCCGCTGGTGGCCGTGGCATTGCCCCACACCCCCCGGGCGCCATTGGTCCGGCTCTCCGTTCGACCGGTGACACCCACGGTGACGCCGCTGGTGGCGTTCGCCACGCCCCACACCCCGCTGGCGGCCGTCGTCGTGCTGGCAGTCTCGCCGAAGACGCCGGCGGTCAGGCCCGAGGTGGCCGTCGCCGAGCCCCGAACGCCGATGGCCCAATCGCTCTTGCTGGCAGTCCAGCCCCAAACCCCACGGGTGGCGCCGGTCGTGGCCGACGCCTGGCCATTCACACCGACTGCATCATCGCTGGCGCTGTCTGTCCTGCCCACCACGCCGATGGTCTTGCCTGTGGTGGCATTTGCCCTCCCGACTACGCCCACGGAGTTATCGGTCGCGTTGTCGGTCTCGCCGTATACGCCGAATGCTCCACCCGACGTCGCCTTCGCACGACCCGTCACTGCGGCCGCCCAATTCGCCGCGTTGGTGACCGCCTCTACGCCGTAACCCGCCGTGGTATTCAAATTCAACGTCGTGTTGTTCCCCGAGATGGTCGCGCCCGGCCGCAGGCTGAGCGCGTACGCGGCGGCCAACAGCTCCTGGCAGCTCAGGTTCGTGCCGCCCACCTGCACGCGCAACCACAGCCCTTGGCCGTTGAACTTATCCTGCGGCACGTCCAATGCCACGCTGAACAGACCGTTGCTCACCGCCACGCCGGGTTTCGTGACGGTCGCCACGGCCGTGCCCGAGCAGGCGGCGTTGTTGAAGAAGCTGAAGGTCAGATTGCGGGTTCCCGTCACCGGGCTGCCCCCCTCCCGCAGCACGCCCTGGTATGAGATCTTGCTCGCCACCGTCCCGTCCACTGAAATAGGTGCCTGCGATGTCGCGGCAGGATCTTCCGTCCCTTCCTGGCCGACCGCGCTGCTGGCGTTCGCAAAGAATGCCAGCACCAGGAGGCACGTCATCGTCAATAACTTGCGTTTCATCTTGGATTACTCCTTTTCGCACGCGCAGAAATCAGTGTATCGATGAGATTCTCTCGCCGCCCCTACCGAAGCACCAGCGGCAGGTACAGCCGATAGCTGCCCTCTTCGTTGCCCGCTCCCATACACCAGAAGCCACTGCAGAGCTCGGATGAGCCGCCGCTGGCGATGCTGACGTCTGCCTGGCCGACAGTGTTATCCAGGGTATAGGCTCCCGCTGTCACTCGTCCGCCGCCACTGGCTAGCACGTTCCAGCCAATATCGGGATCACCGCCCGCCACGATGACTCTGACGCCGCAGAGAGCGATCAGAGCGAACGCCAGGACCCCAGAAGCGCATTTATTCCGCATTCTGCTCTCCTTTCTCGGGCTCGCAGGGTGGCAGTTGAAGTATCAGCCAAGAGAAGCCCACGTGTATTGAGTGCCGTTACCGAATGCCATTGCTCACTACATGATTGTCCACAGTTGGCCCGAACAGCGTCTGGCCTGGTCCTTCAGTCTGCAGCCGCAAGCACGCCAGCAACGCCTCGATTGAAACGAATCGCCAGCGCTGCCCGCTCTGGATGTGCTCGATCTCTCCGCGCCACTCGGCTGCCGCGTCGGGCGCTGCGGGATCCACCTCCCGCCACATCCGGATCAGAAAGGAGGCGTACTTCTGCCGTACCGGCGCGGATTGGTCCATCTTCGTAGAATCCTCTGAAAGAAGAGACTGGTGTCTACGTTGCCGCCCTCAACCTTCATGCCTTCCACAGCCGAGCCACTCAGCGTTCCTCTGCGATGGTTGTGCTGACACACAGCGTCGAGCCGCCGCGGGTTGCCTTGAATGCAGATCCTTCAGTCAAGAAGTTTACCTGCGCAAACCAGCCCTGGTTGTTCCACCCCAGGAAGCCGGTGAGAATCTCTCCCTTGACCTTTTCTTGGATATCGGCCCGTTTGATGCTCATGCCAACCAGGCCACAGATGTAGTTGTCGTGGAAATAGCGGTTGTTGTCGGCATCTGTAATGTAAGCATCCTGCGCCCCTGGCTTTATCGTGAACTCTAGTTGCGCGAAAAGGGTTGGATCATTGACCACACACAGCACGTCCAGTAGATCCCAGCGCTCGTGCGTCTCGTGTGTAGCCACATCAGCCTTTAGCCTCCACGTTTGTGGATCCTCTCCCCCTATCAGGTATGGCATGACTTCGAAGACCGTGCCCTGGTCACCGTTCTCTTGTATGTCGCCGTCCGAGGCTTTAAACCCCACGATCCCGCATAAGTATTCGTTTGCGTTCATGTTTGTAGTTATCAAACTGGTTTCGGAGTCTGACTCGGGCCCCGGGTATCGATCACGGCCCGCCCACCCGTAAGGGTCATGGATGAAGCTGTTCCCGAGCCTTCTGTCGAGGCACATGATATTGATGTTCCATTTTTCAGCGGCGGGGTCCTCGGTCCGGAAGCCTTTTATGATATGCCACGTTCCGCCCTGTTCCGTCAGGTATGCTTTGACGATATCACCCCTGCCCTCTTCCTCGATATCCCCCCACACTTCCAGGCCCACGATGCCGCAGTGATACTGATTGCTGTCAATCCTTGTATCAACGTCATCTTCTCCCGGGAGATCCCGGAACCACTGGAAAAACACGGATCCCTTGAAGAAGGGCTTCACCCTGATCCAGACATCATTCTTAACGCTGCTGCTGCCCACGCTGTCGTCGCGTACGGTCAGCGTCACCTGATACGGTCCGGGATTCTCGTAACGATGCTCAACTGTGGCACTCATGTCCTTGGAGTTTGTGCCATCACCGAAGTCCCACTCTCCCGAGGTGATCGGCCCCGTCGAGACATTGGTGAAGGTGACATCGAGGGGAAACAGCCCTGTCAGCTCTCCCGAGGTGATCGGCCCCGTCGTCAGCGTACTGGCCGCGAATTGAGCTGTCACAGGCTCCTGCACAACGATCGAAACGGGTTGCGAGGCTTCACCCTGGCCCCAATCATCGGTCACCTTGAGCGTGACCGTGTACTGTGTGGCTTGTCCATAGCGATGGACCAGCGGCGTCTCTTCCGCTGATGGATTGCTGTTGTCACCGAAGTCCCAGGCGAATTCCGGGTGCTCCCCAACCGAGTGATTCTTGAATTGGATCGAGAAGGGGTCTCCCTGCACCGGTACGGCCTCGAAGCTTGCCGTCGGTGGGTTTGGCACCGAAGCAATCGGCACGTCTTCGACATGGCTCACCGTTACTTCTCCGGCTGAGATCCAGCCCTTCTGCGGGTTGTCATTCTTGTCTTTGTACTCGATCTGCCACCAGGTCCGGTCACCGTTGCGGCCAATGACCTTGAACGACTGGTTGGCATCACCCGGCCAGACCACGTGATAGCGAGTCCCCGGACCCTTGTAGATGTTGGTCCGGGCCAAGACGACCGCTTGCGGCTCCGGCGCGGCCTCCTTCGGCAGCATGATCGGTATTTCGTTCGTAGCAGCGCCGTCTAGCCAGACTGAAACAATCTCCATGCCTACCGTCGCTGTGGCAAGATCGTCTTTGAGTGGCTGAAGGTTGAGTTGGATCACATACGGAGTCGTGACCAGCGCTTTGATGCTCTTGAGCCTGGTGTCCCCCTGACCCAGGTAGACTTCCGGGCGATTGAGGGCGGAGAAATTGTACCCGGTGATGACGATCACGTCCTTGGTGGGCCTATACTCCTGGCCTGCTTTCTCCAGTGTGACTTGCAGCGGGAGGACCTGACATACGGCCGGATCCCCCTTGCTGGGCGGGATCTTCTTGCCGAAGATGATCACGTTCAGGCGGTCAACCAGGTCAAGGCCGATGAAGTCGTTGATGGTATTCATGCCTTCCGCGTGTAGAAATTGCACATTGCAGCGGAACTCCGCGCCCGTCAACGAGCCGACCTCTTCCAGGTCACCCTTGGCTTGGTCCAACAGTGCCCCAACTTCGCGAGCCATCTTGTCCGCGACCTTGGACGTCGATCCCTCAAGTGTGTTGATGACCTGCCGCAGTGTGTCACCCCAATCCCCGGGCGCATTGCCTAAGGTCGCGATGAGTTTCTCCAGCGTCTGCCTGGTCTCATAGTCGAGACCAATCTCTACGCCGGCTTCGATGTCGGCAAGCAGTCTTTCGATCGTCTGCCGCGTCTCCGGGTTCAAACCAATCCCATTGCGCAGAGTCTGATTGATTTCCTCAATGTCGTTCCTGGTCTGGGGCCCGACCTCAAAGCCATTCTTGATTGTCCTGTTGATCTCGTCGATACGTTGAAGGGTTTCTGCGTCAAGGCCGATGTTCGCTGGGACCTGGATGCCGACAACGTTTGCTTGTCCGCAGCTTGATACAAGCAGCAGAGCCAATACAATTACCAAGTACCTCCAAGTAACACGTATTATCATTTTGCCCCCTTCTTTACCAAGTATCTTGAGACAAAAAGACCGCTGTCCATCTCTGAACAGCAGTCTATCAAACCGGTCTCCACAAACTCTCTACGCGGCGGACCTCCTATCGCAGCTTCTCCAGTAATCCCTCGGCCAGCTTTCGATCACGAACGCAACCGGTCTCCTCAGCCAGGGTCAGGGCGCGCTGCGCGTGGGTGAGGGCCTCCGCCGGATCGCCTGCCAGGTTGTACGCCTGGGCCAGCCCGGCGTGCAGCCAGCTCTGCTCCGTGCGGGAGTTGATCTCTTCGGCCAGCGCCAAGGCGGCGGCCAAGTGCTCGATCGCCGCAGCCGCTTGGCCCTCCTGCACCTCCAGCCAGCCCAGATGCCCCAGGCACAGGATCTCCTGCGTGCGGTCCGAGACCTGCCCGGCAATGGCCAGGCTCTCTTCGAGGCAGCGCCGGGCCAACTCCCCCTCGCCCAGCGCCGCGGCCGCCGCGCCGATGTCGCCCAGCGGCACCCGGCGCTCGAGCACGAGCTGCGCCTGCTCGCACAGGGCCAGAGCCTGCTGCGCGAACTCCAGCGCGCGGCGGAAGTCCCCCTTGCACAGGTGCAGGGTGGAGAGGTTGCCGAGCAGATGCCCACGCACCCCAACATGCTCCGGCGCGTCGATCAGGTCCAAGGCGCGCTCCAGGGCAGACTGCGCTTGGTCGTATTGGCCCAGCTCTCGTGCTGCCAGCCCCGCCTCACGCCAGCACATCCCCGCCAGCCAGCGGTCTCCGGCCGCCTGGCTCAGGCGCAGACCCTCCTCTGCCGCTTCCAGCGCCTGACTATACCGGCAGAACCAGCGCTGCACGTAGCCCTGCCGCTGGCGCAGGTGCGCCAGCGCGTGCTCATCGCCGAGTTGCATGGCCAGCCGGCCCTCTTCCTCCAGATCGCAGGCATAGGCCGCCATGTCACCGATCAGGCGCAGCGCCCAACCCCGCAAATTTAGAGCCTCAACGCGCGCCCGCAGATTGCCGGTGATGGCATGGGGGTCCTGTAGAGAAGATGCCTCACGTTCCAGCAGCACCAGCGTGCGGTCGCTCCATTGGCGAGCTTCCACGTGGGCGTAGACTTTGCGCGCGGCCAGGCCTGCCTGCAGCGCATAACGCGCAGCCCGCCCTGGCTGATCGGCCAGCTCGAGATGGCGGGCCAGCGTGGCGGCGTCCGTCGGGCGCAACTTCTCCAGAGTTTCTGCCGCCCGCCGATGCAGCAGGCGCCGGCGGTGATAATTGAGATCCAGGCAGATCGCTTCGCGGGTCAGCGCATGGCGGAACCGGTATCCCCCGTTATGCGCGACCAGCAACTGCCGGGACAGCAACTCCTCCAAGGCGTCCACGGCCTCGTTTTCCTGGCGTCCCGACGTCAGGCGCGCAACGTCGAAGTCGAAGACCGTGCCGAGCACCGCCGCCGCCTCCAGTACTTGCCGAGCTGTCGGGCTGAGGCGTCCTACTCGTGCCTGGACCGCCGAGTGCACCGAATCCGGCAGCGTAACATCTTCTGGGCTGAGGGCGTGGCCCCGGTGTTGGCCCGACTCGATCAGCGCCCTGGCGGTCTCCATCAGGAAGAACGGGTTGCCCCCTGTGGCCGTACTTATGCGTCCGACCAACGCTGCGCGATCGCGGAAATCCGCATCGAAATGACACAGGAACTGGTAGACTGTAGGTTCATCCAAGCCTCCAAGCACGACCTCGCGTAGGACGCCCTGGCGCACCAACTGGTTGCGAAGCTCGGTTACGGTTGCTGTCTCTTCGCTGCGGTAAGCGCCCAGGATCATCAGCCGGCGGGGCGACAGGCGATGTCCCAGATACGCCAACCAATCCAGGGTCGCGGGGTCAGCCCAGTGCAGATCGTCCAGGCACAGCAGCACCGGCCGCACACCTGTTGCCATACCGGCCAGGATCATCTCCAGCGACTCGAACAGGCGCGCCCGCGCCCAACCCGGCTCGCTCACGGGGGGCTCAGGCAAACCCGGATGGAGCGCGCGCAGCTCGGGCAGTAACCGGGCGGCTTCAGCGAGCCAGCTCGGATAGGCAGCGAGGCTGAACGGTTCCATGCTCAATCGGGAACGCAATGCTTCGACAATCGGTTGGTAGGGAGAAGTCTGCGTCTCGGGGTAGCAGGCGCCGGTCAGGAGGATGCACTGACCTTGCACGCTGGTACAGAAATCCTGCATGAGGCGAGATTTGCCGATGCCCACCTCGCCCGAAACGAGGACGACCTGGCCTCGACCGCTGCGCGTCCTGGCATATGCCTCCTCCAACGCGCGCCAGGCGTCCTCGCGGCCGACCAGGGGGACATCCGAAGACAGCAGGTATGTCCTGGTAGGAGATGGAGTCGGGTTGATCTGCCGCGGTGCCGGTCCTGCGAGCACAGCGCGATAGAGCGCCTGAGTCTCGGGCAGGGGATCCAAGCCAAGCTCGCGTTCCAGGACGGCCACCAGATACTCGTACTGGCGCAACGCGGCGCCCCGGTCGCCGGCGAGTGTATACAACTCGATCAGGCGGCGATGGACCTCTTCGCTGAGGTCGTCGATTGCCAGGTAGCGCTGCGCATACGCGATCGCGCTGGCGTATTCCCCCTTGGATGCCTGATCCTCCACCAAAGCCGCCAGCGCTCGTAACGCCATTTGCTCCCAGCGCTGGCGTTCCGTGGTCAGCCAGGCCTCGTACTCGACGCTGTCAGACAGCGAAAAGCCGTCGAGGAAGGGTCCCCGGTACAAAGTGATGGCCTCCTGCAAACAGGACGGCGGGCTGCCGGCTACCCAGGCGGCCCACAACTGCTCGAACGCTTGCGTGTCCGACCAAGCGCCTTGGCGCGCCAGACCGATCTGGTCATTCGCAGTGATCAGCACTGTCGGATCAGGCAGCGCGCTGTGGAGGATCGAGACCAGGCGGCTGAGATTGCAGCGAGCGGTCGTTTCTGGCGCATCAGGCCAAAAAAGGAGGCACAGGTGATCACGGGTAACTGCCTGAGGGACAGCGGCCAGGTAGAAGAGCAGCGCCCGCGCCTGGCGGCGAGAGAGCGCAAGGGATTTACCTTGCCAGGCCAGGCTTGGCGAGCCCAGCAGGCAGACATGCAGGGCTGCTGTCGCGGACTCAGGGACCCGTTCGGACATGGAGAGACTGGCCATGAGACTGCCTCACGCTATCCCGACGATGGCCGGAAAAGGAGAGTGATCACGACACAGCAACAGCGTTCACTTAAGAGTATACCACATTTTGCGTTGTATGGCACATTGTCTTTGCTTATCAAAACCAGCGAGCAGCTACTCCGCGTCACCCCAGAACCGCGTCACAGTAAACGGGTAACTGGCACAATT
>CAZELR010000106.1:0-10516 GCA_964513075.1 uncultured Anaerolineales bacterium
TGGCCATGATGACGGCATCGCAGGGCCGCTTATCGGTGACCAGGGTCTGCCGCGCCGAGGAGCCGCTGGCATAGAGCACGTACTCATCAACCCCGGCGCCCATTGCATCGACTGCGACCACATAGCCGCTGCCCTCCCGGCCCTCCACATCGACCTGCTTCAGCACCAGGAACTTGAGGCCTTCCATCTTCTCGTCCTTGCGGGTGGCGACGACGGTGCCAACGACTTTCCCGATCAGCATGGTGTTACTCCGTATTGCGTACTGCGTGTTGCGTATTGCGTGCTGCGTATTGCGTATTGCGTATTGCGTGTTCCGTAACCTGCTTCATTGTCACGCACCACGTACCACGCACCACGTCTTCACGTTTCACGTGCCAGTGTATCAGCGAGCCGGTCCAACATCACCGCTGCATCGTGCAGCACGGCGCCGTGCCCGAAGCAGATCAAGGCCGGTTCCAGCGCAGCCAATTTGCGTACGGAAGCCATCGCGGCGTCCCAATCATCCGCATAGATGCGTTTCGGGAGGCGCACGCAGCCATTGCGCACGCTTCCCAGCGCATCCCCGGCGATGAGGGTGCGCGCCTGCGGATGGAAGTAGGCCGTGTGGCCGGGTGTGTGCCCCGGCGTGTGTACGGCGATCCAACCGCCGCCGATCTCCTCGCCATCTTGCACTGGCCGCGTGACCGTAGTCGGTTGCGGGGGCCACAAGCGGTAGAGCAGCACGGCGGCGAGAATGAGCGGATCCAGCGACCTGACTCCTCCCGGCAATGCGCGCCAACGGTCGCTTTTCAGGAGCGGCGCTTCCGCAGCATGGGCCACGATTTCAGCGTGACTGACGGCTGATAACGCTGCCAGCCGCCCAACGTGATCGAAGTCAGCGTGCGTGATCGCAATGGTGCGAATCTCTGCGGGCCGGCAGTCCAAGGCAGAGAGGCTGGCGTTGATCTCTCGCCCGGACCACGGATGGCCGCAGTCGAACAGGATGGGCCCAACGTCAGTCCGTGTATCGTCTCCCGGCCGCCAAAAGTAGGCGTTCACGCCTCGCAAGCTGGGTAGGCGATAAAGCCCCGGTGCGATCTCCACTTAGTAGGTCTATTCCTGCGTTTGGCGCCCCAGCGGCAGCGCCCGGTCGACGTTTTCGTGCGGCCGCGGGATCACGTGCACCGACACGACCTCGCCGACTTTTTCAGCCCCGCGCGCACCGGCTTCCAGCGCAGCCTTGACCGCAGCCACGTCGCCGCGCACGATGGCGGTGACGTACCCACCGCCGATCTTCTCGTAGCCGACCAGCTCCACCTTGGCGGCTTTCACCATCGCGTCCGATGCTTCAACCATCGCCGCGAATCCTTTGGTTTCGATCATGCCCAGTGCTTCTGCCATGAGGGTGTCTCCTTGTTAAGGGTATGGCTTGTGATGTTGGATACTGCCTACTGCGTAGTGCGTGCTGCGTGATGCGTGAAATGTGCTACGCGCCTCCAGATTTCAGATTTCACATTTCACATTTCACTTCCTACTCCCGCTTCCCCTGCGTCTCTTCCCGTCCGCTGACCCCTTCGATCGCGGCCAGCGCCGCGCCGTAGCCTGCCATGATGTCCCGCTCTTCGCCGCCCAGGTAGATGCGGCCAAAGGAGCCGAACGCGAGCACTTCCAGGATGTTGATCTCCGCGGCTTTTTCGGCTTCATTGGCGGCCAGCGCCGCGTACCCGGCCGGTTCTACCTCCAACACGTAAAGCGTTTGGCCGGCCAGCAGCATGTGGCCGTGGCGCATGCGGTTGATGAGCTGGACCTGGTGTGCGTCGATGGCGCGGATGATCTGGCTGGAGATGACGCGCGGCTTGCGACGCTCTTCTTCGCGCACACCCAACGCCTGCAGGATCGCTGCGCCGGCTGCGCGCACCTCAGCCTGGCTGTCCGAGTGAACCTCCAGGATGCCGTAAAGACGCTCGACGATTTGCATGCCGGGGCGGACGCGCGTCGCCTTCAACGCGACATCCGTGATGCGGTTGATCTCGATGCCGGGCGAGATTTCCACCCACAGGGATGCATCGCCGGGCAATGGCAGGAAGCCCCTGGCTACCGTGCCCAGGAAGGCCGCGTGCTGCGGCTGCAGGCTGTCCAGGAAAACGTAGGAGCGCAAGTCAACGGCCATCTGATTATCTCTCCTTGAATACCTCAAAGGTGCCGCAAGCGTACGATCGGCTGATCGCGGTATGCGTCCAACTCGGCTGCCTCGCGGCCAACTGCATGCGCCACCCTGTCGGGCGTGATGAAATCAGCAAATTCCAGGCCGGTCAGCTTTTCTTTCTCATCCTGGCTCAACGCGCGGCCGATGAAAACAGCCTGCGGCGTGGCCAGCAGCTTGTCTCGGCAGGCGCCGCAGACGTGGGCGTGCGCCAGGACGATCATAAACTCGCGTTGTGACATGGTCAGGTGCCCCTCAGCCGGCATACATGCCGCAGCATCATCCGTAGCCGCCGCCTGACTTGCCCGCCGGTTCGGGGGCGCCAGGCTTCGCGTCGCCCTTGATCTCGGCGATGATTTTGATACTGGCGCTGGCGCCGATGCGCGTCGCGCCGGCTGCGATCATGGCTTTGGCTTCTTCTGCGGTCCTCACGCCCCCTGCGGCCTTTACGCCCATCTCGGGGCCCACGACCCGGCGCATCAGGGCCACATCTTCGATTGTGGCGCCGCTCGGCCCGAAGCCCGTGGAAGTCTTGACGTAGTCAGCCCCGGCGGCCTTGCACAGCACGCACGCTTCAACCTTTTCCTCGTTGGTAAGGTAGGCGGCCTCGATGATCACCTTGACCACGGCGTTCAGGGGGTGCGCCGCGTTCACCACGGCAGCGATATCGTCCTCGACGATGCCGTATTGCTGTGATTTGAGCGCGCCGATGTTGATCACCATATCCAGCTCGGTGGCGCCCAGGTGCGCACAGCGCTGCGCCTCGAAGGCCTTGACCTCGGGGAGGGTGGCGCCCAGCGGGAAGCCGATCACGGTGCACACCTTGACCGGGCTGCCGCGCAGCAGTTGCGCGCACAACGGCACCCAGGCCGGGTTGACGCAGACGGAGGCAAAGCTGAACTGCCGTGCTTCCGCACAGAGCTGGCGCACCTCCTCTTCCGTGGCTTGTGGCTTAAGAAGGGTGTGGTCGATCATCCGGGCCATGTCGGCCGAGATGTTCTTGACGCCCAACCGCGTGGTGAGCCGGTCGGCGCCCGCGCCGACGACCTGCCGCGCGCCATCGGGGTTCGTTTGCACGCACTGGCCGTCGCAGCCCTGATCGCCACAGATGGCGCAAGGTTGTTTCTCGCCGCCCGACGGATACGCGGCCAGCACTTCGCGGGTAATGATTTCAACCAACTGGTCGATGGAGTAGGAACCGAGATTAGCTGCCATGCTTCACCTTACCGAAGAAAGCGTTTTTCGATCGCCATGATCTTGTCGACCCGTTTGGCGTGCCGGCCCGTGCCATAGGGGGTAGCCAACCAGGTTTGGACGATTTGCTTGGCCAGGTTGACCCCGATCAGGCCCGCGCCCAGGGTCAGGACGTTCGCGTGGTTGTGCTCCCGGCTGTTGGACGCGGTGGCGTGATCATAGCACAGCGCTGCACGCACGCCCGGCACCTTGTTGGCTGCCATGCACGAGCCGATGCCGGCGCCGTCGATCATGATGCCGTTGGCGCATTGGCCATCGGCGACCAGCCGCGCCACCGCATAGGCAATGTCGGGGTAATCTACCGCATCGGCGCTGTGGGTGCCGCAATCAATCGGTTCGTAGCCCAGGCTTTGCAGGTGCGGCTTGAGCGCTTCCTTCAGACTGAAGCCGCCGTGATCCGCACCGATGGCGACGCGTTGGGTGGAAGGTGTTTGGCTGTGCGCCAGTGCTGCCGGCAGGGCCGGCTCGCCTTCGATGAGCGTGACGCCCCGCTCGCGGGCAGCCTCGCGCGCCAGGGGTGTCACCAGCGCATCCGGGGGCACGTTCAGCTTGGCGCCGGGCGCCAGGCCGCGCACGACCGCTTCATCGATCAGGGCGCGGTTTGCAGGATTGCTGCGCGCAGCCGCAGCAGCAGGCGCCGCGCCTGCCGGTCCGCCGCCCGCTGACCCAGCGGCTTGATCCGGCGCAGACGCCAGCAAGCGGCTCAATACGCGCTGCACGGCTTCGCGAACTTCAACCTCAGTTGGCGGCATGGGCAAACTCCTGATCTATTCCACGCTGGCTGCGCTGAGATCGCTCAGATCATAGCGCGGCACCAGTGACCAGTAGCGCGGCGGCCAGTATGAAGCAAGGGCCTTGCCGATGATCTTGTCTTCCGACAGTGGTCCCCACACATGCGAGTCGCTGGAGTTGTTGCGGTTGTCGCCCATCACGAACACCTCGTCGGGCCCGACCGTGATGGGTGCAGACGTGTAGCTGCCGGGATTTGGGCCGAATGGCTCTGAAATCAATTGCTCGTTGACGTAAACTTTGCCCTCGCGCACTTCGATGGTTTCACCGGGCAGGCCGATGACGCGCTTGATGAAGTCGCGGCTGGGATCGCGCGGATATTCAAAGATCACGACATCGCCGCGCTGTGGCTGGCGCACGCACCAGGTTTTGCTCCAGAGCTCGACGTTGACGACCGGCACTTCCAGGTGAATGCCGGGGCAGTAGGCCCAGCGGTTGACGATCAGGAACTGGCGATCGTGGAAGTTGGGCTCCATGCTGCTTCCGTCGATGCGATAGTTCTGGACGAAGGTGCGAATCAGCATGACCATCAACACGGCCAGCAACAGCACTTCGATGATTTCCCAGACTGCGGTCAGTAAGGGAGGCCGCGGCTCGGTCGCCTGGGGAGGCATGTTGATGTCCGGTTCGGATGTCGGGGTTTGCAAGTCGGTCACGGTTTTTTCCTATCGACTGAAGTTTGCATCATTATAGCACCGGCCCCATGCGGTGGCAAGAGAGGGCGGTGAATGTTCAATGTGGAACGGGCGTGGTATACTCACGTCAATGCGGTTGGATCTATTGTGGGAAGCAAGCATGAAGCGTTACCGGCTGGGCTGGGTTCTGATCTTGTGGCTGGCCCTGGTGTTGCGGCTGTGGGGCCTGTCCGACCATAACATCTGGTGGGACGAAGGCTACACGGTGTGGCTTGCCCGGATGCCGGTTCCTCAGATTATCGAGACCACGGCGCACGACGTACATCCCCCAGGCCATTATCTGTTGACCCGCGGTTGGCTGCTCCTGATGGGCGACGACGAATGGACGCTGCGCTTCCCGTCCGCTTTTGCCGGGGTGCTGACGGTGGCGTTGGCAGGCGGTTTCGGACGGATGATCGGCAGGCGCCGGACCGGCGTGCTGGCGGCGACCCTCGTCGCCCTGTCTGGGTTCGCAGTGATTTGGTCGCAAGAGATCCGGATGTATAGCTGGGCCACCGCGTTGACCCTGGCTGCAATGTGGGCCGCGGCGCGCTTCTGGCGGAGCAACGGCTGGCGGGCGTGGTTGGCGTACGTTCTCGCTTCGGCCGCGGCCCTGCTGACCATTTATTTGAGCGCCATGGCGCTGGTGGTCACCAATGTGGGCTTCCTGTGGTTCTGGTGGCGGGACGGCCGACATCGGGATCGCTTTCTCCGCTGGGTTGCAGCCCAGGTGGCTGTATTGGCGCTCTGTGCGCCGTGGCTGAGCTATGCACTGCCCCGTATGCACTCCTGGTCCTCCAGCGCGCCGCTTGCGCCTGGCTTTTTCGTGCGCCTCTATGCCACCCTGCTCGCATCCGGCGTCTCCGAACACACAGAACGGTGGGTCTGGGCGACGGGCCTGGTGTTTGTGGTTTTTGCCCTCGGCCTGCTAGCCCTCTTTGCCCAGAAGCATTCTGCGGCAGCCTCCGGGACGCTGGTCATGTTTGGCGCCGCCCTGGTTTTGCCGGCGTTGTTGGTGTATCTGCTGACGATTCCGGGCAATTCGCTTTTCGCCCGCCCGTTGGTTGCCCGTTATCTGCTGCCGCTTGCACCGGCGTTTTATCTGCTGCTGGCCTGGGGATTGGCCGCGCTGCCGCGGCGGCAGCGGCTCGCGGCGACGATCGGGATCGGACTGACCCTCGCGGTGGCTTTCGCAGGCCTGATCACGGTGCTCAGCGGACGCACGCAGACCGACCAATACCTTTCGGCGGCGGCTACGGTGCAGGCGCACCGCCGCGAGCGCGACGCAGTGTTGATTTACACCGATCAGGACTGGCCGCTCTTTGCGGCGCGCTATGCCGGGGCCTGGCACGGGGCGCCGAAGGGGATGCGGTTTGACTCGGGCAATGTTGACGGTCTTTTGGCGCCGCTCTGGGCCGGGGCGGATGGCATCTGGCTGGTCTCTACACCCTATGGACCGGCGGTTGATCCACAGCACTTACTCCCTGCATGGCTGGAAAGCCGAGCCGTAGCCAGCGTCCGGTGGGACTTCAGCGAGACGTCGGTGATCTTTTACGCCCGTACGGACACGCGTGCGGCTGCCCTGCGCGATCTGGCGCCCGATGCCCCTTTGCCTGCAGGATCGCCTACCGATACACGGCTCCTGGGCGCCGCACTGCCCATGTCGAAGTACGTGACAGGCGACACCGCCTACCTGGCGCTCTACTGGGCCCAGGTGCCGGACGGCGAGGTGCAGCTTACGGTCGAAGGTCCGGTTGAGCGCCAGGTGACGGCGCCCGCGGCGATCGCGGCCGGCTCCGGCCCGACGCGTCAGGTGATTGGCGTACCCCTGTCGGCCGACTTGCCGTCCGGTGCATATCGGCTGGTGCTGAGTGAGGAGGCGGCTGCGGGCCGCCGAATCGAAGTCGGCCGTTTCGCCCTGGTTGCGCGGCAGATGAGCTCGTTGTCGGCCGCGATGGTCACATACCCGTTGGACGTGCGTTTGGGTGCGGCGATCCGGCTTGCGGGCTACGACCTGCCGCAGGCCGCAGTGGTGCCGGGCGAGATGGTGACGCTGACGCTGTATTGGGAGGCGTTGTCGCTGGTGGATGCACGTTATAAGGTGTTTGTTCACCTGGTGGGGACCACCTGGAACGCCGGCAGCGGGAATTTTTTGTGGGGTCAACAGGATCGCGAGCCGGTGGGCAATCAACTGCCGACGACGCAGTGGGCGCCGGGCAGCTTGATCGCCGACGCGTATCATGTAGCGCTTGATCCGGCCGCGCCGCCGGGAGTCTACGATGTGGAAGTGGGGATGTACAGCCTGACGGATGGCGCCCGGCTACCGGTCTTCGACGCCGATGGCCAGGCGTTAGGGGATGCAGTAAATCTCGGGCAGATCACCATACGGTGAAACGGTTCCGCCTTTCATCCTGAGTTACCCAAGCCACGGCGACCTGCGGGTCGCGGCATGCGCCCCGACAAGGAACTCCAGATAGTCATCCTGAGCGGGTTAACCACCCAAAGTCAGTTGCGGCGCGACCCCAGCGAAGGATCTCGTCTGCGCCCCCACACCACCCCGGCCACCGACACCCACGACGTCCCATGCTCATCCGCCGGACACTGATCGTAGGCGACAGTTTCGCCGGTCACCGGCCCCAGCAGGCGCAGCGCCAGGTAAATGGGCGGCAGGCCGCAGACGTTGTTGTGATCCCCCACTCGCTGCAGCGTGCGGAAGAACCCCGCCGCGTCCCCTTGATTGATCTGCGCCAGCACCTCAGTGTCCGCAGCTTGCAGCGCCGCCTGCCCCGCTGCGTCCACCTCGGCGCCCCCGAACGCGGGGCCGATGTGCGCCAGGTCTGCAGCCGCCACCACCACCACGCGGCGTCCCGCGGTCGCTTGTTTGAGGGCCGCCACCAGCGCGGCGATCCGGCCATCGCCGTTGGGATCGGCCGCGCCCGCCACGTAGTGCCCGAACGATCCGCACAGCACCGGCACGATCTCGCACGCCGCGCCGCCTCTGGCGCCCCCGCGCATGTGATGGAGCCAGACTGCCGCGAACTCGATGGCGTGCTCGCTCCGATGGTGCAGCTCTTCCTCGAAGGCTGCCTCCATGCCGATGGCGCTGGCCGCAGCGTCCACGACATCGACTGCCGTGGGCAGCACCCCATAGGGGGTGGCATAGTGCTGGCGCGTCAGCGTGAGCTTGCCGTGCCCCCCGTAGTGGTCGGTGCCGAAAATGATCGCCAGATCGGCCGCACGCACGGCAGCCGCGGCCTGCTCCCACACAGCCGCGTACACCGGGCCGCCGCGTGGAAAGTCGATGTGCGGGCTGACCAGCCCGGCCAGGCCGGGCCGCGGCTTCATATCTTCGCCGCACCGGCCGCGGGCATCCGCCAGGTAGCCGTCCAGCAGCGCGGTCAGCGCGGCCGGATCGGCCGGATAGGAGCCGCCGGCCAGCGCAGGCGCGCGATAGGGGGCGTCCCGGTAGGCCGCCAGCGCGTGCGCCTGGGCTGCGGCCGCGCGCTCGTTATCCAGCAGGCAGAGTTCGTCCAACGCCGCGATGATCTGCTCCACTACACCCAGGCTTACTTGGAGGCGGTGCTGCAACACCAACGCGGTTTGTATGCCGCGGGGAGTGTGTATGCCGTCGCAAAGCGCCAGCGCCGGCCCCAGCGCCCGCGGCAGCACCGCGATCTGACCGCTCAGCGACAGGGGATCGCGCAACAACAGCATCTGCTGGCCGTCCTGGATGAACGGCTGGACTTCGATGGGGCGCAGCCTGGGCAGTTGCGGCGTCACGTCAATCTACCGTCAGCGTCTTGCTCAGGTTGCGCGGAAAGTCGGGATCGAAGCCGCGCGCCACGCTGACCCGGTAGGACAACAGTTGGAGCGGCAGCACAGCCAGCAGTGGGTTGAGGTCGGCGCCTGCCGTGGGCAGCACGATCAGGTCGTGCGCGTTGCTCCGCAGCCGGTCATCTTCCTCGCCGATGGCGATGGCTCGGCCCCCGCGGCAGGTGGTCTCGTTGATGCCGCTCACCAGCAGCGGCACGTCCTCCGGTCCGGCCACGAAGAGCACCGGGTACCCCTCGGATACGGCCGACAGCGGCCCGTGCTTGAACTCGGTGGAGAGCATCCCCTCGCAATGCGCGTAGGTGATCTCCTTCAGCTTCAGCGCGCCCTCCAGCGCGATGGGATAGGTCAGCCCATAGCCCAGGCAGTAGAGGTCGCTGGCTGCCACCAGCTCGGGTGCGACGCGTGCCACCTGCGGCTCCACTGCCGCCAGGGTCCGCTCCAGCAGGTCCGGCAGGTCGCGCAAGGTCCGCGTGTCGTGTCCGCCCATGCGCATGGCCAGGTAAAGGAAAGCGATGCACTGGTTCATGAAGGTCTTGGTGGCGGGCACGCTGATCTCGTAACCGCACGCCAGCGGCAGAAAGTTGGCGCTCTCACGCATCAGGGTAGAGCCGACGACGTTCACCAATCCGAGCGCTGTCGCGCCGCGGAACTGCGCGACCCCCAGCGCGGCCAGCACATCCTTGGTCTCTCCCGACTGGCTGACGAACACGCCGACATCTTCAGGACCCAACGCGGGGCCGTATTGCGCCACGAACTGCGGGGCCAGGATGGGGATGGCGGGCCGCTTTGCCAGCCGGGCCAGGTAGACTGCGGCCAGCATGCACGCATGATAGCTGGTGCCGCAGCCGACCAGGTACAGATGGCGGGCTGCGCGCATCTTCGCCACCATTTGAGCGACGTCAGGCGACGCGTCCAGCAGGCGCACCAGCTCGCCGGCCAGCGCAGGCTGCTCGTGGATCTCTTTGAGCATGAAGTGGGGGTAGCCGCCCTTGACCGCGGCGTCCATGCTTTGCGTTACCACTTCCGGGCTGCGCTCCACCACGCTGCCGTCCGACACCCGGCAGATTTCCGCGCCGCCGGCCCAGAAGGTGACGATTTCGCCGTCGTGGATGCGCAGGATGCGGCGGGTGAGGGGCAGGATGGAGGGCAGGTCAGACGAGATGCAGGTGAAGCCCTCGCCCAGGCCGACCACCAGGCCGGAGCCTTTCTTGATGGCGTAGAGCCGGTCTTCGTTGACGTGGCCGATCACGAATGCGTAGTCGCCGTGCAGGTCGCCGTAGGCGCGGCGGATCGCTTCCACCATGCCGTGGCCACGATTTACATAACGCTCAACTGCGTGAATGCACGACTCGCCGTCGTTCTCCGAGCGGACCGTCATCCCCTCGGCCATGAACTGGCGGCGCAGCTCCACGTTGTTGACCACGTTGCCGTTGTGTGCGCCCACCAGGTCGCCGTCCGAGTCGAGGTGGGGCTGGGCGTTGGGCTGCGAGGGGTAGCCGAAGGTGGCCCAGCGGAGCTGCACGATGCCGCGGCAGCCGGTCATCTCGGTGAACCGGTGGCGCTCGGCCACGGCAGCCACTTTGCCCACGTCCTTGCGCAGATCGATCACGCCGTCTGCGCTGATGGTGGCTGCGCCCACCGAATCATAGCCGCGATAAGAAAGACGCAGCCCGGCCTCCGTGAGGAGCGCGCCGAGTGGCTGTTCCGTTTCAGTGACAATGCCGAAGATGCCGCACATGATACCTCGTCGTTGAGTGGGATATGTGGAGCGTAGTATAGCGCA
>CAZELR010000107.1:0-10486 GCA_964513075.1 uncultured Anaerolineales bacterium
TCAGGACTCGGTGGAGAAGGTGATTGCCGGACCTGAACGCCGCTCGCGCATCATCCTGGATGAAGAGAAACGGATCATCGCCTATCACGAGGCGGGTCACGCCCTGGTGATGCAGATGCTGCCTCACGCTGATCCGGTGCACAAGATCAGCATCGTGAGCCGGGGCATGGCGCTTGGTTATACCATGCCGCTGCCGGCTGAAGATCACCTGCTGTACGGGCGCGACAAGCTCCAGGCTGAGCTGGCCGGTCTGATGGGCGGTCGCGTGGCCGAGGAGGAGGTCTTCGGCGACGTTACCACGGGCGCGTCCAACGACCTGGAGCGCGTTACCTCGCTGGCTCGCCGGATGGTGATGCAGTTTGGCATGAGCGATATCCTGGGCCCGCAGACCTTTGGCGAGAAGGAAGAGTTGGTGTTCCTGGGTCGGGAGATCGGCGAGCGGCGCAATTACAGCGAGGAGATCGCCGAGTCCATCGACAAAGAGGTGCGCCGGCTGGTGGACGAGGCATATAACCGGGCGCGCGGGATCATCCGCACCTATCGTCAGAAGCTGGACGATGTTGCCCGGCGCCTGATGGAAAATGAAACGATCGATGCGGCCGAGTTTCAGGCAATGTTCGCAGCGACGGTTGCATAATCTCCGACGTTATCGGACGCTGACACAGTGCTGACCCCGCCTTTCACGGCGGGGTTGTTTATGTGGTTTTCTCCAACGTGACTCTGAATGGCACAACTACTGAATCTCGCGTACCAGATTCGTTCTCACCGCTTTGGCGCTTGGGCGCTCGATCGGTGGGCCATCACGATCGCGTGGGGCGTGGCGGCAGTTGTAGCGTTGCAGTGGGTGGCGCGCGGCCGGCCCGTGCTGCCCCTCTGGCACTGGTTGGTCCTGGCGCTGTTGGTTTTGGCCGGAGCCGGGCTGATGGCGCTGCATGCGTGGGCGGCCCGGCGAGACTACGTCGTCTTTGTGCCCGAAACCGGACAGCCCATCCCCGAATCCTGTGCACTGGCGCCCGACGACAAGGTCGCCGTGTGGGCTACGGGACGGTTTGCGGTCGAGAAGCGGGCTGCTTTCTTTGCCAACCTCCAGGCATTCTGGCGCACTTTCGCCACCGGAGAACATGCCATCATGGCGATCCGGCGCCGATCGCGCTTTCTTCTGCTCGGCCAGGTTCCGCAGGAACAGCTCGGCATGTGGTACATTTTCATTCCGGCCGAGACGTTGGATGACGTTACACCCGGCTCCCTGGCATTCGGTGCGGTCAGCGGTCCTGCGTTGCGGTTGCATTACCGGCGCACCCCAACCGACGAGGACGCCAAAAAGGGGACCAAACCGATACGAGAAACTGTGATCTTGATGTTTGAGAACGAGCCAGCACGCACGCACGTGTGGGCTGACTTGGTTGCGAGGAGATGAGCATGGCACCTCAGGTTGCCCCCTATGGTTCCTGGAAATCGCCCATCACTCCCCAATTAGCGGGGGGTGATGCGGTGCGGCTGGGCGCGCCGGCCATCTGCGGCGATGACATCTACTGGTGTGAGGGGCGTCCCGCAGAGCAGGGCCGCGTGGCCCTTGTCAGGCGCACGCCGGACGGCGAGACGCGCGATGTGATCTCCGCGCCGTTTAACGTGCGCACTCGCGTGCACGAATACGGCGGTGTTTCTTATTGGGTGACTGACGCGGCCCTCTATGAGGGTATTTATTTCTCGAACTTCGTTGATCAGCGTCTTTACCATTTGCGCCCCGGCGATGCGCCCCGGCCCATGACACCGGACGCCCCGTTGCGCTACGCCGATTGCATCCTCGACGCACAACGGGGCCGCTTGATCGCGGTGCGCCAGGACCACGCCCCGCGAGACTCTGGGGCCGGCGGAGGGGAGCCCGTCAACACCTTGGTGGGCTTGGATCTGGGGCGTGAGGATGGCGGCCGCGTCCTGGCCGCCGGACACGATTTTTATGCCAGCCCCCGGCTCAGCCCCGACGGCGCGCGCCTGGCGTGGCTGGCGTGGCGTCACCCCAACATGCCCTGGGATGGCACTGAGCTGTGGGTTGCCCAGGTGGCGGCGGATGGCGCCCTGGTTGATGCGCACATCATCGCCGGCGGCCCAACTGAGTCGATCTTCCAACCCGAATGGTCGCCGGATGGCGTGCTGCATTTCGTTTCCGACCGGACCGGCTGGTGGAACCTCTACCGCTGGCGCGCGGGGCAGGCGGAGGCGCTTTGCCCGCGGGCTGCGGAGTTTGGCATGCCGCAATGGGTCTTCGGCATGAGCACCTATGGCTTTGCCTCTGAGCGAGAACTGGTGTGTATTTTCTTCCAGGACGGCCGGTGGCGGCTGGCTGTGCTCGATCTTGTCACCCTGGCCCTTGAGGAGATCGCAACCCCCTACACCGAATTGGCCGACCTGCGCGTCTCGGGCAGCCGCATCCTGTTCCGGGCGGGCTCTCCCACCGAACCGACCTCTTTGGTCCTGTCTGACCTGGCCGAGCGGCGTTTTACGGCGTTGCGCCGTTCCGGCAACCTCGCCGTCGATCCCGGTTATCTCTCGATCCCGCAGGAGATCGAGTTCCAGACGCAGGCGGGACGGCCGGTCTATGCCTACTATTATCCTCCGCGCAACCGCGATTTCGTCGGGCCGATCGGCGAGAAGCCGCCCTTGCTGGTGCTGAGCCATGGCGGGCCCACCGGCTCATCCGGCGCCGCGTTGAATCTGGAGATCCAGTACTGGACCAGTCGCGGCTTGGCGGTGGTCGACGTGAACTACGGGGGCAGCACCGGCTATGGCCGCGCATTCCGGGAACGGCTGAAGGGCAATTGGGGCGTTGTGGATGTGGACGACTGCGTAGGCGCCGCGCTGTACTTGGCAGGCCGCGGCGATGCTGATCCCGGGCGGCTGGCGATCCGCGGGGGCAGCGCGGGCGGCTACACTACGTTGTCAGCCCTGGCGTTTCGTGATGTTTTCAAGGCCGGTGCAAGCCACTTCGGGGTCAGCGACCTGGAGACATTGGCAACCGATACCCACAAGTTCGAGTCGCGCTACCTGGACGGCCTGGTAGGTCCCTATCCGGCCCGGCGTGATCTCTACATCGAGCGTTCGCCCATCCACCACACGGACGGGCTCAACTGCGCGCTGATCCTGTTCCAGGGTCTCGATGACTTGATGGTGCCGCCTGAGCAGTCGCGGTTGATGTACGAGGCGGTGCGCGCCAAGGGACTGCCGGTGGCCTACCTGGCCTACGAGGGTGAGGGGCATGGCTTTCGCCAGGCAGCAAATATCGTGCGCACCCTTGAGGCCGAGCTGTTCTTTTACAGCAAGGTGTTCCGGTTTGACCTGGCCGATCCGGTGGCGCCGGTGACTATCGAAAACCTGTCGTGAGGAAAGACCTTCGAGGTCTCTAAGACCTCGAAGGTCTGGTAAAGTTGATACAAAGGAGTGAACTCATGGAAGAACGAGCGTTGGCATTTTTGAAAGAGCTGCTGGCTGCCCCAAGCCCATCTGGCTTTGAGCAGCCCGCCCAGAAGGTGTGGCGGCGCTACATGGAGCAGTACGCGGAGCGGGTCGCCACCGACATGCACGGCAACTGCATCGCCGCGTTGCACGAGGACCGCCCGACGCGCATCCTGTTGGCCGGCCATGTCGACGAGTTGGGCTTCATGGTGAATTACATCAGCGACGAGGGTTACATCTTCTTCAGGACCATCGGCGGCTTCGACCTCAACATCATTCCCGGCCGCCGTGTCCGCATCCACACGCAGCAGGGCCAGGTGCCCGGCGTGACCGGCAAGAAGGCCATCCACGTGATGACGGAAGAAGATCGCAAGAAGAAGGCGGAGATCCAGGATCTATGGATTGACATCGGCGCGAAGGATAAGCAAGAGGCCGCGTCGTTGGTGCGTGTCGGCGATCCGGTCACGTATGCCGAAAGCTTCGAGATCGTGCGCGGCCAGGTGGCGGCCTCGCGCGCGTTCGATGACAAGGCGGGCAGCTTCGCCGTGGGTGACGTATTACGCCTGTTGGCGGGCCAGTCCTTCGATGCCGCCGTGTACGCGGTTTCCACCGTCCAGGAGGAAGTCGGGCTGCGGGGCGCGCACACCAGCGCGTACGGCATCGATCCCAAGGTCGGCATAGCGGTGGACGTTTGCCATGCCACCGACCACCCCGACATGGACCGCCGGCGGGTCGGCGATATCCGGCTGGGCGGCGGCCCGGTCATCGCGCGCGGGGCGAATATCAACCCGGTCGTGGAGCGTCTGCTGATCGAAGCGGCCGAGGCGGCGGGCATCCCCTACCAGCTTGAGGCGGCCCCGGGTGGCACGGGCACGGATGCCAATGCCATCCAGTTGACGCGCGCCGGGGTTGCCACCGGGCTGGTGAGCATCCCGCTGCGCTACATGCACACCGCGGCCGAGGTCATCTCGCTGGAAGATCTGGCCAACGTCTCGCGGCTCCTGGCCGCGTTCATCGTTCGCGTGAAGGACGGCACCGACTTTACGCCGTGATGACGTAGACCATCCATTCCGGCGCGTCTTTCAGCGCCAGCTTGTCCCATGCCGGATGCACATCCACGCGGCCGAACCCGGCCGCGTGGATCATTTCGGTCAGCATCGCCACAGGATAGGCTTGATCTGAGAGGCCGTAGACCTGCATCTCTCCGGTCTCCAGGTTCAGGATGTGAAACCGTTCGACCGCAGCGCGCTGTTCCGCGTCCCAGGTGCGCTCGCCCAGGTGCAGGTAGGGAAAATCACCCCACAGACCGCCGCTGTCGGTGTACCACCAGGTACTGTCTTTCTTGTCGAATAGGTCGTCGTTCAGGATTTCCAGCAGCAGCCGGCCGCCCGGTCGCAGAGCTGCGCGGATGCGGCGCAGCACGTCCAGCGACTCGGCCGGACGCAGCACCGTGAACTGGCCATAGAGGTAGATCGCCGCGTCGTACCCCGCGCCGGCGAAGTCCATCTCCCGCACGTCGCCCTGCACGAACTGGCACGGCAGGTCCGCGCAGATTTCCCGGGCGTAGCGGAGCGATGCAGGGCCGAAGTCGATGCCGGTCACCGCGATCCCCTGGGTTGCGAACTCTCGCGCATATAGCCCCGGTCCGCACGTCACGTCGAGCAGCCGGCTGCCCGGCTTGAGCGCCAACCAGTCCAGCATCACCTGCACCTGGCCCCGGATTTCCGGCAGGCGGCGGCTGGCCGCACCGTGGCTTTGGTCCAGGTGCTGAGCCAGCATCCGCTCGCTGAATGCCGGATCGTCCCAGGGCAGGTTGAAGCCGTCGCGCCACGGCACGGGCGGCTGCGGGCGGTCACAGACCTGTTTCAATGCCGCTGCAAGTTGGGCAGGGGCGGATGCAAGACCCGCCCCCACAGGTGACGGATCATGCATCGCCCAACTGCCTCACTTCGCGGTACGTCAACGTCCAGGTGCTGGACTTGAAGGTCTCGAACAGGCCGCTGATGAACGTCAGGGGGATGCCGAGGACCAGCAAGAACAGGGGCAGCCCGGCCGCGATCGCCCAGGGCACGGAATCGGCCAGGGCGTATACGGCATAGCCCAGCCCGCCGCCCAGCAGAGCGGCAATTGCGAGCACCAGCAAGACCACAGGGATGAGCGCGATCGCGAAAGCGATTTGAATCCCCACCATCAACAGCCACATCACGCCGACGTCTTTCAGACGTCTGCGGACCTGCGTATACCCCGCCATCAGCGCAGCGCCGATGCTCTGGTCCCCCAGCGCGATCTCCCGCGCCCAGAACTGGCCCAGTAGGCTGAGCGCGACGGCCGCCGCAATCAGGACCAGGATCACCGGCAGCCCCAACAGCACAGTCAGGATGGTGCCGATCGTACGCGCGGCGTCATTCTGTGTCAGCAGCAAGAGCAGCGGCGACGCGGCCACTGCCAGCAGCACGAGCGTGGCCAGCACCACCAGCACGCCGACGATCAGCTCTAACAGCCAGAGGCGGAACGCGCGGTTGCTCCAGCCCAGGCGCCACCCTGCGCGCCAGGTCGGCGCACTGCCGGTAGCTTCGATCTGATCCACGCTGCGCATGAGCGCCGTGCGCGCCACGTAGTTCACGATGAGCGCCACAATGACCAGGATCACCAGCAGGCAGCAGCAGGCGACGAACAGCCCCATATAGCGGTTGGGGTCGAACTGGTCGAACCACTGGCGCCATTGATCGACGGGCATCCAGTTGGGCCAGTCCCCGCGCTGAAGATCGGACTCGTTGAAGTTGTACCCCGAGCCGTTGCCAGGGGCAGATGCGCCTCCGGCGGTCAGTGCGACCAGGATGCCGAAGAGCCAAAGCACCCGGAAGCGTTTCGTGATGTTGAAAGCACGTTTGATTAAAGCCCTTTGATTCATTGTTCCTCCTCAATGTTACTACAAGGTATTCTCAGGCAAAAGGTGTTTTAGGTCAACTTGAGCTTTCTCTTGCTAAGATAACCCGCTCGTGTTATTGCGTTGAGCTGCAAACCGGTGTATTATAACACCGTATGAAGACGCGCTTGGGTTGGGGATACCTCTTGAGTGTGGCGTTATTTGCCGCGCTCGCTTGCGCGCTTGTCTGGGGCGAGCCGACTGCGGCTGCCCCTGCTCCCCCTGTGGTTACCACGCCCACCCCGCAGCCTACGCCCACGCCGCCGCCGTTGTCGTTGCGGGAGCGCTGGCTGCTGACCCCTGAAGGCGAGCGCACCGGCGGCCCTGTTTTCTTGCCCTTGGTGTTTGGCCGCCCACACCAACTCCAGGATGTCGTGTCTGAGTCGTTCAGCTACGTCGTGCAGCCGGGAGACACTCTTTGGTCGTTGGCATTGGACTTCGGCCGCGATCTCGATACCATGTCGTGCGTGACTTCTCCCACGGGCGCGGATGCGGAGGCGCTGGCGGTGGGCCAGGCCATCGTGGTGCCTGCACTAGACGATCTATGTTATACAGTAACGCCAGGGGACACGCTGGCCGGCATCGCAGCAAGCCATAAGCTATCGTTGGCTGAGATTGTGGCCATCCCGTGGAACGGCTTTGCCCAGGCGCCCTACACGGTGCGGCCGCGGCAGCGCGTGCTGCTGCCGGGCGTCCGGCCCCAGGCCGCGGCCCGGCCCGAGCGCCAGGCGGTCAGCTTCCCCGCTGACTCCTGGTCTGCCACCGCCTTCGGCGATTGGCCCTACGGGGATGGCAAGTTCGTTTGGCCGGTCACCGGGCCGATCTCCCAGGGCGCGCGGCCGGGGCACGTGGCATTGGATATCGCGGTTCCGGTGGGCACGCCGGTGAAGGCGGCGGATCGCGGCACGGTGATCATGGCCGGCTGGAATCCCACGGGCTATGGGTTCCGCGTCGTCATCGATCACGGGATCGACTACATCACCCTCTACGCACACCTCAGCGACATCTACGTGGAAGTGGGGCAGATCGTTGGGAAGGGCCAGGTGATCGGCGTCAGCGGCGCCAACGGCAACATCACCGGCCCGCACCTGCATTTTGAGATACGCGATTTCGGACGGCTCACCGATCCGCTGCCGCTGCTGCCGCGATGATGGCGTGGTGCGTGGGACGTACTGCGTATTACGTACTGCGTGGTGCGTGACATTCGTTGATCTTTTTATTGTCTGGCGGCGGTTCCGGCGTTGGCGGCTGCCTGTCGTCCCTTCGGCGTCAGCATAAGCCGCAGCGGCTGGGCGGCGTGTGAGCCGGACGGACTGCACGCATCGGATAACGCACAGCCATCACACGCGGTGGTCGTGCAGCCGCTGCCCGTTGGCGCCAGATACCCCTGGCGCGCCAGATTCTCGGCCATCAGCCGCGCTAACCCCTCGCTCACATCCAATCGCCGCGCCAGCTCCGCCAGCGAGCGAATGCCGCCCTCGGCCAGCAGACCCAAAAAACGTACAGGCAATCTGTCTTGCATGGTCTTCAATCAGCACATTCTTTAATATTGCAAATACTTAGCAATAAGTCTATACTGTTTATCTCAGCGCGTCTATGACATCTGTCACATCGAAGACAGTTTGACCGGTGCTTCTTTTCGTGATACAACATGCGCAAAGCTGCACCTGGCCTCGATTTCAAACCTGCGTGGGCGGCCCAAAGGAGTGCATCATGCGTGTTGTGGCCTTGATCCTTGCCGGTGGCGCCGGTACGCGGCTCGGCGTGCTGTCCGATCGCCGCGCCAAGCCGGCTGTGCCATTTGCCGGGCGTTATCGCATCATCGACTTCACCCTCTCCAACGTGGTCAATTCCGGCATCTACGACGTCGGCGTGCTGACGCAATACCTGCCCCGGTCGTTGAACGACCACATCGGCATTGGCCGCCCGTGGGATCTGGATCGCGGCCGCGGCGGCGTGCGCTTGCTGCAGCCGTACCAGGGCAAGGGGCATCAGGACTGGTACGGCGGCACTGCAAATGCTGTGCTGCAAAACCTGGACTATCTGCGGGAGAGTCGCGCCGAGGCCGTGTTGATCTTGTCAGGCGATCACATTTACAAGATGGACTACCGGCCCATGTTGGCCGCGCACGCCGCGCGGGCGGCCGACCTGACGGTGGCGGTCATGAACGTGAAGCCGGAAGAGACCTCACGGTTCGGCATCGTGTTAACCAACGAAGACGGTCGCGTGAACCGTTTCCTGGAAAAGCCCAAGGATGCGCCCAGCACTTTGGCCAACATGGGCGTCTATGTGTTCAACGTTGCGACGTTGATCGAGCGCATGCAGGCCCTGGCGCCCGAGCACGCCGACCTGGACTTCGGCAAGCACGTGATCCCGAGCATGGTCGAAAGCCACGGCATCTACACGTTCCCGTTCGAAGGTTACTGGGTGGATGTGGGCACGGTGGATGCCTACTGGACCACCAGCATGGAACTGGTGTCGGGTCAGTCCGCGCTCGATCTGTACGATCCGAAGTGGGTCATTCATACCAAGAGCCAGGGCCGTGCGCCCACCAAGATGGGCCCGCAGGCCGGCGCGGACCACAGCATGATCTGCAACGGGTGTATTGTGCGGGGCCAGGTGGTCCAGTCGGTGTTGTCGCCGGGTGTGTACGTGTCTCCAGGCGCCATCGTGCGCGAAAGCGTCATCATGAACGATACCTGGATCGGGCCGGGTGCGGTGGTTGATCGCTGCATCGTCGACAAGAACGTGGTGGTCGGTTCTGGCACGCAGTTGGGGTGGGGCGACGACCTCACGACACCGAACCAACAACACCCCGACCGTTTTAACACCGGCCCCTCCATCGTGGGCAAAGGTGCACGTATTCCCGGCGGCTATCGCATCGGTCGCAATGTCGTGATCGAGGCCGATGTGGATGAAGAGGCGTTTGCGTCGTTCAACGGTGTCGTGGCCAGCGGCTTGACGGTTGCGTAAGGGAGGTGAGGCGATGTCTGTAGCAGCAATGATCCTTTCCGGCGGTGAGAGCCCGGCGTTGAGCGTCTTGACTGCGCTGCGCTCGGAGGCCGCGGTGCCGTTCGGTGGCAAGTATCGCATCATCGACTTTGCGCTGTCGAACTGCGTGAACTCGGAGGTCTACGACGTCAACGTGCTGACCCAGTATATGCCGCGTTCGTTGAACGAGCATATCGGCGTGGGCCGGCCGTGGGATCTCGATCGCACCACCGGCGGCCTGCGGCTGCTTCAGCCCTATCAGAGCTCCCGGGGCGAGAAGGGCGCCTGGCAGGAGGGCACGGCCGACGCGCTGCGCTTCAACCTGGACGTGTTGCGCGGCAGCGCGGACGACGTGTTGATCCTGGCCGGCGACCATATCTACAAGATGAACTACCGGCCCCTGCTCCAGCTCCACGCGGCGCGCGGGGCCGACGTGACGGTGGCCGTGCGCTCGGTGCCCGGTTTCGAGTCGCATCGCTTCGGCATGTTGAACACCGACGCGGAAGGTCGGGTGGTGAGCTACGAAGAGAAGCCGCGGCGCACTCGCAGCACGCTGGCCAGCATGGGGGTCTACGTGTTCCGCCGCGAAGTGCTGGTGAAGGTTCTCACCGACAGCGCCGGCAAGAAGCATCGCAACCTGGGCGCCGAGGTGCTCCCGCGCGTGGTGGCCGGCGGCAAGGTCTATGCGTACCGGTTCTATGGCTACTGGGCGGATGCTGGCACGGTGCAGGCATACTACGAGGCCAACATGGCGCTGCTTGCCGACACACCCGCGCTCGACCTCTACGATCCTGACTGGCCGATCTACACCCGCAGCGAGGAGCGGCCTGCCTCGTACATCGGTGAGAGCCCGCGGGTGCAGGGCAACTTGCTCTGCGATGGTTGCAGCATCGAGGGCACGGTGATCCGCTCGATCATTTCGCCGGGCGTGCAGGTGAAGAAGGGCGCATTGGTGCGCGACTCGATCATCATGACCGATACGATCATCGAAGAAGGCGCCGAGGTCGACCGGGCCATCCTGGACAAGCGGGTCCGGGTGGGCGCCGGGGCTAAACTGGGCGCCGGTGAGACCAACACCCCGAACCACAAATGGCCCGACCGGCTCAACACCGGCCTGAC
>CAZELR010000108.1:0-10284 GCA_964513075.1 uncultured Anaerolineales bacterium
GGGTCGTGCCCGCGCCGTCGCCCTGCGGGGAAAGGCTGTGCTCCACCCGGCAGGGATCCTGCGTCATGCCATAAGGGTCCACGAAGGTGTCGCGACCCGGCGCCCAGCCCCAGCCTGGACAGGCGGGATTCGGGTGCGGCTGCGCGTCGACCAGGCTGATGCGAAGCGGGCCGTAACGCGCGAAGCGGCTCTGGCGCCCGTAGCGCCGGACGTTTTCGTCGTCGATCTGGTGCGCCAGCATGCCGAAGACGTCGCGATAGACCACGATGTCGTACTGGGCCGACAGATCGCTGAACTCATAGTCCCAGCCCTGGATCACCCGCGCCCGGACGGGGTACGGCGTGTCCGACCCCAGCACCACGCGGTCCTGGTACGGCGGCAGTCCCGCACTGGCCGAGGCCGATGGTGTCGGCGTGCTGGTCGGCGGCGCCGGGGTGCTCGTCGGTGGCGCCGGCACGTGCACCAGCTCCGGGACGCGGCCGGGAGCGCCGGCGGCTGTGTTGGGCTGCGCCAGTGTCCCGCTCACCCAGCCGCGCGGGGTCTGCCACCAGCCGCCGTAGCGGGCGAGCACTGGCAGGACCTGCCCGGTCCGGCCGCCGCCGATCACGGGGTAGGTCGTGCCGGGACCGGCCCGCAGGTTGGCGTTGACGGTCAGCGTAACGGCCGGCGGCTCGGGCGTCGCAGTGAGAGTGGGTGCCGGGCTCGGCCGCAGGGTCGGCCCGCGCGTGGCCGTGACATGCGGCGGCGTGACCGCCGCGGTAGGAGTTGAGGCTGCCGTCACGCGCGCCGAGATAGCGCTGGCAGCGGTCGCAGTGGGGGCCGGCGACGGTGTAGCCGTGAACGTTGCGACGGCCGGCGCGCGGATCTCCGCGCTGGGCGTCGGAAACGGTGGCCGTGCCGTACAGCTCGTCAGAAGCAGCGCCAGGAATAGGATCAGGGTTCGTGTGCTGCGCATCATGGTAGTGTGCCTCCTGGTTGATGCTCCCCCGCGAGGGAAGCGTTGGGACGGATAGTCAAATCGCCGGCATACCTTTCAGACAAGTGCGCCGGCGGTGCATCATAATATAATACGAATTGATTCCATGTCAAGTCACAGCATCTGACCTCATGCGCCTGCAACCCGCACACCAGCCTGCCCCGCAGAACGGAACCGCACCGGCTGTGTTACAATACTTGCCTGGGCAGCCTGGTCAGCGCACCGCGCTGCGGACCAGTGACAGATCCGCCAGGTTGCACACCAGCACAGCATATGGGCGCGCTACGCCCAGTACAACAAGCAACTCGGCGAGGATGGATGGCGGAAAAGCGTCTGCCTATCGGCATTTGTGATCACTGCGAGTGCGAGCTTCCGGCCCAGGACTGGTACACCTCGCACGGCAAGCCGCGCCGCTACTGCAGCATCGACTGCCGCAACACGGCCAACAGCCGTGCGGGCAACCTGGTGCGCACTGCCAAACTGCGCCAAGCGGTCGCCGACGGCCGCTGGCAGAATCCGCACCATATCCACCCGCCCACCGGGGAGGAGCAGGCCTCGCGCGCCCGTAAGGGCCGGCTGCGCGAGGTGACCGAGGGACGCTGGCGCAATCCCGCACTGGCGTCGGCCGCGCGTCTCAAGCTCAGCCAGCCACGCAAGCACGGCGACGATCCCGTGCTGCACCGCGCGCTGGAGCAGCTCAAGCAGGGCGCACGCATGGTCGAACTCAGCGCCGCCGAGCGTGAACGCTATCTGGCCTATCGCCGGCAGCTGCGCTTGGCGCGCCTTACTGAAGTGCGAGCCTATCAGCGGGCGCGCTACCGGCATATCATGGATGCTGCGGACTCGACGGCCCGCGAACGCCTGCGCGCCCTGTGGCGCCGGCACGCAAAGCGTCAGCGCCGGGCGGTGCAGATGCGGGATCAGAATGGCATGGAGCCTCTCAGTTGAGAGGAGGGTGAGCCAGTCAACGCGCCGCATTCCTGAGCAGCGAGGGCGATCTGCTGAAACAAGATACGCTGCTCAAGCTGATTTGGCTCGGGGCCAAGGCCGGCGTGCAGGACTGCCATTCGCCCAGGTTCCGCCATACGCCTGCGATGAGTTTTCTGCGCCACAGGTTCCGCAACAACGAAAACGCGTTCGAGCTTCAGATGGTGTAGATGTATCTGGCGGTTGACGTCGGGCGATCCTTCGACGCGTTCAGGCCAGACCAGGACACGGCACAGCGAAAGACGTCGCTGGTGGAGGATTCACGGATTTCTCGCCTGCCTTGTCCATTTGACTGCATGGCCGACTTGGGTTCTTTGTCTGACTGACTGTACACTTGCTGCACCACTCTTGATTGTGAACGTCACACATAAGGTCTCTGGAGGAATGGATGGCCGCGCAGAATCTGGCAGAAGGACCCCAAAAAAGGATCCGCGCAGCGCGAAAGCTTTGGAAAGAGGGAGATAAGGAGGATGCCGCTGCGCTGGTGTTTGTTGCGGTCGCGGCAGTCGCACGCCTGCGATACCCACGCAACACTTGTAGTGACCGGGAGGCTTACACCAAATTCATTAGGGACGAGCTTGCTACAATAACAGATGGCGCCAGTCCGGCGTCGTTTCGCTTTCCTCACACCACCAAATTGCCGGAGATTCGGGGGACGGAAAACGTGCCCCTTGAGGAGGTGCTATACGGAGCTTGGCGATGTGTGATGATTCACGAGGCTCGTTGGCCAGATGAAGTCTATTTGACTCCAACCCGGGCGAATAGTGACTATCCAACCTACATTGATCTGCCTCCTGACGGACGGGTAGGCTTGCCTGAAGAATGGATACTTGGCCTAGCTTTCGCTGTTGAAAATGCTGTGGAGATTGCTCTCCCGCGCATTCTCAAATATCCAGTCTACATCGTACTTTCCGGGCCGATTGATCCCATGGGAGCAGGCATGTTTCAGGTGAAAGCGCAAGAGACAAAAGTTCCGAGAATGCTTGTGCGCAACCAACAGGCAATACCCGTCTTCACCACTGTTCGGAGCGCGGAGGCACTTATTGTGCAGTATCAGATCCCCAAGCCCTTTGTATCGCAGTTTGCTGATGCGGCTGCCCTGCGTGACTTTGTGGTGCATGGGACGCAAGATGATCGGTTCATATTTGACCCCGCCGCGGAAACGCTGCTGCCATCATACTCACGAGACTCCCTGCTGGCAGCTCTTCACTAGAGGTGGCATGCAAACGGCAGCGCGCGACGGTCAGGATGGCGGCCTGCTGTCTTGAGCGCCAGCCGACCGGCCAACGCCAAGCTTGCGCTGTCAGGGTGCTGGCCTAGACTCACGCTCCTGTCCCCGCTTCATCTCCCAGACTTCGGTCATCGTGCGCGCCAGGCCTCGCCGTTTCAGCAGTCGAAAGACCCACTGGCGGGGCAGCCCCAACTGCCTGGCGACAGCGTGGGATGACAGGCCGCGGCGATACAGCGCGATGGCCTGCTCCTGCTGCTCAACCGGCCACTGGTCACCTCCGGACAGGGCAGTATGTTCCGCCGGTCCCCGGCGAGGGATGCCGGCGCGCTTCAGGGCATCGCGGACCCGAGTTTGTGTGATGCCAAGCTCGCGGCGATCTGCGTTGAGCTCTTGGTGGCATACTCAGCCGCCAGCCAGGCGGCGTCAGCAAGACGCGCGGTGATGGCAGGGTCGAGCGGCGTGCGAGAGCCCGGATAGGGGATCGCGTGCTTCTTCAGAATCCGACCGACCTGCTTCCGAGTGAGGCCCTCATCGGCGGCGATCTGCGTGACGGTGCGGCCGGCAGCGAAGGAAACGAGGACGCGACGTTCGCGCAGGATGGTTTTGGTGTGCGGCGGCATGGGTGACGATCCTTGTGCCGATTATCTCCGGTGAGATGAAGTATGTCAAGGAGGTTCGACGGCTTGCCAGTAGGGGGCGCGGTGTGCTAGAATCGTTGACATTGTAGATTAAAGTTCGGGCGCATGCCCGGGGTAACAAATCAGAAAGCCGACCAGGTGCGAACTGGTCGGCCTTCAACCCGAATCCTGTATCCCCAGGGACCGGGTGTTGCTGTCCTCATAGCGAAGTACTGCGTGAAGTAGTATAGCACGACTGTTCGAGGTGTCAAATGAGGCCGCAGCCCCTTTTGTTCTGGGGACTACGGTCTTGTGTTTTGAACGAAGCGCACCGTAGTGCGCCGAGGAGCTGTCATTTCTGATGCCGGCATCCACCTCCAACGCCATCCCCGAACAAGGCCAGATCGTCACCGTACGGCAACGGCAGTATGTAGTGACCGATGTGCTGCTGTCGGCTTTGCCTTCCACACAGCCGGGCCGCTTGGCGGAGCCGCAGCACCTGGTGACCCTGAATGCCATCGAAGATGACGCGGTCGGAGAAAGCGCACAGGTCATCTGGGAGGTGGAGCCGGGCGCGCGGGCCGTCGAGCGCATCGAGCTGCCGGAGCCGGCGGGGTTCGATCCGCCCGCCCGCCTGGATGCCTTCCTCGATGCCGTACGCTGGGGTGCGATCGCATCGGCCGACGTGCGGGCCTTGCAGGCGCCGTTCCGCAGCGGCATCGACATCGAGGATTACCAGCTTGACCCGCTGGTCCGGGCCGTAGGAATGCCGCGGGTCAGCCTCCTGATCGCTGATGACGTGGGCCTGGGCAAGACCGTCGAGGCCGGGCTGGTGGTCCAGGAGTTGATCGTGCGCAATCGGGCGCGCACCGTGCTGGTGGTCTGCCCGGCCGGCCTGCAAGCGCACTGGCGCGACCAGATGCGCGACAAATTCGGGCTGGAGTTCCGCATCGTGGACAGCGAGCTGATGCGCCAGCTCCGCCGCAGCCGCGGCATCCATGCCAACCCCTGGTCGCACTTCCCACGACTGATCACTTCGGTGGATTTCCTCAAGCGTGAAGGCCCGATGCGCCGCTTCCGGGAAGTGGTCCCCGACAAGGCAACTTATCCCCGACGCTTCGACATCCTGATCGTGGATGAGGCCCACAACGTTGCGCCGCAGGGCCACGGCCTGACCGCGCTCGACTCGCAGCGCACCCAGGCGATCCGCGCCATCAGCCCGCATTTCGAGCACAAGCTCTTCCTGACCGCCACGCCGCACAACGGCTACCGCGAGAGCTTCTCCGCGCTGCTGGAGCTGCTCGACAACCAGCGCTTCGCCCGCGGCGTCCAGCCCAACCCGCGCCAGTTGGAGGCGGTGATGGTGCGCCGCCTGAAGTCGGAGCTGGTGGATTGGGATGGCAAGCCACGCTTTCCCATACGGCGGCTGGAAGCCATCGAGGTGGACTACGATGCCGAAGAGAAGCAGGTGCACGCCTGGCTGCGCGAGTACACGCGGCTCCGGGAACAGAACGTGCACGACGCGGCCGAGCAATTCGCCACGGAGTTCGTGCTGAAGCTGCTCAAGAAGCGGCTCTTTTCCTCGCCGGCCGCGTTTGCGATCACCCTGGCCCGCCATCGGGAGACACTGTCGGGCCGCAACAAAGCCAAGACGCACGTCAGGCCCGCGCTCGGCATCCTGCGCCGGCAGATCAGCCAGATGGATGAGGAGTATGCCGACGACGCCGAATACGAGGACGCGGCCGGCGGCGCGGTCGAGGCGTCCAGCCGGGCTTTCACCGACCTGATGCCCCGCGAGCGCTGGCTGCTGGAGCAGATGGCCGCCTGGGCCGACAAAGCCTCGGCGCGGCGCGACTGCAAAACGCGCGCCCTGATCACCTGGCTGCGCGGGATCGTCAAGCCGGACGGCAAATGGTCCGATGAGCGGGTGATCCTCTTCACCGAGTACCGGGCCACGCAGAACTGGCTGCAGGAAATCCTAGCGGCCGAGGGGCTGGCGACGGACGAGCGCCTGTTGACGCTGTACGGCGGCATGGATGACGTGCAGCGCGAGCGCGTCAAGGCTGCGTTCCAGGCCAGCCCGGCGCAAAGCGCCGTGCGCATCCTGCTGGCCACCGACGCCGCGTCCGAGGGCATCGACCTGCAGAACCACTGCCACCGCCTGGTGCATTTCGAGATCCCCTGGAACCCCAACCGGATGGAGCAGCGCAACGGCCGTATCGACCGTCACGGCCAGCGCCGCGATCCGCTGATCTATCACTTCGTCGCCAAGGGCTACCGAAGACAATCCGATCCCGGCACAGTGCTGACGAGCGAACTTGAAGCCGATCTGGAATTCCTGGCCCGGGCGGCCGAGAAGATCGAGCAAATCCGCGAGGACCTGGGCAAGGTGGGGCCGGTGATCGCCGCGCAGGTGGAAGAGGCGATGCTCGGCAAGCGGACGCAGCTCGACACGGTCGTCGCCGAGAGCGAGGCCGGCGCGGTGCGCAGACAACTTAAGTTCGAGCGCGATCTCAGGCGGCAGATCGCCGAACACTACGCCCAGGTGCAAGAGACGCGGCGCAGCCTGGATCTGACGCCGGAGAATGTGCAGTCCGTGGTTGCCACCGCCCTGGCGTTAGCCGGTCAGCCCGCCTTGAGTCCGGCTGAGGCGCCTGGCATCTGGCCGGACGATGGCCGCCCGTGTTGCCCCACATTTCAGCTTCCGCCATTGGCCGGGAGCTGGGCGTCGTGCGTGGAGGGACTGGCCCACCCGCACACCGGCGCAATCCGCCCCATCGTCTTCGACCACGAGTTGGCCAAGGGCCGCGACGATGTCGTGTTGGCACATCTCAACCACCGGTTGGTGCAGATGGCGCTGCGCCTGCTGCGCGCTGAGGTGTGGTCATCCGCTGGAAGACGAGGCCTGTTTCGCGTAACGGCCCGCTGCGTGCCGAACCAGACGCTGGACACTCCAGCCGTGATCGCGCATGCCCGGCTGGTGGTGACCGGCAGCAGCGGACACCGTCTCCACGAGGAGATCATCACCGCGGGTGGCACGCTCCGGGAGGGCCGCCTGGCCCGCTTCAACGTGGGGCAGACCCAGGCTGCGCTGGCCGCTGCAACCGAGGCGCCGGTCTCCGAAGCCGTGCAGGGCCGCTTGCAGGCGTTGTGGCCCAGGCTGCGCGAGCCGCTGGCGAACGCGCTGGAAGCCAGGATGCGCGACCGCACCACTGGACTGACGAAGCTACTGGCCGAGCGGGCTGCGAAGGAAGCGCGCGATATCGAGGCGGTGCTGAACGAGTTGGCCGCGGCCATCCGGGCCGAGCTGGACGATCCAATGTACCGGCAGTTGAGCCTGTTCGGCGACTTCGAGCGTGACCGGCTGTCGTTCAACGCGGAAACGCTGGCCGCGCGGCTCCGCCGCATTCCGGATGAGATCGCGGCCGAGCAAAAGACAATCGGGTCCCGCTATGCCGACCCTGAGCCGCGGCTATTCCCGGTGGCAGTAACGTTCCTGGTACCGGAACGTCTCGCTCACGTTGCTGGGCTTGACGGGAGTCTAGGAGGCGTTTGATGATGCATGGCGAGTCGGAAGGCGATGAACCTGTCAGATTCAGTCTTACTTTCAGCACCGACAAGGACCACTTTTTCCGGAGATCCTGCCCCAGTTGCGGTCGTGACTTTAAGCTGGAAGTAGATGAGGCAGATCTCATCACGACATTGCAGCCTGCATTTCAGCGGATGGGTCTCGAAGTCGGTGCTGAGCTTTCCCCCGAAGGCAACGTCGAGGATCCACAGTACATCTACTGCCCCTACTGCGAACACCGCGTCGAGGCCAGCGAGACCCTAACCTCCAGCTTCGAGGAATACCTCAAACGCTACGCCTTGCGTGAGTATATCTTGCCGAAGGTCAACGCCATGTTGAGCGGCTTTGCAGACTCATTTGGCCGCAGTGGCAGACGGTCCCAGGGATTGATCTCCTTTGAGGTCGAATTCAAGCACGAGAGGCCAGTTCTGCCGCCACGCCCGATCTCAGGGCCAGAACCACCCGACATGACGATCGTTGAACTGCTCTGTTGCGGCAAGAGAGTGAAGATTTCGGCTAACTGGTATGGGCTCAAGCGATGCCCGTATTGCGGAACTGAAGTAGCCCTTTGCTGAGGAGAGGTAGCCAAATGGATCAGACGTTGGAGCAGGTGACTGAGTCAATCCGTGATTTTGTAACTCGTCGCGACGCCTTACTGCATGAGGACAAGTCCACCTTCGAGCACCACCTGGAACGCTTCCTACAGTTCTGGAACACCGACAGGCTTGCAGAGGGCGTGATCCAGCCCCTGCTCGCCGGCAAGAATACTGATGTGGATGCCTGGTGGGCCCAACTCAGTAACCGTGACAGCAAACTAGCGTTCCCAACGGTCAAAGATGAAGATATGGCGTTACGCTACCATATCATGAAATCCGTCATCGCAAATCCCCGCCTCGTATTGAAATTCGGGATGGCGCTTGGCAAATACAAGCATGATGAGGGCATCGAGTTGTTCCGATCTGTCATCATCCGACCTTTCGCGGAAGAGATGACCTATCGACTGGGCAACGCAGCTAACATCGCATCACCGGAGGCACGGACTATGCAAGCGGTTCCGCTGAACAGAATCCCAGGTCTGAACGAGACCAGAATCTTCCTTAGCCACAAGTCCGCCGATAAGCCTCTCGTGCGTCGCTATCACGACACCCTCAAGACCCTTGGTTTCATGCCATGGTTGGATGAATCTGTAATGCCTGCGGGTGCGAATCTCGAGCGTGAAATCTTCAAGGGGTTCGCTGAGTCTTGCGCCGCCGTCTTCTTCATCACCGAAAGCTTTAGAGACGAAAAATACCTTGCAGCAGAGATCGACTACGCAGTTATGCAAAAGCGGAAGAAGGGTGACAAATTCGCAATTATCACCCTGCGTTACCATGGTTCGGCTGCCGTACCGGATCTGCTGACACCATACATCTACAAAGATATCACCAACGACCTGGAAGGATTCGATGAACTCCTGCGGGCTTTGCCGATCGAGTTAGGCCCAGCACGCTGGAAAGCCGATGTTGTGATTGAGTAACCAACTGCCGTACTGAAGGCCGAAGCCCATGTCAATCGCCCGCCACCATGCTGAATGGCTCTCGCTCCTGGAAATTTCCGGCCCGTTCCTCTCGATGCCGGTGCTGCTGCGCGCGTTTCCGCAGGGCCTGGACGCGGACGATCCGGCCCATGCGGGCGAGCTGCGCGCGGCCTACGAGGAATGGGCAGACAACCAGGGCGGCCTTTCCCCCGATCCTGCCATTCACACCGCCTGGATCCGCTACGTGCTGCGGCAGACCCTGGAGTTACCCGATGAGCTCCTTGCCGAGCGGCAGGGTATCCCGGAGGGTCTCAAGGCCACCTTGCCGGAGCACGTTGAGACGTTGCGGCCAGACGCCATGTTGGTCTCACCCGGCACGAGCCAGCCGCGCCTGCTGATCCAGATCTATCCGTCCATACAATCGCTCGACAAGACACTGCCCGACCGGCCCTGGAAGGCGAACCCGGCCACCCGCATGATGGAGCTGCTGCGCCAGACGGGGGTGCGCCTGGGGCTGGCGACCAATGGCGAGGCATGGCTGCTGGTGAGTGCCAAAACGAGCGAGGCCACCAGCTACATCACCTGGTACGCGGGCCTGTGGGGCGAGGAGCGGCTGACGCTGCGCGCGTTCCGCAGCCTGTTGGGCCTGCGCCGCTTCTTCGGTGTCCCCGACGACCAGACGCTGGAGGCGCTGCTGGACGCCAGCGCGGTCGACCAGCAGGAGGTCACCGACCAGCTCGGCTACCAGGTGCGCCGTGCGGTCGAGATCCTCGTCGCGTCGCTGGATCGGGCCGACCAGGATGCCGGCCGAGGGCTGCTGACGGGCATCAGCGAAAACGTGCTGTACGAGGCCAGCCTGACGGTGATGATGCGGCTGGTGTTCCTGCTCAGCGCCGAGGAGCGCGGCCTGCTGCTGTTGGGCGATCCGCTCTACGACCAGCACTACGCGGCCAGCACCTTGCGCGCCCAGCTCCATGAACAGGCCGACCAGCAAGGCGAGGAAGTGCTGGAGCGTCGCTTCGACGCGTGGAGCCGGTTGTTGGCCACCTTCCGGGCCGTGCATGGCGGAATCCAGCACGAGAACCTCCACCTGCCCGCCTACGGCGGGAGCCTGTTCGACCCCGACCGCTTCCCCTTCCTGGAGGGTCGCGCCGTGGGCACACGCTGGCGCGAGACACCGGCCCACCCGCTGCCGATCAATAACCGCACCGTGCTGCACCTGCTGGATGCCCTCCAGATGCTGAAAGTGAAAGTGCCTGGTGGCGGCCCGGCCGAGGCGCGGCGGCTGAGCTTCCGTGCCCTGGACATCGAGCAAATCGGCCACGTGTACGAAGGGCTGCTCGACCACACCGCCCGCCGCGCTGCGGAGCCGATCCTGGGCCTGGCCGG
>CAZELR010000109.1:0-9982 GCA_964513075.1 uncultured Anaerolineales bacterium
GAGACAGGTTAGGGTTGCCAACTTTCCGAAAGTTGGCAACCCTGGGGTCGAAGGATGCGGTTTGCACGCCTGTCGCGATTAGCGTATAATCTCACGTGGTATTTGAGATTTTCGGGAGCAAGCATGTTTGAACGACAGATCGGTATCGACCTCGGCACGGTCAACGTGCTGGTGTACGTGAGCGGCCGCGGCATCGTGTTGCGGGAACCCTCCGTGGTGGCGATTTCCATCAAGGACAACAAGATCGTCTCGGTGGGGCAGGAAGCGCGCGACATGTTGGGGCGGAACCCCGAGAGCATCGAGGTGGCCCGGCCGATGCGCGACGGCGTCATCGCGGACTATGTGGTCACCGAGGCCATGCTGCGCTACTTCATCCGCAAGGTCATCGGTCGCAATCCGCTCTTTCGGCCGCGGGTGATGATCAGCGTGCCGAAAGGCGTTACCAGCGTGGAAAGCCGCGCGGTCCACGATGCGGCAATCCAGGCGGGCGCCAAGGAAGCCTATCTGATCCCTGAGCCGTTGGCTTCGGCCTTGGGCGCGGGACTCCCCACCGGCACCCCCACCGGCAACATGGCGGTGGACATGGGCGGCGGCACCACCGAAGCCGCGGTGGTCTCGATGAACGACATCGTGGTGTGGAGCAGCGTGCGCGTCGGCGGCATCCGCACCGACGAGTCGATCATGTCGTACGTGCGCAAGAAGTACAATCTGATCATCGGCGAGCAGACTGCGGAGGAGATCAAGATCACCATCGGCAGCGCGCTGCCTTTGCCCGAAGAACTGGAGATGGAAGTGCGCGGCCGTGACCAGGTGGCCGGCCTGCCCAAGACCATCAAGCTCACCTCGGGCGAGATCACCGAAGCGATGGCCGAGCCGTTATCCGCGATGGTCGGCGTCATCAAGCAGACCCTGGAAAAGACGCCGCCCGAGCTGGCAGCCGACATCATCGACCGCGGCATGGTGCTCAGCGGCGGCGGCGCACTCCTGCGCAACATCGATCGACTGGTGACCAAGGAGACCGGCGTGCCGGCGTTTGTGGCCGAGCAGCCGCTGGCGTGCGTGGCGCTGGGCGCCGGCAAGGCGTTGGAGAACTACGCCATCATGCGGCGCAGCCTGTCGACCGTGTAGACCTCATCCCCCCTGCCCCCCTCTCCCACACGGTGGGAGAGGGGGGTGTTCTTTTTAAGCGGATCCCTTTCTGGCGCGAATCTGCGCCAGCGCGGCGTGGGCGGCTTTGCGCACCTTGCCCTTCGCATCGGCCTTCGCAGCAGCTTCAAGCGCCGGGATGACCGAGCGATCGCCCACGCGGCCCAGGCTCTGCGCGGCGGCCTCCCGCACCATGCTGTTGCCATCGTAGGCCAGGCGGTCGACCATCGCCGGCAGCGCGGCCGGGTTTTCCAGATTGCCCAGGGCCAGCAGCGCCGCGGCACGCACCCCCGCGTCCCCGTGGGTCAGCGCATCCCGCAGCGGTTCGAGCCCTGCCGCCCCACCATGCTGCCCCAGCCACTGCGCGGCGCGCTCCGCCAACTGCGGGTCGCCAGCGTAGAGTCGCTCGATCCAGCCGGCCACGTCGATCTGCTTGGCGTCTTTAAAGCGGCCTTTGGCTTTCTCGGCGGTCACGAAAGCATCGTAAATGTCGGCAAATGCAGGGTCGCGTGGGTTGGGCGTGGGATCCTCAGCCGCGGCTGTCTTGGGCCGCTGCCGGGCTGCCCCCAGCTTGGCCGCGAAATCGCTGGCGCGCAGCACGCTGGCGCCCACCTCCCGCACGCGCCACGCCAAGCCGACGTCATTGGTCACCACTGCGTATTGCCCCGGCTGGCTGCGGCCGCGCAGATAGGCCACGATGGCATCATCTGCGGTCTGGCCCGGCGTCGCGAAGCGCACCTGCATCCCCGGGCTCGAAGGATCGGGCAGCCGGGCCGGCAGGTCGCCGCTGTCGAAGAAGACGATCATGGGCTGGCCGCCGGTATGCGCCCGATACCCGCGCAGCCGCGCCAGCAACTGGGCCTCGTCGTCCGGTTGGCCCAGGTCGATATCCGGCAGCGCGCCGATCAGGTTATGGCCGTCGATGATGTAGGACATGATTGCAACCCTTGATAACGTACTGGACTCGAGGCTTAGCCGGTTTCGTGGCCCTCGCAGCCGCGCACCAGACCGGCTGAAGCCTCGATTCCGGATACACTGGGAATACTCGTCCCATGTCAGACCCCGTTGACGCTGACCCAAGTGTATGCTATGATGGCGCTAGAGTCAATCGGATAAGGGGCTAAGGGTGCGTTCCACGTTGGGGGCGGCATCAAGCGGAGCATCCTACAAACCGCGTGAGGGGGTGTGATGAGAAAAGGGCACGGTGCCAGATTCGATCTGGTTCTGCTGGTTCTTGCGATTGTGCTGGCCGCTTTCAGCCCGGCCAACGCGCAGGCGCCCGGCGCGGTGAAGCTGGCGCGGTTCGAGGGGCCGGTGACGCCGATATTGGCGGCCTACATCGAACGGGCCATCGCCGATGCGGCGGCCAGCGGCGCGGCCGCGCTGGTGCTTGAGCTGGACACGCCCGGCGGCTCGGTCGACATAACCAAGAGCATCACGCAGCGCATGACCTCGTCCCCGGTCCCGATCATCGTCTACGTGGCCCCGCGCGGCGCGCATGCGGGCTCCGCGGGCACCTTCATTACGCTGGCGGGCCATTTTGCCGCCATGGCGCCCGGCAGCAGCATCGGCGCGGCCAGCCCCGTGGGCAACGAGGGCCAGGACCTGTCCGAGACGCTGAAGGCCAAGGCGACCAACATCCTGGTGGCCGACATCAAGAACCTGGCCGCGCGGCGCGGGGAGGCGGCAGTCGCCTGGGCCGAGAAGGCGGTTTCGGAGGCGGCCGCGGCCACCGCGGATGAGGCGCTGGCGCTGGGGGTGGTCGATGCGATCGCCGAGGATGTGCCCGACTTGCTGCGGCAACTGGACGGCCGCACCGCCATCGTGAACGGCGCAGAGCTCACTCTGCGCGTGGCCGACGCCCCGGTGGAGAAGGTGCCGCTCGGCCCCCTCGAATTGTTCCTCAACCAGATCACGAACCCTGCGCTGGCCGCGATCCTGCTGACCGTCGGCCTGAATGCGATCCTGTTCGAGCTGTCCAATCCGGGCGGCTATGTCGCCGGCCTGATCGGCGTCGTGTGTCTGCTGCTGGCGTTCTATGCGTTGGGTACGCTGAACGCTAACTGGGCCGGCCTGGGCTTTGTCGGGCTGGCGTTCGTTCTCTTTGTGCTGGACATTAAGGCGCCCACACACGGAGCGCTGACTGCAGGGGGGATCGCCAGCTTCGTTTTCGGCGCTTACCTGCTTTTCAATACACCGGAGCTTACCGTGCCTTGGTTAACCATCATCAGCCTGGCGTTGGTCACGGCTGCCTTCTTCGCCTTTGCAGTTGCCAAAGCATTGGCTGCCCAGCTCCGCCGGCCCACCACCGGCATGGAAGGGCTGCAGGGCCAGTCCGGCGAGGTGCGCCAGGCCCTGGCGCCCGAGGGAATGGTGTTGGTGGAGGGCGAGCTGTGGCGCGCCGTGTCCGAGTCAGGCCCCATCGCGCAAGGCGAGCGGGTGGTGGTCGTCGGCCGGGAAGGCTTCCTGCTGCGCGTGCAGAAGGCGTGACCTCACCCCTCTGACCCCTCCTCCTGACCTGAACTTAGCTCCCCCTCTCCTGAATCGCAATTCGGGAGTGGGGGCTGGGGGGTGAGGTCGGCCCCGTATCTCCGCAGCCTCTCGGCCAGCTCGCGCAGCTTGCGGTCTACCCGTCCGTTCACGCTGTCGGGCGGATACGCGCCGTCCGCGCCCCGCTCTCCGGCCGCGACCCCCGTCAGCAGCGCGATCCCCTCATCCACCGTGCGCACCGGCCAGATGTGGAAGCGGCCCTGCGCGACCGCAGCCACGACATCGTCGCGCAGCATCAGGTTGATCGCGTTGGCCGCGGGGATGATCACCCCCTGGTCGCCGGTCAGTCCCCCGGCCATCCCGCGGCAGACATCGAAGAAGCCCTCGATCTTGGCGGTGGCCCCGCCGATGGCCTGGATTTCGCCCAGTTGGTTCACGGAACCGGTGACCGCGACCTCCTGGCGGATGGGCAGCTCGGCCAGGCTGGAGAGGAGCGCGTACAGCTCGGTGGAGGACGCGCTGTCGCCGTCGACCCCGTCGTAGGATTGCTCGAATGCGATGCTGGCCGACAGGCTGAGCGGCTTGTCCTGCGCATAGCGGCCGCCCAGGAAGCCGGAGAGGATCAGGATGCCCTTGTCGTGCGTCTTGCCGCTGAGCCGGGCCTCGCGTTCGATGTTGATCACACCGGCGCGGCCCTGATAGGTGCGGCACGTGATGCGCGAGGGCCGGCCAAACTCGTAGTCGCCCAGGCTGAGCACTGCCAGCCCATTGACCTGGCCGACGACGGCGCCGGTGACGGCCACCATGATGGCGCCGTCGGTGATCGCCTCCTGCATCAGCTCCTCATACTGGTTGGAGCGGTAGATCCGCTCGTCGATGGCTTTCTGGACGTCGTCCGCGGTCACCTGGCCGTGGCCCGACCGGCCGGCCCAGAACGCGGCCTCCTGGATCATATCGGACACCAGCGCAAAGCGGGAGGTGAGCTTGCGCTGATCTTCCACCAGGCGCGCGCTGTGCTCCACCACCTTGGCCACCGCGCTGACGTCGAAGTGGGGCAGCTTGAACTCTTCGCAGCGATCGCGGATGAAGCGGACGACCTTTTCCTCGTTCTCCGGGGTCCAGGCCATCTCCTCGGCAAAGTCGGCCCGCACCTTGAACAACTTCTCGAACTGCTCATCGTAGCCGTAGAGCAGGTAATAGGTTTGCGGATCGCCGACCAACACCACCTTCACCGCCAGGGGGATCGGCTCGGGCGTGAGGCCGGTGGTGGCCAGCACGCCCTGCTGCTGCGCCATGTCCTCCATGCGGATGCACGCGTTCCGCAGCGCCTGCTTCAGCGCTTCCCAGGCCAGCGGCTGGCGCAGCAGCACGCGCGCATCCAGCAGCAGGTAGCCGCCGTTCGCCCGGTGCAGCGCGCCGGCCTTGATGTAGCGGTAGTCGGTGACCAGCGCGCCCAGCTCGGCGCGCATCTCGACGCGGCCGACCAGGTTGAGGTAGGTGGGATTGGTTTCCACCACCACCGGCGCACCGGTCAGGCGGCTGTTATCCACGATGAGGTTCAGCCGGTAGCGGTCCAGGGGCGAGCCCGGCCGCGACGGCAGCACCGGCGGCCCGCCGGCCGCGCCCTCGCCCTCCTGGGGCTCGCCCTGCGAGGCGCGTTCTTTGAAATCGTCGGCGTGCTCGGCAATGTGCGCCTGCGTGGCCGCCAGGTAGCCGGCGACGGCTGGCCAGTCCGCGTACTCATGGCTCAGCTTATCGAAGAGCTGGCCGATCGCGGCCGCGGCGATCTCCTGATCCAGGCGCGCCACGCGCGTCTGCGCGACCTCTTCCAGATCCTGGATCTGGCGCATCGTGCGTTCCAGTCGTTCTTGCAGCGCCTGGCCCTGCCCGGTGAACGCATCGCGGTCCTCTTCGGAGAGCGCCTCGAACTGTTCCGGCGTCAGGGCCTGGCCGTCTTTCACCGGTGTGATCATCAGGCCCATCTCGGTGTGCGCCAGCGCGAAGCCTTGTTCGCGCACCGACGCTTCCAGCCGGCGAAACTTGTCGTTGCGCTGCGCGTCCAGCTCGCGGCCCAGCGCGCTGCGCTGCTCCGCGTACGCGTCCCCCTCGAACGCCTTCTCCAGCGCATCCGCGGTCTGCTCCAGCAGCGCATCGATCTGCCCGCGCAGCTTGAGCCCGCCCCCTGGCGGCAGTTGCACGGCGAGCGGCCGGTCGGCATCTGCGAAGTTGTGGACGTAGCCCCAATCGGCCGGCACGGGCCGGGCGGCGGCCTTGGCCTCCAGAAAGCGCGTGATGATGCTGGTCTTGCCCGCGCCGGCCGGGCCGGTGGCAAACACGTTGAACCCCGCGTAGGGGATCTCGAGCCCGAACTCGATCGCGCGTGCCGCCCGGTCCTGGCCGATGATCCCCGCCAACGCCGGCGCCTCCGCGGTCGATGCAAAGCTGAAATGAGCGGGATCGAAACGCCGGCGCAACTGCGCAGCAGTGAGTTCGGTGGACATTGTTGGCTCCTGGATGCTGGATGCTGGATACTGGATGCTGGATACTGGATGCTGGATGCTGGATACTGGATGCTGGATGCTGGACACAGCGACACGCAATACGCAATACGCACCACGCATCACGCACCACGCACCACGCACCACGCACCACGCAACGACCCGCAGGTCGCCGCACCACGCACCACGATTGTGGCGCAAGATGAGGGTAAAGTCAAGCTGTTGAACGTTCGCGAGTATACCGCAAAAGTGTCGGTGACCTCGCTGTCATTCTGAGTTCCTCAAGCCGCGGCGACCTGCGGGTCGCGGCAAGGAACTCCAGATAGTCATCCTGAGCGGGTTAACCACCCAAAGTCAGTTGCGGCGAGACTCTAGCGAAGAGCCTGCCCTGAGTGCAACGAAGGGATCTCGTCGTGGGAGTTTCTTGAAAGCGGGGCTGCCCCAAGCCTCCCTTTTCGGCGTACAATCAGCGAGGAATCTCGTTCGTGCAACGCCGAGACCCTTCGCTGGATGCCCACCGCAATGCAAGTCACGGAAACAACCCGCTCAGGGTGACATGCCCCGATAGTTTTGCGCTATACCCAACGTTCGCCCTTGCCCCGCGCCTGGCTTCTGTGCTACAATCGCGCCGTTCGAAGAGGGAGCACAGCGTAGCGCGAAAAGTCGGCGCACCAGCGCGAGCGAGGACAGGTTGGCCTATCACATTCTGAGCTACGGCGAGATGATCCGTGACCGCGTGCGGATGGCCGCGTACACCGAGGCGCTGCGCCGCGCGGTCCGGCCGGGCTGCATCGTGCTGGACATCGGCACGGGCGCCGGCATCTTTGCGCTGTTGGCGTGCCGCTTCGGCGCGGAACGGGTGTACGCGGTGGAAACCAACGATGCGCTGCATGTGGCGCGCGCGATCGCCGCGGCCAACGGCTATGGCGAGCGCATCCGCTTCATCCAGGGCCTGTCCACCGAGGTCACGCTGCCCGAGCAGGCCGACGTGATCGTGTCCGACCTGCGGGGGGTCATGCCGCTGCACCAGGGCCACCTCCCGGCCATCGTCGATGCCCGCCGGCGGCTGCTGGCGCCCGGCGGCGTGCTGATCCCGCAGTGCGACACGCTGTGGGCCGCGGTCGTGGATGCGCCCGACGCGTATCAGCCGGTGACGTCGCCGTGGGAGGATGCGTACGGGTTCGACATGTCGGCGGCGCGGACCATCATGGCGAATTCCTGGCGCAAGGCCGCGGTGACGGCCGCCAGCCTGCTGGCCGAGCCGATCCCCTGGGCCACGCTCGACTACACCCAGCTCACGGAGCCGAACGTGCACGCGGAGCTGGCCTGGACGATCGCGCGGCCGGGCGTGGGTCACGGCATCAGCGTCTGGTTCGAGACGCGCCTGTTCGAGGATGTCGGCTTCTCGGCTGCGCCGGACAAGCCCCTGACGATCTACGGCCAGGCCTTCTTCCCGTGGGAGCGGCCCGTCTCCCTGGTCGCAGGCGACCGCGTCGCCGTGACGCTGTGGGCGCGCCTGGCCGGCGGCGAGTACATCTGGCACTGGCACACCCGCGTCGATGGCGCGGAGGGGTCCGGCCGGCCCAAGGCGCAGTTCACCCAATCGACCGCGCTGGCCGCGTTTCTCGCGCCCGGCCAGCTTGCCGGCCGTCTGTCTCAGCCGTAGGGGGTGCGTTTCGTTTGCGGGGCAAGGGACTTCGTCACTGGAATCGAGGCTTTAGCCGGTCACCTGGCTGCCACACAGAGACCGCCTAAAGGCTCGATTCCAGAAATCTGCATTGAATGGAGTTGTTTCATGGATACAACGGATCAGCGCATCCCGACCCACCACCCGCGGATCGCCGCGCGCGTCTTCAGCGGCGAGGCGGTGATCATCACCCCGGCCGAAAACATGGTCCGCATGCTGAACGCCGTGGGCTCCCGCGTGTGGGAGCTGGTCGACGGCACGCGCACGGTGGAGCAGATCGCGCACGCGTTGACGCAGGAGTTCGACGTCGACCTGCCGCAGGCCCGCACCAGCGCCACGGCGTTCATCGACGAGCTGGTCGCCAAGGGCTTGCTGGCGTTTGTGGACTGAGAGATCTGTAAGGCTAGATTTTGTCATGCTGAGGCCGAGTCCCTGACCTGCGTCGTAGAGCTCAGTTCATCAGGCCGAAGCATCTCTGGCGGCGCAGACGAGATCCTTCGCTGGGGTCGCGCCGCAACTGACTTTGGGTGGTTAACCCGCTCAGGATGACAGAATCCAATCTAATAGAGCACTGAGAGATCTGGCATCGTGGATCAATCGCAAATCGCAAATCAAAAATCAAACATCCCCAACAACTCGCCGTCCGAAGCGCTGGACCGCGGCTTCCCGGCCTGCGGCTGGGTGGACCCCGGCGCGGACCCGTACGATGCGCTGCTGGCCCGGCTGCGCCGGGAACACGTCCCCTTCAACGTGCTCTGGGAGCTGACGCACACCTGCAACCTGGACTGCGTGATGTGCTACAACGCGCCGCGGGCCGAGCCCGAGCTCAGCACTGCCGAATGTCTGGACGTGCTGGCGCAGCTGGCCGAGGCCGGCGCGCTGCGGCTGACGCTGACCGGCGGCGAGATCCTGGCCCGCCGCGACTTCTTCACCATCGCCGGACGCGCGCGCGAGCTGGGCTTTGCGCTGGACCTCAAGACGAACGGCACGCTGATCACGCCGGAGGCCGCCGATCGGATCGCGGCGCTGGCCCCGGTGCAGGTGGACATCAGCCTGCTGGGCGCGACCGCGGCGACCAGCGACGCGGTGATGCGCGGCCGGCACACGTTGGCGCGCATCGTCCAGGCGGTCAAGCTGCTGCAGGCGCGCGGGGTGCGGGTCAAGCTGAACACCCTGCTGCTGGATCTCAACATCGCCGAGCGCCAGGAGATGGTAGACCTGGCGCTGGACCTGGGCGTCGAGTACGCGCAGGTGTTCAAGGTGTCTGCCACGGACGACGGCCGCGACAAGGCCGCCAACCTTCAGCTCGCGCGGCAGCAGATGACGAAGGTGCTGGTGGATGACCATACGCCTTTCACGCCGCGCACCCCGAACCCCGACACGCGCACCTGCGGCGTGGGCCTGTCCTCCTGCCTGATCAGCCCCTACGGCGTCGTGTATCCGTGCATCGAGCTGCGCATCCCTGCCGGCGACCTCCGGCGGCAGCGCTTCGCCGAGATCTGGGCCGGCGCGCCGATCCTGCAGCAGTTGCGCAGCCAGCACACCTACGGCAACCTGCCCGCATGCCGCGTGTGCCCCATCAATGCCTATTGCGAAGGGCGCTGCGCGGGGCTGGCGTGGAAGGAGCACGGCGACCCTTACGGCGGGCACACCCTGGCCTGCCGGCACGCCCAAGCGCGCTACGCGCAGCAGCACCCCGGCGCGCCGATCCCCGAAACCCCGTTGCAAGCCTCAGTTCCTTGACCCTGCTGCGACCCTCCCTTGCCGTCAGCCAGTAATCTAGTAACATTCTGCGTTTTTTCACGCAATTCACCCAATTTTCCTTACGCAAACTATTGACAAACCGGCTGCCTGGCGCGATAATTAACAGGAATCCGTCAGTTTCGGAACGTACGCCGCTATCGTATCCTGGAGGATCCGGCAGTGACCTCATGCAGCTAACTTCAGCCATTTTCCCCTGATAACCACCTTGACCGTCGCGACAATGCAGAGTGTAGCAAACCTGGCAGAGAGCAAAGCAAGAAGGAAGCACGAAAAACTAGAAACGCATAGCGCCAAATTTGTCTGATATCATCATGACCACGTGTTGCGGTTCCGCTGGTGTATCAGCAACCCATGTGAAGGGGAGGAACTCCATGAAACATACTGCCTTTCGTGTCGT
>CAZELR010000110.1:0-9966 GCA_964513075.1 uncultured Anaerolineales bacterium
CGTTCCTTAAAAAACGCGAGAAGGGGCTGCCCGATTCTTTTCGGACAGCCCCTTTGTAATCAGGTCAATCAGGTAAATCAGCGTCCCTTATTCAAATCAGGGGCAGCCGCATCTCCCACTGCCGGATCGTCACCAGGAAATGGAGCGCGGCCAGCGCCCGGTTGAGCCCGGCATCCGCGGGCACGTTGGTGATGGTCAGGTTGCGGCCGGGGTAGCGCGCGGCGAGCGCCTGCAGCAAGGGCCGCCCTGCGGTGACCGGCCCGAAGTCGGGGTTGATCCCCGCGTCCAGGATGCCCACCGTATCCGGCCGCTCGCTGATCAGGCAATATCCCGCGGCCGCGCCGTCCATCGTCACCCCATAGCTGCGGCCCCGCTCCGCCAGCCGGCGGATGGTCGGCTCCTCGCGCTGCCAGCACGGCGGCTGATCGTGCCAGGCCGCGAAATACTCCCACAGTTCATCCGCCGCCAGAGGCGCCAGCCGCTCATCCGGGATGGGCAGCGGCTCGGCGTCCGCCGGAAAGCGCCAACAGAGCAGCTCGCGCGTTTCGACGAACCCCAGCGAGCGATAGAGCGCCCGCGCGGCCGCGTTCGTGTCGATCACTTCCAGCGTGAGGACGCGCAGCCCGGCATCCCTGGCGTTGGCGATCAGCGCCTCCATGATTCGCCGCGCCACGCCCTGGCGGCGCCACGCAGGGACCACTCCCACCGCGCTGACCCATCCGCGCGCGCCGCGGCGCGACAGCAGCGCCATGCCCGCCGGCTGCCCCCCCACGCGCGCCACGGGCGACAGCGCCAGGTCTACATCGTACAGTACATCCATGCCGGCCACCTGGTCCGGCGCCATGTGGAACGGCACGTGGTAATCCGCATATGCCGCGTTCAGCACGCCCGTCCTCTCAGCGAGCGGGACCTTGGTCGCGGGGTGAAGGGTGATTGAGTTCAGCATCATAATCGTATTATACCAGACTTGGCATAGATCGAGTTGCCAACTTCGCGGAAAAGTTGGTAGCTCTATCGTTTTTCATTTGCCCGCGGCCGCGGCACCGCCTATAATGACAGCGTGACGCACCGCAACACCGTTCGAGCCCAAAAACCAGGTTTCTGGCGCGCTGGTGGTTTCTGGCGCCGCCCGGCCGCGCGCCGGCTCCGCCCAGTTATGCTGTGTCTGCTGCTGGCCCTATTGCTGCCCTCCGACGGTTATCTGGGTGCGGCGCGGGCTGGGCTGGCAGTGCGCAAGGCGGTGGCTGGTCAGCAGTTCGAGCTGGCCGCCTGGGAAGTGCAGGCGGTGGGTCAAAAGCTGCGCGACGCGGTGGGCCGCCCCGGCGCTGAGCTCAGCGAGCAAGCACAGCACGACCTGGTGGTCGCCTACTTCGACGCTATCGGCCGCATCGACCAGCTGCAGGCGGATATCGCCGGCATCTACGCGAACTCGGCGAACGTCGATCCCCAGCAAGCGGCCGCGGTTCAACAAGCGGAGCTCGATGCTCTGCGCGTTGAGCAGGAGCAGCGCCGCCCGGCAGTCGAGCGCATCCTGGAACAACAGGTGGCCGCGATCCTGGTCGAGCAGGGCCTGGCGACGGCAAGCCCTGCTCGACCCGCGAACCGGGCCGGCCACGTGTGGCCGCCGATCCGCTTCCAGTTCACTGAGAGCCCCAACTACCTGATCATCTCCCCGCGGGACCGCATCGCGGTCGAGCAGGGCATCTACCTGGACCCGACCCTCTCGACCGGCGAGATGGAGCGCATCGAAGGAGAAGTTCAGGCGGCCCTCGATGTCAGCGCACTGGTGGACGGCACCGGTGGCTTCTCATCGTACCCCACCATGGTGCTGGCCTATTCATCCCTCAGCTGGGTCGCCGATACTATCGCGCACGAGTGGCTGCATACCTACCTCACGTTCAGACCGCTGGGCTGGAACTACGACAAGGATGGCCAGATGCGCACGATCAACGAGACAGTATGCTCCATCGTGGGCGGCGAGGTAGGCCAGCGCGTGCTGGAGCGCTTCTACCCAGAGCGGATCGGCCCGGCAGCCTGGCCCCGACCGCTCTCGATGCGTGCCAACTGGTTGGGTGACGCGGCCGAGCGAGCCGACTTCGAGTTCGGCGCGTTCATGCGGACGACGCGACTGGAGGTCGACCGCCTGCTGGCCGTGGCCCGAACGCAGCCCGAGCCCGGTCCAAAAATCGCGGAGGCAGAGGCATATATGGAGGCGCAGCGCCGCGAGCTGGTAGACCGCGGCTACTTGATTCGCAGGCTGAACCAGGCCTACTTTGCCTTCCACGGCTCCTATGCCACCGGCACGTCCGCCACCGATCCCATCGGCGGCAAGCTGCACTTGCTGCGCCAGCGCGCCGGCAGCCTGGCCGGATTCGTGCGGACCGTAGCGCGTTTCAATGACGCGGGGGATCTGGATGGGGCGCTGGCACGAGAACGAGCCGGCAATTGAAACCGTGCCTACCTCTACGAAGTCCATCTGCGAAGACTGCGTGCGAGAACTGACTAGCCCTAGCCCCCGCCGCAAGCCCGACTTGCACCCTCTCCAAGACTCGCTATAATAGCTAGATACACGCCGGTTGAGGCGTCGCCCCATTGTCTGGCCGAACCAGGCCCACATGCCTGGCGCGGACCAGGCCCACCGATCATCAGGAGTGAGAAAAGATGAAAAGGTTCGCTCGGCTCCTCTACTTGCTGATTGTCCTCGCGTTAGCTCTGGCCGGATGTGCTCCGACAGCCACTGCACCGGCCGCGCAACCCGCCGCCGCAACCCAGGCGCCCGCGCCCGCGTCCGCCCCAGCCGTCGACGCCACGCTGGTCATGGTCACCAACATGGATGACGTGGTGACCCTTGATCCGCACCACGCTTACGAGACCACCAACCTGCTGATCCACAACTCGACCTACGACACGCTCGTCGAATACAAGGCCGGCGACCTCACCAAGGTCGTCCCCCGCCTCGCCGAAAAATGGGAAGCCTCGGCCGACGGCCTGACCTACACCTTCACGCTCCGCCAGGGGGTCAAGTTCACCTCGGGCAACCCGGTCACCGCGGAGGACGTGCGCTTCTCCTGGATGCGCCTGAAGAATCTCAAGGACAACCCCGCGTTCTACGCGGATCTCGTCACCGACGTGCAGGCGGTGGATGCGGCCACCGTGAAGGTGACGCTGAGCGAGACCTCGCCCGCGTTCCTGAGCATCGTCGCGGCGCCGGCCATGAGCATCGTCGACAGCGTCCTGGTCAAGGAAAAAGGCGGCACCGACGCGGCCGATGCGGACAAGACCGACAAGGCCAAGGATTGGCTCGACCAGAACTCGGCCGGCAGCGGGCCGTTCATCCTGACCAAGTGGACCCCCAAGGCCGAGATCGTGCTGGAGGCCAACCCGAACTACTGGAAGGGCAAGCCGGCGCTGAGTAAGGTCATCATCAAGCACTCCACCGACCCTACTACGTCGCTGCAGATGCTGCAGCGCGGGGATGCGGACCTGACCGATAACCTGGACCCCGACCTGGTGGCCATCGCCAAAGCCGACGCTAACCTGAACGTTGTCATCGGCCTGACTTTGAACCAGAACTATCTGGCCATGACCTCTAGCGCGGCGCTGTCCGAGCCGCTCTCAAACAAGCTGGTGCGCCAGGCAGTCGCCTATGCCATCGACTACGAAGGGCTGATCCAGGCCATCCTGAAGGGCTACGGCACCCGCGCACCCAGCATCATCCCCGTGGGCGTGTTGGGAGTCGATCCGGCCCTGACCCAAGGCCGCGACGTGGCCAAGGCCAAAGATCTGCTGAAGCAGGCCGGCTACGAAGCCGGCGTCACCGTGAACCTGCACTACGGCTCCAACCCCACGCGCGAGACCATCGCGGCTAAACTCAAGGCCGACCTGGCCGAGGCAGGCATCACCGCGGAGCTGAAGCCGATGGAACAAAGCGTGTACCTCAGCGAGATGCGCGCGCAGAAGCTGCCCATGGCCTTCGGCGGCTGGACGCCCGACTACCTCGACCCAACCATGTGGACCGACTACTTCTCCTACGCCGACCGGGGCATCGCCAAGCGCATGCTGTACAACAACCCCGAGGCCGAGAAGTACGCCAAGATTGTCAGTACCGACCTGGACCCGGCCAAGCGCGAGCAGGCGATCAAGGACCTGCAGGTGGTCCTGATGGATGACATGGCCTTCACCATGCTCTATCAGAACCAGTCGCTCGCCGCAATGAGCAAAGCCGTGAAAGGCTTCGCCTATCACCCGGTGCACTTTGTCAGCTTCTATGATCTGAGCAAATGACACGATATGACCTGTAGGGGCGAGGCATTCCTGGAGACATCTGCCGTGACGAGAGGATATATCTCGCATGAGACATCTGCTGCGGCGGCGTGCCGTGGAAAGAATGCCTCGCCCCAACTTGACACGCAATCGAAAATCTAAAATCCAAAATCTAAAATCCGCTCATGAGCCTATTCACTCACATTGCACGCCGGCTCCTGCTGGTGATCCCGATGCTCATCGGGGTCACCTTGCTGACCTTTCTCGTCTCGCGGCTGGTGCCTGTGGACCCAATCGCGGTCATCGTCAGCGAAAAAGCGCTGGACCAGCCCGATATCGTCCAGGCTGCCGTCGAAAAATGGGGGCTGGATAAGCCGTTGCCCCAGCAATACCTTTTCTATCTCCGGAATCTGACGCAGGGCGACCTGGGCATTTCATTCAAGACCAAGCGGCCCGTCGCCCAGGATCTGCGGCAATACCTGCCCGCCACTGCTGAATTGGCGTTCTTCTCACTGCTCTTTGCCTTGGCCCTCGGGCTGCCCTTGGGCATCCTCGCGGCCATCAAGGCGGGGAGTTGGACAGACCACGGCGCGCGCATCTTCTCGCTGTTGGGGGCATCGATGCCGCCGTTCTGGTCCGGCCTGATGATGCTGTTCCTATTCTACTACCGCCTGCAGCTCCTGCCCGGCCCCGGACGCATCGACACCCGGATGTCCGCACCGCCGCAGGTGACCGGCATGTACCTGGTGGACAGCCTGCTGGCCGGCGATAAGATCTCCTTTATCAGCTCGCTCCAGCACCTGATCCTGCCATCGATCATCCTGGGCTGGTTCACCCTGGCCGTGGTGTCCCGCATCACGCGCGCGTCGATGCTGGAGGTGCTGCGCACCGACTATATCCGCACGGCGCGCGCCAAGGGTCTGAAGGAACGCAGCGTGATCGTCGTCCACGCGCTGCGCAACGCGTTCATTCCCACGCTCACCGTGCTCGGCCTAGCGTTCGCCGGGTTGATGACGGGCGCCATCATGACCGAGACGATCTTCGCCTGGCCCGGCATTGGCCGCTACGCAGTCGAGTCGGCCGCCAACCTGGACTACCCGGCCGTCATGGGCACGACCTTGCTGATCGCGGTGATCTACATCTTCGTCAACTTGACGGTGGATATCTTGTATGGCTTTGTGGACCCGCGTATTCGAGGAGCATAAGTAAGGCAAGCCGCTGGCTTGTGACGGGCGGCCATCCGGCGGATTACGCTACACGGCGCCGAATGTACCGCGTTCGCACAATCCGGCGGATTGTGCTACATAGGGGTAGGATCATGGCTAAGATCGGGACCGGACAGAGCGAGTCGCCGCTGGCGCGCAGCCTGCGCGTGCTGGTGCGCAACCGCATGGCCATGGCCGGGCTGATCGTCATCCTGATCTGGGCCTTCATCGCGCTGGCTGCGCCACTGATCGCGCCCTACGGCCCCCTCCAGCAAAAGGTCGAGGACCGGCTCCTGCCGCCGTCATTCCAGCATCTCTGCGGCACCGATGAGCTAGGTCGTGACGTGTTCAGCCGCGTGATCTATGGCGCGCGCATCTCGCTGCCGGTCGGCCTCATCGTCATCACCTTCTCCATGCTGGTGGGCGCGCTGATCGGCGCGCTGGCGGGGTACCTGGGCGGCATCTTCGATCTGCTCATCATGCGCGTGGCCGACATCACCCTGGCCTTCCCCTCCATCGTTCTGGCGCTGGCCATCGCGTCCGTGCTGGGGCCGAGCCTGAAGAACGCGGTCATCGCCATGATCCTGGTGTGGTGGCCCGAGTATTCGCGGCTGATGCGCGGGCAGGTGCTGAGCGTCAAGACCAACGAGTACGTCACCGCGGCGCACTCGGTCGGCGTGCCCGGCTGGCGCATCCTGAGCCGGCACATCCTCCCCAACAGCGGCTCTCCGATCATCATCAAGGCTTCGCTGGACGCGGGCAGCGCGATCCTGACCATCGCGGCGCTCAGCTTCATCGGGTTAGGCGCGGTGCCGCCCACCCCCGAGTGGGGCGCGATGATCTCGATGGGCCGCTTCAAGTTCTATCAGTGGTGGCTGACCGCGTTCCCGGGGCTGGCCGTGCTGACCGTCGTCCTGGGGTTCAACTTTTTGGGGGACGGGCTGCGCGATGCGCTGGACCCGCGGTTGCGGGGAAAGTGAAGCAAGCTGTGGCCGGTCTCTGACCGAGCCACGCCGGGGGTCGCAGACCGGCCACAACGAAAGGCATAGCTCGTCATTCTGAGCGGGTCGACCAACCAACACTCGTTGCGGCGAGACCTCAGCGACGAATCTCATGCCACGCAGCGCCGAGATCCTTCGCTGGAGTTTGTGCGCAACCAACTTTGAGCCGTTAACCCGCTCAGGATGACGTTATGCCAACTCAATCCGGCCGCGTCTTCGGCACCCACAGCTCCTCCGGCTCGTCCAGCAGCGAGGCGCGCTGGATGGCATGATTGCCGTATTTGGCCCGGATGCGGTCCAGTGCGGCGTCGAGCTGGGCCTGGCGCTGGCTCTCCTGTTCGAACAGGCGGAACTGCCGTCCGGCCTGCGTCAGACCCCAGGCGCCCACCCCCAACAGCCGCACCGGCCGCCGATTCCAAACCGCCTCAAAGAGCGCCAACGCCTGAGCATAGATGGCCGGCCCACTGTCGGTTTGCTCTTCGAGGGTGGCCTGGCGCGTTAAGGTGGTGAAGTCTGCATAGCGCAGCTTCAGGCCGATCGTGCGGCCCTGCAGGTTGTGGCGGCGCAGCCGAGAGGCGACCTGTTCGCTGAGGCGCAGCAACTCCCGGTGCAGGGTATCGGCGTCGGAGATATCGTTGGCGAAGGTTTCTTCGCGACTCAACGATTTGGCCTCGTGCTCAGGGATGACCGGGGAGTCGTCTATGCCGTGGGCTGCGCGCCAGAGGCCCTCACCGTGCGCGGCGCCGAAGTGCTTGCGCAGCGCCTCGACCGAGAACGCGGCCAGGTCGCCCACGGTCTGAACGCCCAGGCGGGCCAGTTCGCGGCCCGTCACCTCGCCCACGCCCCACAGCCTGCGAATCGGCAGCGGCGCCAGGAACGCCGCCTCCTGGCCCGGGGGGACCACGGTGATGCCGTGCGGCTTGCGGTAATCGCTGGCGATCTTGGCCAACAGTTTGTTCGCCGCCACGCCCAACGACGCTGACAGACGCAGCTCGTCCTCGATGCGCGTTTGGAGAGTAGCGGCCAGCTCGGCGGACGAGCCATAGTGCGCCTCGGTGCCGGTCACATCCAGGAACGCCTCGTCGATGGAGATCGGCTCCAGCAGCGGGGTGTACTCCCCCAGGAGCGCCATCACCCGCTCGGACAGCTCGGCGTAGCGGCCCCGGTGACCCGAGACCAGCACGGCTTGGGGGCAGAGGCGCAGCGCCTGCGCGGTGGGCATGGCGGAGTGGACGCCGAATTTGCGCGCCTCATACGAGGCCGACGCAACCACCCCGCGCGCCTCCGCGCGGCCGCCGACAATCACCGGAACGCCGATCAGCGCCGGATCGTCCAACCGCTCGACTGCGACGAAGAAGGCGTCCAGGTCAAGATGGAGGATCGCGCGTTGGGACATGGTGTACGTGTTGCGTGTTACGTGGTGCGTGGTGCGTACTGCGTGTCACGTCTCGGGTCCCACGCACCACGCACCACGCACCACGCACAAACTCTCACTCCGGCTTCGCCGCCGCGTAAATCACGCCGCCCAGCGCGCCCAGCCCCGCGCCGATCAACAGGCTGACGGGCAAGCAGCAAAGCAGCGAGACCCCGGCCATCGTAGCGCCGCTAAACAGGACGTTCGGATCGATCCCGGCCTGTTGAAGCTGCTGCAAGGTCTCCGCAGGCAACTGTGCCACCAGCATCTCGGCGCCACCGGACATCGAAAAGCCCAGCGGAGTCAGGACCGTCTGCACGATGCCGGAGATGAGGCTGGCAATCAAGCCGGCCAGCGCGCCCTGGCCCGCGGCGCGACCGGTCTCGCGACGAGGGGACATATAGTGCGCGGCCAGCGCGCCTACAACCAGGTAGCCGATCAATACTAACGGCAGCGAGACGCAGCCCAACACGGGAATGAGGCTGAGCAGGCTGATCACAACCAGGATGGCGCCGCCGATGAGGCCGGCTTTCAGAAAGGGACGCATTTTGCTTCCTCCTTGGAAGGGATAGAATGGGTAGGATAACAGGACTATATCACCGATATCGCACTGCTGTCAATCGCGTATTTTGCCACCTGTCTGTCATGCTGAACGGGTCCACGGCTCACAGGTCGTTGCGGCGTGTCACCAGTGAAGCATCTCGTGGCTCGAATCTCCCCGACCAGATCCTTCGCTGGGGTTCGCCGTGATTGGGTTTGAGTGGTCTGCCCGCTCAGGATGACAGATCTGGTCTCTGATGAATTCCTGCGGTCTCTGTGGTCGAGCGAGAAACCGGCTGAAGCCTCGATTCCGGTGTCTATGCGGGCTGATCATACAGTCTACACCTATACGACAACATCGGGTATAATGTTGCTCATCCTGAGATAAAGGTTGCAACACATGTCTGTCGCTAAAGAGGGGGACATCGTCCTCCTGGTCAGCCAGGAACGCAAGCACTACCTGATCCGCTTGAAGCCTGGGGAAGAGTGGCACTGCCACCGCGGGTGCATCCGCCACGATGCACTGATCGGCCAACCATTGGGCCGCACCGTCTACACCCAGCACAATGCTGCGTTCCTGGCGCTGGAACCCTCCACCCACGACCTGATCCACGAGCTGCCGCGCACCACGCAGATCATCTACAGCAAGGACGCCGCGCAGATCGTGATGCGCCTGAGCCTGTACCCCGGCCGCACGGTGATCGAAGCCGGCACCGGCAGTGCAGGGTTGACGCTGGTGCTGGCCCGCGCGGTGATGCCGACCGGCCACATCTACAGCTACGAAACGCGCTCCGAGTCGTTTGATATGGCGCGCGATAACCTGGACGAGCTCAGCCTGCTGCCTTATGTCACGCTCTACAACGAGGATATCACCGGCGGATTTCACGAGCGGGACGTCGATGCCGTGTTCCTCGACCTGCGGGAGCCCTGGGTGTTCCTGAACCATGCCTGGACCGCGCTGAAAGGCAGCGGCTTCTTCGGCGCGCTGGTGCCCACGACGAACCAGGTGAGCGAGCTGTTGATAGGGATGAAGACGCTGCCGTTCGGCGACGTCACTGTGGAGGAGATCGTCCAACGGCCGTGGAAGCCCGTGCCGGGACGGCTGCGGCCGGAGGATCGCATGATCGCGCACAGCGCGTTCCTGGTCTTCGCGCGCAAGATCGAGGCCGGGGATGAGTCGCTGAGTTGGGATGCCAGCAAGAAAAGCCGCGCCTACCGGGCCAAGCAGGCCATGGCGCAGCGCGCCGCCGATGAAGCAGCTGCTGCCGCGACGGAAGATGAGGAGTCTCCGGCAACTGAGGGAGATGTCTGATCTGCTATTCTGAGCGGGTTAACGGCACAACACCCGTCGCAGCGGGACACCCTTGATTGTCATTCTGAGCGAGCTAACGGCACAACACCCGTCGCAGCAGGACACCAGCGAAGAATCTCGTGCCGATTCCGCGGAGATTTCTCGTAGCTGACTCTGAGCCGTAGAACCGCTGCCTGGAAACTCCCGCGATGAGATCCTTCGCTGAGGTCTAGCCGCAACTGACTTTGGGTG
>CAZELR010000111.1:0-9800 GCA_964513075.1 uncultured Anaerolineales bacterium
TGACCGCGGTGATGATCGAGGTGGCCGAACGGGCCGATGCCACCCTGGCCGACGTCCAGCAGAGCGCCGAAGCCTACGCCGCGTTTCAGCGCCAGCTCCTGCCCTACAAGCAGGCGCTCGATCTGTGGGTGAGCCAGTGGTTCGATGAAGGCCGGAAGGCCAAAGGTGGCGGGGCGGCTGTCGAGTTCATGACCCTGCACAGCGGCGACGTGCTGCCCGCGCTGCGCGGGGAGATCGCCGTGGACGAGCGGCATCAGGAGGCGATCGCCCGCGCCCGCGGCCTGTGGCAGCAGCAGCGCTTCTTCCATTGGGATCTGGAATTCCCCGAGGTCTTCATTGACCTGGCCGGCCGCGACTGGGCCGCGGACGGCGGCTTCGATGCCATGATCGGCAACCCGCCGTACGTGCGGCAGGAACAGGTGAGCGCGGCCAAGCGCTACCTGGCCGCGGCCCATGCGCCGGTCTACGATGCGGCGGCCGACCTATACGTCTACTTCTACCACCGCGGCTGCGAGATGCTGCGCCGCGGCGGCCGGCTGGCGTACATCGTCAGCAACAAATGGCTGCGCGCGGGTTATGGCGAACCGCTGCGGCGCTACCTCGCCCAACAAACCGTGGTGGAGCGGGTCGTCGACTTCGGCCACGCGCCGATCTTCCCCGACGCCGACACCTTCCCGTGCATCGCGGTGCTGCGCAAGCCCGCTGCCGAGCCGGCCGCCCCTGCCGAGACGGAGGTGTGCGCCTTCCCGCGCGAGGAACTGGGCCGCAGCGATCTGACCGCCTACGTGGATGCCCACAGCCACCGCGTGCCGGCCGGCCGTTTCAGTGCCGCGCCGTGGAGCTTGGAGCCCGTGGACGTTCATGCTTTGTTTGAGAGGATCGGTGATATCGGAATACCACTTCGCGAATGGTCGGGTGCGGAGATTTATCGAGGCGTTGTCACAGGGTTCAACGAAGCATTTCTGATTGACGCGATAACAAGAGATAGACTCATCGCTGAAGATCCTGGCTGCGCGGAGATCATAAAACCCTTCCTTCGTGGCCAAGACATCAGACGCTGGAATGCAGAGTGGGCGGGACTTTGGATGATCTTCACCCGCCGTGGAATCGAAATCGAGGCTTTTCCCGCAGTGAAGCGGCATCTTATGCAGTACCGCGACCAACTTGAGCCGAAGCCAAGCGATTGGTCGGGAGGCAATTGGCGTGGGCGGAAGCCAGGCACCTACGCGTGGTACGAAATTCAAGACTCCACTGACTATTGGCCGCTGTTTCTTAGCTCCAAGCTTGTCTACCAGGAGATTCAGTTTCATTCCAGCTTTGCACTAGACACGCAGGGGTTCTTCACCAACAATAAAGTCTTCATTCTGCCGACAGACGACCTGTATCTGCTGGCCGTCTTGAACTCGCCATTGATGTGGTGGTACACATGGCGCTACCTGCCGCATATGAAGGACGAAGCGCTGAGTCCAGTTGCTGAACTCATGGAGAAGCTGCCGATTGCCGCGCCATCCGAGATAGTGCGCTCGCAGGTTGAAGTAGCCGTTCGAAAACTCATCGCCCTGCGCAAACAGAGCCAGGCTTCGGCCCGTGAAGTGCTATCCTGGCTGGATGCCGAGTTCGGTGTGAAAACGCCGGGCCAGGCATTGGAAGCATTTGCCGATCTGGACGAAGGAGCATTCATCCAACAGGTGCGCGCTCGCCGTCCGAAGGGGGAGGCTCGCCTCAGCCCTGCGGCCGTAGGCGAGCTAACGCGCGTCTATCGGCAGTATGTGCCGCCCCTGCGCGCCGGGGTCGCCGAAAGTGCGCGGCTTGAGGGCCGGCTGGCAGAACTGGTCAACGCGGCGTATGGCCTGACGCCGGATGAAGTCGCGCTGCTCTGGCGCACTGCGCCGCCGCGGATGCCGGTAGGCAAGCCGTAAATCGAACAAAGGCGACGCAGAATAACGTCTACTCGCGGAGGTATCTCCATGCGAACAAAAGCCTCTTTGATTGTTAGCCTGTTGCTGGTCTGCTGTTGCTTGTTAGCCGTTTCCAGAGCAGGTGCGCAGACTACTCGTCCAGTTATCGTTCTAAGCCCAGGCCATGGTTGGTGGAGCACGGACGCTAACAAGATAGACCCTGGAGCGGTGGCAGACGACCTGGCTGAGAATACTCTCAATCTGGCAATTGCCAAACAGGCTCGGGAGTTTCTGCTCCGCTGCCCAGTAGATGTGTACCTCACGCGGGAGGCTGACGATTCCAAACACACATTGGAGGATGTGGATGAACTCGTCAATGCACATAATCCCAGCGTTGGCGTCTCAATCCACACCAATTCGCTGGGAAGTCCCAAGAGCGGAACTGAAGGATGGTATACCGCGGGCGGTTACGACGACGTGGACAGCAAGAGACTGGCTGAGTCGTTGACGTCGAGCATCGCCGCCCGTTTCTCGATCCCGATTTTCGGCATCAAACCAGAAACGGATAACCGTCACGGCGGGCTGTACATCCACTGGTGGAAAGCGCCCTCAGCACTCATCGAACTGGCGGAGATCCACAGTGACGCCGTGATATTGCGTGAGCGCCAAAGCGACTTCGGGCGGTCGGTGGCGGAAGGCATCCTGACCTATCTTGATATCCCTGCCACTTGCGCCGATCTGGCCCAACAACGCGGCGCGGCCATAGCGGCGTTCTTTCCCGCCGAATCACGTTCAGTTGAGGTATCGCTGCAAAACGATGGGATTCTTGCCTGGCAGCCCTCAACTTACGCCCTTTTCAACACCGATGACCCTCCCGGCAAGCAGAAAAACTACCCGGTCCCCAAGGATACGCCTGCTGAAGATACAGCAACCTGGACGATCCCTGTGCTCGCGCCTTCAACACCCGGGGTCCACCGCCAGGTGTGGCGACTGCAACGTTCGGGGGTCACAGTTACCGGGGATGTATCAGTGTTTGTGGTCGTAGTGCCGGAGGGGGCGCGCGACTTGAAGGAAAAGATCGAACGTCAGATCGCTGAATGGCGCGAAAAAGGTGAGCAGGAAATCAACAAGCTGGTCGAGGATCTGACGCGCCAACTGATCGAGGCGCTCAAGCAAGAAGCAGAGAAAGGCATCCGGCAGATTTGTCCTGCGTCGGCTCTTGGCGGACTGCTGTTGCCGGGACTGGCCTGGGGCGCGCGCCGGCATAAGCGAATTGTGTGACCTTGGGGACAACGATGACACCGGATCCAGCACGATCAGAACTGCAACGCCAACTGAGCAGCTACATCAGCGGCGGTTATCGGCTGATCCGGCACGGCCAGACGACAGAAGGCTGTGACCAATGGCGCCTGGCGTGGGAAGTCGTCAAACAGTTGACGACCGCGGATATCCGCAGCACCGAAGCCTTCGACCGACAGCACAGGGGATTGTCGGAGCGTGTGTCCAACTGGTTTCAGGACTTCGAGATGGAGCTGGGCAACGCTGGACTGGACGATCCACGCTATCACCAACGGCGCGTAGACTACGTGCGCGAATTCCTGGCGCTCTTCCCCGACGAAAGCAGCCTTGCTTACCTCAACATGCGTCGCGCCGAGGCGGATGCGCTGTGGGAACTCGACCGCCGCGCCGAGGCAGAGACCATCTTCAGCGCGCTGGTGGAACGCCTGCCCGATGAAGCCTGGGGCTATATCGGTTGGGCCGACCGCTATTGGCTGCTGGATGATTCGGCGAAGGAATACGAGACAGCCGAGGCCATCATGCGGCGCGCTCTGGAACGGCCCAACTTACAAGAGCGCGCCGACCTCCTGGAACGCCTGGCGGACCTGTACGATGCATGGGGTAAATCGGCCGAGCGCGATGCAGTCTGGGCGGCGCTTGAGGCGCTTCAGATGCGCTCCAAGCCGCGCCGGGAGCCAACACCACTCGCCAGCCCCGAAGTCCTGCCCCAGGAGGCGCCCGCTGCTCCGCCCAGGCGAAAACTTGGCCGCAACGATCCTTGCTGGTGTGGCAGCGGGCTGAAGTACAAGCGGTGTCATCTGCGCGCCGACCAGCAGGGCGGGTAGCCCGGCAGGCGCTGCGCAGGCAGGTCACGTGAGAGCTACTCGCTTTCCAAGGAAGGTTAAGGCCCGACCGGATGTGGTCGAGCCCTTTCTGTGCTTGTCATCGAGGTGGGTTGATGCTAGACTCTCTTTGAATGAAGTGTGAGGCAAGCCTATGCAACTCGACGATTATTTCAGCTTCCTGGCGCCCAACGACATCCGCGTGAAGGGCACGCGTATCGGCATCGAGACAATCTTGACCGATTACCTGGAACTGGGCCTGTTTGCTGAGCAGATCGCCGCTCGTTACCCGAGCCTAACGATCGAGCAGGTGTATGCCACGCTGACCTACTACTGGCGCAACCGTCCGCAGGTAGATGCTTATCTGCGGACCGTAGATCTGGAGCTTGAACGCCAGCGTCGTGAACAGGATCTACACCCCTCGGTAGCCGTGCAACGGCTGGTCGCGCTGGCGCGCCAGCGCGACCAACAGCGCGCCAAAGTCGCAGCGCCCGCATGAGTCCGGTCAGTTTCCTGCTGGATGAGCATGTACTACCGCTCATCCGGGCGTAACTGGCACAAATGGCGCCGGATCGCGCTCACCTGAGGCTTCGCTATTCGACGCCCCACTCAAGGAGGATTGGTCATGCCCGGCAAAATCTACCTCATCCAAAACGACAAATCGCTGCAAGCCCTGACCCAGCAGGACTATCCCAACGAGGATGACTTCCAGACGCTTTTGGAGCAGTATCCCGACCTGCTCGCCGGCGACCAGATGAACGAGGGAGCGCCGCGGCGGTGGCTGCTGGTGGCGCGCGAGATGGGTGTCCCCAGCGAGGAAGGCGGCCCAAATCAATGGTCGCTGGACCACCTGTTCCTTGATCAGGATGGCATCCCCACGTTGGTCGAGGTCAAACGTAGGGGTGACACCCGCCTCCGCCGCGAGGTGGTAGGCCAGATGCTCGACTACGCGGCCAACGCGGTCGTCTATTGGCCGTTGGAGACGGTGCAAGAGTGCTTCGCGGCGACTTGCGAGAAGCGCCAAGTTGATCCCTCGCAACTGCTGGCCGAGCTGCTCCGGTCTGCTCCTGACGATGAAGCAGCGATGGAAGCCTTCTGGGCTCAGGTCAAGACGAACCTGCAAGCAGCCAGAATCCGCCTGGTCTTCGTCGCCGACGAGATTCCACCCGAGCTGCGACGCATCGTGGAGTTCCTCAAGCAGACCATGGATCCGGTTGAGGTGCAGGCGGTGGAGATCCATCAATACGTCGGCCAAGGGCTAAAGACGCTGGTACCGCGTGTGATCGGATCAACTCGCAAACCACCCGTGATGAGGCCCAAAGGCCAAATCTGGGATGAGCAGATGTTTTTCAAAGCCCTTACAGACGCGCAGAACCCTGAAGTCGTGCGTGTGGTGCGAGCGGTTTACGAATGGGCGCAGGAGCATGCCAGTATTAATTGGGGCAGAGCGCCGATCAACGGCGCCTTCTATGCAACATTACAGCATGACGGAGTAGATTGCCCGTTCTTGGCGGTATGGAATTGGGTCTCCGGCACGCCTCCGGCCGCATATGTCGAGATCCAGGGTACTCAATTGCGTGCCTTTGCTCCCTTCAACATCCCTGAGCACTGGCGCGAGCTTTGCCGTCGCTTGAGCGAATTCTGGCCGCGCTCTCTGGCGAATGCTGATGTAATCAAGGTGCCACAGGCTTCGATGGCTCATTTCGTGGACGACAGCCGGCTACAAGCCCTGTTTCGCGTTCTGGAATGGGCAGCCGATCGAATTCGGGAAGAGCCGGCTCGCTCGGGTGTGGCAGACGCCCAGTAGCCGGAAACGCTAGAATCGCACTTCTGCAAAGAGAGGTCAAATGCTCGACGAACGCATCATCAAAGACCTGACCGACCGTTACCAGGCCATGCAAGACCGCGGCGAACTGCTCTCAAAAGCCCAGCTCGAGACTTACTACGCCACCGACAGCGAAGCCGGCGGCCGGGCAGCCATCCTCTATCCGACTCTGAGCGAGGATTTGCCGGGATGAGATGCACTGAATGCGGCAACGAGATACCGACCTGGGCCAACGGCATCTGCTACGTGTGCGGACGGATCAGGGGCGAAGAACGACGGTATGGGCGGCACATCTCCGGATATGCCCAGGCGCATCATGAGCCGGTTGAGATTCTCCCGGCTCCATTGCCGGCTGATCGCGGCGCTGGAAACGCTCTGCCACCCAGGATGCCACCGATCGAGCCACCGCCGCTGCCGCCCGACCAATGTCCTATCTGTGGCCAGGATGTGCCCCAGGAATTGCTTGAACAACATGTCGACGATCATAGGTGGCCCTTAGTCAAGGGGATGTCACCGGCGCTCATCTCCAATGTTGACTCCGTCGAAGTTGAAGTCTCGACCGATGAACCCTCAATAGGCTCCGTCGCGCACCGAGCCGCTTGGTCATCCCAGCAACAACAACTCTGCAGGCAAGGCATCAACGGGCTTCTGGAGGCCGTTTACAAAGGCCCGCGTCTCTTGAGCGAAATCTTGCGTGATGGTGGGCTTGACGAAGTCGCCATCGGTGACATCCGGCAGCGCCACCTGGCCACCTTTCTGAGAGGCGTTGTCAAAGGTTGGGAGACTGAATTCACCCGCAGTCTGCCGGGGCCGAGATGGTACATCCTGTTCAGGCGCTTCAGCCTGGATGGTGAGCCGGCTCCTACCCTGGCAGACATCGGCCTCGAACTCAATCTCTCCGGAAAGCGCGTGCGGCAACTGGAGAAAAGCGCAATCAGTCGTATGCGCAGCCGCACCAGGAAGGAATTGCTCGAGCGCACGGTCGTACGGGTGGCACAGCACTGCCTGGAAGAAGAACATCTCGAAGATAGCTGACCCACAGTAAAACGCGTTTCAACGAGCCAGCGTGGCTGGCCATCCTCTCGGCCAGCGATATCGTACTCGCGCTGTTGCGCGTGCTTGTTATGCGCGGACACATCTGGACGCCAACCATTGACATACCGGCGGTCCTGCGGTACAATATGTACAGAATGACCATTATAAGCAGTTGGAGACGACCGATGGAAACGATGAACGTGGTGGATGCCCGCCGCAACTTCTCGGAGGTGATGGCGCGGGTGGCCTATCAGCGCCAACGCGTGGTGATCGAGCGCAAGGGCCGGCCCATGATGGCGCTGATCAGCGTGGAGGATCTGCGCCGGCTGGAGGCGTTGGAGCGCGACGCGGGCGATGCACGGACGCGGCGGACGGCGGCGTTGGCCGCGGCGGCGGCCGCGCGCGCTGCGATCCGCGCCGAGCGCGGCGGCGTCCCCCTGCCCGACTCGGGCGAGACCCTGGCCCAGCTCAGAGAGGAGCGCGGTCAATGAGCCGGCTGATCTGCGTCGACGCCAGCTTCGTGCTCAAGCTGGTGCTCGACGAGCCGGAGAGCGAGCAGGTGGGCGCGCTGTGGGCCGCGTGGACGGCGGAAGGTGCGGAGATCATCGCGCCCTGCCACCTGGCCTTCGAGGTGACATCGGTCATCCGCAATCACGTCTATCGCCGCAACATCAGCGCCGAGGCCGGGCAGATGGCGTTTGAGGCGTTCCTGGCGCAGGAGATCGCGCTGCGCCATCCGGGCGATCTGGAGGTGCGGGCGTGGGAGCTGGCGCAGCAGTACAACCGACCGACGGCCTACGATGCCAGCTACCTGGCGTTGGCTGAAAGCGCCGGCTGCGAGCTCTGGACGGCCGATTGCCGCCTGGTCAAGGCAGTGGCCGGGTCGCTGCCGTGGCTGAAAACGGTGTGCGCTGGAGAGTGAACCGCATGACCGACGCTGGCATTCCCAGCGGCTTGTGGCCCCAGTTCCAGGAATATAATCCGCAGCAGCTCGACCGTGAGCAGGACGCTGACCTGATCATTCCGCGCACGCTCGAGTACGGCACGTGGGAGGAGATCCGCTGGCTGATGGCCACCTACGGCCGCAAGCGCATTCGCGAGTACATCCGGCTGCACGGTGAGCGCCAACTGTCGGCCATGACCTTCACCTACTGGCGCAAGCTGCTGGGCCTGCGCCGCTGGCAGCATTCGCCCATTGCCGCGGAGGCCAGGCAAGTATGGCCCTTCTGATCGACCCGGCCTTTGCAGGCTCTATCGCGAATTCCCGCTAGATGTCCAGTGGAGTATGTCAGAAAGGCGGAAAAACGATGGACATGACGATGGCTGTGAATGATACTGAACTAAGGATCAAGGGCATCGAGGCCTTGAATCGCGAGCTGGGCCCGGTGCTTGCATTGCGGTTTCTGAGCTTGCTCCATCGCGAGCCGACGGATTACGTTGACGTTTCTCGCCGGCTCTATACAGGCCAGAACATTGATGAGATCTTCGACCAGGCCGCAAAACAATGGGGCGGATGAGCGCATCACAGGGGTGCGCGCCCTCCCGCAAGCACAGAAAAACCCCTACGTCGCGCACGCGAGTCATGTAAAAGTCATCGCACGTCTGATATGTAAAGCCCGACCGCTTCTGGTCGGGCTTTTTTGTCCCAGGATCTACAGCCGCCAGTTATCCACCGGCGACGCCTTCTGGTGCGCCCTGGCGCAGTCGGTCTGGGCGATGCGGGCGTAGCGCTTCACCATCTCGATATCGGAATGCCCCAGTAACGCCTGCAGCGTGAACAGATCACCCTCGTTGCGCAGATAGGTGATGGCGAATGTGTGGCGGAAGCGGTGCGGATGCACGCCCTTGACCCCCGCCCGCTCGCCGATCCGGGCCAGCAGCCGCGCCAGGACGTCGCGCGTCAACGGCCGCGGGTCGTCGTCCGGCCCCACGACGAACACCGGGTCGTCCGGCCGGTTGTCCTTGAGCCGCGGGGTCAGATACTTCCACAACGCCTTGGCCGCCCGCTTTCCGAAGAACACGACGCGCTCCTTTTGCCCCTTGCCGAGCACCTTGATGCTGTTGGCGGTCATGTTGACGTCGCCGAACTTGATCCCGCAGAGCTCCGACGCGCGCAGGCCGGTGTCAAGCAGCGTCAGGATGATCGCGTGGTCCCGATCCGCGGTCGAGCGAGTGTTTGTCGTCAGCTCGCGCGTCTTCCAGGTGTGTGACCGATCACACGCCTTGACCAGCGCTTCGATCTGTTCGCGGGTATACGGCTCGACCACCGGCGGCTGAGCGTCGGGCAGGGCGATGGTGCGCAGGGGGTTCTCCTTGACGTACCCCTCCTGCACGGCCCAGGTCCATAACGCGGAGAGCTCGGTATGGATGTTGAGCACGGACTTGGGCGACAGCCTGATCTTGCCGCGCGGCGCCGTCCGGCTCGCTTACGTACTCCTCGCGCAGCCACGCGAAGAACTCGACAAGCTGGCCGCGCGTGATGGACGCGAAGGGCGGATCCTTCGACTCCGCTGCACTCCGCTCAGGATGACTGGCGATATACGTTTGAAATTTCTTGAAAGCCGTGCGATAATTACGTACCGTGTGGACGCTGACGCCCTCAGCGATCTTGGAGCGGACCATGCCGTCAAAGGCCTGAGACAGCGTGATGACAGTTTTCTTCATTGTGTGGTCTCCTCTTTGGGCAGCAATACCGATAACCAGCGGGTTGAATTCCGATAATCGGCGGCTGCGTTTTTTTGCCCAAAGTATAACCGAGACTTCTGCGGGACGTGTGGCCTGAGGTTCTGCGGGGCTTTAACAATTCGACCTACCAAAGACCTCACGGCTGGTCAAATCGCCTTGCCGTGTGGTCTGATGTAGGCCTTAGTCGGGGAGAAAGGATTTGAACCTTCGACCTCACGGACCCGAACTACTGTTCGG
>CAZELR010000112.1:0-9772 GCA_964513075.1 uncultured Anaerolineales bacterium
TCTCCTTTTTGAGTAAGAAATGGATTGGATGGTTCGCATCGGAAAACTGGGATTGGTGTCTCGGTCAGTATTCACCTCCCTTTGCAGCAACGACAAGATTCTTCGCTGGTGTCTCGCCGCAACAGACCTTGAGCCGCTGATCCGCTCAGAATGGCTATACGCACCACGCGTCACGCACCACGCATCCTATGACAACGAGAACACAACGGCGCGCGACCAGAAGAAAAACCAACCGAACGCAATCGCGATGATCAGCCCCAGAACAATCGCGAGCAATGTCCGCCTGCTGACTCGCGATCGCCCACCTCTCAGGATCTGCGACAGGTTAGGCAGCAGGATCGAGAGAATGAGCAAGATGCCAATGACGATGCTCTGGGTCTGACCCTGGATGTTCACCAGGCCCATACCGAAACGCAGCAGGCCGACCAGCACCAACGCCAGGGCAGCCCCAATCATGCTGCCTCTTCCGCCGTTGATGTCCACACCGCCGAGCACGGTGACGGTGATGACGGTCAACTCCAGACCAGTGCCGATGTCAGGGCGAGTGCTGCCGTAACGAGCAGCCAGCACCAGGCCCGCCAGCGCCGCCATCACCCCGGATACCAGGAAGATGATGGTCTTGATGCGCGGGACCGAAATGCCGGAATAGATGACCGCATCCTGATTGTTGCCGATGGCATACAGGGTGCGCCCGAACGCCGTCTTGTGCAGCACCAGGCCGAAGATCACTGCCAGAACCAGGAAGAGAACCAGCGAGAACGGCACGGGAGTTCCCGGAATGGTTCCCTGCCCGATGGTGGTAAACGACTCCGGATACCCGCGCGCAGCCTGGTCGCCCAGCATGACGTAGGCCAGGCCGCGATAGAAGGCGTAGGTGCCCAGGGTGATCACCAGCGCCGGGACCCGCAGACGCCCGATCAGGTACCCATTCAGCAGGCCCGCCAGGAGGCCCAGCACGAGCGCAGCCGCGGCTGCAACCCAGATGTTCACGCCATTGTTGAACAGCAGCCCCATAAAAGAGGCGGTCATGCCGAGCGTCGAAGCTACCGCCAGATCGACGTTACCGGTGACGATGATCAAGGCCATCGGCAGCATCAGCAGGCCGATCTCGATGAAGTCGGACGAGGCCCGGAACAGGTTTTTCACATCCAGGAAGTAAGGTGATAACTGGCTGTTGACGATCACCACCAGCACGATCAGGAGCACCAGGAACCATTCCCAGCGCAGCAGCCTGGACAGAAAAGCACGGCGGGGCGGAGCCTGGCTGATGAAAGCTGAACTCGCTTTGTTTGACGCCCGGTCTGACGCTGTCACCTTGCACCTCGCGTTGCCGTTGCCCTGATACGACCCTGGATGAGCGAGTCGGAGATGACTGCCAGCAGGATCAAAAGGCCCTGCACGGCAAGCTGCCAGAAGGGCGAGATCCCGGACAGAATCAGGCCGTTCTGAATGATCCCCAGGGTCAGGGCGCCTAATAACACGCCGGGCACGGTGCCGATGCCGCCCAGCAGGCTCACACCGCCGATCACCGACGCAGCCACCGTCTGCAGCTCAAAGCCGAGCGCGGTATTGGTCTGTGCGGCTTCGTAGCGCGAGGCCCACAGGACGCCCGCTAGCCCACAAATAAGCCCGGCGATGACGTAGACATTGAACGTCGCCCGCTGAGCGCGGATGCCCGCGACCTTAGCCGCCTCAGGATTGGACCCCAACGCGTAGATATCGCGGCCAGAACGCGTGTAATTCAGAAAGAGATAAACCATGACCGCGACGACGATGGCGATTAAAACCAGGTTCGGCAGGATCAGCGGCACGCCTTTCGCCAACTGCTTAAAACTAGCCGGCATCTCAAAGGCATTGATCCAGGTGCCGCCGCTATAGAGGAAGACTAAGCCGCGATAAATGCTCAGCGTGCCCAGCGTGGCGATAATCGGCGGGACACGGCCCGCCGTGATGATCAGCCCGTTAACGCTGCCCAGGACACCGCCCAGGGCCACCCCCAGAAGCACGCAGAGAAGGATGGGGGTCGAAGGAAAGGCACGAAGCGTGAAGGACACCATCATGGCCACCAGGGCCAACATCGAGGCAACGGATAAATCGATGCCGCGCGTGATGAGGATCATGGCCTGGGCCAGCGCGATCATCGTCAGGATCGCGATATCCATCAAGATATCTCTGAAATTGGTGAGTTCAAGAAAGCTCGGGTTTCGCAGGCCAATGATGACGACCAGCAGCACGATGAAGCCAATCAGCGCCAACTCGCGGAAGCGGGCGAAGATAGCCAGGAGGCTGGGCCGTGAATTTACTTTGCGAGGTGTCATGTCGTTTCCCGCGTCTGTGTTCTCATTCGCTAGACAGCCTGCGTAGCGGCCTTCATGATGGTTTCCTGCGTGGCCTCACTGCGGTTGAACAGGCCGGTTACCCGGCCCTCACGCATGACCAGGATGCGATCGCTCATACCCAGCACCTCCGGCAATTCCGAAGAGATCATGAGGATGGCAAGCCCCTGGGCGGCCAGATCGCTCATCAGCTTATGCACCGCCGCTTTTGTCCCGATGTCGATCCCGCGCGTCGGTTCATCGAGGATCAAAATCCGCGGCTTCGTGGACAACCACTTGGCCAGCACGACCTTCTGTTGATTGCCCCCCGAGAGTTCGCGCGCTTTCTGCCAGACGGTGGTTGCCTTGACCTCCATCTGGGTGGCGGCTTCAAAGGCTGCCTGGCGCGCGCTGCCAGCCGCCAGCCAGCCCCGCCGGACAAAATGCGCCAAGATGGGCAGCGTCACGTTATCGGTGATGTCCATCGGCAACACGAGGCCGTGATGCTGCCGGTCTTCCGGCACCAGCGCCAGGCCGTGCTGCATCGCCTGACCCGGGCTCGTGATATGCACGGGCTGTCCACCGATCTCGATCGTGCCGGCGTCGGCCGGCGCGACACCGAAGAGCGCTTGACTGACCTCGGTCCGCCCCGCGCCCACCAGCCCGGCCACGCCCAGAATCTCGCCCCGGTGCAGCTCAAAAGAAACATCCTGGAAAGCGCCCTTGCGGGCCAGATTTTGCACCCGCAAGACGACCTCGCCCGGCGCAACTGCAACCTTCGGGAAGAGCTCACTCACGGTCCGGCCCACCATCAGGCGGATCAGCTCGTCTTGCGTGACGTCTTGCATCGACCGGGTTTCCACATAAGCACCATCGCGCAGCACGGTGACCCGATCCGCAATTTCGAACAGCTCTTCGAGCCGATGGGAGATGAACAGGATGGCCGTGCCGTTCTCGCGCAAGCGACGGACGATCCGAAACAGGTCGGCGACCTCATTTAGAGTCAGCGCAGAGGTCGGCTCGTCCATGATGAGGATGCGTGCGTTTACGGAAAGAGCCCGTGCGATCTCGACCATCTGCTGTTGGGCGACGCTCAAGGTGCGGGCCTTTGTCTTCAGGTTCAGGCGAACCCCCAGCGACTCCAGGAGCCGCCCTGCTTCCTGATATAACTTAGGCCAATCGAGCAGCTTGCTGCCCCGCACCGGCTGCCGGCCAACAAAGATGTTTTCGGCGATATCCAGATCTGGAAAGATGCTCAGATCCTGGTAGATGGCCGCAATGCCGAACGCCGTCGCTTCCCGGGGATCCGCAACGACTATCTGCCGGCTGCCGGCCGCGTCATCCAGGTAGATCTCCCCCGTATCGGGCTGGTGCACCCCGGTGATCACTTTCACCAGGGTGGATTTCCCTGCGCCGTTCTCCCCCAAGAGCGCATGGACTTCGCCGCCATGCAGCTCGAACTGAACGTTGCGCAGCGCGTGAACGCCGGCAAAGCTCTTGCTGATGTTGGTCATGCGTAGGGTCGTTTCGCTCATATGCCCCAAGCCCGATCAAGAGATAATGCGGTCAGGCCGGCAGTAATGCCGTTTGAATAGCTCACGAATTCTTTGGTGACAAAGACGTGCGTACAATAGGTCGCCGGAGGCACCGGATCGCCGCGCAGGAGCTTCAATGCCAAGTCGATCAGTTGGTGGCCGTAGCTCTCCGGGAAGTAACCGGTGGAGCCAACGAACGGGAAGCCGGGCCGCTGCATCGCGGCGCGGCCCAGCCGATCGGCGTTTTGGCCGACAGCAACCGCATCGGCAAGGCGCCCGGCTTTCTCGCACGCAGCCAGCGCGCCCAACGCAGCATCATCGTTCACGACCAGCAGCGCGAGGCGGGTTCCCGGCGCGACGGTCTCCAGGTAGTCGCTCATGGCGGCCTCGGCCTGCTCCATCAGCGTGCCCGCTGGGAGCATGACCACACACTCGTTGGAAAACGGGCCGAGCACTGATGCCAGGCCATCCCGACCGCCCTGCAACCGCGCCGCGGGCGTGACGCCTGCGCGCAGGTCTTGCAAACACACCAGTCGATCGAAACTGCCGCCCCAATGCTCCCGGATCCAGCGTCCCAGCCCTTCGCCCGCCATATACCCCGCCCGGTAGTTGTCTGCGCCGAAGAAGATCGCGCCCGGCAACGGGATGTCCACCGCAATGATGGGAATCTTGGCCTGGCGAAAACGCTCCATGATTACATTGCCGGCCTCGGCGTCGATCTGATATTCGATCACCAGATCGACACCCTGGCGGATGAACCACTCGACGTTGTCCAGTGCGCGCTGGCGGTCCAGGTCGTTGTCACGGATGAGCAGATCGATGTTCTTCTGGCTGGCCGCGGCCAGTTCCAGCCCCAGGCGCACCTGCAGTGAAAACGGCATCCGCTCGGTCAGGTTGGCAAACCCGATCTTGATTCTGCGGTTGCCCCGGTCACAGGGCAGAATGGTCGATGTCGTGTTCGCGTCACAGATTGTCAGTTTCGTGCAGGAGGACCGCAATTGCTCGATCCACTCGGCCGGCAGGTTGCTGTCGGTGAATATATGGGAAATCTAATCCAGCCGGGCGAAGGGAACCAGGTCCACCTTGCCGAACTTGCTGGCGTCGATGAGGGCCACCACCGACTCGGCCGAGGCAATCATGCGGCTCTTGATCTGGGCCTCGTGGATGTCAATCTCAGTCAGGCCAGCCAATGAAAAGCCGTAGCAAGAGACGAACGCGGTCTTGATATGGAGGTTCTTCAGGAGCTGTTCGTTCAGGAGGCCCGTAACCGACGAGCCTTCGGTGCTGAGCACGCCGCCGACGATAATAACTGTGTTCGAGGGATCACGGGCCAGGACGCGGGCCGCTTCGATCCCATTCGTGACGACGGTCAGGTTATGGCGGTCCTGCAGAAAGCGCGTCATGGTGTAGACGGTGCTGCTGGCATCCAGGAGGATTGCGTCGCCGTCCTCGATCAGGTCAACGGCGCGGCGGGCAATGTGCTGTTTGGCCAGGGCCTGGACCCGGGCCCGGCTGGCAAAAGGCGGGTGGCTGACCGCCTGATCCTCCGCAATAAAGGCGCCGCCCCGTACACGGGTCACCTGCCCGCCATCTGCCAGCGCGGAGAGGTCGTTGCGGATCGTGCCCTCGGACACGGCCAATGCTTGCGCCAGCTCGGTGACCTTGATGCCCGGTCTCTCGGCCAGTAAACCCAAAATGCGCTGGCGCCGCTCAAACGTCGTCACGGATCGCTCTTCGTCATTGTTGAAACTTGATGCTTTTTGCTGAATTTTGACGATTGAAAGATATCATATGTGTTGAATTTTGTCAATAGGTAATTTTCGCGGAAAGGGTTGCGCTGAATAGCCGACCGGTGTATGCTTGGGTACGGCAACTTATGACCGTCATCACGGAGGACGTATGGCTTTGGACCAGTTGACCCCCCGAATCAACCTGTGGTTCGAACAGGACGGCAAGGTTGTGCTGAGCTTCTGGCGCGTCCGACTGCTGCAGGCGATCGAGCAGACGGGCTCCATCAGCGCGGCAGCCGAGCAGATGGGGATCCAGTACCGTCTGGCCTGGGAACGCCTGCAAGAGATGGAGGAGGGTCTGGGGTTTGCATTGGTAGAGCGTCGGGTCGGCGGCATGGGCGGCGGCGGCGCGCGGCTGACTGCCGCCGGCAACGATCTGATGGCGCGCTTCAACCGGCTGGCATCTGAAGTCAACGCGCATCTCGACGCGCAGTTCCGGCAAACGTTCTGATAGCTTACTTGCACCCCAGAAGTTTCTGTGTATAATGCGGAATGTATGCCGGCTTACGTCATCGTTGCTTGTTTACGTCTTTTCCGGCACTACGCAAAATACTTGTCATGCCAGACCGCTTGTTCCCACCGTTTGCAGTGAACAGACCTGGGGTGATCCACTTGTCTCAGGCTTCAACAGCCGGGAGACGCTATGAAGAGAGAACATAGCGTCTCCCGGCTTTTTCTTGCCGGTTCTCTCTGATTCGCTCAACGAACGCAACTCATCGGCAGCAATTGCGCGGCAGTACCTGCCGGCACACCCAATGGAGGAGGTTGTTACGATGCAACTCGGTGGCTATGCCAACAAGGTCGCCTGGATCGATCTGACCCACGGCACAATCGAATACAAGCCCATTGCGGACGAAGATGCCCGCAAGTACATCGGCGGCCGCGGCCTCGGCGTCAAGTACGTCTACGACAACGGACCCCAGGTCGATCCCCTTTCTCCCGACAACATTCTGTGCTTCATGAACGGCCCGCTGACCGGGACCGACGTCAACATGAGCGGCCGCATGGCCGTCGTCACCAGGTCCCCGCTCACCGGCACCGTCACCGACTCCCATCACGGCGGCTGGTCCGCGGCCCGCCTCAAGTGGGCCGGCTTCGATGGCCTCGTCTTCAAGGGCAAAGCCGCAAAACCGGTCTACGCCTACGTGGAAAACGGACAGGTGACCTTGCACGATGCCAGCGACCTGTGGGGCAAGCATGTCCATGAGACGATCAAAATCTTACAGGAGCGGTACGGAAACTCCAAGGACCTGAGCGTCATCACCATCGGCCCCGCGGGCGAGAACCTGGTGAAGTTCGGCAACTGGATGAACGAGAACGACCGTTCCTCCGGCCGTGGCGGCACCGGCTGCGTCGGCGGCAGCAAGCTCCTCAAGGCCATCGTCATCAAGGGCGAATACACCAACCGGCCGCGGCCCGTCGACAAAGAAGCCTTCAAGGCAGCCCAAAAGGTCGCACTGGCGCAACTGATGGACGAGCGGGTCGTGACCGCACCGCGCAAGGGCGGGCTTTCAGTCTATGGCACCAACGTCCTCATGAATATGACCAGCAACATCGGCGGGCTACCCGTGCGCAACGCGCAGGAGACCTCCTACGGCGACCGGGCCATGCTCATTAGCGGCGAACACGTCAAAGCCACGATCCTGGTGGACGATCCGACCTGCCATGCCTGCCCGGTGGCCTGCAAGAAAGAGGTCGAGGTCAAGGAAGGGCCGTTCAAGGTGCGCATGGAAAGCGTGGAGTACGAACCGGCCTGGTCGGTGGGCGCGTTCTGCGACAACGACGACATTGCCATCGTCGCGTACATGATCGACCGCGCCAACGATTACGGCTTCGACGCCATCGAGATCGGCACCGTGCTGGCGATGTATATGGAATGCACGCAGCGCGGCTACGTGACAAAAGACGGCCTGGCCTGGGGCGACGGCCACGGCATGGTGGAGATGGCCCGCAAGATCGCGTTCCGTGAGGGTGTGGGCGACATCCTGGCCGAGGGCACGGGCAAGGCCTCCGAGTTGCTGGGCCACCCTGAGCTCGGCATGCACTGTAAGGGCCAGGGCATCCCCGCCTATGATCCGCGCGGCATCCAGGGCATGGGCATCGGCTACGCCACCAGCAACCGCGGCGCATGCCATTTGCGCGGCTACACTCCCGCCGCCGAGGTGGCCGGCAATGTGCTTGGCCCATCGACGGTGGTCGACCCGCTGGCCGTTGAGGGCAAGGGCAACCTGCTGATGATCTTCCAGAACGTGCACGCCATGACCGATTGCCTGGACGTGTGCAAGTTCTCGACCTTCTCAGAATCGCTGGACGGGTTTGCAGCGCAGTTCGCGGCGGTCACCGGCGCACCCTGCACGGCAGGCGACCTGCTGACGGTGGGCGAGCGGGTGTACAACCTGGAGCGCCTCTACAACAACATCAACGGCTTCCGCGAGGGCAGCGACATCCTGCCGAAGCGCTTCCTGGAGGAACCCTCCACGATGTCGGGCTCCAAGGGGCATGTCTGTGAGCTGGACAAGATGAAGGAGGAGTACTACCGGCTGCGCGGCTGGGTCGACGGTGTCGTGCCGGGGTGGAAACTGAAGGAACTGGAGATCATCTAGCAGCGCACAGGGCAAATTGCTCTCAGAAGGGATATTCTGGCCGCCGAAGGCGCTCGCCTTCGGCGGCCAGAATATCCCTGACTTGCGATCTCCCCTTAGCTACGCCAGGATCACCAGCACCAGGACCGCCAGGGCAAAGGGGACGGCTTGCCAGTACCGCTTGGTCCTGGGCGTTGGCACCAGGAGACGCCGGCGGGCAAGCAGCCAGATCGTGATCACCGCGATGGCCTGGAACGCCGCGTTGAGCCAGGGGTTGTACATCGGCAGGCCGAAAGTGGCGATCACCTTCATTGTTGCAACGATAAAAAACGCGTGCAGAGTATAGGCGTAGAGTGCATTCTGGCCAAACGGCAGCAGCAACGCCTTCAAGGGTCGTCCCAGAACACGCCACCAGCGAGTGAGGCTCAAGAAGAGGAAGGCGGAAATCATCGGCACGGCCACGATCCGCCCCGGCCTGACCTCATGCTTGTCGAACAGGTATTGCTTGATCCAGTTCACTTGAGCATCAGACAGCGGCACCAGCCGCTGTACCTGCGGCGACAATTCGTCGGATACCAGGCTCATCAGGACGAAGAACCCGCACAATACCGCCGCGCCGATGCCCGTCAGCACGTGCAGGTTGCGCCGGCTGCGCTCAGTGAGGCTCGGTAATTGGCCACGTTGGAAGCTGAAGGCCAACGCCCCAAAGAAGAGCAACTGCCAGGCCGGGAAGACGAACCACTGGTTAGCAGCGGTCAGCCACGGAATCACGGCTAGTGTTGGAAAGAACTGATACGACAGCCAGAGCAATACGGAGCCGGTCAACAGGATCCAGGCATGGCCGCGTGCCAGCAACAGCAGCCCGATAGGCATCAGCATCAGAAGCCACACGTACAGCAAAATCACGTCCGCATACCCGTAAGACTGTTGGAGAGTCAGCACGCGGACGACGAAGTCCAGTGGCTGAGAAAAGTCTAGCCCTCTAGCGTCGTACAAGCCCAGGAGTTCTATAGGGAGCGCAATGACGAACGTCAGGCCAACAGCAAGCAGATACAGGTCGAACGCGCGACGCAGAGCCTTCCGTACGGCGGCCGCGAAGCCGAAGCGGCTGATAAAGGGCCGATAAACGATCCCGACAGTGATGCCCGAAATGAGGATGAAGCCCTCGGCAGCAGAAATAAAGAAGCGGTTTCCGCCGGTGAGCAGATATAACGGCGAGAAGAGCGCAACGTGATCGACAATCATGGCGAATACGCAGTAGCCGCGCAAAACGTCCAACCGCAAATCGCGGCCTTTGGGCGTCAGATAAGGCGGCAGCGACGACGAAGATAGGCTGTGCGCATCGTCGGCCTGAATAGCTGAAGACATATCTGATTATCGCATCCCGTCAGCATGTATGTCAAAACTGTCCAGTTGACCCATTTCACTCTGCGACTTATACTACGCACATCGGCCGCAAAGATTGAGAGACCCGTTTCCAACCTGAGGAGCCCACCATGCCGATCGAAGGTCGCATCGATGCCCGCACGTTTTTTATGGGCCCGCCCGCC
>CAZELR010000113.1:0-9643 GCA_964513075.1 uncultured Anaerolineales bacterium
AGGTAACAAAAAGTCGGGGAGAAAGGATTTGAACCTTCGACCTCACGGACCCGAACCGTGCGCGCTACCTGTCTGCGCTACTCCCCGAACGACGGTTATTATAGCTACAACCGCGAGAAATGCAAACTAGAGGCCGGATGCTGGATGCCGGTGACGAGAAGCTGAAAATTGAAGGTTGGCGATTTGATTTGTGGTGGCTCCCACCACCGAGCTTCCAAACCCAGGAGGTTGCCATGAGCCTGCAGATCGGTATCGTTGGGCTGCCTAACGCGGGAAAATCGACGTTGTTCAACGCGTTGACTCAGGCGGGCGCGACGACCGCGCCGTATCCGTTTACGACAATCGATCCTAATGTGGGGGTGGCCGCAGTGCCTGACCCGCAGCTGGACCAGCTTGCCGCGCTGATGCGGCCAGAGAAGGTGGTGCCGGCTGCGGTGGAGTTTGTGGATATTGCTGGGCTCGTGAAAGGTGCGAGCCGGGGCGAAGGGCTGGGCAACCAGTTTCTGGGCCATATCCGCAACGTGGACGCGGTGGCACTGGTGCTGCGCGGGTTCGCAGATCCGGACGTGCCAACCCAGGGCGAGGCGGTGAATCCACTGGCCGATCTGGAGACGCTGGAGACTGAGCTGATCCTGGCGGATGTGGGCGCCATGGACCGCCGCATCGAGAAGATCCAGGGCCAGGCTAAGGCGCGGCCGCGCGATTTCGCCGACCAACTGGCGTGGCTGGGCCGCTTGCGTAGTCACTTAAATCAAGGACATGCTGCACTGCGCTTCGACGAACCCGCACACCACGCGGACTGGACGACCGATCTGAGCCTGCTTAGCGCCAAGCCGCGACTCTATGTGGCCAACGTGGGGGAGGATCAACTGCCCACAGGTGGCCCGACCGTCGCCGGCCTGCAGGCGCGGGCCGCGGGCGAGGGGATCCCGTGTCTGGTGCTGTGCGCGCTGTGCGAGTCAGAGCTGGCGGATTGGGACCCGGCTGAGGCCGCTGCGTACCGCGCGGACCTGGGCTTGCCTGAGCCCGGCCTGCACCAGCTCATCCATGCCTCCTATCGATTGCTGAATCTAATCACTTTTTTCACCATCACCGGCGGCAAGGAGACGCGCGCGTGGACTGTGCACGCGGGACAGACTGCGTTCGAGGCGGCCGGGCTGATCCATAGCGACATCCAGCGCGGCTTCATCCGGGCCGAGGTCGCGCCCCAGGCTGCCATCGTCGCGGCCGGAGGCCTCTCCGGTGCGCGCACCCACGGCCATGTCCGGCTGGAAGGCAAGGAGTATGTGGTGCAGGATGGCGATGTGATCCATTTTAGGTTTAATGTTTGAAGGTTGAAGGACCAAGGACCAAAGGCCCATGACGAGGGATGCTCTTTCGTCTTTCGTCATTCGTCGTTGGTCAATTTGCCATAATCCCGTCTCTGTGCTATAAATAGCCTACCGCGCGAGGGCAGCCAAGCCCTCGCTCTTTCTGCCCCCGGCAAACGGTTCACAGCCGTGCGACCGGCGGCAATCCCGCACCGTAGGTGTGGGCTACTTCCGAAGAAAGGAGGCATAGACGCGGTATGTCCGACATACTACGCGACTACGAGTTGGTAGCCATCGCTAACCCAACACTCGACGACGAAGGCGTGACAGCGCTGGTACAGCGCATCGCGGACTGGATCACGACCGGTAACGGCACGCTGACTCAGACCAACGTTTGGGGCCGGCGCAAGCTGGCGTACGCGATCCGTAAGCAGACCGAAGGCATCTACGTGCAAGTCAATTTCCAGCTTGCATCCCATGCCAGCCGCGAGCTGGAACGCCAGTTGCAGCTCGAAGAGCAGATCATCCGCTACCAGGTTATCCGACTGGATGAGGCATGATCCGCCGCTAATGGCGCGCACAGGGGGGTGGAGACCATGGCAAGGGGACTGAACAAGGTCCTGATCATCGGGAACCTCGGCCGCGATCCGGAGATGCGCTATACGCCCAGTGGCAAACCGGTCACATCGTTCAGTGTGGCCGTCAGCCGCGGGTGGACTACCAGCACAGGAGAGCGTCGCGAAGCCACCGAGTGGTTCAATATCGTCGCCTGGGGTCCGCTGGCCGAGATCTGCAACCAGTACCTGCGCAAAGGCTCGCGGGTCTATATCGAAGGCCGGCTGCAAACGCGCAGTTGGGATGATCCCGACGGGCAGCGTCACTCGCGCACCGAACTGGTGGCCAACGAGATGATGATCCTGGACGGACGGCCCGGCGCCGAAGCCGAAGATCTGGACTTCGACGAAGAGATGGGGTTCTAAGGAGCAATATACTATGTCAGACGAGAGAGATTTCGGCGGCCAGGGCGGCTACGAGCGCCGAGGTCGCGGGGGCGGCTCGCGCATGGGCGGCGCGGGACGCGAAAACGGATCGGATGGGCCAGCAGGAGGGCCGCGGGGCCGTTTCCAACGCCGGCGCATCTGCGCGTTTTGCGTGGACAAGATCGATAAGATCGACTACAAGGACGTCAACACATTGCGGCGATTTGTGTCCGATCAGGGCCAGATCGATTCACGCCGGCGCACCGGCACGTGCGCGCGGCATCAACGCCGGCTGACGCAGGCTGTGAAGCGGGCGCGCTACCTGGCCTTGCTGCCATACACGGCCGAGCACGTGCGGCGCTTCGGATGATCTGAAGAAGCCGAGGAAATTGTATGGCAAAGCGTAAAGAAGAACTAGCGCAAGAAGAAACCCGTAAACAGGCGAAGCTCCGGCGCCGTGATGCCGAAGCCAACCGCAAGGCCACCATCGTTCTGCTGGCGGCAGGCAGCCTATTGGTGCTGCTGATCGCGGCAGGCATCGTCCAAGAGCTGGTGGTCAAACCGAATCAGCCGGTGGCCACGGTGAACGGCACACGCATCAGCACCCGCCTTTATCAGCAGGTGGTCAAATATACCTGGTGGCAAGCGGGTCAGGTGACCGATCCAGAGGGAACAGGGTCGGATGTGCTGGACCAATTGGTCGAGACCGAGCTGCTGCGGGAACAGGCTAAGACAAAGGGCATTACGGTCAGCGAAGACGAGATCAGCAAGGCAGTCGAGAAGATGTTCGGCTACTTGCGCGAGACGCCGACCCCAGCACCGACTGCCACGCCTGCACCAACCGCGACACCCGACCCGGCAGCAACGGCTGCGCCGACCGTGACGCCGGCGCCCACCGCGACGCCGGTGACATTGGACGCGTATCAGGAGGCGTATAAGAACTTCCTGACGCGCATGGGCTCGATTTCTGGCTTGAGTGAGGCAAACTTCCGCAAGCTTGTGGAAGGGCAACTGCTGAGCGAAAAGCTGTATGAAGCGGTGGCCGCCGAAGTGCCCACAACCGCCGAGCAGGTGCGTGCACGGCACATCCTGGTGGCGATCATCACGCCCGCGCCCGCCGCGACGCCCGACCCGAGCGGCGCCGCGACCCCAACGCCTGATCCCAACGCGACGCCGACCCCGGCGCCGCGCGATGAAGCTCAAGCTTTGGCGCGCGTCATCGAGATCCAGCAAAAGATCGGCGCCGGCGAAGACTTCGCCGCGCTGGCTAAACAATACTCAGATGATACGGGCAGCGCTGCCTCAGGCGGCGAGCTGGGCTGGTTCGCCCGCGGTTCGGGGCTCGTAGCCGAGTTCGAGGAGGCTGCCTTCAACCTGAAGGTTGGTGAGGTAAGCCAGCCGATAAAAACGCAGTTCGGCTATCATTTGATCCAGGTAGAGGAACGCGACCCGGCGCGCGCGCTGGATGAGTACGCCCTCTACATGAACAAGTATCAGGCTTATCAGAAGTGGTTGGCAGACTTGAAAGCCTCGGCCAAGATCGACCGTAAATGGACCGCCGCGAGCCTGCCACCGACTCCATCGGCAGTTACCGCGCAGTAATGTAAAAATCGTGCTGAGGTGTCACGTTGACCCGCACGGAATGACAAGCTACGGCTAGTTTTCGAAACAGGACAGGTCCAAGACCTGTCCTGTTTTTTATCCCTTCTGCCGGCGCACTTCGCGGACGTTGGGCAGGCGCTCGATGCGCGTGAGGACCCGGCTAAACTGCTCAGCGTCCCGCACTTCGATCGTAGCCGTGATCAGCGCGAGGCCGTCCTGGCCCGCGGTGACCGCTGAGGCATCCATCAAGTTGATGTACTCCTCCTTGAAGATGCCGGTGATCTCGTTGAGCAGTCCGGCGCGGTCGTAGGCCGAGACCCGGAGCTTGACTGTGGAAAGCTTAGGTGGCTTGGCTCCCCAGCTCACCTGCACCAGCCGATCCCGGTCCAGGCGCCGGATGTTGGGGCACTCCTCACGATGAATAGCCACCCCGCGGCCCCGAGTGACGAAGCCAACAATGGGATCAGGCGGCATGGGATGGCAGCAGCGGGCCAGGTAAGTGAGCATGTTACCGGCCCCCATCACCGAGATCCCTTCCACCGACTTGGCTGCACCCTGCGGTGCCTCCTGAGGCTGCAACTCCTGGCTGATGGGCTTGAGCGGCTCCTCCACCTTGCCGAGCTGGAGCACCTTCTCGGCGACATCAACCACGGTGATCTCGCTGGTGCCAACCTTTTCAAGGAAGTCGTCCAGGACGGTGATGCTAAAGAGCCCGGCAACGTCGCCATAAGTGAGGTTGTCGATGCTGAGCCGGTTAAGCTCCTTCTCCAGGAGGACCCGACCGGCCACAATGTTCTCATCGCGATTTTGCTGAATGAACCATTGGCGGATCTTGGCGCGCGCCCGGTTGGTCTTGACGTAGTTCAGGTGCGGGTTCATCCAATCGCGGCTCGGCCCACCGCTCTTGGTGGTAATGATCTGCACCTGGTCGCCGCTCCGCAACTGATAGTCCAGCGCCACCTGCTTGCCCCGCACCTTGGCCCCGCGGCAGCGATGACCCACCTCTGTGTGAATGCGATAGGCAAAATCGATCGGGGTCGCGCCAGCCGGTAGGTCGATAACCTCGCCCTTCGGGGTAAAGACGTAAACCCGATCCCTGAAGAGATCCTCTTTAACCGTGGCCAGGAAGTCGCTGCCGCCGGCCTGCTCTTGCGACTGCCAATCGAGCACCGAACGCAGCCAGGCGATCTTGCGTTCGTATGCCTCATCATGGCGGGTCTGCGTCTTATAACGCCAATGCGCGGCGATGCCGACTTCGGCAATGCGATCCATCTCGGGAGTGCGAATTTGCACCTCAAGCGGCCGGCCGGCCGGACCATAGACCGCGGTGTGCAGCGATTGGTATTGGTTTTCTTTGGGGTTGGCGATATAATCGTCGAACTCGCCCTTGATGGGGCGCCACAGAGTATGCACCACCCCCAAGGCCGCGTAACAGTCGCCGATCTGCGGCACAACGACCCGGATGCCCTGCTGATCATAGATCTGTTCGAGCTCGACCCCCTTACGCTTCATCTTGCGGTAGATGCTGTAGATGTGCTTGGGGCGGCCCTGTATGGTTGCGTCGATGCCGTGCTTGGCCAATTCCTCCCGCAGGGTGACAACAATACTCTGCACGTAGGCCTCGCGCTCTTCCCGCTTTTCGGAAAGCTCGACCTTCATCTTAAGATACATTTCCGGTTCGAGATAACGGAACGCCAGATCCTCCAGCTCCCACTTGATCTGAAAGATGCCGAGCACGCCGGCCAGAGGCGCGTAAATATCCAACGTCTCGCGGGAGGTGATGAGCTGCTTATGGGGAGGCATGGCGCTGAGGGTCTGCATGTTGTGCAGCCGGTCGGCCAGCTTGATGAGGACCACGCGCACCTCGCCCACCATAGCCAGCATCATCTTGCGCAGACTCTCCACCTTGGGGTCGCGGCTATCCTCTGGCAATGTCGCAATGGCCGAGGCTTGCTCCAGCTTGGTGACCCCATCGACCATGCTGGCCACTTCAGGACCGAACTCCTCGGCGAGGGCAGGGACCTTGGTCAAGGTGTCTTCGGCGACGTCATGCAGCAGCGCGGCGGCCACGGTCTTGGCGTCAAGGCGTAGATCGGCCAGGATACCAGCCACGGCCAGCGGGTGGATGATATAGGGCTCGCCGGTTTTGCGTTTTTGCTCGCCATGTGCAGCCTGGGCAACTTCAAAGGCGTGGCGGACCAGCGCCACATCTTGGACCGAGTAACTCTTCGGTAGCCGGCCGGCCAAGGTGTCCCATGTCATAGCAGTCCGTATCCTACATTTCTCATCATGGCCCAACGATGCTATACTATACTTGTGCGTTACGCTGATGCGCCGGTGTTACGCCCCCATAGCTCAGTGGATAGAGCGACTGACTTCGGATCAGTAGGCCGCGGGTTCGAATCCTGCTGGGGGTACTAACCACATTTTCAAATCACACTCCACAGGGGCCAAACGCGACGGTCATTATGCCGTCGCGCCTATAGTCCAAATGATACCACGTCCCTGCTTCTTTTGGCAACCTGCAAAACAGGGGCCAGGCAGGCGCTAGGACAATTACCGCGCCACGCTCTCCCGCCACCGCGGAAAAACGCGCAAACGTCCCAGTTCGGCGAACGGCGATACGCCTCCGCTGAACTGGGACGTCTGCTGATTGTTTTTCGCGACCCTGTCAGAAACCCGCGCGGACGTTGATGCTACGCTTAGGCCAGGTCGAAGCGGTCAAGGTTCATAACTTTGTTCCACGCCGCCACAAAGTCGCGCAGGAACTTCTCCGGGGAGTCCTCACAGGCGTAGACTTCCGCCAGGGCCCGGAGTTGGGAGTTCGAACCGAAGACCAGATCCACACGGGTGCCGGTCCACTTGAGTTCGCCCGTGGCGCGGTCACGGCCCTCAAACACGTCAGCGCCTTCTGCAGCCGGCTGCCACGCCGTACCCATGTCAAGCAGATTCACGAAGAAGTCATTGGTGAGCGTTTCCGGCCACCTGGTGAAGACGCCGTGCTGAGACTTGCCAAAGTTGACATTCAAGGCTCGCAACCCGCCGACAAGAACCGTCATCTCAGGCGCCGTCAGCGTCAGCTGCTGCGCACGATCGACCAGCATTTCCTCTGCCGGTACTGCATACTTCGCTTTCAGATAGTTGCGGAACCCGTCAGCAGCCGGTTCGAGTACGGCGAATGACACCACATCGGTCTGCTCCTGCGAAGCATCCGTACGTCCCGGTGTGAAGGGAACGGTCACAACGTGGCCGGCATTCCGCGCAGCTTGCTCGACACCTGCGCAGCCGCCCAGGACGATCAGGTCGGCGAGCGAGACCTGCTTTCCGCCCGACTGAGCGCGATTGAACTCCTTTTGGATCCCCTCAAGCGCTCTCAGGACCTTCGCCAGTTGCTCAGGCTGGTTGACTTCCCAATCCTTCTGCGGTGCGAGACGAATGCGAGCGCCATTGGCCCCGCCGCGCTTGTCGGAGCCACGGAAGGTAGACGCCGAGGCCCAGGCAGTCGAGACGAGTTCGGAGACTGATAGCCCTGACGCCAGAATCCTGGCCTTGAGCACCGCGATGTCCTGTGCGTCAACGAGGTCGTGATCCACTACCGGGACGGGGTCTTGCCAGATCAGCTCTTCCGCCGGAACCTCGGGGCCGAGATAACGCGCACGCGGCCCCATGTCGCGGTGCGTGAGCTTGAACCACGCGCGGGCAAACGCGTCGGCGAACTCCTCCGGGTTCTCGTGGAACCGCTTGGCGATCTGCCGATAGATCGGATCCATGCGCATCGCCATGTCCGCCGTGGTCATGATGGTCGTCACCCGCCTAGACGGATCGTGAGCGGCCGGCGCGAGATCTTTCTCAGCCGGATTGACCGGGACCCACTGCCAGGCGCCGGCGGGGCTCTTCACCAGATCCCAATCGTAACCGAACAGCATATCGAAATAGCCCATGTCCCACTGGGTCGGTTTCGGCGTCCATGCGCCTTCGATGCCGCTGCTGATCGTGTCATCGCCCTTGCCGCTGCCGAAGCTGCTCTTCCAACCCAACCCCTGTTGTTCGATGGGCGCGCCCTCGGGCTCGGGCCCCACATGGGTCGCAGGTCCGGCGCCGTGGGTTTTGCCGAAGGTGTGGCCACCGGCGACGAGTGCGACCGTTTCTTCGTCGTTCATGGCCATGCGCGCGAAGGTCTCGCGGATGTCGCGGCCAGAAGCGACCGCACTTGGTTGGCCGTTCGGCCCTTCGGGGTTCACGTAGATCAAGCCCATCTGCACGGCGGCCAGCGGGTTCTCGAGATCGCGGTCACCGCTGTAGCGTTTGTCGCCCAGCCACTCGTTTTCAGCCCCCCAGTAAATGTCCTCTTCGGGCTCCCAGGCGTCTTCGCGACCGCCGGCGAAGCCGAAGGTCTTGAAGCCCATAGACTCCAGGGCGCAGTTGCCGGCGAGGATCATCAGATCGGCCCACGAGATCTTATTGCCGTACTTTTGCTTGATCGGCCAGAGCAGCCGGCGCGCCTTGTCGAGATTCACGTTGTCGGGCCAGCTGTTGAGGGGCGCCAAGCGTTGGGAGCCGGACCCCGCGCCCCCGCGGCCGTCGCCGGTGCGATAGGTGCCTGCACTGTGCCACGCCATTCGGATGAAGAGCCCGCCGTAGTGACCATAGTCGGCCGGCCACCAGTCCTGTGAATCGGTCATCAGCGCGTAGAGATCCTGCTTGACGGCCTCCAGATCGAGCTTCTTGAATTCCTCAGCATAGTTGAACCCCTCGCCCATGGGGTTGGACAAGGCAGAGTGCTGGTGGAGGATCTTCAGGTTCAACTGGTTCGGCCACCAGTCGCGGTTCGACGTCCCTCGACCTGCCATGGGTTTGTGACCCGTTACCGGGCACTTGCTTTCTTCACTCATAATGCTCACTCCTTTTATTATGTAAATCGTGATACAGCGCGATCCTTAACGGTTTCGTTTCAGCAAAAGAGAGCATGGCGCTCCCCTACTCAGCCGTCCGGCAATCCGGACACAGCCCGTAGAAGTCAAGCCGGTGGCTGATCACCTGGTAACCGGTCTGTTTCGCCACCTCCTGCGCCAAGTCATCCATAAGACTCACTTCAGGATCCATGATCTTTCGGCAGCGAACACAAATGAGATGCGGATGAGGATAGGGCCGGCTGCCATCATAACGATTGTCGTCGTTGCTGAAGCCAAGCTCGAGCACTTCATCCAATTCCTTCAGAAGATTGAGCGTTTTGTAGACCGTCGCCGGGCTAGTTGTGGGAAACTGGGCCTTGATCTGCTCGTACAAGTGCGATGCGCTAGGATGCCCGCCGCTGGACGCAATCAGCCGCAGCAAGGCCACGCGCTGAGGTGTCAGGCGATAATCGCGCCCTTTCAGCTTGGCCACCAACTGCTGGAACCTGGCTTCTGGATCAGACATGGTTGTCGGTATACCAACGATTCATAATCTATGGATAATCGCTTTCCAGAGATATCATACCATTGACCCTGCCGGTCGTCAAATCATGTCTTGACTCGGTTCAAGCTTAAGAGAGGGTGCAGCTCGGTGAAGCGGGTCGGGGATGGTCTATTCAGTCGTCTGAGGACGCAAGAGGGGCCTCCTCTCCCGCAACCTTTCGCTTTCGCTCAGGGTTGCGGGAGAGGAGGGTGAGGGCTTACTTGTAGCCGAAGAAGGCGGTCAGGAAGGAGCCGCCCGGACGGATCACCACCGGCAGGTAGAACTCCGGTGTCGTCGGCGTCATCTCAGCCAGCG
>CAZELR010000114.1:0-9461 GCA_964513075.1 uncultured Anaerolineales bacterium
TCGCGACCGCAGCAGGCTGAGGTTCGATGACCGGACCATAGCGGACTAAGGCGTTGCATGCCTCGACCGCGCTTCCGAAGGCTCCTGTACCAAGGCCGGCCAGGATGGCGGCGCCCATGGCCGACTGTTCCGGGGCAGCCGTCTGTACCACGGGCGCCTGAAAGATGTCGGCCAGCATCTGCCGCCACAACGGGCTGCGCGCGCCGCCCCCGCAGCCCACCAAACACTGGGGCACCACGCCCATCTCGCGGAAGATGTCCAGGGGGCGGCGGAGAGCCAGCGTGATTCCCTCCATGACGGCTCTGATCATGCGGCTGCGGTCGTGCCGCGGGGTCAAGCCGAAGAACACACCGCACGGAGATGCGGTCTGTCCCCCCGCCCGTTCACCTACGAGGTAAGGCAGGAAAAGGAGTCCCTCGCTGCCGGGAGGGGCTTCTGCGGCCTGGGCTGTCATGCGATTGTAGGCGCCTGGCCCCGATTCCTGCAGAATGGCGTCGCGGAGCCAGCGGAAGGCTAATCCAGCGGCCAGCGTGGCGCCCAACAGGTACCAGGTGTCCGGCAAGGCGTGACAGAACGTATGCACGCGGAGCCGCGTGTCGATGCGAGCCTGCGCCAGAAACGCAACCATCTGCCCGCCCGTGCCGATCGTGGCGGAGACCATGCCTGGCCCTGTGATGCCGTTGCCCAACGCGCCGGTGGCCTGATCGACCGCACCCGTCACCACCGGCGTGCCCGCCGCCAGACCGGTCGCTTCGGCAGCCTCAGGCGTGACCGCTCCGGCCACTTCCTGCGAGCCGCGCACCGGCGGCAGGATGCCGGCAGGGATGTCGAACTGCCCAAGGATCTCATCCGACCAGTCCCGCCGGCGGATGTCCAGGAGCAGCCCGCCGGAGCCGTCCGTGGCATCGGTGGCCAGCTCCCCGGTCAGACGAAACCGAACGTAGTCTTTGGGGAACAGTATGTGGCCGAGGCGCCGCCATGTCTGCGGTTCGTTCTGCTCCAGCCAAAGCAGTGACGCGAGCATGAAGCCGGGGAAAACGCCGCTGCCCGCGATCTGTCCTAACCTTGCCTGGCCGATCCGGCGATAGACCTGTTGGCACTGCGCCTGACTGCGCTGATCGGGCCAGATGATGGCAGGGCGCAGGACCGATCCGTCGTCCGCCAGGAAGGCGCCGCCGTGCATCTGACCGGAGAAGCCGATGCCCTGGATGGTCTTTGGGTCCACTCCCGAGGACGCCAACACTTCCCGAATCGCCGCGATCGACATCCGCCACCACGCCTCCGGGTCCTGCTCGGCCTGCCCCTCCTGGGGCAGCAGGATCGGATACTCGCGCTCCGTCGCCCCCAGGACTTGCCCATCTACACGCACCAGCAAACACTTGACGCTGGAAGTGCCCAGATCCAGACCCAGCAGACACGTCATGGCATACCTCAGATACTCCTGAACCACTCCCCAGCCTTCACCACATCTGCGTTCCCGCCACTCAGAACCACGCCGACCCGCTTCCCCTCGACCGGATGCCGGTGGTTGAACACCGCAGCCAGCCCCAGCACGCCGGTCGGCTCCACCACCAGCTTGAGCCGCGTCCAGACGAAGTGCATCGCGCGAATCAGATCGTCGTCGCTCACGGTCAGCATGTCGTCCACGTACTGGCGAACCAGCGGAAAGGTGTACTGCCCCAGATAGGGCGTCCGTGCACCGTCGGCGATGGTATCCGGGTTATGGACGGTCTGAAGCACGCCGGTCTTAAAGGAACGGGTGGCGTCATCCCCTGCGGCCGGCTCAACGCCGATGACCTTGCAGCCGGGCGCCAAGTGCCTCGCCGCTACCGCGCAGCCGCTCAGCAGCCCGCCGCCGCCGCACGGCACAAACAGATAGTCCAGCTCGCCGACGTCCTCGATCAGCTCTTTCGCCGCCGTGCCCTGCCCCGCGATGATGTGCGGGTGATCGTAGGGCGGGATCAGGACATAGCCGTGCTGCTTGGCCAGCGCGTGCGAGATCGCCTCGCGCGTCGCCGTCTGCGGGTCGTAGAGTACGACCTCGGCGCCGTAGTCGCGGGTCGCGGCCAGCTTTTGCGGCGGCGCATCCTGTGGCATCACGATGGTCGCGTGCACGCCCAGGGTCTGACACACCAGCGCTAGCGCCTGGGCGTGGTTGCCCGACGAGTGGGTGATGACGCCGGCCGCGCGCTGTGCATCGCTCAGCCGGCTCACCGCGTTGAATGCCCCGCGAAACTTGAACGCGCCAACCCGCTGCAGGTTCTCGCACTTCAAAAACATGCGGTTGCCGCACGCCGCATCCAACAGCCGGGAGGTTGCCACCGGCGTTCGGTGCGCCGCGCCCCGAATCCGCTCGGCAGCAGAAGCAACATCATCATATGTAACAGGCGCGCTCATTCAGTCTCCTTGAGCACAAACGCAGCTCGGCTTGATCAAAAAGATCAGGTTAATCAGGCCAATCTGCGTCCTGGCTCCATCAGAATCCCTGCAATTGGCTCAGGTCCGCGATTCCATCCGGCAGCGCCGCAACGCGCTGCACCAACGCCAACCGCGCCTGCCGCACTGCCGGATCTTCAGCCATCACCAACACGTCGGTAAAGAACCGGTTGATCGGCGCCTGCAAGTCACGCAATTCCTGTCCCATAGTCGCGACGCTTCGAACATCGTGGTGCGTGCTGCGTGTTGCGTGTTGCCAGGCCTCGTACAATCCTAATGTCGCCGGCTCGGTGTAGTGCTCTGGCGCCACCGGATACACCTCCGGCAGCGCGCGCACGATGCGCTTGCAACGCGCATACGCCGTAAAGACATCGCTCCAATCAGACGCCTGCGCCAGCGCGGCCAGCTTCTGGCTGGCCGCTGTTGCGCGGGCCGGATCGTGCGCCTGCTCGGCCAGCACGGCGCTCACCACGTCATGCGGCAACCCCTGGTCGCGCAGCCAGACGTAGAGCCGGTCACGGATAAAGCTTAACACGTCCGCCAGCACCTTGTCGGAGACGGCCACCGGCATCAGACCGGCCGCAGCCTGCAGCGCCGGCCGCAGGTCGAACGGCTGCGCCAGCCCGGCTAACCCTTGCACCAACCCCAACGCATCGCGGCGCAGCCCAAACGGGTCCGCGGAGCTGGTGGGCGCTAGACCCACAGCGAACAGCCCGACAAGCGAGTCCAGCCGGCTGGCGATCCCCAGCGCCAGGCCGGGACGGGTTTGCGGCAGCGCATCGCCCTGGCTGCGGGGCAGATAATGCTCCATGATCGCGCCGGCCACCGCCTCCGGCTCGCCGGACAGCCTGGCATACTCGCGCCCCATGATGCCCTGCAGCGAGGTCAGCTCCACCACCATCTGCGTTGCCAGGTCACTCTTGCAGAGCGCAGCCGCGCGACGGGTCGTTGCCAGCTCATCCGCGTCCAGACCCAACATCTGCCCCACCGCCGGTGCAAGCTGCTCCAACCGGTGCACTTTGTCCAGCATCGAGCCCAACTTCTCCTGGAAGGTCAGCGTGGCCAGCCGAGGGGTGAAGTCCGCGAGCTTGCGGCTGGTGTCAGCCTTAAAGAAATACCCCGCGTCGGCATAGCGGGCGCGGATCACACCCTCATTGCCGGCCTGGACCACCTCGGCATATGCCGCACCGCCGTTGCGCACCGTGATGAAGTACGGCAGCATCTTCCCGCGCGCGTCGACGATCGGGAAATACCGTTGATGCTTCTTCATTACCGTGATCAAAACTTCCTTGGGCAGGCGGAGATACTCAGCCTCGAAGCTGCCTCGGATTGCCGTCGGCTGCTCCACCAGGTCGGTCACCTCATCCAAGAGGCCGGGATCCTCCGGCACGACGCCGCCGGCCTCCGCGGCCAGCGCCTTGATCTGCGCCTGGATGGTAGCCCGGCGCTCCGCGCGGTCCACAACGACACCCTGACTCACCAGCAGCGGCAGATAAGCGTCCGCGCGGGCCACTGCGAGCTCAGGTGAGCCCGCCGACCGCGGCCCACACGTAGTGCGGCCCGCGGTCAGTCCAGCGTAGTCGAACGCGATCACAGCATCGCCAAGCAATGAGACCAGCCAGCGCACCGGTCGGGAGAACGCCACGTTGGTCGCGTTCCAGCGCATGGTCTTGCCGAACTTGATGCCGGCAACCAGGCCCGGCAGGGCCGCCGCCAGCACCTCCGCAGTGGGCCGCCCCGCGCGGCGCACGACCGCAAAGGCATAGCGGCCAGTCCCCTCCTGCCGCACCTCGAGCGCCTCCACAGGCAGACCGTACTTGCGTGCAAAGCCGACCGCCGCCGGCGTGGCTGCGCCCGACGCATCGAAGGCGCGCTCGGCCGGTGGCCCCTTTACCACGGTCTCCTCGTCCGCCTGGCTGGGCGCAAGACCCTGCACCAGCACGACTAACCGCCGCGGGGTGCCGGAAACATAGACCGACTCATACGCCAGCCTCAGTTCGGCCAGCAGCTTCAGCGCCGCAACTTCCAGTTGCCCGATCGCATCCACCAGGTCATGCGCCGGCAGTTCCTCCGTACCGATCTCCAACAGGTAGGTTGAAGGTTCAAAGTTCAAAGTTGAAGGTCGGGGTTGTGCCCCTGCAACTGACAACTCGGAACCTTCAACCTGCAACCTTGAACTTTCAACCAACCACGGATACTCCTGATGCTGCCGCTGCTCCACGTACGTCACCGACACCTGCCGCGCCAGATCGCGCATCTTGGCAAAATAGTGCGCGCGCTCGGTGACGCCGATGGCCCCGCGAGCATCCAGCAAGTTGAATGTATGCGAGCAGCGCAGCACGTAATCGTGCGCAGGGATCACCAGCTTATGCGCCAGGCAGTTCTTGGCCTCCGCATCGAACAGATCGTACATCGCCTTCAAGCGCGTCACATCCGCGACCTCGAAGTCATACTTGCAGTGCTCGATCTCCGGCTGTTTCAACACGTCACCATAGGTGCGCCGGCCGTCCCAATCGATCTGCCAGACCTCTTTGACGCCCTGCAAGTACATGATGATGCGCTCCAGGCCATAGGTGTACTCGATCGACACTGGGTCCAGCGGGTAGCCGCCGGCCTGCTGGAAGTAGGTATACTGGGTGATCTCCAGCCCATCCAGCCAGACCTCCCAGCCCAGACCCCACGCGCCCAGTGCGGGCGACTCCCAGTTGTCCTCCACGAAACGGATATCGTGCTTGTCTCGGTCGATGCCGATCGCTTCCAGGCTGCGTAGATAGAGCTCCTGCGAGTTGGCCGGCGCGGGCTTCAGGATCACCTGAAACTGCGTGTGCATCTGCATCCGATTGGGATTCTCGGCGTAGCGGCCGTCATCCGGCCGATAGCTCGGCTCGACGTAGGCCACATTCCACGGTTCCGGGCCCAAAACGCGCAGCACGGTCGCCGGGTTGCCCGTCCCCGCGCCCACCTTCTCGCTGTACGGCTGCCAGACCAGGCACCCCTGCTTGGCCCAATATTCCTGGAGCCGCATGATTACATCTTGAAAAGACAAAGGCTTGGACATCGTTTCTACCTCACAAAAAAGAAAAACCGGCGCTTCATCAAGGCCGGTTTAGCACGCACAACGGGAGCGGGCAAAGGGCATCAGACTGCGCCCGCGCTCAACCACCCCTGCGACCGGATTCGGTCTTGGCAACTTTCAGGCGTCTGGCCGCAGAGCACCGGGACCATCCCCGCAGGCGCCTGCGGCCCGGTACCCGAGCCAGGCAAGGCGAAAATGCGCAAATGCTCACAACAAGATGCTGTGGAAACCATGCCCCGATAATACCCCGGCAGCAGACTTTCGTCAAGATGCGCAAACACGACGGAATGCAAACTGAAGCTATCCGCGTTCATCCGCGTTCATCCGCGTCCCATTTTGAGTCAGACGCGCGAGTTCCTCATCCTGCCGGGCATGATAGCGCGCCGACATCGCGCTCGCTTCCGCCAAGTCATCGTATCGGCTATTCGCCTTGGCCTGCCCCCTCGTCAACGCCGCCTCCACGTCCACACCCGTCTGATACGCCAGCTTGAAGAGGAAGACAAAGACGTCCGAGAGCTCCTCTTCCAGATCAGCGCGCAGCTTCTCCGGACTTTCTGCGTCCTTATAGCCCTCCCACTGCAACATCAGCCGGGCCACCTCGCCCAACTCTTCCAGCGCGTGGATCAGTGTGTGCGAAGGCGAGACGCGATCCCATCCCCGCGCTTTGTCCCACGCCTCCAGCCAGTGTTGATAATCACGGATTTGCATAGCGAAAAGTATCTCCCCGTCCCCCGGTTATCCTGACAGTCAAAACAGACCGGAGCTGCTACCTGCCATCAGCCATCAGCCAACCGCGCCAACGTCCCACGCAGCTTCTCCAGGAACGTCGCCGAGCGCAGCGTGTGCTCCAGATGAAAGACGATGTAACGTCCCAGCAGCCCCTCAACCTGGCTCGCTACCTCCGGGCTCAACTGCAGTTGGGCCACCTGCTCCCAGTCGTTAACTTGCAGATAGCGCAACACCTTCAGCACCGCCAGCGGCAACGCGATCGTGTCGGGGTGATGCGCGCCGTGTTGAGGACACAAGCACCCCCCGCGCTCCAGGCTCAAGAAGTTGACCTCAGGCTTCAGCAGCGCGTCGCACTGCACACACCGAAACAATTGCGGCTGATAGCCCGCCAGGGCCAACGTATGCAGCTCATAGTAACGGACAGCCAAAGCCAGGTTTGTTTCGGGGTTGTCCAGGCGGTTGAGGGTTTCCGATAGAAGCTCAAACAGCACCGCGTTGGGGTCGGCTTCCTGGGTGAAGGCATCGACCAGTTCGGCCACGTAGTAGGCCCAACTGCTGCGCCAGAGGTCCTCCCGCAGCAGCCGGTGCGCGGTGATCGTCTCGGCCTGGGTCACCAGGTCCAGGCTCTTGCCCTTCGCAACCAATAGATCGGTGCAAGTGAACGGCTCAAGGTGTCCCGCTTTGCGGCTGGCCTGCCGGCGGACCCCTTTCGCCAACAACGTTAGCTTGCCGCGATCACGCGCAAACACCGTCAGCAGCCGGTCGGCCTCGCCCATATCGCGGCGCTTGAGTACGATGGCTGTGAGGCGATAAAGGCGCTGGCGATGCTCGGGTGCGGGGTTCACGCCGCGTTTTCCGCCAGATGCTCCGGCCCAAATGCATCGGGCAACAGCTCCGTCAGGCGGTAGCAACGCCGATGTCCGGCCACGTCGGCCACGATCACAAGCATGGCGGGGTTGAACTCCGCCAGCACCTGCCGGCATGCGCCGCAGGGCGTAACGCCGTTCTCGGTCACCACCGCCACCGCATCGAACGCCCGCTCACCGCTGGCCACCGCATGCGCCACCGCGTTTCGTTCGGCGCAGATGCCTAATCCGTACGAGGCATTTTCGACGTTACAACCTGTGTAAACTTCCCCAGTGCGGCCAAGCAGCGCGGCGCCCACAGCAAAGCCCGAGTAAGGCGCATAGGCCTGCGCGCGGGCTTGCTCCGCCATCGTCAACAGATCATCGATAGCCGCCTGGCTCAGAGTATCCGTGCAGCCCGCCACGCGGGCCTCGATGTGCAAAATGCTCATCTCTCATGTCCTCATCGTCACGTCAAAACCAAACAGCGCAAGATCTCATCACGGCCAAAGACTCTTCCCAGGCCTGCTGGAGCAGCAGAGCAGGATTCTCAGGGCAGGCCGCTAGTGGTAGAGGCCACCGCCGGCTCGGGCCTGTCCTGGCTCACCCCACTGCTTGCAGTCGTCTCCTCATTCACCGCAACACTGGCGCGCACCTGCTTGATGCGGCGGCCGATCACCGACAGCACCTGGATCGTCACATTCTCAAACTCAACACGGTCACCCACCATCGGAACCTTACCGAGCTGACTGTAAATGAATCCGCCCAACGTATCACCACCTTCGTCGGACAATTCGACCCCCAAGAGCTTGTTTGCTTCATCCAGTGACACCCTGGCATCGAACAAATACTCGTGGGTGCTCAACTCTTCAACCGTCGGTTCTTCAGCGTCGTACTCGTCCTGAATTTCGCCGACGATTTCCTCCAGCAGGTCTTCAATGGTCACCAGGCCAGCCGTCCCACCATATTCGTCGACAACGATCGCAATATGCACCTTACGCTGCTGCAGCTCCTGTAGCAGCTCATCTACCTTCTTGGACTCCGGGATAAAGTAGGCTGGGCGGAGCACCTTGGCCAGGGGGACGTCGGTGCGGCCATCGCGCAGAAAACGCAGAAGGTCCTTAGCATAAAGCACGCCAATGATGTTATCAACTGAGTTCTTATATACCGGGACGCGCGAATGGCCAACCTTGAGGATGATATCTAAAATCTCAAGGATCGGCATCTCAACCGGCACAGCCAGAACGTCAATACGCGGCACCATCACCTCGCGCACCAACTTATCGCTGAACTCAAAGATCGAGGCGATCATCTCTTTCTCGTCCTGTTCGATCACCGACTCCTCACCGGTGGCGTTCAAAAGGAAGCGTAACCCATCCTCGCTCAGGAAGATGCCCTCTGGTGCGGTCCCCGGAGGAGCAGCACCCAAGCCCACCCGCTGCAAAAACGCGGTAATGGGCGCCAGAATGAACGCAGCGAACCGAACAGGCAAGGCAAGCGCGACAGCCATGCGCTCCTGCCGGCCTACCACCCAACCCCTGGGCAAGATCTGTGCCAAAAGCAGCAACACAAACGCCACCGCCAACGACCAAGGCAGCCAGCGGGCATAACCCAAATGACCAGCAAGCAAAGTCGCACAGGTGATGACGATTGTGGCGCCGAGGAGCTTCGCCACCAATAAGGTCGCCAACAGTCGCGCCGGCTCCGCGAGCAGGGCTTCGGCAATTTGACCGCGCCCTTTCTGCGAAGCAAGCGTTTGCTTAAGTTGTGTTCGATTCACAGAGGCAAAAGCCATCTCCGCGGCCGCGGCAACCCCGGCCAGAACGAACCCCAAAACCGCGGCGCCGCTCAACGGCAGCCAGGTGGCTAACCAACTATCGCCGATGTCCAACGATACTCCTCCCAGAGGGATAAAAAAGACCAAGGTGAGCCAAAGGCCCCCGCTTGGTCGAGATCTGACTCATTTGATGCAAAGAGACATGACGGTCGCCAACTACGTGCTCGACGCTCACATGAAACGCATTACATTCTAGCATGAGGGTAGTTTAAAAGCAAAAGCTGCGGCCGGACTTTCAGCAATGGCCGCAGCACCGAAAGGCGCTCATTAAACAAAAAGAGCTCTGTTGGCAATGACCTACTCTCGCAGGGGTGTGTACCCCAACTACCATCGGCGTAGGAGAGCTTAACTACCGGGTTCGGGATGGGACCGGGTGTACCCTCTCCGCTAACGTCACCAACAGAGCTTCTTTTTAGTTGTCACACAGCCAACGGCAACCAGAGCCGAGGCCCTGTAAGTAACTTATCAACTGAACAGAACAGAATCAAGTATTGCAATCTCACGTGAATTAAGCCCTCGTGCATTAGTACGGCTTAGC
>CAZELR010000115.1:0-9400 GCA_964513075.1 uncultured Anaerolineales bacterium
CATTGAGAAAAGCCCCCGACCTAATCCGGCCTTGCAGGCATCAGACAACGCCCTACAAAACAACCGCTCCTCGTCTCAGCGCCTGCGTTTGGGCCAACAGATTTTCGACCGGGGTGCCGTCCGGTATTTCGCAGCCGGCCGCGCTGATGCAGCGGCGGCCGCCATACGATAGGGCCTCCAGCGTCGCAAGACGCACCTGCTCGGGAGTGCCCCGCAGCATCACTGCGAGCGGATCCATGTTGCCGCACACAGCGATGGCTGGCCCCACAGTGTTCGCAGCATAGCGCAGGTCCACCATCCAATCCACGTCGACAATGTCAGCTCCGCTCTGAGCGATGAATGGCAGGCTCCGCGTGATATTGCCGCAGATGTGCAAGCGAGCCGTTGCGCCCAGCTCGTGGACTGCGGCAAAAATGCGCTGTTCGTAGGGCAGTGCGAAATGCTGATACATCTTGGGGGAAATCTGCGACGCAACTGCATCGCCAAGGCCGATGATATCCGCGCCGGCTTGCACCTGGGCTTGGGCGAAGGCAATCTCTACCTCAGTACAGATTTCAAGCAGCTCAACCACCCAAGCAGGCCGTTCGTAGAGATCAAGAAGCAGGGTGCTGACCCCGCGCAGGTCAGCGGCCTGGGCCAAAGCACCCTCCACCCAGCCCATGATCGGCACCTCGCCGCCGACTTGCTCTCGGAAAAGACGGATCGCTGCCAGCCGATCGCTCATCCGGCGGCCCGTGTACGGCACAGGCCGCCGGAGCACGGCCAGATCGGCGGGATCGGCCAGCAAAGGCGCCTTACATAGCGGCAGGTCATCCTCCGGAAATTCGATTTGGGCTCCGAAATCGGCAGTTTCGCGATAGGGGTCGGAAATTGCCTGGACGATATCGAGATCAAAGGTTTGCTGTACCGCGAAGTTCGCCTCGCAGAGAATCCGATGATCCAAGTAATAACGCGACAACGGCTGCTGAATGGCATGCGCTGCAAAGGTCATGAAAATATCGAAGTTGAGCGGGCGCTCAACTTCCTCCCCGCGCATAAAACACGAGAACCGCTGAAACGCATTCACTTTCTCTTTACCCCCACGCGACTCGATTCTAGCAACTATCCTCGATTCTACCGCACATCGCTCCTTTTGTCCCGCAGCGCAGGAGTTGATTCTCACGGCGGCAATCAACCTTTGACAAGGCGACTGACAGCGTGTACAGTGAGTGCCTTGACATTGTGCCCCTCGTCCTGGAGGTGATGCAAAGCTCGCCGAATACATGAAGACACACCAATAAGGCAACCGCAGCTCCGTTCTCACACGCTGGTGAGCAGACCGATCCATGTCAGGCACGCACTGCACAGCCTGCAAGGAGCACCCCTGCAGGCTGTGCAGCTTAACAAAGAAAGCCGCGAAAAGAGCCAAAGTCGCGATCATCGATACTTTATCGCAGGAGGCCTGCGCAAGATGCCAGATACAGCGACGATCATGAAAGCCGCGCACCGAGCCGGCGTAGTTATCCCAGCCTTCAACATCCCCTACCTGCCCATGCTGCAGCCGGTCGTCCGCGCAGTAGTCGATCAGGATGCCTTTGCCCTCATCGCCGTGGCGCGGCCGGAGTGGATCAAATTCCAGGCCCAAAGCCCGGCGGCGGTGGCTGAGGAGTTCGCCAAGTGGGCGCAGCCCGCATACGTCCGGCTCCATCTGGACCACGTGCCGGTGATCGACGAGGACAACGAGCCCGTTGACTACTTGCCGATCATCCGCGACGCGCTCGCATTGGGGTATCAGTCGGTCATGGTAGACGGCTCCCGCCTGCCGTTGGCCGACAACATCGCGGCCACGCGCGGCGTCGTCGACCTGGCGCACGCGGCCGGCATCCCAGTCGAAGCCGAACTGGGCGCCGTCATGGGCCATGAGGCTGGGCCGCTGCCGCCGTACGAGGAGCTGTTTGCCTCGGGCAAAGGCTTCACCGATGTTGAGGAAGCGCGGCGCTTCGTGGCCGAAACGCACTGCGACTGGCTTTCGGTCGCGATCGGCAACATTCACGGCGCCATTGCCAGGGGTGCACGCGATCAGAAAAAAGCTGAGGCGCGGTTGAAGCTGGACCGGCTGGATGAGCTGGCGGCTGCGACCGGCATCCCATTGGTATTGCATGGCGGCTCAGGCATCCGTCGTGAATATGTGCTGGAGGCGTTCCAGCGCGGCATCGCCAAAATCAACGTCGGCACTGAGATACGCCAACCCTACGAGCAAACGTGGCGTGAAACTGGCAGCGTGGCCGCAGCGCAAGAGGCGGTGTACCAACGCACCGTCTGGGTGCTGCGCGATCATCTGGCTGTGGCGGGCAAGCGGCAAGTCGTCACGGGTCAATACGCTTCTTAACAGACTGAACGGGAGAGACGTTTATGAGCCTGTTGGGCATCGACGTGGGAACCAGCGGCTGCAAGGCCGCGGTGTTCTCCGAGTCAGGACGTCTGCTGGCCTTAGCCTACGAAGAGTACGATATCCTGCGCGCGCAGCCTGGCTGGGCAGAGTTGGACGTGGTGCAGGTTTGGGAGCAAATCCAGCGAACGATCCGCCAGGTCGTCTCAGCAGCGGGAGATCCCGTGCGCGCCCTGGCAGTCTCGTCCATGGGCGAGGCGTTGGTGCCGGTGACCTATGACCGGAAGCTGCTGGGCCCATCGCTGCTCAATTTCGACGTACGCGGCAATGAATACCTGCCTGAGTGGCGCGCGGCGCTCCCGGACGAACGCCTGTACCGCATCAACGGAAATATGCTGGGCGACCAGTACTCGCTGACCAAACTACGCTGGATCAAAGATCACCAGCCTGATCTGTACGCGCAAGCCGACAAGTTCCTGCTGTGGGGCGGCTTTGTGCCCTTCATGCTGGGCGTCGAGCCGTTCGTGGACTTCTCCCTGGCTAACCGCACGCTGCTGTTTGACCTGGACGCGGCGGATTGGTCGGATGAGCTTCTGACACTGGCTGGACTCGATCGCGAAAAGCTCCCGCGGCCGGTGCCCACCGGCGCCGTCATGGGCAAGGTCGCGCGCCGGGCAGCCGAGACGCTGGGGCTCCCCCCGGGAGTGGTCGTCGTCGCCGGCGGTCACGACCAGTGCATCAACGGGGTCGGTTGCGGCGCCATCGCACCCGGTCAGGCGATGTATGGCATGGGAACCTTCCTGTGCATGATGCCCGTGTTCAGCCGCCGACCGGAGCCGGCCGCGATGATCGGTCAGGGGCTGAACACCGAGCACCACGCCGTGCCAGGCCATTTTGTGAGCTTCATCTACAACCATGGCGGGTCATTGCTGCGCTGGTTCCGTGACACCTTTGCCAGCGCGGAACGCGCCGCCGCGCAGGCCACTGGCCGCGACATCTACGCCGCGCTGATTGCCGAGCTGCCCGACGCACCGAGTCGCGTGATGGCGCTGCCGCACTGGGCGCCAACAGGACCGCCGGAGTACATCTCCGACTCCAGCGGCGTGCTGGCCGGTTTGAAGCTCGATACCCCGCGCGGCGAGATTCTAAAAGGCATCCTGGAAGGGGTTACCTTCTATGAACGCGCCTGCCTGGAGATGTTGCCTGCGGCCGGGGTCACCATTACGGACCTGCGTGCGGTTGGTGGGGGCAGCAGGTCAGACGCCTGGATCCAGTTATCGGCCGACATCTTGGGCCGGCCATTCGCCCGCCCCAAGATCACCGAAGCGGGCGTCTTGGGTGCAGCCATCGTCGCGGGCGTCGGCAGCGGCGTCTTCCCATCGCTGGCAGCCGGGGTCGAAACCATGGTCAAATCAGAGCGCACTTACGAGCCGGACCCAAAAAAGCAGCGGCTCTATGAGCCACGGTTTGCCCAATACCAGCGCCTGGGACCGCTGATGCGAAGCTATTTGAGGGAGTTGGGCTAACAACGCCGGCCGTGTCGATCGGCTGGTCTCAAAGACACAGAACACGCAATACCAGCAAGGAGTGGAGGCACAGCGAAATGGCTGATGGGACGAAACGCAACATCATCGAAAACGCTCTGAACAAGGGCAAGGGCATCCTCCGGCTGGAGCCGGCCTGGGTGGCGCGGGACTTCCTGCCGCCGGGGCGCCGCCTGGGGTTGAAGGACGAGGAATACGAGGTCGGAGAGCGGGGCTGGATCTCCGAACGCTGGATCGGCTCGACAACCAAGGCCGACAACCGCATCAGCCCGCCGGACGAAGGGCTCAGCTACCTGAGCATCGAGGGTGAACGGATCACCCTCAAGGAGGCGGTCGAGGTCGCGGGCGACTTGGTCATGGGCGCCGAGTATGCCTCAACGCACACGGGCCTGGGCCGCCTGGCAAAGATCTACGACTTCGGCGCGCGCATCCCCTTCCACATCCATCAGATGAAGAAGGATGCAGCGAAGCTGGGGCACAACCCGAAGGAAGAGGCCTACTACTTCCCTGAGGATGTGGATCTGGGGCCGCACCCGGAAACCTTCTTCGGCGTCCACCCCTACATCGTGCGCGAGAAGAAGTTCGACCTGCTGCTGCCCGCCATGAAGGAATGGAAGGACGACCTGATCCTGCAGCACTCCCGGGCCTATCTCAACGTGCGGGGCGAAGGGTTTCACCTGCCGTCCGGCGTCCTCCACGCGCCCGGCACCGCGCTCACGATCGAGCTGCAGGAGGATTCCGACGTCTTCGCCATGCTCCAGGCGCTGAACGCAGGTAAGATCATCTCCAAGGAGCTGCTCTTCAAAGACGTCACGCCTGAGGATCGCAAGGCCTTGGGCGAGGCTGCCATCCTCGATCAGATTGACTGGGAGCTCAGCGGCGATCCGTACTTCTACGAGAACCGCCACTGCCCGCCCGTCCCGATCGCGAAAACCCGCCAGCCTGGCGGCGAGGAGTCGTGGATCTACTACAACACGACGAAATTCAGCGGCAAACGGCTGGTGGTGAAACCCGGCGGCCAGTTCCGCAGCGTGGAAAAAGGCGTCCACAACATCCTGATCTGGCGCGGCAAGGGCGTTTTCGGCGGCTACGAAGTCGAGGGTCTCAACTTCGGCCAAGATGAGCTGTTGATCTCACACGCGGCAGCGGTCCAGCCGATCCTGGTCGAGAACACAGGCGATGCCAATCTGATCATCTTCAAGTTCTTCGGCCCGGACATCAATTTGGACGTGCCGAAGCTCCCGGCCTATCCACCCAATCGATAACTCACCATCTGAACAAGAAGGTTTCATGGCCAAGATAAAGATTTCCGTCGGCACCTGAGCATACATCTGGGGTGGGTATGCAGACAAGCCCATTGACCTGCCCGTCGTTGCCAAGAAGCTCCAGCAGTACAACTTCGACGGCATTGAGCTGGGCATCTTCGCACCCCACCTCTCGCTGGATGAAGCCAAGGACCTGAACAAGGTCCGCGAGGTCAAGAAGCTGCTCGCTGACCACGGTCTAGCGGTCGCTGGAGCCGCTCAACCGTTTCGAGACCAGCTTCATTAACCTGGCCGAGCAGGCACTGGAGCTGGTAGACCTAATCGGCAGCCCGGCGGTCGGGCTGATGATAGATACATTTCACGCCAACATCGAAGAAAAAACATCGGCAAGGCGATTGAAATGATCGGCCCGCGGCTTCTTTCACGTTCATGCCAACGAAAACGACCGCGGCACCCCCGGTACCGGCCACGTGGCCTGGGAGGAAGTCGCCGCGGCGCTGAAGAAGATCGACTATACCGGCGCGTTAGTCATAGAATCGTTCAGCACGGAAGTCAAGGAGATCGCGCGTGCCGCAGCAGTCTGGCGTCCGCTGGCCCCACCGCCGATGGGCTGGGCGTGGACGGCATGGCGTTTCTGCGGAAGCTGATGGCGTAGAGGGGCAGAGCAAGCAAGCGATCTGCGGATCGCCCGCAACACGCAACACGTTCCAAGGAGGCAACCTCATGTCACGACCGATCACACTCTTCACCGGCCAGTGGGCCGACCTGACGCTGGAGGATGTCGCGGCCAAAGCCAGCGCGTGGGGCTTTGACGGCCTCGAGCTCGCTTGCTGGGGCGACCACTTCGAGGTGGACAAAGCGCTGGATAGCGACGCGTACATCAAGAGCCGTTGGGACATCCTCAACAAGTACAACCTGAAGTGTTTCGCGATCAGCAACCACCTGGTGGGCCAGTGCACCTGCGACCCGATTGACGTGCGCCACAAGAGCGTCCTGCCGGGCCGCCTCTGGGGCGACGGTGATCCCGAAGGGGTGCGCCAGCGCTGCGCCGAGGAGATGAAGAACACTGCCCGCGCGGCCAAGAAGCTGGGCGTGAGCGTCGTCAACGGCTTCACGGGCAGCAGCGTGTGGGGCAAGCTCTACTTCTTCCCGCCTACCAGCCAGGCCGACATCGATGCCGGCTATCAGGATTTCGCAGCCCGCTGGATTCCGATCCTGGATGTCTTCCAGGCCGAGGGCGTGAAGTTCGGGCTGGAAGTGCACCCCACCGAAATCGCGTACGACATTTACACCACCCAGCGCGCGATCGCGGCGGTGAAGGGCCATCCGGCCTTCGGGTTCAACTTCGACCCGAGCCACTTCATCCATCAGTTCATCAACCCGGTCTTCTTCATCGAGGAATTCGCCGATCGCATCGTACACGCGCACGTAAAGGATTCGCGCGTGCAGCTCAACGGCCGCAACAGCATCCTCTCCTCGCACTTGGACTTCGGCGATCCGCGCCGCGGCTGGGACTTTGTCTCACCGGGCCGAGGCGACGTGAAATGGGACCCGATCATCCGGGCGTTCAACCGGTTCGGCTACCAGGGCCCGCTCTCCATCGAGTGGGAAGACAGCGGCATGGATCGTGAGTGGGGCGCGCCGGAAGCGTTGGCCATGATCCGCAAGCAGGACTTCGCGGCGTCGTCGGTGGCGTTCGACGCAGCGTTTGCGGCGAAAGAATAGAGCACGAAGGAGTCACAACCCATGGGCGAACAATCCTTCACCGCCATGGCCGGCCCCAAGGCCAAGGGCGTGGCGCCTGAGATCGGGATAGGCATGATGGGCTACGCCTTCATGGGCAAGGCGCACACCAATGCCTACAAGACGCTCCCATACATGATGTATCCGCCGCCGGCCATCCCCGTACTGGAGGCGCTCTGTGGTCGCAATGCCGAAGCCGCCCGTGAAGCGGCGAAACGCTACGGCTACCGCAAGGTCTACTCCGACTGGCACGAGATGCTGGCCGATCCGGCCGTGCAACTGTTCGACAACGGCGGCCCCAACGACGCGCACGCCGAGCCGTGCATCGCGGCGGCGCAGGCGGGCAAGCACCTCCTCTGCGAAAAGCCGCTGGCCCGCAACGCCAAAGAGGCGAAAGCGATGCTCGACGCCGCGGCCAAGGCTGGCGTCAAGCACATGGTTGCACACAACTATCGCTTCGTACCGGCCCTCCGCCAGGCGTACAACCTGATCCAGAGCGGCCAACTGGGGCGCATCTATCACTTCCGCGCGGTTTATCTCCAGGAATGGATCATGCCCCACTACAACACCGGGATGATCTGGCGCCTGGACAAACAGACGGCCGGCAGCGGCGCGCTGGGCGACCTCGGCTCGCACATCATCGACCTGGCCCGTTTCCTGGTGGGCGAAATGAAGAGCGTGAGCGCCCTGACCAAGACCTTCATCCCCGAGCGGCCCAATCCCGACGGCACGATGGGCAAGGTGGAGGTCGATGACGCGTTCGTCGCGGTCATGGAGTTCGATAACGGGGCCATCGGCACCCTGGAGGCCAGCCGCTTTGCCGCGGGACGGAAAAACTACAACTGCCTGGAAGTCAACGGCGAAAAGGGCAGCATTCGCTTCGACCTTGAGCGCATGAGCGAGCTCGAGGTCTTCTGGATCGACGATCAACCGAAAGAGACTCAAGGCTTCCACAAGGTGATCGTGACCGAAGGCTACCATCCATGGATCAGCAACTGGTGGCCGCACGGCCACTTGATCGGATGGGAGCACACGTTCATTCACGAGATCCATCACCTGCTGGAGTGCATCATGAACGACAGGGACGTAGCGCCCTTCGGAGCGACCTTTGAGGATGGCTACCGCAACGCCGTGATCGCCGACGCCATCCTGGAGTCGGCCGCCAAACGCCGGCAGATCGACCTGAAGTATTAGTCAGCAACACCCTTAGGGTCTCGGAGACCCTAAGGGTGTGCCCCAACAGAGAGGGATGCATGGAAAAATACGGCTACCGTTTTTCCTTCGGCCCCTGGAACATCCACGAGGGTGCCGATCCATTTGGGCCGGCAGTCAGGCCAAGCCTGAGCTTCGCCCATAAGCTGCCGCTCTACAAGGAACTGGGCTTCGACGCCGTCCAGTTCCACGATGATGACGCGGTGCCCGAGCTGAACGACCTTGCCCCGATGCAGATTCGTGAGCGCGCGCGCGGCGTCCGCAGGCAACTCGAAGACCACGGGCTCATCGCCGAGTTCGTGGCCCCGCGCCTGTGGGAACACCCGATGACGATCGACGGCGCGTACACGTCCAATGACCCAAAGGCACGCGCGTATGCCATCGAACGCTCCAAACGGGCCGCTGATATCGCCCAGGAGTTGGGCTGCGACCTGATGGTGCTGTGGTTGGCGCGCGAGGGCACCTACCTGCGCGAGTCTAAGAACGCCGGCGCCGCGGCGCGCCAGCTATTGGAGGCGGTCAACACGCTGCTGGCATACGACAAGAGCCTGCGCATCGCGATCGAGCCGAAGCCTAACGAGCCGATGGATCTGGCCTACATCCCGACGATGGGGCACGCGCTGGCGCTCGGCTTCCAGGCTGCTGACCCCAAGCGCGTCGGCGTATTGATGGAGTCTGCCCACTCGATCCTGGCCGGCCTTGACCCGGCAGACGAGATCGGCTTCGCGATGGCGTTCGGCAAGCTGTGGAGCGTACACCTGAACGACCAGAACGGGCTGAAGTTCGACCAAGATCGCTCATTCGCGTCCGTGGACCTGCGGCGGGCGTTCAACCAGGTGCGCGTGCTCGACGAGAACCGCTTCTGGGAGCTCGGCATGGTCGGTATGGATGTCAAGGCGCTCCGCACCCAGCCGGCCGAACTCGCGACCAAACATCTCAGCAACTCCCTGCGCATGTTCCTGCGGCTCGTCGAACTCAGCCGGTCGCTGGACCGCGAGGCGCTGGGTCAGCTCATCGCCGCGCGCGACTACGAAGAGCTGGACTGGCTGATTCTAAGCCATCTGACTCGGTCCTAAACCGAACCTATGGTGTAATTCGCGCGCTCAGGCGGTCTGCGACCGCCGTCGCGTGTAGATTCCACCTTGGACTCAGTGTAGAGCGCACCTCGACGCCGACAGCGCCGGGGCGGCGCACACGCCTCAGGCGCATCATCGAAGGGGCTGTCCGAAAAGAATCGGGCAGCCCCTTCTCGCGTTTTTTAAGGAACG
>CAZELR010000116.1:0-8777 GCA_964513075.1 uncultured Anaerolineales bacterium
TCAGTATCGACGTAGTCGTACGGCCGGCCGCCCATGGTCTTCTCTTTGTCGTAGCCGGGCACGTCGTTCGGAGATGCGCAGATATCGTGCTCATCCACCGCGATGGCGGCATCGCTGCCCGGCAGCGTGAGCGGCATGGTCCCGGTCGGGCTGACTCGCCCGCAGATGACGTCCAGCGTGGCCGTCTCATGCGTCTCGAACCCACCCAGCAGCGCATCGGCCAGCGGTTCCACATTGCCCAACAGCCACGGCAGCATGAAGTTGACCGACATGACCACCTGAGGGGTCGCGGCCCGGATCGCCCGGATCTTGGCCAGGTTGACGTTGGTGTCCTCGCGGATGTTCAGCTCCAGCAGTCCCGTCGCCTTGAAGTAGTCGCCCGTAAACGGATTGAGGTAGAGGATGGCGATGTCCGCGGCCTCGTAGTCGGTCGTGAACGTGACGCCGGGGTTGGCAGCCTTGAGCGCCGCGCGGAGCGCATCCAGCTTCGACACCAGCAAGTCCTTCTCGAAGAGCTCGACGTAGACCTTCTTGCCCGCCAATTTTGCCGCGGTCAGCGGCAGCAGCCCGCCCCGGTTCTTCAGCAGCACGACCGATTTGCGGTGCGCCGCGTAGGCCGCCGCGCGGTGCTCTGCGCAATCCACCACTTCATCGGCCGCCAGGGGGTCACGGTAGGGGTTGTCGAACAGCCCGAGCTGGAACATCTCCGTGGTCAGCCGCCGCGCCGACAGGTCGAGCCGGTCCTCGGTGATCAGGCCCCGCAGGAAGGCTTCCTTGATGCTCTTGACGTCGTTGGTGTCGGCCAGGATGTCTGCGCCCGCGTTGATCGCCTTGGCCGCGCGCTGGGGGACGTCGAGGTCCTCCACGCCCCAGGCCATCGACGTCAAAACGCCGCTGTCGCTGTTGATGTAGCCCTTGAAGCCCAACGTCTCCCGCAGCAGGTCCAGGATGGCCTTGTTGAAGACAAAGCCGACTTCTTCGAACGGCTCGGTGAAGGGCGACTGCGGAATGGCGCTCTTGGCGTTGCTGGGAATCGCGTAATAGGGCATGATGGACGAGCTGCCCGCCGCGATGGCCGCCTTGAAAGGCGGCAGATGGTACTTCTCCAGGCTGCCCGGCGTGGGATAGGGGTTGTACTTGCCTTCCGCATAGTGCGGGTCGAAACCGTTCTCGCGCGCGCCCCCGCCCGGGAAATGCTTGGTGGTCAGCGCGATGCTGGTGGGGCCGATCTTGTCCCCCTGGAAGCCCTTGATGATGACCGTGATGGCCTGGCTGATGAACTCCGGGTCCTCGCCCAGAGTGCCGTTGATGCGGAACCAGCGCGGATCGGTCACCACATCCGCCATGTACATGTAGCCCTTCTTGAGGCCCGTCGCGTCGAACTCCTTGCGCGATTTCGCGGCGAAGTCGGCAATCACGTCCAGGTCGCGGGTAGCCGCGAGGCCCAGGGTGCCCGGCCACTGGGTGAAGTCCTGGTCGTCCTTCTTGATCGCCATCTTGAAGCCGCCCCGTTCGTTGCGGGAGTTGGAGGCCACCAGCACAGGGATGCCCAGCCGTGTGCCTTCGGCCACCTCGTTCAACGCGTTCACCCACTTGACGATGAGGGAGCCCTTGGGGGTTTCTCGGATGATGAAATGGCGGACGTGCCACTTCTCGATGATCTCAGTGGACCCTGGCAGATTGGGGCTGCCCATGCGGTGCTGCGGATAGTCCTGCTCATCCAGCGCACCATCGTGGCTGGTTTTGCTCTTGTCCGGCTGCGAGATGCCCATGGGCCGGCTGTTGATGACCATCAGCCCGATCTTCTCTTCCGGCGTCATCCGGCTGACCAGGTCAGCCGCACGCTCCTCGGGACTCAGCCGCCAATCCTCGTATCGATCCAGAACCCCGTTGCCGTTGAGGTCCTTGAACTTGAGACCATCGACTTCGATGATCTGCTTGACCCGTGCTTCTACTCGTGCCTGCATTATGCTTGCATCCTTTCTTTATTTGATGGCATGTCAACTCACGTTTGGCGCGCCAAAACTTGTCAATATACTATAACATAATAGCCGCGTTGTTGGGCTGCGTCAAACAGAACACGACGAGGCGACGAGGGGGTGCGTTTCACGTTGGGGGCGTAATCAAGCGGAGCATCCTGAGCGGAGGGCCGCAGCCCGCAGTCGTCCTTCGACTGCGCTCAGGAGAGGCGGAGCGGTCATTGCAGAGGCTGCATCCTTCGACTGGTCGCTATTCGTCCAGCACGTTGGCTCGCAGACCCGCTCAAGATGCTCATGCCCCATGGCGCTGCTAATGGGGTCGAACAAGGTGTCGGGTTGCCTGCCGGGCCTGTTCGGGCATGATTGTGGGTTCATGGTCGAGAGCAAATGCTGTGCTATAATGCGCCAAGAGCTAACTGGTGGGTATAAGTGATGGGAGATAGGGGATGACGAGCATGAACAACCTTGAATCTACTACCTGGCACGGCATTCCTGCCTGGGTGCTGGAAAGTGCCACCCTGCGCGTCACCATGGTTCCCCGGCTGGGCGCTAAGATCGTCTCAGTGCTGGACAAGCGCGGGGATTTCGAGTGGCTCCCCGGCCCCCTGCCCGGCCGGCCTGTGCGGCCCGTCGCCTACGGTGCGCCTTTTGCCGAGCAGGACATGGCCGGCTGGGATGAGATGTTCCCGACCATCCTGGCGTGCGCCTATCCCGGCCCTGGGCCGCACCATGGCGTGGCGCTGCCCGATCACGGCGAGGCCTGGGCGCTGCCGTGGGAGGTCGCCAACGCCGCGGGCGGCGAGCTGACCTTGACCATGCAAGGCCGCGCGCTGCCTTACCGGCTGACGCGGTCTGCCACGGTGAGCCAGAAAGACACCCTGGCCCTGCGCTACACGCTGGAAAACCTCGGCGATGCCCCGATGCCCGCCATGTGGGCCGCGCATCCGCAGTTTCTGGCCGGCGCCGACTGCCGGATCGTGCTGCCGCCGGAGCTTACCGAGGTGGTCAACACCGCCGGGCCGGACGTGGGCTGGGGGCCGCGGGAAACCTGCTTCGGCTGGCCCGAGGCGACCGCGCCGGATGGGCGGCGGGTGCGTCTCGACGAGGTCGGTTCGCCGGCGCTGCGCACGGGCCGGAAATTCTTTGCCCAGCCGGATGCCCGGCCAGCGTGGGCCGAAGTGCGGCGGATCGAGTCGGGCCACTGGCTGCGCCTGGAGTGGGATCCGCGGCAAGTGCCCTACTTGGGGCTGTGGGTAGACGAGGGCCTGGTAAACAGCGTGGCAGTGGTGGCCCCGGAACCGACCACCGGCTGGTACGATGACCTGGCGACGGCCTGGCTTAAGAGGGAGGTCACGATTGTGCCCGCGGGGGGTGTGCACACATGGACGCTGGTCGTGCGGGTGGGGCTACAAAGCCCGGAGTTCCAAATCTAGTCGTTGACGGCGTGCTGGACTAGAGGCTGCGGCATACATGCCGTTAGCCGGTTTCTGAGTTCTCGGGGCCACGCACCAGACCGGCTGAAGCCTCGATTCCGGACGCTTTTGGAATTCCTGATTCGTTCCGTCCTCCGTTGACACTCATCTCACGCCCATGATATACTTGATTCAGTTAACGAAGAAGTGGCTTGAGAAGACATTTTTCGTCATTCGTCATTCGCTGCTGAGGCTGAATCCTTGACCGCTTCACAACGCACCATCGCCGTTTTCGGCAGCTCTCGGCGTGAGGCCGATGGGCCGTTCTACCGCGAGGCCTATGAGCTGGGCGGGGTGTTGGCGCGCGCCGGCTATGCCGTGCTCAGCGGCGGCTACGGCGGCAGCATGGAGGCCGTCAGCCGCGGCGCGGCCGAGGCCGAGGGACGCGTGATCGGCGTCACGTGCGCGATCTTCGATCCACTGCCGCCGAATCGGTGGCTCACGGAAGAGGTGAAGGCGCCCACCCTCATCGACCGCCTGGCGATCATGCTGGACCGCGCAGATGGCTTCGTGGCCGTGCGCGGCGGCATCGGCACCCTGTCCGAGGTGACGCTGGCGTGGAGCCTGCTGCAGACGCGCTCACTGAACGGTAAGCCGCTGGTGTTGTTGGGCGCCGACTGGCAGCCGGTCCTGGATGTCCTCCTGGCACACACCGACCTGGGCCGCTCCATCGCCGCGCTGGCGCGCGTCGTGGCGTCCCCGGCCGCTGTCCTCTCCGCCCTGGGGGCGCCCCCAACACCTCTCGGCCCTCCGCCCCTGGGCTGAACGAACCAGGGGTGGGAGGGCAAGCAAAATGGAATACTGCGTACTACTTACTGCCTACTACATCGCAGATGCACCCGAATAGCCAACGCCCACACAACGCAGTACGCAATACGCAGTACGCAACACGCAACACGTAACACGCAACACGCAACACGCAACCTGACACCAGGTCTTATCTTACAGGAGCACGATCATGGCAGAAAAAGGCGTAACTCCGCGCGGCGAAGACTACTCGCGCTGGTATACCGATGTCGTTCAGAAGGCCGAGCTGGCCGATTATTCGCCGGTCAAGGGCTGCATGGTGATCCGGCCCTACGGCTACACCCTTTGGGAGAACATTCAGGCCGCGCTCGATCGACGGTTCAAAGAAACCGGCCACGTTAACGCGTACTTCCCGTTGTTCATTCCGATGAGCTTCCTGCAGAAGGAGGCCGAACACGTGGAAGGCTTTGCGCCTGAGCTGGCCGTAGTGACCCACGGCGGCGGCAAGGAGCTGGACGAGCCGCTGGTCGTTCGACCTACGTCCGAGACGATCATCGGCTACATGTACAGCCAGTGGGTCCGTTCCTACCGCGATCTGCCGCTGCTGATCAACCAGTGGGCCAACGTGGTGCGGTGGGAGATGCGCACGCGGCTCTTCCTGCGCACCACCGAGTTCCTGTGGCAGGAAGGGCACACGGCCCATGCCACCGAAGCGGAAGCGCAGGAGGAAACGCTGCGCATGCTGGGCGTCTACGCGGACTTTGCGATCAATGAGGCCGCGATCCCGGTCATCCAGGGCAAAAAGAGCGATCGGGAGAAGTTTGCGGGCGCGGTGGCCAGCTACACCATCGAGGCGATGATGGGCAACGGCTGGGCGCTGCAATCGGGCACCAGCCATTTCCTGGGCCAAAACTTCGCCAGGGCGTTCGATATCAAGTTCCTGAATCAGAACAACGAGATGGATCTCGCCTGGACCACCAGCTGGGGCCTCAGCACCCGCATGGTGGGCGCCATCATCATGGCGCACGGCGACGACCAGGGGCTGATGGTGCCCCCGCGGCTGGCGCCGATCCAGGTCGTGGTGGTGCCGATTTGGCGCAAAGACGCGGAGCGGCCGGGCGTGCTGGCGCTGGCCGAGCAGGTGACCGCGACGCTGAAGGCCGCCGGCATCCGGGTCAAGCTGGATGCCCGCGAGGAGCTCAATGCGGGCTTCAAGTTCAACGACTGGGAGCTGCGCGGGGTGCCGCTGCGCATCGAGATCGGCCCGCGCGATGTGGAGCAGAACGCAGTGGTCTTCGCGCGCCGCGACATTCCGGGCAAGGAAGGCAAGACCTTCGGCATCCCGGTCGAGGGGGTCGCCGCCGCGACCCGAGACATGCTGGACACCGTACAAGCCGGCATGCTGCGCCGAGCCACGGAGTTCCGCGATGCCAACACCCGATCGGTGAAAGATTATGACGAGTTCAAGCAGGTGCTGGAGGCCCAGGGCGGCTTCATCCGCGTGCACTGGGCCGGCGCCGGCGAGGACGAGGATCGCATCAAGGAAGAGACCAAGGCCACCATACGCTGCTTCCCGTTCGATCCGCCGGAGGGAGAGGGGGTCTGCTTCTACACGGGCAAGCGGACCGATCGGGTGGCGATCTTCGCGCGCGCATACTGAGATAGCGTCAGAACACGGATGGGCAGGATTGACGGATTTGGGAGCGATCTTCGCGCGCGTGTATTGAATGTATCGCAATCCGCCGGATTGCGCCGCCGCAAGCTAGCAGCATGCGTTACAAAGGATGAGCACCGATGACCAAATACGTCGCAGCCATCGATCAGGGCACCACCAGCACCCGCTGCATCATCTTCGATCACAGCGGCGGGGTCGTCAGCAGCCACCAGCTCGAGCACACGCAGATCTACCCCCAGGCCGGCTGGGTCGAGCACGATCCGTTGGAGATCTGGGCGCGCATCCAGGACGTGTTACGGGCCGCGCTGCAACGAGCAGGGCTTTCTCCCGCCGACCTGGCTGCGATCGGCGTCACCAACCAACGCGAGACGACGCTGGTCTGGAACCCCCGGACCGGCCAGCCCTATCATAACGCCATCGTCTGGCAGGATACCCGCACCGACAGAATCTGCGCGGCGCTGGGCCAGGAGGAGGGCCAGGATCGTTTCCGGGCGCAGACCGGCCTGCCCCTGGCCACCTACTTCTCGGGCCCCAAGATCCGCTGGCTGCTGGACAACGTGCCGGGGCTGCGCGCGGCCGCGGAGCGCGGGGAGGCCGTCTTCGGCAACATGGACACCTGGGCCATCTGGCAGCTCACCGGCGGGACCAGCGGCGGCGCGCACGTCACCGACGTCACCAACGCCAGCCGCACCATGCTGATGAACCTGCACACGCTGGACTGGGACGATGAGCTCCTGGCGGCCCTCGACATCCCCCGCCGGATGCTGCCCGAGATTCGCCCGTCCAGCGATCCCACCCTCTATGGCTACACCCTGGGCAAGGTGCCGGTGTGCGGCGACCTGGGCGACCAGCAGGCGGCGCTGGTGGGCCAAACCTGCTTCGGCGTGGGCGAAGCGAAGAACACCTACGGCACCGGCTGCTTCATGCTGCTGAATACCGGCACGATGGCCGTTCCCAGCAAGCACGGGCTGCTGACCACGGTAGGCTACAAGATCGGCCAGGAGCCGGCGGTCTATGCCCTGGAGGGCTCGATCGCCATCACGGGTGCGCTGGTGCAGTGGCTGCGCGACAACCTCGGCTTCTTTGAGTTCTCCAAGCATATCGAGGACTATGCCGCCGAAGTGTCCGACAGCGGCGGCATCTACTTCGTGCCGGCATTTTCGGGCCTGTTCGCGCCCTACTGGCAGTCGGACGCGCGCGGCCTGATCGTGGGGCTGACCCGCTACATCACCAAGAGCCATATCTGCCGGGCCGCACTTGAGGCCACCGCCTACCAGACCCGCGAGGTGCTGGAGGCGATGGAGCAGGATTCCGGGGTCAAGCTGACCGCGCTCAAGGTGGACGGCGGCATGGTGGTCAACAAGCTGCTGATGCAGTTCCAGGCCGACCTGCTGGGCGTGCCCGTGGTGCGGCCGGTGGTGGCCGAGACGACCGCCCTGGGCGCAGCCTATGCCGCGGGCCTGGCCGTTGGCTACTGGGATAACCTCGAGGACCTGCGGCAGAACTGGCAGGTGGGACGCACCTGGCAGCCGGCCATGGCCGATGAGACCCGCGCGAAATTGTACCGCGGGTGGAAGAAGGCGATCGAGCGGTCGATGCATTGGTTGGACGAATGACGAAGGACGAAAGACGATGGCAAAGATCACGCCCTATATCGTTGACGTACTCCTGATCATCGTGTTTGCATTGCTTCCGGGGATACGCGGGTATGAAAACTGGGCCTGGCATGAGTACGCGCTGCTCGCCCTCATTCTCGTGTACATCCTCTATCTGCGAAGCAAGCTCAGGCAGAAGAAGGCCTGATAGGGAGTATTTGTGCGCGTTTTGATCATCGGCTCAGGAGCCGTTGGCTCGTTCATCGGCGCGCGGACTGCGCTGGCCGGCCATGATGTCACGCTCATCGACCGGCGCGCGCTGGTGGAGGCGGTGCAGGCCGGCGGGCTCACGCTGATCGAGCCGGACGGCAGCCGCCGGACGGCCAGCGTGCGGGCCTGCGAGGGGGACGCGGCCGCATTTGAGTCAGGTGCGACCTACGACCTCGCGCTGGTCACCGTCAAAGCCTTCGACACGGCGCAGATCGTCGCCGAGATTGCCGCAGCCACAACCGCCCCGCCCCCGCTGTTGACCCTCCAGAACGGCGTCGGCAACGAAGAGGCGCTGGCCGCGGCGTTCGGCGCAGACCGGGTCATCGCGGGCGCCATCGACACCCCCGTCTCCGTGCCCGCGCTGGGCCAGGTGCAGGTGCATCGGCCGCGCTTCCGGGCCGGGCTGGCCCCCGTCGGCCGCCGTGCGCCCGTCGACCGGGCCGCCGCGCTGTTGCACGACGCGGGCATCCGCGCCGGCCTCTTCGCCGACTACCGCGGCCTCAAGTGGTCCAAGCTGCTGATGAACCTGCTCGCCAACGCCTCGTGCGCCATCCTCGACTGGACCCCGGCGCAGGTGATGGCCGATCCGGCCGCCGCGACGTTGGAGGCGCGGGCCTGGCAGGAGGCGTTGGCCGTGATGGCCGCGCAGCGGATCCGCCCCGTGACCCTGGCCGGTTACCCTCTCCCGCTGCTGGCGCCGCTGGCGCGGCTGCTGCCGCCCGCGTGGCTGGCTGCCGGCCTGCGCCGCACGGTCTCCGGCGGCCGCGGCAGCAAGATGCCCTCCTTCCACCTTGCCCTCGCCGGCGGCAAGCCCTCCGAGGTCGGCTGGCTGAACGGCGCAGTGGCTGCACACGGCGCACGGCTGGGCATCCCGACCCCCGTCAACCGCGCGCTGGCCGAGGTGCTGGCCGCGCTGACGGAGGGTCGCGAGAGCCGGGACGCCTGGCGCGGACGGCCCGAACGGCTTATCGGATCAATGTAGCGCAATCCGCTGGATTGCAAGCCGCCACAAGCCAGCGGCTTGTGTTACAGGACAAGT
>CAZELR010000117.1:0-8737 GCA_964513075.1 uncultured Anaerolineales bacterium
CCGGCGGCGCGCGCGGGGCCGTCGGCCGCAAGGCGTTGGTGGCGGGCGAGTTCACTGAGGCGCACAGCATCACGCTGCCGGCGTCGGTCTGGCGGCGGGTGGAGGAGATCGGCGACGGCAATCGGTCGGAAGGGGTGCGGCGGCTGGTGGAGCAGTCAAGACATGGTCTCTCCTGAGATTCACTTAAGTAGAATTGCCCTGCTGGTGATTGGCGTTCGCCCCTTGCTTTTGCAGAAATCGTGCCAGGCCGGGTTGCACGCAGGTTCTCCGAATGATACCAGGTCGTGATATCTGCAGACTGCACAAGAACGCTGGCAAAGGTACAGAAGTCTCATCTCCGCTGAACAAGAGTGCATAATGACTATTACCAAAGTAATCCACGAGCGCGGCCTGACGGCACATTCTCTTGCGGAATCCAAGCAGTTACATGCGAGCTATGGCCTGCGCCCCATCCTAGCCACGGACGCCCGCCCTTCTGGAGATCTCGATCTTCTGCTGGCGGTCGATGGTGCACTACTCGGTCCTCAGGTCTCCAGGATCGTTTCCACTTCAATCACGGGTGTAGCGCTTTTGCTTAAGAAGCGCGCCCTGATCTATGATCTAGGAGCTGTGGCGCACCACTGTAGTAATCTTGCAAGAGAGTACAGCATTGTTGTTGGTGAGTTCAATCGCATCCGATCGATTCCAGGTTACAAAGAGCCCGAGTCTGATGTTGTGCAGTTTGCACGCCAGGCGGAATCCTATTACGAGTTCGACGCACTCCTGAGTGCAGGCAGGCGCGTCTACGACAAGATTGCGAGTTACGTGTGGCAGGTGTTTGAGGGCGGCGGGAACATGCCCCGAGGCATGGCTGGCCTGCTGGGAGGACGGCTCCAGCGCTATCCGCCGCAGCTGGCGGAACGCCTCCAGAAGAGCTGGACCGATATCGGTAAGCAGCTCAAGGACCATCGTGATTGTACTCAGCACTTTGCTTCGGCCGATTTCGGCATAGCCATGGTGACAATGCAGCGTCTTCCGGGCGGTGTCTGGTCAGCATCGGCCAGAATTCCAGACAATCCAGAGACCAAGTCAAAGGATAAGTTCAGTTACGCTTCTGGGTATGACGCTTTGACCTACGCGTGGGGAGTGACAATTGAGGTGATCTCCTTGGCTGTTGAAGCGGTCACTGCTGCCTCAGCCTCTGATACGGCCGAGACAAAACAGTGAGGATCTCGAAATACTGATGGTCCAGCTAGCCATTAGGCGTTGCCACAAAGATCACGGCTGCCGCCCATCTCTAATACTGCATTACATGATTTCGAGTGAACGGGGCGCGAACGAGCGATTGCGGCCCTCCATGTTAACGTCACGGCTGAGATCGAGCTTCAGGTGGCGTCTTCATTGCGCCATCTCCTGAAGCCAGGAGGAATAAGACTATGCCCAAAGTCGATGATGTTGGGTTTGGGGACCTGACCCCTCTTAAAATCGAGCATCTTGCCAGAATCTATGGGATGCACCTGGCAGTCACTCAGGCGGTGCTTAATAGATACAGCAGCTATCGGCGGCAGTACCGGTATGTGGACCTGACAGCCGGCAAAGGGCATACGCCTGATGGATTGGCAGGCAGTCCCCTCGTATTCCTGGAACAGGTAGCGGCAAACGGATTGACCTTGTCCTATCGAGCCGATTTCATCGAATGCGTTCAAGCCAATCTGGAAGAACTGAGGGCAGTTGCGTGTGCAGAAGCCGCGACGAGCCAGGGCCGTGGTGAGCTACACTTTCACCATGACGACTATAGAGCAAGGGTGCGAACTCTATTTCCAAGCCTGGACACGCGCGAACTGGGCCTGGTGTTTGCGGACCCTTCAGGAGATCCTCCCGATTTTCAGGCTCTCAAGTATGTCGCCAGAATGCGGCCCAGAATGGAAATTCTGATATACGTGTCCACGACGAATATCAAGCGGTTGTTCCCGTATCGAGAGAAACTACTATCGGATTACATGAGTGAGATCGGGAAGCAGTACTGGCTTATTCGCAAACCGATCTCTTGGGATCGCCATAAGTGGACGTTCCTATTGGGCAGCGGTTCAAGTCTGTTCAAGGATTACAGAAAGATAGATTTCCTCAGACTCGACTCGGAAGAAGCACAGGAGTTTTTTCCAAAACTCAACCTGAGCACCAAGCAAAGACATGATCTTGCCCAACCGCCGCTTCTCTGATTTGATTTTCAAAGAACACATGTGCTATAGTGTCGGGAAGCATTTGGGAGGCCCGCGCAATGGCGATGACTAGCATTGAATGGACCCAGGCCACCTGGAATCCAACGACTGGTTGTACGAAAATAAGTCCTGGCTGCAAGTTTTGCTATGCCGAACGCATGTCAAAACGACTCAAGGCGATGGGGGTATCTAAATACGCGCATGAATTTGAACTGGCACTGCATTCAGAGACCCTGGCGTTGCCGCTTAGCTGGAAACGGCCTAAGCGCATTTTCGTCGATTCGATGAGTGATCTGTTCCACGAGTCGGTGCCACTCGACTTCATCCAAAAGGTTTTCTTGGTGATGCGACAAGCTCACTGGCACCAGTTTCAGGTGCTCACCAAGAGATCCGAGCGATTGTTAGCACTTGATTCAGAAATCAAATGGCCTGAGCATGTTTGGATGGGTGTGAGTGTCGAGAATCAGGATTACACCTTCAGGATCAATCACCTTCGCGCGACACGGGCGCATGTGAAGTTTCTATCTCTTGAACCCTTGCTTGGGCCGCTACCCAATATGGATCTTGCGGGAATCAATTGGGTGATAGTGGGGGGGGAATCTGGCCCAGGTGCCCGTCCTATGCTGGAAGATTGGGTGCTTGACATTCGCGATCAATGCATTCAAGCAGCCGTCCCCTTTTTTTTCAAGCAATGGGGCGGAGTAAACAAAAAACGCGCCGGGCGTGAATTGCAGGGAAGAATATGGGAGCAGACGCCTGACACCGTACTTCTCTCGACATATTAACCAGTCGAGGAGTTTAGGCACCTATGAGTAGAAGCCAGTGGGAAGAGGGGTACCGGGCAGGACAGCACGAGGTTCTGGCAAGACTTGGGCTGCCAGATGATGTGATACAGAAAATCGATGACTTGAGGCAGCGAGTTGAGCGCCATGAAGATAATTTCGATAGCTTCGACTGTGACTTCGCTGAACTTCAACTGCGGTTGGAGGGCCTGAACTTGCGGGCGCTGGTCTACGGAACGCCATCCTACTAGCCGACACTGGGCTCAGGAGCTTTGGAGAGCCAGATTGAGCCTAGCGGGAGGCGAACTGCCGGGCTGCCCAACACGCTCCAGCCGACCAACTGTCAGCATTGGACACCCGTTCACGCGATCGCTATGCGGCGTATCTAACCACCGGCGGCGTGGATCAACACCGGCGTCGGGCGCGCGCAGACGAGTCCGAGCCGGACATGGTCGTCTCTCGCAACTTGACATTGGCCCATAATGGTCGTATTATACGTATAGATTATCATAAAGATTAGGTATAATACAGATGAAACCATCGTTTGTGGGCCGCGAAGCTGAGCTGCAGCTGCTGGAGCGCCTCTGGGCCCGACCGGAGGCCACGCTCCTGATCCTCTATGGCCGGCGCCGGGTGGGCAAAACCCGGCTACTGACCTACTGGCTGCAGCAGGCTGGCGCCGGCGGAAGTGGACCGGCCCGGCGCGTGCTGTACTGGGTCGCCGAACCCTCCTCGGCGCGCGACCAGCTGCGCTCCTTCTCCCAGGCGGTCTACAACTTCGCCAACCCGCAGGCCCCGGCGCCGGAAGATTTCAGCTACGCCAGCTGGCCGCAGGCATGGGAGCAGGTGGCCGCGCTGGCGCAGCACGAGCGGCTGGCGCTCCTCCTGGACGAGTTCACCTACCTGCTGGAGATCGATCCGGGCATTGCCGGGCAGCTGCAGAACCTCTGGGACCACACCCTCAGCCACACGAATCTCCTGCTGGTGATCTGCGGCTCGCACCTGGGAATGATGCAGCGCCACACGCTGGCCTACCAGGCGCCGCTCTACGGCCGCGCGGCTGCGCAGCTGCGCTTGCAGCCCCTGCCCTTCGGCATGACCGCGCGCTATTTCCCCGGCTTTGACGCCGACGAACGGGTGGCGATCTACGCCATCTGGGGCGGCATCCCGGCCTATTGGGAGCGGCTCGACCCGGCGGCGACGCTCTCAGACAACATCCGCCACGAGCTGCTGACCGCCAACAACCTGATGCAGGCCGAGCCGCGCCTGCTGCTGCAGGACTTCGTCAACGAGCCGCACAACTACGTGGGCATCCTGCGCGCCATCGCCAACGACGCGCGCACGCAGGGCGAGATCGCGACTTTCACCGGCCTGGCCCAGGGCCACATTTCCCAATACCTCAGCATCCTGCAAGACACCGGCTTTGTGGAACGCCGCGTGCCGGTGACGCAGGGCGAACGCGCGCGCCTGGGCCGCTATCACATCGTCGACCCCTACCTGCGCTTTTACTACCGGTTCCTCGCCAGCCGCCAGACGCAGCTGGCGCTGGGCGTGCAGGAGCAGGCGTTGGCGGAGATCAAGCGCCATCTGCGCGACTTCATTGGCGCCAACACCTGGGAAGAGCTGTGCCGGGAATGGCTCCTGCGCGCCAGCGCGCAGGGGCTGCTGCCGGTGGCGGTGGATCAGGTGGGCAGCGCCTGGACGCGCGCCGCCCAGGTGGACGCGGTGGGCGTCAACTCGATGGCGAAGACGCTGGTGCTGGGCGAGTGCAAGTGGGGGCCTGAACCCAGCGGCCGCAGCATCCTCACCGACCTGATCGAGAAGACGACGGAGGTTGTGCCCACCCAGGGCCAGTGGCAGGTCTATTACCTGGGCTTTGCCCGGGCCGGCTGGACTGAAGCCAGTTACGCGTTCGCCCAGGATCTCGCACACGTCCCCCTGTCCGGCAGGAACTGGCGCACCAGCGGCATACGGCTGCTGGACCTGGCGCAAGTTGACCGGGATCTGGCCGCGTGGATAAGTTGACAGGCAGTATGACGGAGGACACAGGCCCTGGGCCGCGTTCTCAGTCGACGCGCCGACCTCGCGTGCCGCAGCGACGGATCCGCGGCACGGGCGAGCGGAAGGGCTAGTTGGATGTTGAAACCGCAAGCCGCGCGCGTCGGGGTTCTGGTGCTGGTTGCCGCGCTCGTGTTGGGCGGCTGTGGGGGGTGGCCAGCGCCGGCTGCCGCGCCGCAATCACCGGCGCCGGCAGTCACTGCCACACGCCAGTTCATGGCTGTGCCGCCTGACGCGAGCGGCGAGCCGGCCGGCGCGTTGCCAGCCACAACGGTGGCGCTGACCGCGACGCTGCAACCGGCCGCTACCGCGACTTCGACGTCAATGCCGGCGCTGCCAGCGGTGACCGCACCACCTGCGACGGCTCCTGCTGCTGCGTTCGGGCAAGGGGCCACCCTGATCCCGCAGGCCACCGCGCCGCAAATGCCGTCTCCCACGCCGTCCAGCCCGCCTGGCGTGATCGGCCAGGTGCTACCCACTGGAGTGCCGGCCGCGCCCGGGACGCAGCACTATACAGTGCGGGCAGGCGACAGCCTGTGGCAGATCGCGCGGCATTTCGGGCTGCCTGTCGCCGTACTGGCCAGCGCGAACGGTTTTGACGGCAGCAAGGTGCTGCGGGAGGGCCTGGAGCTGGTGATCCCCTGGAGCAACATGACGGGTGCGGCGCGGTACGGCGTTGACGGCCCCGTAGTCGACGGGCAGGGCCTGCACTTCGTGGCCAGCATCACCGATCGGACCTGCTGGCTGTTTCAGGATGGCGCGCGCGTCGCCAGCTGGCCGTGCTCACCGGGACGGCCCGGATCGCCGTCGATACCGGGCAACTACACCGTGAAGACCAAGGCCCCGCGCGCCTACAACGCGGCCGCGGATTTCTGGATGCCGTTCTGGTTGGGGGTGTACGACGCCGGGATCTATGAGAACGGCATCCACGGCGTGCCCTACCGCGCGGGCACGGGCGAAACGCTATGGCACGATCTGGTGGGGACGCCGATCACGTACGGCTGCATCATGCTGGACGACCGGACGGCCGAGGCGCTGTACGATCTGGCCTCCCTCGGGATGCCGGTCACCATCCTGCCGTGAGAGGACGACGCGATCATACAGCCATTCTCAGGGAGGCAGCAGCATGCAGTGTCTGATCATTGGCGGCACCGGCTTTCTCGGCTATCACGCGGCGCTGGAGCTCCTGCGGCGCGGGCACCAGGTGAGCGTCCTGGCCCTGCCGCCGCTCCCTGCCGCGGATCTCTTGCCGCAGCAGGTTCAGGTCAGGCTGGCCGACCTGAACGCCCTGTCCGACGTCGACCTGCAAGCCCTGCTCGCGGGCCACGACGCAGTCGTCTACGCCGCGGGCGCCGATGATCGGGTCACACCCCGGACTGCGCTTGGCTATGGCAGCGGCGGGCTGGAGCAAGCCCTGCGCGATACGATGCGGGCCTGCCTGCCCGACTGACGGCCGACCTGCGGTTGCCGGGCGCCGCATCCGGCCAGGTCCTGACTGAGGTGTGGCCTTGGGCGCCAGCGCGGCCTGTGCTATCATACAGGCGCGGCTGTTTGCCACTGCGGCACGCAAGGAGGCGTCGATGTTCCGCTTACGCTCCGTCTTGCTGGTCTGCGTCAGCCTGTTAGCGCTGGCCGCCCCGCTCAGCCTCTCAGCCGGCCAGGCCGCGCCCCCGTCGCTCGCCCGGCTGGCCATGGACCCGCCGACCCAGGCCGAACTGGACGCCCTGGCGCTTGCGCCCGCGGCCACGCCGCCCCTGATCCGCGGCACGGTCTTCTATGACCGGGACGGCGACGGCAGCGCCGAAAGCCCGCAGTGCGACCGCGGGCAGCGCGACCTGACCGTCACCCTGTACCAGGACGTGGGCGTCGTCGGCGTCTATGAACCCGGCGTGGACATCCTGGTCAGCACGACCGGCTCCGACATCATCGGCAAGTATCTCTTCGAAGCGCTCACGCCGGCCAACTACCTGGTGCTGCTCGACATGGCCGATCCTGACCTGCCGGCCGGCTTCGTGGCGACCACGACCAACCCGCTCGCCGTGACGCTGGGGGCCGACCAGTCGAAGATCGCCGACCTGGGCGTGCGGCTGCGGGAGACGGCGGCCGCGCGGGAAGTGGTGCTCTCGGAGATCGCCTGGGCTGGCACGACCGCGACTGCCTTAACCGCGGCCGCGTTGGAGCCCGAGACGACCAGCGACGAGTGGATCGAGCTGCGCAACCCCACGGGCCGCACCATCGACCTGACCGGCTGGACCCTCAAAGCCGCGGACGGCACGCCGAGCATCAGCCTGCGCGGCCGCATCCCGCCCTATGGCTACTACCTGCTGGAGCGCACCGACGACGGCAGCGCTCCGGCCGCCACGGCCGACCAGCTTTACACTGGCGCGCTGGAGAACACCGGCGAAGACCTGACCCTCAGCGACGGCGTGACCACCATCGACCGGGTGGACGCCTGGTACGCCGGCAGCAACACGACTTTCAAAACTATGGTGCGCGTCGATGTGACCCGACCGGGCACCGATCCGGCCGCCTGGGCGGATGGGCCGGTCGACGGCGACCCACGAAACAGCCTGCTGGATGCCGACGGCGACACCTATTTCTACTCGCCCAACCCCGTGCAGGCCAGCCTCTCCCTGGACTGCAACGACACTAACGTCACCATCCACCCGGGCGCGCCCGAGACCCTGGACCAGGTCGACCAGGACTGCGACTACCAGGTGGACGAAGGTCTCACCCTGGAAGCCTACGCCAGCGCGCTGTACTTCACGGACGTCGTTGACGCGCGCGGCCCGACAGAGACCGTTGGCCCCGCTGACGCGGCGCTGCAGGCGCTCCTGGACGGCGCGACCATGTCCATCGACGCGGCGATCTACGATTTCAGCCGGGCCAACCTGCGCGACGCGCTGGTCAACGCGCACAACCGCGGGGTGCAGGTGCGCGTGATGGGGGACGACGAGACCTACCAGTCAAGCATGTATCAGCCGTTCTACCAGGCGTTGGAGGCGGCCGGCATCCCCGTGCTCTACGACATGCGCGGCACGTGCTCGCTCGAGCACAACAAGTTTGCGATCATCGACGGGACAACTGTCTGGACCGGCAGCCTGAACTGGTCCAACACCGCGGCCACCTACAACGCCGAGAACGGCCTCGCCATCGTCTCGCCGCACCTGGCGCAGGCGTACACGACCGAGTTCCAGGAGATGTTCGACCCGCTGACCGGCTGTAACGGGGTCTGCAAGCACGACAACACCACCCACAGCTTTGACCTGGGCGGCACGGCGGTCCGGTCCTACTTCTCGCCCACTGACAACGTGGAGGCGGCCATCCTGGCCGAGGTGAACGCGGCGACTGAGTCGGTCTACTTCGCCATGTTCTACCTGACCAGCGACCCGATCGGCGACGCGCTGCTCAGCCGGGCGGCCGCGGGCGTGACGGTGCGCGGCATCTTCGATGCGGTGGGCGCGACCAACGCCTATTCGCAGGACGAAAAGCTGTGCGCGGGCGGGCTGCCGATCAAGGTCGAGACGTTCGGCGGCAAGGTGCACCACAAGTTCGCGGTGCTCGACGTCAACGGGCCGGACCCGCGCGTGATCACCGGCTCGTACAACTGGACCGCGGCCGGCGCCGAGACCAACGATGAGAATACGCTGATCATCCACGACGCGGTCACCGCGCAGGCCTACTACCAGGAGTACCTGC
>CAZELR010000118.1:0-8623 GCA_964513075.1 uncultured Anaerolineales bacterium
GTGGGGCCGACTATCTGCTGCTGGTCACCGAGCCGACCCCCTTCGGGCTGCACGACCTGCGCCTGGCCGCCGAGGTCGCAGCCGAGTTGGGCATCCCAGCCGGGGTGATCATCAACCGGAACGGGATCGGCGACGCCGGCGTGGAAGAATTCTGCGCGGCCACGGGGCTGCCCATCCTGCTGCGCATCCCATTCGAGCGCGCCATCGCGGAAGGGATCGCGCAGGAGCGGATGTTGGTGGAGATCCATCCGGAGTACGCGCCACGCTTCAGGGCGCTCTACCAACAGATCGCAGGACAGGTGAAACAGCATGAAGGAAGTCGCCCGGCGGGAGCTTGAAATCATGTTCGCCAGGCAGACGCAGCCCATCTGGTTCAGGATCGCCAAGTGGGTGGCGTATATCGGCCTTGCAGCCTATTTGCATCGACGCGGAAGTCGGGGGTTCTGGGCTGGGGCGATCGGGCTGCCGTTAGCAGGGGTCGGGGCGCACCTTCTCTACCGATGGAAGACCGGAGGTTGGACCCGATCATGGGGTCGTTGGCAGTACGACGGAGGCGGCCACGCCCAGTACAGGTAGCCGACCTGTGTGTAAACGAGGAAGTCAGCCATGGCACGAAGTACAGCGCGCGGGTTCCTGTTTTTCGGCGCGAGCGCGCTGCTCGTGGTGGCATGGCTCCTCTATTTCCTGCGGCTGCACGATCCGGCTTTCCCGGCGCTTGTCTACGCTGGCTGGGCGATCATGACGGGAAGTTACATCGTGATTTTCCTGTCTATACGCACCTTGAAAACACAAGGCAAGCCGAAAGCAGGGCAGGATTTCGCACACACGACGCGTTTGATTGAGCATGGCCTTTACGCGGCCGTCCGCCATCCGCTCTACCTGGGCTGGTTGCTTATGTACGTAGCGGTCATGCTCTTCAGCCAGCACTGGCTGGTCCTGGTTTTGGCTCCGCTGGGCAGCGGGTGCCTGTATGGGATCGCGCGACTGGAAGATCAGGATCTCGTCAAGCGGTTTGGGAGCGCTTATGAGCAGTACATGCACTCAGTGCCGGCGATGAACCTCCTTGCAGGGATCTGGCGGCTAGTGAGGCACTGAGGCAAAGTGGCTACTGATCTGCGGAGTGCTTGACAAGGGTTGTGGCTGGCAACCGGGCCGTTGGTAGTGATCATCCAAAGGGAAAGGTAAGAACAGTTGGAAGTAGAATATGCCGATGAAGATCTTTAGACGCCGCATTTACCGTAGTCTGGCAGAAGTGCGCGCTGATTTTAGTTACATCAGTCAGCGCCGCACCCTGGTGCGCCGCGCCATGCGCGAGCTTGTCTCCCCCGCCTTTCGCGAGCGGTTGATGATGATGGTCACCGAAGTCAACGGCTGCCGCTATTGCAGCTACTACCACGCGCGACAGGCATTGAAAAGCGGTGTCTCATCCGCCGAATTGCGGGACCTCCTGGCAGGCTCCATCCCAGCCGAAACCCCGCCGGATGAGTATCTGGCGCTGGTGTATGCTCAGCACTGGGCGGAGACCAAAGCGAAGCCAGATCCCGAAGCTGAGCAAAAGCTGATCGAGACCTACGGAGAGGAGAAAACTGCGGCCATAAACATCTTATTACGGATGATTCGCGTCGGTAATCTGCTCGGCAACACCGCCGACTATCTCCTGTACAGGCTCTCATTTGGACTGCTGGGCTTACGCAAGAATGAATCGCAGTTCAGTTCGTAGAAGACGAGATCTGCCATGAAACAGCTCGTTATTCTCAGCGGCAAAGGCGGCACGGGCAAGACCAGCGTCGCGGCCGCGTTTGCGCACCTGGCCGCAGAGGGTGAGCCCGCGGTGCGCGCCGTGCTCGCCGATGCGGACGTCGACGCGGCCAACCTGGAGCTGGTGCTGAGTCCGCAGCCGCTGGAGACGCATGAGTTTATGGGCGGAGCGGTCGCAGTGATTGATGACCTGCTGTGCCAGGGCTGTGGAAACTGCTACGACGTCTGCCGGTTCGATGCCGTGTTGCGGCCGGCGGACGGTCGTGAAGCCTATGCTGTCGATCCCATCGCCTGCGAAGGCTGCGCGGCGTGCGTCTATCAATGCCCTGAGGAGGCCATCCGCATGGCCCCGCAACTGGCCGGCCATTGGTTCCGGTCGGACAGCCGCTACGGCCCACTGTTCCACGCCGCACTGCGACCGGCGCAGGAAAACTCCGGAAAGCTGGTGACACTGGTCAAGCAGCAGGCGCGGCTGCTGGCGTTGGACGAAGGTTATGAGATGGTGCTCGTGGACGGGCCGCCTGGCATCGGCTGCCCCGTCATCTCGGCCGCGTCCGGCGCCGACCTGGCCCTGATTGTGGCCGAGCCGACCGCGGCCGGCATCCACGACATGGAACGGGTGTTGGCGACCACAGCGCACTTCCGCGTGCCGGCGCTGGTTTGCATCAACAAGGCCGACATCTACCCCGAAGGCGCCGCCCAGATCGAAGCCTATTGCCGGGAACACGACATTGAGGTCATCGGCCGAATTCCCTTTGACGCGACGGTGACGGCAGCGATGGTGCAAGGCCAACCGATCACGGCCTTCGACCGAGCTGTCCCGGCCAGCCAGGCGCTGGCTGCTATCTGGCGGCGCATAGCAACCCGGATCGACGAGTGAGCAGCATAGCATGAGCACGGAATTCGTGATGAGACCCATCGGCGTGATCCACACGCCGTTCACAGAACCGAAGGGAATGCCCATCCAGCCGGCCTTCTCCCAGGCTGTCGGGCAGGTGGAAGTACTGCCGGAGTACGTGGAAGGCCTGCAAGACCTGGAAGCTTTCTCGCATGTGATCCTGATCTACGCGCTGCATCGCGCAGAAGGCTGCGCGATGCGTGTCAAGCCGTACCTGGACGATGAAGCCCGGGGCCTGTTTGCCACGCGTCACCCGTGCCGGCCCAACCCGATTGGCCTGTCCACGGTGCGGCTGTTAGGGCGGCACGGCGCGGTGTTGGAGGTCGCGGGGATCGACGTGCTCGACGGCACTCCGCTGCTGGACATCAAGCCCTACGTGCCCGATTTTGATGCCAAGACCGACGCCCGAGCCGGGTGGTACGACAGCCGTCCGCCGGACAAGGAGGGACGCTCATGATCGATCCTAACGAAATCCGGCAGGCGATCCTGGCGCAACTGGCCTGTGTGATCGACCCGGAGACAGGGGTGGACGTGGTGCGCATGCGCCTGATCGAGAACCTTCAAGTGGATGAGCAGGGCCGCGCCAGCTACACCTTCCGGCCCTCCTCACCACTGTGCCCCCTCGCCATTCCGCTGGCGATTGCGATCCGGCGCGCGGTGCGCGAAGTGCCGGGCGTCACGGGGCAGGCGATGCGCGTGGAAGGCTACGTACGCAGCGAAGAACTGAACGCGCTGCTGGCAGAACTGGCAGATGAGGCCTATAGCGCTTGATCGGCCAGACAACATGCTGATTCCAAGGAAGCGTAAACAACGTGAAAAAGATCGGTATCATCATCTGTGACCGCTACCACACCTGCGCCGGCGGCAAGTGCCTGCGGGCTTTGCGGAACCGGGAGGGCGCCTTTGCCTGCTACGAGGGCGAAGAGGTTGAGCTGGTGGGCTTCACCACCTGCGGCGGCTGCCCCGGCGGCAATGTCGAGTACGCGCCCGCCGAGATGAAGAAGAACGGCGCCGAGGTTATTCACCTGGCAACGGGGCTGGTGGTCGGCTACCCGCCCTGTCCGCGCCTGGAGGCCTTTTGCGCGTTCATCCCGGCCAAGTATCAGTTGGAGGTAGTGATCGGCACGCACCCCATCCCGCAGAACTATTATCTGACGCACCAACGCCTGGGCACCTGGCAGACGGCTAGCTGGCAGAAACGCATCCAGCACGTCTTGACGGATGAGCCAACGCGCCTGGCTTACGATTGAGCAGCGCGTTTAGCACAGGGCAGCTCACATGAAGAAGTTGACGACACTGACCAAGGAAGTCGTGGCTGCCGGCGACAGCCAGAGGAGGTGATCCGATGTCCAAACAAGCCGCTGACATGGTTCGTACTGTTGATCCGGCCACTGGGATGCTGTTGGCGCAAGCCGAGGCCGAGGGCATCCCCACGGTCTTCAGCCGGGCCGCCGCCATGGCGCCCTGCCCCATCGGCGAGGTCGGGAAGTGCTGTAAGAACTGCCATATGGGCCCGTGCCGGCTGGTCAAACCGGGCCAGCGCGGGGTGTGCGGTGCGACGCTGGAGACGGTCGCCGCACGGAACCTGGCGCGCGCCATCGCCGCGGGCGCCGCAGCTCACTCAGATCACGGCCTGGACATGGCCTTCACCCTGGAAGCGGTCGCCAAGGGCGAAGCGCCGGGCTACGAGGTGCGCGATCCGGCCAAGCTGCGCAGCGTTGCCCAGGCGATGGGCATCCAGGCCGATAGTCGGTCAGTGAACGACCTGGCGCTGGCAGTAGCCGAACGCGCGATCGGCAACTTCAGCCAGATGCGTGGGGAGCTGACCTATGTGAGCCGGGCCCCGGCCCGCCGCCAGCAGATCTGGCGGTCGCTGGGCATCGCCCCGCGCAGCGTCACCCGCGAGATCGTGGAGACGCTGCACCGCACGCATATCGGCACCGACCAGGATCCGGAGCACATCTTGCGCCACGCCCTGCGCACCGCGCTCTCCGACGGCTGGGGCGGCAGCATGCTGGCCACCGATATCTCGGATATCCTCTTCGGCACCCCCAGCCCGACAGTGGCGCGCGTGAACCTGGGCGTGCTCGAAGAGGACAAGGTCAACATCGTCATCCACGGCCACGAGCCGACGCTGTCGGAGATGATCGTCGCGGCCGCCCAGGATCCGGAGATGATCGAGTATGCCCGGACGCAGGGCGCGCAAGGGATCAACCTGTGCGGCATCTGCTGCACCGCCAATGAGATCCTGATGCGCCAGGGGATCGCCGTGGCAGGCAACTTCCTGAGCCAGGAGCTGGCGCTGATCACCGGCGTGGTTGAGGCGATGGTGGTGGACGTGCAGTGCATCATGCAGGCTTTGGGAGATCTCTCGGCTCGTTTCCACACCCGGCTCATCACCACGTCGCCCAAGGCAGACATCACCGGGGCCACGCACGTCGAGTTCGACGAGCACCGTGCGCCCGAGATTGCGCGGCAGATCGTGCGCATGGCCGTGGACAACTACCCCCGCCGCAACGGCCATCACCCGATCCCGCAGATCACGAACAACCTGGTGCCTGGCTTCTCGCATGAGTACATCGGCTACATGCAGGGCGGCACCTATCGAGCCTCGTTCCGGCCGCTGAACGAGGCGGTCATATCGGGGCGGATTCGCGGTGCGGCCGGGGTGGTCGGCTGCAACAATCCGCGCACCACGCACGACGAGACCCATACCTACCTGGTGCGCGAGTTCCTGAAGAACGACGTGCTGGTCGTGATGACCGGCTGTGGCGCGATCGCCAACGCGAAAGCCGGCATGCTGCTGGGCGAGGCGATGGAATACGCCGGGCCGGGGCTGCACGAGGTATGCGAGGCCATCGGCATCCCGCCCGTTCTGCACATGGGCAGCTGCGTGGACAACAGCCGCATCCTGACCCTGTTGGCGCAGATGGCGACCGAGGGCGGGTTGGGTGACGATATCGCCGACCTACCGGTCGTCGGGTTCGCGCCAGAGTGGATGAGCGAGAAGGCGCTCTCCATCGGCACGTACTTCGTCGCCTCCGGCGTGCACACCATCTTCGGCCTGAGCTCGCCGGTGGGCGGCAGCGAGGAGGTGACGCGCCTCATCAACGAGGGCTGGCGGACGCTGGTGGGCGCGGGCCTGGAGTTCGAGGAAGATCCCGAGCGCATGTTGGCCAAAGCGTTGGCTCACATCGATGCCAAGCGCGCGGCGCTGAAGCTGCCGGCGTACGATCCATCCCGCTTCGGCGCCAGCGGGGACCGCGAGATAGAACAAATGCTGGCTCTGCCCTTCGAGGAGCGCCTGGCGGCGCTGTACGGCAATGGCCGGCACTAAGACAGTCTTGCCGAGCCAGCCCACGGGGGCGGTTCCCAGTCCCATGATCGCTTTCGGGCCGGTGCCGTCGAGACGGTTGGGGCGGAGCATCGGCATCAACCACATCCCGCCGAAGACGTGCAGCTACGCCTGCGCCTACTGCCAGGTGGGGTACACATCCCGCATGTCCATGGCCCGCCGCGCGTTCTACGCCGAAGACGATATTGTCGCGGACGTGGCGCGCAAAATCGCTGACGCCCGGCTCGCCGGCGAGAGGGTCGACACCCTGACCTTCGTGCCCGACGGCGAGCCGACCCTGGACAGCAACCTGGGACGGGTGATCGAGCGGTTGAGGCCGCTGGGCATCAAGATCGCCGTCATCAGCAACGGCTCGCTGCTGTGGCGGGAGGATGTGCGCGCCGCGTTGGCGCAGGCGGATTGGGTCTCGGTGAAGGTGGATGCCATGAGCCCGGGTGTCTGGCGCCGGATCAACCGCCCGCACCGCAGCCTGTGGCTGGGTGTCGTGTTGGAGGGGATGCTGACGTTTGCCGAGACCTACCGGGGCGAGCTGGTCACGGAGACCATGCTGGTGCGCGGCGTCAACGATGATGCCGCGCACCTGGCCGACGTGACTAGCTTTCTGGCCCAACTACAGCCGGCCAAGGCCTACCTGGCCGTGCCGACCCGGCCGCCGGCCGAGCCATGGGCCGAGCCGCCGCCGGAAAACGTGATCAACCAGGCATTCCAGCTCTTCCGCAGCCAACTGGAGCATGTGGAGCTGCTGATCGGCTACGAAGGCAACGCGTTCGCTGCCACTGGCAACCTGGCCGAAGACCTGTTGAGCATCACCGCCGTGCACCCAATGCGCGCGGATGCGGTGCAGGAGCTCCTGGCCAGGTCCGGGGCCGAGATGCCGTTCGTGCGGGCGCTCGTCGCAGGAGGCCAACTGGTCGAGACGACCTACGACGGGCACAAGTTCTACAGCAGAAAACTGAAAGGTGTATCAATGCATGGACAAGCAGTTTGATCTTCACGAGGAGACCATCGGCCGCGAGACTGCTGGCGAGGAGGCCTGGGCGGGCGGCGACGCTGCCCACCACAATGTCATCGAGTTGCAGCCGGCGCGCTACTCCGCCAAGGCCATCCAGCATGGCCGTCACCCCACTCACGCGGGGCGCATGGAGCACCCCGACGCGTTCGCCAGCAAGGTGGGCTGGTGCGGCGAGGTGATGGAGATATACTTTCGGCTGGCTGAGGATCGGATTGCCGAGGCCAGCTTCTGGGCGGATGGCTGTATCTCGACGATGGCGTGCGGCGACATGCTCACCACGCTGGCCCAGGGCATGACGTTGGCAGAGGCCGCGGCGATCACGCCGGAGGAGCTGATCGCCGCCCTGGACGGCCTGCCGTTCAAGAGCCACCACTGCGCGGAACTGTCGGTGGAGACGTTGCGCGAGGCGATCGCCGGACACCTAAACGGGACAAGATGAACCGGCGCGAAACGGGTACGTGGGAAGGACCACGCTGTCGTACATCATCAGGAGATACCGGCGCATGAAGGCATATCTTGACTGCTATCCCTGTTTTCTACGTCAGGCTCTCGAGGCGGCGTGCATTACCGGCGCCGATGAAGAAGAGCAGCGCAGGGTGCTCCGTCGGGCGATGCGGGTGCTTTTAGCAACGCCCCTCGCGGCAACGCCGGCTGAGATCGCGTACGGAGTTCATCGTGCCGTGCGGGCCGTCGTGCACGTTGATGACCCCTACCGTTGGCTGAAAAGCTCCAGTACCAGGGATGCCTTGAGCCTGTACTCTCATCTCAAATCCCTCGTTGCAGTGGCGTATGACCCGCTTGAGTGTGCGGTGCGCTTGGCGATTGCCGGCAATCTGATTGACAATAGCCCACCGAATGCGCCAGCCAATACCAGCGCGCTGCTTGCAGTTGTCGAGAGCGCGCTCCAGCAACCGATGGACGAAAGACATCTGGATGTCTTCCGAAACCGTCTAGCAGATGCGGATCGCGTTCTCTATCTGGCCGACAACGCAGGAGAAACGGTCTTCGATCGCGTGCTGATTGAGACCATGGCCAAGCCAACCACTTATGTGGTAAAAGGAGCGCCGATCCTGAACGACGCGACGCTCGAAGATGCGGTGTCTGCAGGTCTCGACCAGGTGGCGCGCATCATCGACAATGGCAGCGATACTCCCGCTACGATCCTTGATCAATGCTCTGCCACGGTTCGCGAGGAATTCGCTGCGGCCCCTCTGATCGTGGCAAAGGGCCAGGCCAACTATGAAACGCTTAGCGACTGCGGTCGAGAGGTCTTCTTCCTGCTTCAGGTGAAATGCCCGGTGATCGCCCGCGATGTGGGCGTGGCGGTAGGCAGCATGGTGATAAGATCTGGAGGTAGCGAACATGCCAGGACATGATGGAACAGGCCCACGCGGCGAGGGGATATTCACCGGCCGTGGGCAGGGGTATTGCGCGCTGCGCCTGCCGGAGGCTGGCTCCGGCGAGCCGGCGGTCGGCTATGCCGGCATCCAGGGCCGGCCGGTGCAACTCGCACCAGGTTCTCAACAGCCACTTTTATCTGCCGGCGCGGACTTACTGACTTGTCGGCCTGACAGGCCCTTGCCGCCAGGCAGGCGGCGCC
>CAZELR010000119.1:0-8360 GCA_964513075.1 uncultured Anaerolineales bacterium
CTGGGCGCGTGGCCGCTGCTGCTGGCGGCTGGGGGGATCGCGATCCGGGCGCTGGCGCGACCTCAGACCGCCGTATGGCGGCGGGGACCGTTCGACGCGCCGCTGGCGCTCTTCCTGGCGTCCGCGCTGCTGAGCGCCGCGTTGGCGTATGGGCAGGCGCCGGCGTGGGCCAAACTGTGGACAATCGTGGGCGGGCTGGCGCTCTACGGCAGCGTGGCCGGGGCGGCCGAACACGTCCGGATGGGCCGTTGGCAGATCACGCCGATCTCGGTCGTGCTGGCCCTGTTCCCTGTGGCGCTGGGAGCCTATTTCCTGCTCACCAACGACTGGGCGCGTTGGGCCGGCAAGCTGGTGTGGCTCGACCCCATCACTGCATGGCTGGCGAGCGCGTTGGCAGCAGTGCGGCTCAACCTGCCGGTCCACCAACTGCACCCCAACGTAGCGGGCGGGCTGCTGGCAGGACTCCTGCCGCTGCAGGTGGCAGCAGTGCGCCGGACGCGGGCCGGCTGGGCGCTGGTCGCCTTCTCGCTGCTGGTGCTGCTGCTGACGGCTTCGCGCGGCGCATGGCTGGCGCTGGCCGTGACGGCCGTGGGGTCCTTGATCGGCCGCGCGGGCGTACGGCGCCGGCTCACCCGACGCGACTGGCCCTGGCTGGCGGTGGCAGCGGCAGGGCTGCTCGCCGTGATCCCGTGGCTGCTGCTTGCGGCCGATCTGAGCGGCCCGGTGGCTTCGCGCGTTACGGTGTTGCGCGACAGCCTGGCACTGGCGCTGGACACGCCCTTCACCGGGCTGGGGCTGGCCGGGTTCCAGATGGCATTTTCCTCTTACGTCCTGCTGCTGCACGTGGGGCACACGATCCACAGCCACAACCTGTTCGTCAACATCTGGCTGGAGCAGGGGCTGCTGGGGCTGATCGCGTGGGGGTGGCTGCTGGTTGCGGCGGTGGGGTTTCTGACCCGCATCCCTCGACCGCGTAAGGGGAGCACTCCCAGCCGCCCTGAAAATGGGACGCGGACGAGCGCGGATGAACGCGGATGCCAGGTATGGATCGCGGCGGCGCTGGCGGCGCTGGCGGTCATCCTGCTGCACGGCCTGGTGGATGATGCGTTTTACGGCAGCCGGGGGGTGCTGCTGTTGTTCCTGCCGTTTGCCGTGTTGACGCGTACTTGTGGGAGGCGGACAGACGGGGCACGGACGGACACGGACGCACACGGGCTTCGAGCAGAGGGGCGGCGGACGGCGGGGACACGGACTGACGCGGAGGCACACGGATTGCGACGGCGGCGGCTATCCCTGACTATGGTGCTGGCTGCCGTGCTGCTGATCCTGTCGCTGCTGCCGGTGACGCGGGCGGCGGTGCAGGCTAACCTGGGAGCGCTGAGCCAGACCAGGACCGAGCTTTCGGTTTATGCCTGGCCCGACTGGCCGATCCAGGACGCGCTACGCCGGCAAGCGCCAAACGCTCCTCCCCCGGTCGACCTGGGTCCGGCCATCGCCCGCTACCGGGCGGCGCTGGCGCTGGACCCAAAGAACGCGACGGCCAACCGCCGCCTGGGACAGATCGAGCTGTCGCAGGGCAACTATGAGGCAGCCGAGAAGCACCTGGAAGCCGCTTACGCGGCAGCACCGTGGCAGCGGGCCACGCGTCAGCTCCTGGCCGAGGCGTACGCGGTCACCGGCCAGACTCAACAGGCGGCTGAGCTGCTGAATACGGTGGACTTGAGCCAGAATCAGCTCGGTCTGCGCAAATGGTGGTATGATGCGATGGGAATCAAGGTGGAATGGGGAAGGTGAAATGTGAAATGTGAAATGTGAAATGTGAAATGTGAAATGTGAAATGTGGAATGTGGAATGGGAATGGGGAATGGGGAATAAAATTCCAAATGCGCCCGGAATCAAGGCTTCAGCCGGTCCGGCACATGGCTCCGAGAACTCAGAAACCGGCTAAAGCCTCTAGTCCAGTACGCCATCAGCGACTAGATTTGGAATTCCTGGAATGGCGAATATGAGGGTTCGATGCGCTATTTAATCACCGGCGGCGCCGGATTTATCGGATCACACTTATGTGAACTCCTATTGAACGCAGGGCATCGTGTCGTGGCGATCGACGATCTGTCCACCGGACGCGTGGCGAACATCAGCCGCCTGCAGCCGCTGCCCCATTTCCAGTTCGTGCGCGAGACGGTGGATAACAGCCAGGTGCTGGACCGGTTGACGAGCGAATCGGACGTGGTGGTGCACCTGGCCGCAGCCGTGGGGGTGCAGCTCATCGTCGAGGATCCGGTGCGCACCATTCGCACCAACATCAACAGCACGGAAGGCGTGCTGACGGCGGCACATCGCTACGGCTGCAAGGTGCTGCTCGCCTCGACCTCCGAGGTGTACGGCAAGGGGGTGCGCGTGCCGTTCCGCGAGGAGGACGACCGCCTGATGGGGCCGACCATCCGCTCGCGCTGGGCTTATGCGGAATCAAAGGCCGTGGACGAATTCCTGGGGCTGGCATACTATCACCAATACGGGCTGCCGGTGGTGATCATGCGCTTCTTCAACACGGTGGGGCCGCGGCAGACGGGGCGCTACGGGATGGTGGTGCCGCGCTTCGTGCGCGCGGCGTTGCGAGATGAGCCGCTCCAGGTGTACGGCGACGGGACGCAGACGCGCTGCTTCGGGGATGTGGCCGATGTCACCCGCGCGGTGACGCAGTTGGCGAACGAGCCCAAGGCGGTAGGCGAGGTGTTCAATGTCGGGGCGACCGAGGAGATCACGATGCGCGGGCTGGCCGAGCGCGTGATCGGCCTGACCGGCTCCGACTCAGCCATCGAGATGGTGCCTTACGAGGCGGCTTACGGCCCGGGATTCGAGGATATGCAGCGCCGCGTGCCGAGCATCGAGAAGCTGGCGCGGCTGATCGGTTATGCTCCGCAGCATTCGCTGGATGACACGCTGCGGCGGGTGATCGAGTACGAACGCGGGAATACGGAATGATGATACCGTTCGTTGATCTGAAAGCGCAGTACCACAGCATCAAGCCCGAGATCGACGCGGCGATCTTTCGGGTGCTGGAGAGCTCGGAGTTCGTGCTGGGGAGCGAGGTGGCGGCGTTCGAGAAGGCGTTCGCGGCGTACTGCCAGGCCGATCACGCGATCGGGGTGAGCACGGGCACCAGCGCGCTGCACCTGGCGCTGCTGGCCGCGGGGGTGGGGCCGGGGGATGAGGTGATCACCGTGCCCTTCACGTTCGTGGCAACGGTCGCGACGATCCTCTACACCGGTGCGAGGCCGGTCTTCGTGGATATCGAGCCGCGCACTTTCACGATGGACGTCACCCAGATCGAGGCGGCCATCACGCCGCGAACGAAGGCGATCGTGCCGGTGCACCTGTACGGCCAGTGCGCGGCCATGGACCCGATCATGGCGATTGCGCGGGCGCATGGGCTGATCGTGATCGAGGACGCGGCGCAGGCGCACGGTGCAGAGATCGAGGGCCGCCGCGCGGGAAGCATGGGGGACCTGGCGTGCTTCAGCTTCTATCCGGGCAAGAACCTGGGTGCGTACGGCGAGGGGGGCGCGGTGACAACGAACAGCCCCGAATATGCACGAACGATCCGCATGCTGCGCAACTGGGGCGCGGCGCGCAAGTATGAGCATGTGATGAAGGGGTACAACTACCGGCTGCAGGGAATCCAGGGCGCGATCCTGCGGGTGAAGTTAGGATACCTGGAGGGATGGACGGAGGCCCGACGGGCGCATGCGGCGCGCTACAACGACCTTCTTTTGGGCAGCGGGGTGGAGCTCCCGGAGGAACGACCGGGGGCGCGGCACGTCTATCACATTTACGCGATCCGCACGCGCCGCCGCGCGGCGCTGCAGCAGGCGCTGAAGGACCAGGGCATCGAAACGGGCATCCACTACCCGATCCCGGTGCACCTGCTGCCGGCGCACAGCGATTGCGGGTATCGAGAAGGTGATTTTCCTCACGCGGAGGCGGCGGCGGCCGAGGTGCTGTCGCTGCCGATGTTCGCGGAGCTGACCGACGAGCAGATTGCCAGGGTGGCGGCGGCGGTGGCCGGGGCCAGCCGGGCGGCGTGACGGGGTATGAGACTGGATGCTGGATACTGAATACTGGTTTTGTATCTTGACGGCGCTTGACGACCCGGTATGCGAGCGGTACAATATGGCCGCCGTCTGTGAAATGATAAGGTCTGGGAAAGAGAGCTGATACGGAGATGGAAGCAATTTTGAGCACCCCCTTTGAACGTGCGTTGGATGCTGTCGACCAACTGCCGTTGGCCGATCAGGAGGCAGTGATGGAAATTGTGCGGCAGCGACAGATTGCGCGGCGCCGCGACGAAATTGCTGCCCATGCCATAAGCACGCTGCAAGCGTTTCACGAGGGCCGGGCAAGCTACGGCACAGTCGATGATTTGCGCCGTGACCTGCTGGCGGCTGAATGAGAAAACTCGTTTGGGACGCGAGCTTCAAACGCGCATTCCGGCGACAGGCTCGTCAAGATCCAGTCCTGCAAGAACGCATCCTCGAAGTGCTTACCGCACTTGCGGCAAACCCTTTTGAACCTACTCTTAAGACACACAAGCTACGCGGGCAACTCGCCGGCCTCTGGGCGTGCTGGGTCGAGTACGATTGCCGGGTCGTTTTCACTTTCGAAGCTGACCCTGCCGACGGCGAAGATGCCATCGTCCTCATCGACATCGGTTCCCATGATGAGGTCTACTAGCCTGCGATTGTGGATTTCCAAAAATTCAGAGGTGACACCCATGCAGGGTGAACACGTTGTTGTCGTTGTGCCGACCTACAACGAGGCAGAAAACATCGAGCTGTTGGTCGACCAGATTTTGGCACAAGAGGGTGTGGATCGCGCGGTCATCGTCGACGACAACTCGCCCGATGGCACCGGCCGGATCGCGGACAGGCTGGCCGAGGAGCGGCCCGGGCAGGTCGATGTGATCCATCGGGCGGGCAAATCGGGGCTGGGCACCGCTTATGTGGCGGGCTACCGGCGGGCTTTCGAGCACAGTGCGACCCGGATCATCACGATGGACGCGGATTTCTCGCACCAACCCGGCTATATCCCGGCAATGCTGCAGTTGAGCCAGCGCTGCGACCTGGTGATCGGCAGCCGCTACGTGCCGGGAGGCGGGAGCCGGAACTGGGGCATCCTGCGCCGAGCGCTGAGCCGGGGGGCCAACGCGGTGGCGCATCTCGCCCTGGGCCTGACCGCGCGCGATTGCACGGCGGGCTTCCGCTGTTATCATGCGGATCTGCTGCAGGCGATTGACCTGGACGAGATACGGTCCAACGGCTACTCCTTTCTGATCGAAATGTTGTTCCTGTGCCAGCAGATGGGAGCGAGCGTGGGGGAGATCCCGATCATCTTCGAGGATCGCCGCGCCGGCCGTTCGAAGATCTCGCAGGCCGAAATCGGCAAGGCCTGGCAGACGGTGGCGCGGCTGTCGGGGCGGCGTCTCCGGGGCGCGCGCCGGCAGCGATAGAGGTGCGGGACACGGATTTGCAGGATTTCACGGATACTGTTTTCCACTGATAAGCCGATGCAGCAATAGCCATGGAAGAGATCACTGTTATTCAACCCACGCGCGGCCTGGCGTCGCTCCAACTGCGAGCGGTGTGGCAGTACCGCGAACTGCTCTTATTCCTGGCGTGGCGCGATATCAAGGTGCGCTATAAGCAGACGGCGCTGGGGGTGGCGTGGATCGTGCTACAGCCGCTGTTGAGCACGGTCATCTTCACGCTGCTGTTCGGCGGGCTGCTGAAGGTGCCGTCCAGCGGCGCACCGTATGCGCTGTTCGCGCTGGCCGCGCTGGCGCCGTGGCAGTATTTCAGCGGCAGCATAAGCCGGGTGGGCACGAGCCTTGTCAACAGTGCGAACCTGATCACCAAGGTGTATTTTCCGCGGCTGATCATTCCGCTGGCGGGGGTGATCTCGACGCTGGTGGACTTTGCGATCGGGTTTGCGGTGCTGGTGGTGCTGATGATCGTGTACCGGGTGCCGCTGACTGCCAACGTGCTGTGGCTGCCGGCGTTCCTGCTGCTGGCGATCGTGACGGCGCTGGGGTTCGGGCTGTGGCTGGCGGCGCTGAACGTGAAGTATCGGGACGTGAATTACCTGATCCCGTTCCTGCTGCAGATCTGGATGTATGCGACGCCGGTGGTGTATGGCACGACGCTGATCCCGGAGCGGTTTCGCTGGCTGATGGCGCTGAACCCGATGACGGGGGTGGTGGAGGGGTTTCGCTGGGCGCTGTTGAGCGGGAGCTCGGCGGAGTTCGCGGCGCCGGGGCCGCTGGCGGCGGTGTCGGCGGCAATCAGCCTGGTGGTGCTGGTGACGGGAATCGTGTTCTTCCGCACTACGGAGAAGACGTTCGCGGACGTGATTTAGATGTGCGATGTACGATGTACAATGTGCAATGTGCAATGTACAATGTCCAATGTGCGATGTTGGTCGAGATGGCGGTAAGGAATTTGCTGTGAAAGATCAAATACTGCATAGAATCGAGAATCGCACGGCGACGGTTGCCGTGGTGGGGCTGGGGTATGTAGGGCTGCCGCTGGCGGTGGCTTTCGCGGAGCACGGCTTTCCGGTGGTCGGGATCGACGTGGATGCGACCAAGGTGGAGGCGCTGAACCGCGGGGTGTCGTACGTGCAGGATATCCCGTCGGAGCGGTTGGCGGGGATCAGGTGCAAGGTTGAAGGTGAAAGGTTGAAGGTTGAAGGAGGGCGTGACCTGCAATCCTTCGGTGGCCTCAGGGCAAGCTCTGCAACCTTCAAGCTGCCACCTCCCGGGTCCTTCCTGGCCACGACCGACTTTGCTGCGCTGGACGGCTGCGATGCGGCGATCATCTGCGTGCCCACGCCGCTGAACAAGACGCGCGATCCGGATGTGCGCTATTTGATTGCGGCGGGGGAAGCGGTGGCGAAGCACGTCCATCCGGGGATGTTGGTGGCGCTGGAGTCGACGACGTATCCGGGGACGACGGTGGAGCTGTTGCTGCCTATGTTGGTTGAAAGTTCAAGGTTCAAGGTTGGAAGGGACTTTTTCGTGGCGTTTTCGCCGGAGCGGATCGATCCGGGGCGGTCGGATTTCGTGGTGGAGAACACGCCGAAGGTGGTGGGCGGGGTGACGCCGGCGTGCCGGGAGGTGGCGGTGGCCTTGTACGGCGCGGCCATCCAAAGGATCGTGCCGGTGTCGTCGACGCAGGCTGCGGAAATGGTGAAGCTGCTGGAGAACACGTTCCGGGCGGTGAACATCGCGCTGGTGAACGAAGTGGCGATCATGTGCGATAAGCTGGGCATCGACGTGTGGGAGGTGGTGGACGCGGCGGCGACCAAGCCGTACGGGTTCATGAAGTTTACGCCGGGGCCGGGAGTGGGGGGCCACTGCATCCCGCTGGATCCACACTATCTGTCGTGGAAGCTGAAGACGCTGAACTATAACGCGCGCTTCATCCAACTGGCGGGGGAGATCAACACCGACATGCCGCGCTATTGGGTGGAGAAGGTGCAGGATGCGCTGAACGAGGCGGGCAAGCCGCTAAAGGGCAGCCGGGTGCTGGTGTTGGGGGCGGCGTACAAGAAGGACATCGACGACCTGCGCGAATCACCGGCGCTGGATATCATCGAGCTGCTGCTGACCAAGGGCGCGGACGTCCGCTACCACGATCCGTACATTCCGACGCTGCTGCACAACGGCCACGGCCTGACTTCGGAGCCGGTGCTGGAGGCGGCGCTGGATGCAGCGGACTGCGTGATGATCGTGACGGATCATTCGGTCTACGATTGGGCGGCGATCCGGCGGCGCGCGCGGCTGGTGGTGGATACGCGGCACGTGATTTTTGATTTTTGATTTGCGATTTGCGATTTGACCAAGGGGTCATCGTTCCCGGTAACCCAACACTTATGTCCAACATTGCCATCCGCGTCGAGAACCTGAGCAAGCTGTACCGCATCGGCCGCGCACAAGCGCGGCACGATACGCTGCGGGATGCGATTGCCGATTTTCGAACGCAGATCGCCGATCTGGCGAAGCCCGATCGTAAATCGCAGATCGCAAATCGGCAATCCGAAGACCTTTGGGCGCTGCGCGACGTGTCGTTCGAGATCAAGCGCGGGGAGGTGGTGGGGATCATCGGCCGCAACGGCGCAGGGAAGTCGACGCTGCTGAAGATCTTGTCGCGCATCACCGAGCCGACGTCGGGCCGGGCGGAGATCCACGGCCGGGTGGGGAGCCTGCTGGAGGTGGGCACTGGGTTCCATCCCGAGCTGAGCGGGCGGGAGAACATCTATCTGAACGGCGCGATCCTGGGGATGCGGCGGACCGAGATCGA
>CAZELR010000120.1:0-8299 GCA_964513075.1 uncultured Anaerolineales bacterium
GTCATCGTCCATCTCCTCGATCGGCGCCACCTTGAGCGCGCCGCCAGCATAGTTGATGAGGAAGTCGATCCTCCCGAAGGTGTCGAGCGTTTCCTTGAGCGCGCGCTGCCAGGTTTCCGGCTTGGTCACGTCGGCCGCGAAGGCGACGACCTGCGAACCGGCTGCCCTGCAGACGGCGGCAGTGGCCTCGAGGGCCTTCTCGTTGAGGTCGATCATGACGAGGCCTACCTGGTCAGCCGCGGCGAATAGTTCTGCCGTGGCCTTCGCGAACCCGGAGCCGACGCCCGTGATGACCGCCACCTTTCCCTTCAGAGACTCAGCCATGAACTCTACCTCCTTGTATGCTGTCCTTGGTTAGACTATTGGTTAGTCTATTGTTTGAGTTGCTGCAACAGCTTGGTCAACTCGCCATCCTCGATCTGGTAGGTGTGCTCCGGCGCGGGATAGACGCCGGTCTCCACTTCCCGGCGGAAGACGCCCAAGGCATCTACGGTGACCTTCGCCAGGTCGGCGTAGACCTTCAGGAAACGCGGGGCGAGCTCCTTGTAGAGCCCCAACATGTCCTGGGTCACGAGCGCCTGGCCGTCGCAGTCTGCACCCGAGCCGATCCCGATGGTTGGGATGTCGAGGCTCTGGGTGAGAATGCGGCCCAATCGGTCAGGCAGGCATTCCAGGATCAGCGCAAAAGCGCCGTTGTTCGCCATCTCGACCGCGTCGGCGATGATCTGGCGAGCCGAAGTGGCGTCGCGGCCAGGCAGGTTGATGCGGCCGGCGCTGACGATCTTCTGCTTGGTCACTCCAACGTGCCCCATCACCGGGATGCCCGCGGCAGTGATGCTGCCAATCCACGACGCCTCACGCGAGGTCCCTTCGAAATGGACGCCGTCCGCGCCGCCTTCCTTCATCAGCCGCGTGGCAGTGCGCAGGGCATCTTCCGGGCTGTTGTAGGAGCCAAACGGCAGGGTAGTCACGACCATGCTGCGTTTGACGCCATTGCGCACCGCGCGCGTGTGGTAGATCATCTCTTCCACCGTGACCGAGACCGCCTCGGGACGGCCGTCGCCCACTGTACCCACCGCATCGCTGACCAGCACCAGGTCCACCCCGGCCTGATCGATGAAGGAGGCCATCGGCGCATCGTAGGCCGTCAACATGGTGATTTTTTGGCCCTTGTTCTTCTTGGCCCGGAGGCTCGATGCTGTGACTTTGGGCTGTGTGCTCACTTTTTCACTCAACCACTGCGGGCAAGATCGCCTCGAGATCGAGGTGTGGGCTGGGCAGGATGCGCACTGAGACGACCTGCCCGATGCGCCGGCCGGCCTGTGCGCCGGCTTCGAGCGCCGTGCGCACCGCGCCGACGTCCCCGCGCACCATGACGGTCATATAGCCGCCGCCGATGGCCCGCCGATTCATCAGTTTGACGTTGGCGGCCTTCACCATGGCGTCGGCTGCCTCGATGCACGCCACCAGCCCTTTGGTTTCAATCATGCCCAGGGCCCGCATCCCGGGGTCGATGCCCTCATCGCCCAGGATCGCGTCTTCGTTGATGGATGTGTCTGCCATGCGTTTATTCCTTTCTGTAAGCAACGTAAGCAACGTCCCCGTCAATCTGCAGGGAGTCCAGAATCCCAATGATCGCCGCATCTACCGGCGATGCGTTTCCTCCGGCGGCCACGCGGGCTGAGCTGCCCTGGCTGACCACCACCAACTCCCCTGCGCCTGCGCCGACCAGATCCAGGGCCAGGAACGGCTCGCCGTTGACCACACCGTGGCCGTCGGCTGGACTGACCACCAGGAGCTTGCTTGATTTCAGCGTCTCCAGCTTCACGCTGGCGACCGCCGCACCACTCACTTTGGCGATGAGCATTTCGATCCTCTCCTGAAGCTACCCGCGCCCCTGCTTGCCCGCGAGCTGTCTCACCGCGCCAACCAGGTCATCCACCACCGGGGTGTTGCCAGCGCGTTGGGTTGGGGCGCCGCCGCTCGTAGCCGGGCCGCTGGACAAGGCGCCATGCTGGCAGCCCTTGGGCCTGGCGCCTGAAGGGGTCCCCTGTGTCACAGGCGCGGCGTAGACCGCCGCAGGCCTGGGGCCCAAGACGAGCTTGATGCCCACCTGCGCCGCCACGTCGCGCGCCAGGTCAGTTAGCACGGTATTCTCGTCCGCCATCAGTTCGCGGATGCCCTGGGCGGCGAGAGCTTCGATGTCTTCTGCGGAATAAAACGTCTTCACGTTGCGCACCTCTCCCAGCAGGGGGGTTTCGACTTGCAAGGATTATCCCTGGCTTTTGCCTGGCGCTTTTCCGCTCAAGCTGCTGATCGCCTGGATGGCCGCGTCGCGCGCGACCTTCACCGCGGATTCGGTGCCCGCTAGATAAAGGCGGCCGAAGCGGCCCGACGGCGAGTAATGCACCAGGGTGATGTCGGCCGCTTTCTCCGCTTCGTTCGCGGCCAAGATGACATAGGCCGCCGGCGCAACTTCGATCACGCAGAGCGTCTGGCCTTTCAGCAGCAGTCCGCCCCGACTCGTCTGATTTACCAACTGCGCCTCGTAGGCGTCCACGTTGGTCACCATCTTCACCGAGACCACATCCGGCTTCCAGCGGTCAGCTTCAGTCAGGCCAAAGCGTGCCAACGCGGACTGGCCGGCCACCTTGACAGCTTCCTGGAAGAAGCCGTGGATTTCCAGCGTGCCGTACTCGCGCTCGACCCGCAGCGAGCCGGGCCGCACCTCAGTGGTTTTGAGCGCAGCGTCCAGCATCTCGTACACGTCGCTGGCGGGAGCCAGCTCCATGAAGACTTCGGCCATTCCCTCCACCGGGACATCGCCCTGCAGAAGGACACCGGTCAGCGCGGCGTACTGCGGCTGCATCGCATCAATGAGAACATAGGTCCTGAGTTCCATATCGTTCCCTCATCAGTCTGCGAGCGCTCGCACGACCTTCGTCGGGCCGCGGTAGAGCAGCTTTTCGGTCAGGGCGTGCGGCCGGGCGATGACGTGCGCGGCCACCAGTTCGCCGGCCCGCTTCGCCGCAGACACCCCCGCGTCCACCGACGCCTGGACCGCGCCGATCTCGCCGCGCACCATGAGAGTCACGTAGCCGCCGCCGATCTCTTCCTGCACCAGCAGCTTGACGTAGGCTACCTTGCTCATGGCGTCGGCGGCTTCGATGGAGGCCACCAGCCCTCGGGTCTCAACCATACCTAACGCAGAAGTTTGCAGATTTGTTCTGGCCATGAATCCATGCCTCCTTTGAGTGCCTGCGACCGAAATCGCAGGCTGCTATGCCGTCCTGCTGAAGCGGCTACGACTCTCGCAAAATCCGATCAGCCACGCCGACCCCGGCGTTGACATCTAGTTGGCAGCCCATCTGGCGCAGGGCGTTCCCGGTGGCGCTCAGCAGTTCAATCACGCTGTTCGCCGTGAGGTTGCCCAGGCGGGCCGGATCAAGGAAGAAAACCGCATCGGAAATCCGGCCAAAGGCCTCGCTGCGGCCATACGCCTGCGCCAGGCGTTGCGATAGCTCAACCGCGTTGACCCCGGCCGGGCAGTGAATCTGCGTTTGGGTGTTCCAGCAGAAACGCTGTGGGGAGTCGCACCCCGGACATTCGCGGCCATCCACCGTGAGGAGCAAGCCCATCTCGCTGATGCCCCAGCGCACCGCTTTGGCCGCATTCTCGGCCACGGAGGTCGCCGTAGCCTTGCCGCCGGCGTAACTGGGATTCACGATCGGCATGTATGCCGCCTCGTCGCCACCCCACAGCCGTTGCATCTCGGCGCGGAAGGCATGCGCCGCCGCACGGGGGTCGGCCGTCTCGCGAATGCCGCGGCCGCAGATCACCACCGACACCGGAAGCGGTTGGAAGAAAGGCAGCTTGTCGGTCGTAATGCCGCCGGTCACAGTGACCTTGAAGCCCATGTCAATAAGCTGGCGGATCGTGGTGCGGTCATCCTCCACCCACTGGCGGTTGGCGGTCTGCTCGTCCCAGCCGCGGTGGTAAACCATTCGCTCGACACCGATCTGTCGCCACTCTTTGGCGGAGCCGATAATGTCGCGCACGCCGGTAAGCTCCATCAGCATCTCTTTGCCCATCTTGCGGGCCATCTCGAGTGCTTGCTCCACCGTCGCCAGCGCCGCGCCGCCGATCACGGTCATCATGTCCGCGCCGGCATCGAATGCCATCTTGGCTTCCAGCCCGCCCACATCCGGCGACTTGAAATCCGCCAGAATCAGCTTATCGGGCATGATCTCCCGCATCGAGCGGATAGCCTCCAACCCCGAAGCCTTGCACAACGGGGTGCCGATTTCGATGATGTCTACTTCGGGCGCTACTTTCATCGCCATGGCAAGCGCCGGCGGCGTTGAAATGTAGTCCATCGCGATTTGCAGCAGCGGTACCGGGCTCATCGGTTATCTCCGTTCATGGTTACAAAGTCTAGCCCAACAGAAGCCCTGGATGCTCCAAGGCAGTTTGGATAAGCGCGAGGAACTGTGCGCCGGCCGCGCCATCCAGCACACGGTGATCGGCGGTTAGCGCGAGGGACGCCATCTGGCGCACCTCGATCCGGTCATCGGCAGGCGCCGCGCCTGCTGCGCTTGACACCATTGCGCGCTTCGCCACCCGGCCCACGGCCAGGATGGCTGCCTGCGGGGGATTCAGGATCGCAGAGAAGCGATCGGTGCCGAACATCCCCAGGTTAGAAATCGTGAATGTGCCGCCTTGCAGATCTTCCAGCTTCAATCGGTTCTCACGCGCCCGCGCCGTCAGGTCGGTCAAGCGGGCCGCGATCTCCTTCATGCCCAGGCGATCGGCGTTATGCACCACCGGGACGATCAGCCCTTGCTCGACCGCGGTCGCCACGCCGATGTTAATCTCAGCCCATTCGACAAGGTGGTCCGCCTCGAACATCGAGTTGGCGGCCGGGAACTGGGCTAACGCCCAGGCGCATGCCTTGATCAGCAGCATCGTAATCGTAACCTTCGGCCCCTGGCTGGCGCCATCCCGAAAATCCTGCACGATGGCCATCGCCCGGCCCATATCCACGTCAACCTCCACCGTGAACTGCGGCGCTTCGCGCACGCTCTGCGTCATTCGCTCCGCGACGGTGCGGCGGATGTTGGTCAGCGGCACCAGGCGGCGGATGGTAGGGGATGTCGAAGCGATGCTGCGCATCGTTGGAATGTCGAACGTGGAATGTAAATCATCCTGAGCGGAGTGAGCATCCTCAGATGCGAACGTAGTCGAAGGATCGGGTGTCGAAAGGCCGGTTAACGGTGCGCGGGTGGCAAACGTGCGAACATCGTCAGATTGAACGCGTCCTCCCGGCCCTGTGCCGTGCACCTGGTGCAGTTCCACACCGAGCTCGCGTGCCAGGCGGCGCGCGGCCGGCACCGCGGTCACTTGCCGCTCGCCACATTCCACATTCGACATTGCACCTTCGACATCTCGTCGCGTCACCTGCCCGCGCGGCCCGGTGCCTTGCACCTGGGCCAGATCAATGCCCAGGCTCTCGGCCAAACGAGCGGCGAGTGGCGACGCGCCGCCTGCCGGCCGGGCCGGCCTGTCATCCTGAGCGGAGCCATCCCGAGCTGAGTGAGCCTCCTCAGATGCGAACGCAGTCGAAGGATCCTTCTGAGGTGACGCCGCCGGCCTGGCCGGCGCTGCCGCCCCTCCCGCCGCCTCACCGGACTTAATGATGGTCGCTATAGTTTGGCCAACCGGTACAATCTCGCCTGCCTTAACAGTAATTCCGGTCAGGATCCCTGTCGCCGGCGCCTCGACCTCCATGTTGACCTTGTCGGTCTCGACCTCAAGGATGGCCTCTCCCTTCTCGACGCGGTCGCCCTCGGCCTTCAACCAGGCAGCAACCTTGCCGGTCTCTTGGGTCATTTCGAACTTGGGCATGATTACAGCCGTGAATGGCATCGACATAAGGTCACCCTGCTAGATTTCGGTCCTGACGAGTCGCCGCGCCGTCTCGATGATCTGCTCCACCTGGGGCACCGCGGCACGTTCGAGCTTGGGATTGTAGGGAATCGGCACATCCGCGCCGCCCAGGCGGACGATAGGCGCCTCCAGGTAGGCGAATGCCGGGCTTTGAGCGACCATGGCGACGATCTCGCCGCCGAAACCGCCGATCAGCGGCGCCTCGTGCACCACCAGCAGCCGGCCGGTGCGCTGCACTGAGGCGATGATTGTCTCGCTGTCATATGGCTTCAGCGAGCGGAGATCGATGACCTCGAGCTCGATGCCCTCCTGCGCCAGCTTCTCCGCCGCTTCCAGCGCCCGCACCACCATGATCGAAGTGGCCACCACAGTTGCATGTTTGCCGGGGCGTCGAATGGCCGCTTTGCCAAGGGGAACAATGTAAGGCTCTTCAGGCACAGGTCCTTTGGTCTTGTAGAGCAGCTTGGACTCCACGAACATCACCGGGTTGTTGTCCGCGATGGCGGCCAGCAGCAGGCCTTTGGCGTCGTACGGCGTGCTGGGTGCCACCACCTTCAGCCCCGGCACGTTCACCAACCACGATTCCAGGCTTTCGGAGTGCTGCGCGGCCGCGCCGGTGCCCGATCCGGCGGGGAGGCGGAGAACCATCGGTACATTGGCTTTGCCGCCGAACATGTAGCGGATCTTCGCCCCCTGCAGCACCAACTGCTCCATGCCGAGGGTCAGGAAGTCCATGAATTGCATCTCGGCCACGGGACGCATGCCGGTCACCGCGCTGCCCACCGCCGTGCCCACGATCGCGTTTTCTGAGATCGGGGTATCACGCACGCGCTCCGGGCCGAACTCCTCGACGAGCCCCTGTGTCACGCCGAACGCGCCGCCATAGATGCCGATGTCTTCGCCCAGCAGGTAAACTTGCTCATCCGCCTGCAGCGCCTGGTGCATGGCCTCTCGTAATGCCTCCGAGTAGCTCAGCTCGCGCGTGCCGGGTTGGGGGTTGATGGGAGTGGTCGGGCCGTAGGTGCGCTTGATCCACGCGGGCAGAACCCGCTCCGGCGCCGCCAACACCTCCGGTTCATCGTCGTACACATCGTCGGCAAGATGCGCCACCGCTGGTTCGGGCTGGGCATCGCCCCAGGCGATGGCGTCGTCGATGGTCTGCTGCGCCTGGTCGGCCAGCTCGGCCGCAGTGTCTTCGGTCAAGATGCCGGCGGCAATCAGGCGCTCGCGCAAGGCGATGATCGGGTCTTTGGCCCGCCACGCCTCGACCTCTTCCTTGGTGCGGTAGAGCTGCTTATCGCTTTTCGAATGGCCGTAGTAGCGGTAGGTCACGGCATTGATCAGCACCGGGCCGTTGCCTGCGCGGGCGTGGGCAACCGCGCGCTTCACTGTCTCGTAGACTGCCAACACATCCATCCCGTCCACCGTCGCGCCCGGGATCCCGTAGCCAATGGCCCGGTCGGCAATATCCGCGGCCGAGTTGGCGCGCGCCACCGACATGGACATGCCGTACTGGTTGTTCTCGCAGACGTAAATTACCGGCAGCTTCCAGATCGCGGCCAGGTTGATGCTCTCATGGAACGCGCCTTCGTTCGATGCGCCATCTCCGAAGAAGCAAATGCACACCTGGTCGCCGCCGCGCCGTTTCAGGGTCAGACCCGCGCCGACCGAGAGGGGGAGCCCGCCGCCTACCACGCCGTTCGCGCCTAAACTGCCCAGGGTCACATCAGCCATGTGCATCGAGCCCCCGCGGCCGCGGCAAACGCCCGTCTCCTTGGCCAGCAGTTCGGCCATCATGGTGTTGATGTCCTGCCCTTTGGCGATGGCATGGCCGTGCCCGCGATGGGTCGAGGTGATCAAGTCGTCGGGCCGCAGCGCAGCGATCGCGCCGATCGCTACCGCCTCCTCGCCCGCATAGAGGTGCATCGTGCCGTGTACTTTGCCGAGAGAATACTGTTGAAACGCCGCCTCTTCGAAGAGCCGCGTCAGGTGCATTTGACGAAGCATCTCAATCAGTTGTGCCGGCGAGAGATCAGATTTCGCTTCGGCAGGGGGTGCAGTGAAAGTAGCTGATGGCATGTGTTTCATATCTTCGGTTTGAGCCAGAAAAGTGTGATTGAGGCAATGAATTCACGTACGTGAATGACTGCTCGCATTAGTGCATGCACATAGTATCACGCGGATTCACTTTTGTCAATAAGCAAACCTTAAAGAATGCGCGTCTTGTGCGGATTTGATCGCGGGGAGGGTCTGCGGTCAATTTTTGCCGTTACCACTTGGTCCGGCTTCTCATAGCACGAAGGGGCTGTCTGGAAAGAACATCCAGGCAGCCCCTTTTCTTGGCTGGCTGGGG
>CAZELR010000121.1:0-8226 GCA_964513075.1 uncultured Anaerolineales bacterium
CCGCCCCACGGAGGCCCATCATGCGCCGGTTTGGCGCGGCACTGCTGGCAGCCATTGGGTTGCTGATATGCTCGCTCTCGCCCGTGATCGCTGCGCCTGTCCTGGACGCGGCCTGCCCCGGCGCACGCGCCATTGCAGCGGCGCGCCTGTTGGCGCCGGGCGCCGAGGTCACCGTGCGCGGCGTCGTCACGGTGCCGACCGGCGCGTTCTCGACAGACCGATCCTTCGCCCTGCAGGACGCCACCGGCGGCATCTACGTGTTCCGCCAGGCAGGGATCGGACAGCCATTAACGGTCGGGGACGAGGTGTGTGCGACCGGCCAGTTGGCCGTGTATCATGGCCTTACGGAGCTGACGCCGCGCGCCGCGGCGCAGGTCGTGCGGCTGGGCCGGGCAGCGCCGCCGGCTGCCCAGGCCCTATCGCCGCAGGAAATCGGAAAATCGAACGAAGGCCGGCTGGTGACCATCACAGGCATCGTCTCGAACCTGGCAGAAAGGCGCTTCCGGGTAGCCGGCACGACAGTTTACGCGTATGAGACGACAGGCATCTCGTTCGCTGGCCTGCGCACCGGCTGCTCCGTCACCGTGACTGGCCTCAGCAGCAGCTACGATGGGCCCCAGGTGCTGCCGCGGTCGCAAATCGACATCGTTCCCGGCGCATGCGGTAACGGAGCGGCAGCTACGGCGCCGGCCGCCGCCTGCCCGGATGCTTATGTATGGCAATTGCAGGGGCCCGGACGCGCCACCCCCTTCGACGCGGAGGCGCGCTTCCGCTGCCTGCGGGCGTGCGTCACCGGCGTGACAGCGGAAGGCTTCTTCGTGCAGGATACGGCGCCCGACGCCGATCCGCGCACGTCAGAGGGCATCTACGTCTATCGGTATAACGGCTGGCAAAACCCGCGCGCCCTGGCGCCAGGCACGTGGATCGAGCTGCGCGGCTTCAGCGTGCAGGAATTTTACGCCCAGACCGAGATCGTCAAGCTGTCCAACGACGCTGAGACCTCCTATCGCGTACTCGGCGCGTGCGAGCTGCCCGCACCGGCGCGGATTGCGCCGTCGAGCGATCCCCAGGCAGATCCGGCCACGTCGCTCGAGCCGTTCGAAGGGATGCGGGTGAGCATGAGCCTCGACGGCTCAGTGGTGGGTCCGACGCAGCGCTACGTCTCCCGCTACCCCATGGGCGATCCTGAGATCACATTGGCCCAGCGCGAGAGCCCGTTTTATGGCCAACGCATCCTGGCCAACGATCTGCCTGCGGATCGCGGCACGATAGGCATCTCGGGAGCGCTGGGAGTCGATCTGCCTGACGTCGGCATGTTCGACCGCATCATCGCCGAGAATGTAACCGGCATCCTGGCCTACCAGTTCGAACGCTACGTGTTGCTGCTCGATGACCCAAGCGCTCTGCGCGTCGAGGAAGTGCCGGCAGCGGCCGCTGCACCGGCCCCCATCGCCCCTGACCAGTTCGCCATCTGCACCTTCAATGCCGCCAACCTGTTCGATAGCATCGACGACGGGGACGGAGATCTGGGAGACTGGTCGCCGCCGGATGAAGGCGCGTTCCAGGCCGCCATTGACGCAGATGCCAGGATCATTCGCGAGACGCTGCAGGGTTGCACGATTGTGGGGATCCAGGAGGTGGAGGGCAAGGAGGACGTCTGGGCGCGTTTGGCCCAGGCCGCCGGTCAGACCTACCGCTACGACTATTTCGAAAGTGCGGACGAACGGGACATCACCGTGGGCGTGCTTTACGACTCAAGCCGCGTCACCTTGCGCCGCGCCGAGCAGGCGCAGACCTGCAGCCCAATAGACTATGGAGTGCAACCGCTTTCTGCCATCGGCCCCCGCGCCCGGCCGAATCCGTGCACGCAAGGCGTCTATCCGCTGTTCGACCGGCCGCCTTACGTAGCAGATTTCACGGTGCGCAACGGAGTGGGCGACAAAGCCCTGAATGTACGCGTGGTCGTGAATCATCTCAAATCCAAGCGTGATGACGAGTCGATCAATCTGCCCCGCCGCGTGGCGCAGGCTCGCTTCGTCAGCACCTTGCTAAGCGAGCCGCTTGCAGTGGGCCTGGGCGACTTCAACGACACGCTGGGATCGCAGCCCCTGGCACAGTTTCCCGCCGCAGTCAACCTCTTCGAGCGGCACGTAGCTCCGGCCGGCCGTTACACCTACATCTACCAGGGCCGTGCCGAGGCCGTCGATCACTTCATGATGACGCCGGAACTGGACCGTTACTTCCTGGCCGGCGGCCCCATGCACGTCAACGCCGACTTCCCGGACACGCGCCCCTCGGATCAGGCCGGCGGCCGCAGCTCGGATCATGATCCGCTGTTCGTACGGTTTGCTTTCGGGCCAACGGGGGTGAGCGACGCGCTGATTGGTGCAGCCTCCGGTGCAGTGCAAAAGTAGCCCCTTACAGCCACTTCTTCCGCCGGAAATAAACCACCAGCATGATGGTTGTCGTAGCCATCAGGATCAAGGCCCAGAAGGAGCCCAGGGGCCAACTCAGCTCAGGGAAAAACCTGAAATTCTGCCCGTAGAAGCCGGTAATCAGCGCCGCCGTCATCAGGATGATGGATGCAACGGTCAGCGTCTTCATGATCTGGTTCAGCTTGTTGCTCTGGAGCGACAGGTACGAGTCTACCGCGCTGGAAAGCAGATCACGATAGGTGTCGATGTTGTCGGTAACACGCACGATATGGTCATAGACGTCCTGCAAGTAGGCCATATCCTCGGCCGAAAAGATGGGAAGTTGGCGGCGCAGCAGCACGTTCAGCACATCTCGCTCCGGCGCGACGATCCGGCGCATGGCGAGCATATCCTTCTTGAGGCGAAACATCGTCTCGATGGAACGCTCATCGAACTCGATGAAAATGGTATCTTCCAGGTCCTCCACCCGGTCAGCCACCTGATCCATCAATGGGAAGTAGTCATCCACCATCGCGTCCAGCAGCGCGTGCACCAACGCGCCGATGCGGTGGCCCAACGGGCTGCGCGGCGCTCGCCAGCGGGCCAGGGTATCGGTGATGTCCGCGATCGGGTCGGTATGCACCGTAACCAGGTAGTTCGGACCGATGAAGAGGCTCACCGAATGCGTCTTGATGTGGTCTTCCTGCGGGTCATACGCGGCCGCGTAGAAAACGACGAAGTAATAGCTGCGTTCCAACAGATCTGGGGGCTCGGCAGCGCCCGGGACCGGCTCAAACGGGATCAACACCGATCCGGCCAGCGCATCCTCCGTCAAAGTGTCCGATTCCGGCGGCACCGGCTCGGTTAGCAGTTGATCGGCGTCTGGCCCCTGCGGAACAACACCACTGCCCGGCGTCACGGCATAGGAAACGGGGTTCTCCAGGACATCCGCGACGCCATTGCCATTGAAGTCGCCGGGCACGCCGTAGGCGTCCACCTTCGGCCGCTCGTGTGCGCGGGCGGCATCCTCGATGGCCAGGGGATGAAAGCCGAATTGATCGCGCAGCAACGCCGCGTCTTCATCGGTCGGATCCTGAATATCGAGCCAAATGAGGTTCTGCGAATCAGAGAGCAGAGTTGAGAGCGCCTCAGCCGTACAGCCGTCCCGGAACCGGCCGCTGTGCGAAACGATCAGTGAACGCATGGCAGCACCTTCGCGCAGTGAGATACCGCTATTATACCCCGTTTGCCGGCTTTTGCACGACGCGCACGATCAGCACAGCCGCCAGCGCGGCCAGGCCCAGCCAGAGTGCGACGATCACCGCCACCGCCACCCGGCTGAACGGCCGGCCGCCGGTCAGCCCCGCGGCCGCGCGTATTCGACACTCGGCCATCACCTCGGATGGGATCATGCGCAGGGCCAGCGCGATTCCTAACGGGATCAATACGAGGTCGTCAAGGTAACCCAGCACCGGGATGAAGTCCGGGATCAGGTCGATCGGACTGAAGGCATAGCCGACGACGACCGCGGCCAGGGCCTTCGCAGCCCACGGCACACGCGGATCGCGGCAGGCCAGATAGAGCGCGTAGGTCTCGGCCTGAAGCTGCCGGGCGCGGGCCTGCCATGCGGGAAGCCATCTGTGCAGCACGTTCACCCTGCCAACGCGACGGCCTCGATCACGGCGTTCTCCACCCACCGCGCCAACGGCCACTCGGGTGCGGCCACCCAACGCAAATGAGGATCGCGCGCCGGCAGAAGCAGCACACGGCCGGGACTGCCGGCCACGGCGGCGACCAGCTCCGCCGTCACCTCGCCGTCCAGCCCGCCGGGCGTGAGAATATCGGCCGGCCCCAGAACCGCCGCGACGCGGCCCAAGGCATCGGCCGGCACTGCGGGCGCAGCGCCCTCGCCCAGGGCGTTCAGCATCGCCACCTGCGCGGCCGCGTTCAGGCCGATGGGCCAGATCGGAAGCCTGGGCCGGGCCTGGTGCAGCGCCGCCACCAAGGCGGCGCCCATCGCACCATCGCCGCCGTCGATCACGGCCAGGGGCCGCAGCGGGCTGGCGATGCCCCCGGAAGCGGCCAGGGCTTCCAAATCTTCGCGACGATAGCGGCGCGGGCCGGGCGCCGGGTCAGGCACGCTAACAGGCGCCGGTTCAGGCGCCTGAACCGGCTGCACCATTGCCGCCGGCATGCCCGATCCAGGCGCCGGCTGCGGCGCTGCTGCAGTCGCAAGCCAGCGCATATCCCCGCGCAGCACCAAGGCATGTGTCGCCGTCCAGCACAGCGCTACCGCTGCGGCCGCGATGGCGCCAGCCACCGCAGCGCGCAGGCTGCCCGATGCGCTCGCCGCAGACCAGTTCAACGCCAGGAACGCCGAAAACCCCAACGCGGCCACCGTCAAGACTGCCCCAATCACCACCACCGCCCACAAGTAGCTGCGGCGGATCGTGGAGGCCCGCTCCGCCTGACCGGATGGGCCGGCTGCCCGCGCCCGCACCTGTTGGGACCACCAATGTCCCCACCACGCGGGCGCGGCCACGAGCACAAGAGCGGTTGCGCGCGCGAACCGGGTCCACCAGCCGGCCGCAAACGCCCGCCCACCCTCCGGCGAGCCCAGGATCACCTGCATGATCAGCCGGGCGAACTCCGTCAGACCGAACCAGAACGCCGCCAGGGCGGCCACTGCGATCGCGTAGCGGACGAGACGTCGCATCGTTGCCGTCCGTGGGGCCTCGCCGCCCAGTGCAGCATCTTCCCTGATGCCATCCGCGTAGGTGGCCCATATGATCACCGCCGCCGGGAGATAGGCCACGGCGTGCGTCCAATCCAGCGCACCCAGCAAGGGAAGTGCAGGCAGAGCGCTGCGCGGCTGGCGCAAGATCAACAGCGCAACCTGCTCGAGCAGGTAACCCACGCTGAGCAAGGTGACCGTGGTCCCGCCGAAAAGCACCCCGTAGCGCAGCAGCACCCGGCTCAGTGCGTTCGTTTCCGCGGCCGGCGCAGCTTTTGCCGCGCGGCCCGCAGTGCGCCATGCCCCCAGGGTCAGCGGCAGGCCCACGCACAGCGCGGCAAATGCGGCCGCCAGCGGTTCACGCCACAGCGTGCTCGCGTCCAAGGGCCGCGCCAACAACGATGCCAGGGAGCGCAGCGTCTCGCCGGCTCCGCCAAAGGCCAGTACACAGCCCACCAACGCGCAGGCATAGACGTAAGACCGCCGCAAGGTGACGATCCGCCCGGACTCACGGCCCAGGTCACCGTCGCGCGCGTTCTCCCAACGCAAATAAGCCCAGGCTGCCAGCGCAGCAAAACCGCCGCCGGCCAGCGCACCGGCAACTGCAGCGTCCGCCGGCGCACTGGCGCCGCCAAGGAGCCACAGCAAGGCCGCACGCAGCGCCAGCGCGATCTGCACAGCGGCCGCGGCCAGGAGTACGGCTTGCCCAAGGTAAAAATAAGCCTTGCGCGGCCACGCACTGCGTTCGGCCGCGGCCGCCATCGTCAACAACCGCGCAGTCCGGTTGGCCGGGATCCAGTGTCCCAGCCAGACAGCCAGCGCCAGGACGGCAAGCAGCAGCCACCACAGGCCCGACCCGCCGAGCAAGGCCGCCGCCGGCGAACCACCTGCCGCTCCCCCCAGGATCAAATGCCGGATCACCATGATCACACCGGCGAGCAGCACGAGGATGCTGATCAGGGACATCGCGTAAACGTAGATACGGCGTGTTGGACTCATTGGTATTCCTCAAGCATGCCCTGTTTGTCCCGAAAAATCGCTTTGACTGTCATTCTGAGCGGGTTGACAGCTCAACTCTCGGCATAGCGAAACGCCAGCGAAGAATCTCGGCCGCACGACGAGATGCTTCACTGGTGACTCGCCGTGACGCACTTTGAGCCGTAGACCCGTTCAGCATGACTGAAATAAGTTACTAATCCTACTTCCAACGCGTCAGGATCGTCTCGCGCTGGAACAGCTTCACACCCAGATACACCAGCCCAACATCCAGCACCAACACGATGAGCGAAGCAATCCAGAAGGTAGTGCTGTTCAGAGTGATAAACCCCACCAGCGGACCGATAAAGAGCACCATCAGCGGCAGGATAACCAGAGAGCCGAGTTGCTCGGCCGCGCGGGGGTCAGACGTTCGGCTGCTGACGATGACGCCCACGTTGACCGCCATCACCGTGAGCAGGGGCGCCAGCACGAACATCGCCACCAGCCACATCGGGTTGATAAAGATCTGGAAGACCCGGTCGCTGACCGCAAAGATCCGCGCAAAAATCAGGAAGATGCCATAGCTGAGCCACGCGGTAATTACACCGGGCAGCGCCGCGGCCAACCCCTTACCCAGCAGCAGTTGCGCGGTAGAAACCGGCGTCGCCAGCAGCGGCTCCAGTGAGCGGGTGATCTTCTCGCCGACAATGCTGTACGCAGCGATGGTGACGGGCACCATCAACGGCATCATCAAGAAAAGCACCAGGTAGTTCGACGAGAGCGCCGATTGCATCGCCTCCGTGGGAGACAGGCCGGCAAAGATCGGGTTCTCCAACAGGCGCCCCATTTCCTGGTAATCGCTCTGACTGATCGGCAGCCGGCCCATGAGGATCAACATCACGATCGGGATGGCCGCCATCAGCAGCGGCACGCCCACTACCACCGAGAATACCAGCTTATTGCGCCGGACCTCTCGCCATTCCTTGATCATGATCGTACGAATTGCGTTCATATGCCCCCTCACCCCGACCCTCTCCCCCACCGCGGTGGGAGAGAGGGAGCAAGTGCACCCCAACCCTCTGCCCCAGTACGACCGGGGGAGAGGGAGATTATTGACCGTTGTGGACCAAACTCAAATAGACGTCTTCTAACGAATGCTTCAGCTCATTGACGAACTGGATCTGCGCGCCCTGGCCCACCAGCGCGTTGATGATAGCCGGATTGCGAACAGCCGGGTCATCCAGGCCGATAATCAACTTGACGCCGGGATCATCCTGCGGCACATCCGCCGTGACCACATCAACGTGTTTCACGAACGGCAGCCCGCGCACCGAGGCCAGCACTTGCTCGGTGCATTCAGTCAGGTGCACCACGGTCTGCCGGCCGAAAAGCTGGCGGCGCAGCGCATCGGGCGTATCCACCGCAATCAACCGCTGCTTGAACACGCCGATGCGGTGACACAAACGCTCAGCCTCGTCAAGGTTGTGCGTGCACAGAAAGATGGTCCGGCCCTGTCCCCGCAGCGTCTCGATGAACTCGCGCACGGTCTTAGCCGACTCAGGGTCCAGCGCGGCGGTGGGCTCATCAAGAAACACGACCGGCGGCTCATGCAGCAGAGCGCGGGCAATAGCCAGCTTCTGCTTCATCCCCTTAGAGAAGCTGCCAGCCTCGCTGTCACGGCGATCCCACAGATCAAGCAGGCGCAGATACTTCTCGACCTGGCCCTTGACATCCTTCACACCATACAGCGCGGCGAAAATCTCCAGGTTGTAGGCCGCGCTCAACCGCTCGTACAGGCCGGGCGACTCAGTCAGGATGCCCACCTGGCTGCGAATCTGCGCCGCCGCCGCGCCCTCACCCACCGCCAGCCCGTTGACCCACGCGCGGCCCTTCGTCGGCCCGATCAGGCACGCCAGCATGCGCACAGTGGTGGTCTTGCCTGCCCCGTTGGGACCCAGGAAGCCGAATACTTCGCCCTCGCGCACCTGTAAATCCAACCCATCCACGGCCCTGACTTCATGGCCGTCGGCCTGAAAGTATTTGCAAAGTCCTTCAGTGCGGATCATAGATACCTCACGTGTTGCGTGTTGCGTGTTGCGT
>CAZELR010000122.1:0-1480 GCA_964513075.1 uncultured Anaerolineales bacterium
CGTCGTTGACGACGCGGTCGCCGATCCGGATCGTGCCCTCGGAGATCTCCTCCAGGCCGGCCAACAGGCGCAGGCTGGTGGTCTTGCCGCAGCCCGACGGCCCGACGAAAACCAGGAATTCCTTGTCGGCGACCTCGATGTTCAGGTCATTGACGGCGATCACATCGCCGTAGCGCTTATAGACATGCTCGAATGTTACACTGGCCATGGGTGCTGGTCTCCTATGCGGCGCGCAACTGGGCGCGCCCTGAAGCAAGCCTGGCGCTGTGCGACAGCCCAGGCAGGCCGGACAGACAGAACTCTTCGGTCGAGCGCCGACATTCCCCGACTGGATAGCTAGGCCACGCCTCCGCCTACCCAATGGCCAAGGCCGGGATCAGGTCGACGCTTCGGGCTGGCAAGCCATAACCGCTCTGCCACGGCCGCTGAAGGTCTCCGGGATGGGTGATGAAGCAAGAGTGGTATCGTGAAGTGGACTGAGGCGTGGGCAGGACGGCAGACGCGCCTGCGCGGACGAAGGGGCATCTCGCCTGCTTGTACACGGCTCAACCCTGGGCGGTGCACCTCCTGTAACGCCTGGTTCCCAACAAGGGGGAAAGCTGTCTCCGTCGCAGCGGCCGCTGCTTGGCCGCACCGGCGCTGCATCAACGGCAACCGAAATCAGTGTAGCATAGCCGCGTGGGGCTGGCAAGTCGCGCGACAGGATCGAGAGTTGCCAACTTTGCGGAAAAGTTGGCAACTCTGTGACGTCAACGCCATTCGCTCAACCAGCGCACCTGGCCGGCCCACTCCTCTGCTTGGGTTTCAGAAAGAAGGCGGTCGAGCGCCGCAATCAACGCCGACAAAGTCCAGCTTCGGCGTGAAACCAGAATGATGCCGCAGTGCTCGCGATGCTGCTTGGCAAGACGCGCAAAGTCACCCACATTGTAGGTTACAATGCAGCGGCCATGCACGGTGGCCGCGAGCAACTGCATTTCATCAGAAGTATCTTCCGCAACCCATTCATTGGGCGTGCGGCTCACGTCGTGACCGCGGGCAATGAGTGCGGCCTGAAGCGCGCGCATGGAGATATCCGCATCCAGATGCAGACGCAGCCGGCTCACTGGTCACGACTCGCAGCTTGTTCAAGTGCTTCATCGGCCGCCAGATCTGCATCGATCTCAGCTCGATGCACCTCGTAAAACGCCAACCCCTCGGCGACCTGCGGGTCGGATAGACCGTACTCCGCGGCGATGCGATCCGGAGACCATCCCCACTCCCGATTCATCACGGCCAGGGTCGAGACCTGGATGCGTGTGCCGCGCAGCACAGGCGCCGGTATGCCGGCCGCCCCGCGGCGATACGTGATCTGCGGAAAGGCAGGGTCATCGAGCTTCTGGCTCAGCGCGCCCACCTTCTCGGCCACGGCCCACAGGATGAACTGGTTGAGCGAAACCCCCTGCTGCGTCGCCAGCATCTCAGCCTCCTGCTTCAGTTGCAC
>CAZELR010000122.1:1580-3364 GCA_964513075.1 uncultured Anaerolineales bacterium
TGAGCGAAACCCCCTGCTGCGTCGCCAGCATCTCAGCCTCCTGCTTCAGTTGCACGGGCAAACTCAGCGGATAACGTGACATCGTTCCCTCCTGCAAGGCATCATATATGATGTTTCATGCGATGTCAACCCCCAAGCTGCAATCGGGTGCGTTTCACATTGAGGACGCGCGTATCCGGAATCGAGCCTTCAGGCGGTTTCTGTGGGGGCGGCGAGAGACCGGCTAAAGCCTCGAGTCCAGTGTTAACCAGAGGAGAGGAGCGTTTCACATTGAGGGCGCGTATCCGGAATCGAGCCTTCAGGCGGTTTCTGTGGGGGCGGCGAGAGACCGGCTAAAGCCTCGAGTCCAGTGTTAACCAGAGGAGAGGAGCGTTTCACATTGAGGGCGCGTATCCGGACTCGAGCCTTCAGGCGGTTTCTGTGGGGCGGCGAGAGACCGGCTAAAGCCTCGATTCCAGTGAACCAGAGGAGCGGAGCATCCTCAGATGCGGAGCGGGCGCGCGTTGGCCCGCTCGTGTGATATAATCCCCCCATGACGCCATCCAATGTCGACCGACCTCTCCCCCCGGGCCACCGCGCGCGGCGCGACAGCCTGCTCCTGCTGCTGGCCCTGGCCGTCATCCTCGCGCTGCTGGCTGCACCCCCGCACAATCTGCTGGACAAGGCCGACCGAGCCGCGTTTGCCGTGTGCCACCGCATCGCCGAGCGCACGTTCACCTTTGCGGGCCGGCCGCTGCCGCTGTGCGCCCGGTGCAGCGGCACCTACCTGGGTGCGCTGGCGGGGCTGATCGTGCTGGTTGGCCGCGGCCGCGGCCGCGCGACGGGGCTGCCCGCCGGCCGCACGCTGATCGTGCTGCTGGCGTTCCTGGCCGCCTGGGCGGTGGACGGCCTGAACTCGTTCCTGACCTTCTTCCCCGGCCTGCCGCACCTCTACGAGCCGCACAACCTGCTGCGGCTCGTCACCGGTGCGCTGGAGGGGCTGGTCATCGCCGCGTTCCTGCTGCCGCTGATCAACCTGGCGCTGTGGCGCGACCCCGACCCGGCGCCGGCCATCGGCTCTCGGGCCGACCTGCTCTGGCTGCTGGCGGGCGCAGGCGTCGTCGTTGGCCTGGTGGGCAGCGGGTGGGCCCCGCTGCTCTATCCGCTGGCCCTGGCGAGCGGGCTCACGGTGGTGCTGCTGTTGGGAGCGGTGAACGCCATGCTGGCCCTCATCGTGCTGCGCCGCGAAGGCCGCGCCACCTGCTGGCGCGACGCGGCCCTGCCGCTGCTGCTGGGCCTGGCGCTGGCGCTCGGTGAGCTCGCGCTGATCGGCCTCGCGCGCGCCGCCCTGACCGCGCGTTTGGGGCCGTTGATTTAGCCCGAAAGGGGACGCAGATTTACATTATTTACCTGATTCTTTTATCAGGGCAATGAGCGCCCTAACATTACGGACTCGAGGCTGCGGCATACATGCCGTTAGCCGGTCACTCGCCACGCCCACAGAAACCGCCTGAAGGCTCGATTCCGGAGACGCGCCGCATGTACGCTGCGCTAACGAGTATGCCGCAAAAGTGCCGGCGCCCTCGAAGTCATTCTGAGCGGGTCTACCCCGAGCCTCCCGTTTCGGCGTGAAATCAGCGAAGAATCTCCTTCTTGCGACGCCGAGACCCTTCGCTAGCTGCCCGCCGCAATGAAAGTCACGGAGACAACCCGCTCAGGGTGACATGCCCCGACAATTTTGCGCTATACCCTGCGATAACTGTTCCCTGCACAAACCCGCGTAATATGGTATACTGCGGCTGCTG
>CAZELR010000122.1:3464-7974 GCA_964513075.1 uncultured Anaerolineales bacterium
CTGCGATAACTGTTCCCTGCACAAACCCGCGTAATATGGTATACTGCGGCTGCTGACGCGCGGCGGAAACTTTGCGCGCGAGATTGCGTTAAGTGTTTTATAACGCCTGAGTTGTTTCGGTCTTTTAAGGAGGCTACACCATGGATTTCGGCAAGGCATTCACCTTCATGTTCGAAGACCCGGACTGGCTGCGCAAGCTGGGGATCGGCACCCTGGTCGGGCTGGTCGGGCTCCTGTTCTTACCGGTTTTGATCGGCTTCATTCCGTTCATTATCCTGGCCGGCTACACCCTGGATACGCTGCGCAACGTGATGGATGGCCGCAGCCACCCCCTGCCCGACTGGGACGACTGGGGCGGGTTCCTGAAGCGCGGCTTCCGGCTGTGCGCCGCGCTCTTCGTCTGGGCCCTGCCCCTGATCCTGGTCACGCTCCCGCTGACCGTGGGCGGCGGGCTGACCGATCAGAACCAGGGCGGCACGCAGGTCCTCGGCGCCATCCTGGTCACGTGCAGCTCGTGCCTGATGATCCTGTGGGGGCTGGTCGTGACCCTGTTCACCCCGGCGATCTACGTCCGGGTGGCGCGCACCGAACGGTTCGCCGCGGCGTTCGAGCTCGGCAAGCTGTGGGCCTTCACGCGTGACAACATCGGCAGCATCATCATTGCGGTTCTGCTCACCTGGGTGGCAAGCTTCCTCGCGACCATCATCGCCGGCCTGGGCCTCATCGCCCTGCTGATCGGCGTGGTGGTGACGATCCCCTTCGCCAACCTCTGGCAGACCCTGGTGCAGGCGCACCTGTTCGGCCAGATCGGCGCGAGCAGCATCACAGCCGTGGAATAAAACGCCATGATCGACATCCTCTCAGCCTTCGGGTTATCGGCCTCCAGCGGCCTGAACGCCTACCTGCCGCTGTTGATCGTCGGCCTGCTGTCGCGCTTCACCGAACTGGTGAACCTGAAGGCGCCGTGGAACACCCTGGAAAACCCCTGGGTGCTCGGCGTCCTGGCGGTGCTGCTGGTCATCGAAATGACCGTGGACAAGATCCCGGCGGTCGACACGGTCAACGACGTGATCCAGACCGCGGTCCGGCCGGCCGCGGGCGCGATCCTGTTCGCCTCCAGCAGCAACGTCGTCAGCGACATGAGCCCGGTGCTGGCCATGATCTGCGGCCTGCTGGTGGCCGGCGGCATTCACGCGGTGAAAGCCACCGCCCGGCCCGTGATCACCGCGACCACGGCCGGGGTAGGCAACTCCGTCGTCAGCGTCGGCGAGGACGTCGTCTCCGGCGTGACGGCCACCGTCTCGGTGCTCATGCCGGTCCTGGCGGCCGTGTTCATCGCCGGCGTCCTGATCTTATTCATCTGGTGGTACGCAGGCAGGCGCCGGCAGCCGGCCGATGAGGAATGGAGCTGAATGCCCCCAACCGCCGGACGCCGCTCCCCGGCGTCCGGCGGCCCTTTTGGACGGACCATGTCCAACCATCCGCCGCCCTGCGTTTCCGTCATCGTCCCCGCGTACAACGCCCACGCCACGCTGCCGCTATGCCTGGCCGCGCTGGCTCAGCAAGACTATCCCCCCGACCGCACCGAAATCATCGTCGTCGATGACGGCTCGCAAGACGACACGGCCGCCATCGCCCGGGCCGCGGGCGTCCGCGTCATCAGCCAGCCCAACGCCGGCCCCGCGGCCGCGCGGAACGCCGGCGCCGCGGCCAGCCGGGGCGAGCTGCTGCTGTTCACCGACGCCGACTGCGCGCCCGTGCCCGGCTGGATCGCGGCCCTGGTCGCGCCCTTCGCCGCCGCCCCTCACGCGGACGCCGCAAAAAACGGCGCCGCAGCAGCAGCCGGCGGCGCCGTCGCCGGCGCCAAGGGCGCCTATTTGACCCGGCAGACCGGCTGCGTCCCGCGCTTCACCCAGTTGGAGTACGAGGACCGCTACGACCGCATGGCCGGCGCGGCAGCGATCGACTTCATCGACACCTACAGCGCCGCGTATCGCCGGGACGTCTTCCAGGCGAACGGCGGCTTCGACGCCGTCTTTCCCACCGCCTCGGTGGAAGATCAGGAGTTCTCCTTCCGCCTGGCCGAGAAGGGGTATCGGCTGGTCTTCGCACCCCGGGCGCAGGTGTACCACCGCCACAACCCGACCCTGCAGGCCTACATCCGCCGCAAGTTCTACATCGGCTACTGGAAAGCGCTGCTGGCCCGCTGGCACCCCGGCCGCCTGGTGCGCGATTCGCACACCCCCCAGGTGCTCAAGGTGCAGATGGTGTTGGCCGCGGTCATGCTGGCCGGCGGGGTGCTGTCTGTCATTCTGAGCGCCGCCACGCGAAGAATCTGGGAAGCCGCGCTGCTGGGCAGCGGGCTGGCCGCGCTGGCCTTCCTGCTGACCGCGCTCCCCTTCCTGGCCAAGGTCTGGCGCAAGGACCGCGCGGTGCTGCCCGCGGCCGTCGGGCTGCTGTGGGTGCGCGCGGCGGCCCTGGGCGCGGGGTTCGCCGCGGGGCTGGTGCGCTTTCGGGGCCAAACCGGCCGCCGGCCGCCGCTCTCCGGCGTGCAGCGCACCGCCAAGCGGCTGCTGGACCTGGTCGTGGGAGCGCTGACCCTGGCCCTTGCGGCCGTCCCCATGCTGCTGATCGCGGCCGCAATCCGGCTGGACTCACGCGGGCCGGCCCTCTTCCGCCAGACGCGCGTCGGCCAGGACGGCAAGCCGTTCCGCATCCTCAAGTTTCGCACCATGATCGACGGCGCGGAGGCGCTGCTGCCGCAGTTGGTGGACCTGGACGCGCTGGGCCAGCCGGCCTTCAAGCTGCGCGACGACCCGCGCGTCACGCGCGTGGGCCGCGTGCTCCGGCGCTGGAGCCTGGACGAGCTGCCGCAGCTCTTCAACGTGCTGGCCGGGGAGATGAGTCTGGTGGGCCCGCGGCCCGAAGAAGCCGGCCTGGTCGCGCGCTACACCGACGATCAGCGCCGCCGCCTGGCGGTGAAGCCCGGCATGACCGGCCCCATGCAGATCAACGGCCGGGGCGACCTACCGTTCGAGGAGCGGCTGGCGCTGGAGCTGGCGTATATCGACGCCTACTCGCTGCGCCGCGACCTCGCGATCCTGCTGCGCACGCTGCCCGCGGTGGTGCGGGGGACGGGCGCGTATTAGGCATGCCCATCCGATCCCGGTTTCGAAACCAAGGGGCTTGACAACCACACCTCTATCGGCTATTATGCAGTCATAATGCATAATAGCCGATTCGCTCGCGGAGGTGCAGCATGTACGTCGCCCGAACACTTGAGACCTGCGTGCTGAAGGCTGCTGAACAGTTCCCCGTTGTGTTGCTCACGGGCGCCAGGCAGGTCGGCAAGACCACCCTCCTGAGGCATCTCAGTCAAGGGACGCGCGCCTACGTGACCCTGGATGACCCGCTCGTGCTCAACCTGGCCAAGACCGACCCGGCGCTGTTCATGCAGCGTTTCCCGCCGCCCGTCCTCATCGACGAGATCCAATATGCGACCGAGCTGCTGCCATATATCAAGATAGCCGCCGACCGCGCCGGAGAGCCGGGGCTGTTCTGGCTCACCGGCTCGCAGCAGTTCCATCTGATGAAAGGGGTGTCCGAATCGCTGGCCGGCCGCGTGGCGGTGCTGCATCTGCTGGGGCTCTCCAGGCGCGAGCTGTTGGGCCAGGGCCTGGACGCCACGCCCTTTTTGCCAACGCCGGAGGAGATCGCACACCGGAGCGCACAGGCGCCTAAGCTCACGCTCAAGGAGCTGTACCGGCTGATCTGGCGCGGCGCGCTGCCGGCCATCGCCCTCGCTGAGGCGGTGGCGCGCGATCTGTTCTACGGTTCCTATGTGCAAACCTATCTGCAGCGTGACGTACGCGACCTGGCGCAGGTCGGTGACGAGCTGGCCTTTTTGCGCTTCCTGCGGGCCGCGGCTGCGCGCACCGGGCAGCTCTTGAACCTGGCTGAGCTGGCACGCGATGCGGATGTAGCCCCGAATACCGCCAAGCACTGGCTTTCGATCCTGCAGGCGGCCGAAACCGTCTATCTGTTGGAGCCGTATCACACCAACGTAACCCAACGCCTGATCAAGGCGCCCAAGCTCTACTTCCTGGACACCGGCCTGGCCGCCTATCTGACGGAGTGGGCGAGCCCGGAGACGCTGGAGGCCGGCGCCATGTCCGGTGCAATCCTGGAGACCTGGGTCGTGGCCGAGCTGCTCAAGAGCTACTGGCACGCTGGCCGGCGGCCTCCGTTCTACTACTACCGGGACAAGGACCTCCGTGAGATCGATCTGCTCCTGGTGCAGGACGGCGTCGCGTATCCGCTGGAAATCAAGAAGACAGCGTCCCCCGGCCGGGACGATGTCCGGCATTTCGGTGCGTTGGAACGGCTGGGGCTGCCCACCGGCCCCGGTGGGCTGATCTGCCTCGCGGAGCAGGCCTTGCCGCTCACGTCGATGGCCCAGTCCATCCCCGTATGGACCGTCTGAGGCCGGCGGTAGGGGCGAGGCATTCCA
>CAZELR010000123.1:0-7609 GCA_964513075.1 uncultured Anaerolineales bacterium
CTAGGCCGCGGCCAAGATATGCGTGATAACAGTCGCTCCGCTGCCGCCGATGTTTTGAGCCATGCCGAGGGTGGCGCCAGGCACCTGATTTTTGCCAGCCTGACCGGTGAGTTGCTGCACCACTTCAACTACCTGATAGATACCGGTGGCGCCCACAGGATGTCCACGTGCTTTGAGGCCGCCCATGGTGCTGATGGGCACACGGCCCTGGATGCCGATCTCGCCATCTGCCGCCAGATGAGCGCCTGCGCCGCGGGGGGCGAAGCCGGCCGCCTCCAACGAGAGGGCCGCCATAATGCTGAACGCATCATGCGCCTCGAACACCTGGATGTCGGCCGGCATAACGCGGGCCTGGGCGTATGCCTTCTGGCTAGAAAGCTGCACTGCATCCAGCGCCAGGGGGTCGCGGCGATCGTGGACCGCCAGACTGTCGGTAGCGACAGCCGAGGCCAGAACGTGGGCTTTTGCCCGGCTGCGATACATGGCCGCTGGCGCCAGCACAACACACGCTGCGCCATCGCACACCGGGCTGGAATCCATCAAGTTGATCGGGTCAGCAATCATCCCGGCTCGCAGATATGTCTCTACATTGATGGGGCTTTGAAACATGGCGTTGGGATTATTGGCGCCGTTCTTGTGTGCGTTCACAGTGAAAGCGGCAAACGCCTCCTTGCTAACGCCAAACTCATGCATATAGCGCCGCATCAGCAGGGCGTTCAACCCCACAAAACTGATGCCCTGGCTCACTTCGTATTCCTGGTCCGCTGCGGTGGCAAGTCCGGCAGTCACCGCAGCGCTTGCGGCATCGGTCATCTTCTCGACACCACACACCAGCACCACGTCTTGGAAGCCGCTGGCAACGGCCATCAAGCCGGTGCGCAATGCCGCCGAGCCGGAACCGCATGCCGCCTCCACCTTAAAAGCCTCGATGCCGCGCAATCCCACAAAGTCAGCGATCAGCGCGCCCACATGCTCCTGCCCGCTCAACGGACCCGCAAGCATGTTGCCCACGTAAAGCGCGTCCGCGTGATCGATGCCTGCATCCGCCAGTGCCGGCATGATGGCATCATGCCCCATATGCCGCAGTGACCTATCCCAATGTTCTTCAACAGGAGTCTGTCCGACCCCGATAATGACTACATCTCGCATCTTGTTCCCTCGTTACTTTCAGAAACCAGGTTTATTCAGTTCATCTGCAGCTTGTGCCGATACCTGGCATAGGTTGCGTAGTCGATCACCTTACGGCGGGCGATATAATCCTGCGTCTTAGGAGCCCGGTCGCGCGCGGCGACGATACGGTCAGTAACCCGAATCGAAAAGGCATCGGATCCCGCACCGGAGCCGAAAGAGACCATGAAGATCCGGTCACCCGGCTGGGCCACGTCGAGGATGGCGGTGAGGCCGATGAGCGAGGAACCGGCGTAGGTGTTGCCGATCACGGGCACCAGCAGTCCGGCCTTGATCTGATCTTGGGTGAACCCCAGCAGTTGCGCTGCCCGCTGCGGGAACTTGGTGTTGGGCTGGTGCAATACTGCGTACTGGTAATCGGCTGGAGTGGTCCCCAACTCCGACAACAACGCTTTACCGGCACTGACGACGTGTTCGAAATAGGCCGGTTCGCCGGTGAAGCGATGGCCGTGGCTCGGATAGCGCGCGTAAGCGCGACGCCAAAAATCGGGCGTGTCGGTGACGTAGGATAGCGATGCGTCGTAGACTGCCAGCGCCTCCTCAGCCGGACCCACGATAAAGGCGGCGCCGCCGGAAGCAGCCGTGTATTCCAGTGCATCGCCCGGCCGACCCTGCGCCGTATCCATGCCGATGGCCAACGCATACCGGCCCATGCCCGAGCCGACGATGCCCATGCCTGCGACGATCGCCTCACTGCCCGCCTTGCAGGCAAATTCCAGATCAGCCGCCTGTACATAGGGTGCGGCGCCTATCGCCTCGGCCACAATAGTAGAAGTTGGCTTGACCGCGTATGGATGTGATTCACTGCCCACCCATACGGCCCGTAACTCGCTGGGGTCGATCTGTGCGCGCGCCAGGGCATTGCGCGCCGCCTCGATGGACATGGTGAGCGTGTCCTCGTCAAGACCCGCAACGGCTTTTTCTTTGATCGGCAGCCCGCCCGAGCCTTCCGACCACACCCGCGCCACTTCGCTGGCCGGCAGTCGATAGCGCGGGACGTATGCCCCGTAACCGACTATTCCTACATCACGTACTGGTTTGAGCATTAAATACACTCCTGAATTGCACCCGTTGAGCAACCTGGATTCTCAATGGGCAACGGGACTTACTTAACACGCAACTGCGCTAACAGCTCGCGCGCGCGATCGATCCGGATTTGTCGCTCCGCAACCAACGCTGCTGCCACACGGTCAACCTCATCAGGCCGCGCACCAGCAGCCGCGGCCACCTGGCGAGCATGAAGCGACATATGCCCACGCTGGATCCCCTCAGTTGCCAACGCGCGAATGGCAGCCAGGTTCTGGGCCAGTCCTACCGAAGCGACGATCTCCGCCAACTCACGCGCAGTCGTTACGCCCATGAGCTGCAGGGCAAACCGGGCCAACGGGAGCACGCGCGTCGCGCCACCCACAATGCCAAGCGCCAACGGCAGCTCAAGGCTGCCCACCAGCGCCGATCCCTGACCGTTGGTCGGATCACCCGGGGTGTAGGACCAGGTGCTGAGGGAACGATACAGGCCATCGCGTGCGGCGTAGGCGTGCGCGCCGGCTTCGGTTGCGCGCCAGTCGTTGCCGGTAGCCAACACCACAGCGTCCACACCGTTCATGATGCCTTTATTGTGCGTAGCAGCTCGATAGGGATCCACGACGGCCAATGCCCACGCCTCGACGATGCGCTGTGCTACTGACTCACCGGGCAACGCCTCGGTCTCCAACGCTTCAATCGGCACCACGCAGCGTGCCAGCGTTAACCGACGGTCGGCCAGATTGGAGAGGATGCGCAGATTCACCCGGCCGCCAGTGATTGCCTCCAGTAAAGGGGCCAACACTTCGCAGGCGGTGTTGACCGTGTTGGCGCCCATGGCATCGCGGCAATCGTAAATCAGATGCACCACCAACATTGGTCCGACCGGACTGTCAGGGAAAACGCGCACCTCGATTTCACGCGCCCCCCCGTGCAGGCTGACGACAACCGGATCGGTGCTGTTGGCCAGGTCCAGAAGGCGCTGCTTACCGGCAAGCACCCTGGCGGCAGCAGCATGGACGTCATCCAGATCCAACACTTGCATCTGGCCGATCATGAGCGGCTCAGTGGTTTCCGCGTGAAAGCCTCCGCCTGCACGCGCCAACCGTGCGGCAAAGCTGGCCCCGGCTACCACCGAGGGCTCTTCGATCACCATGGGAACCAGCACATCTCGACCATTCACCAGGAAATTCGTAGCGATGCCTAACGGGAGCGCGTAGGTGCCTACGACATTCTCCACCATCTTGTCGGCTTGTTCCAACGCCAAACCGCCCGACGATCTGAGCAATTCCTGGATAGCTGCAGATTGCTCCAAAGACATGGCTCCCCAATCTGCAACGATCTGCTGCCGCTCAACCGGCGCAAGATTATAGAATCCACTGATACGCGATGATTTAGTCACAGTCTCACAATCCGTGTACGATGATATGAGGACTATACGAGGGCGTAACTGCCAAAACCTACCAGGCTTCAGGGTGCAAGGGTCGAAAGGGGCAAGATGACGGCCGCAACCGGGTTGATGAGTAGTTGTGGGAAGAGACCCAAAAGCAAACTCAAGGCCACTAGCGCGAATGCCAACAACGCCAGGCTGCGCGGTTCCCGCTCTACCGGAGACGCGCTAAGGTCGCCAAAGCAGGCTCGGCCAGCGCGTACTACACCGATCAAGACGCCCACGGCGCCCACCAACAACAACAGCGACCAGCGCACATCGTTCTCGCCCACCAGTTGCAGCAGCGCCCAGCGCGAAGCAAATTGTGCGGTGAGCGGCAGGCCAGCCAACCCAAAACCACCCATAATCAACGCCACCACAGCCCAGGGCAAACGGGACGCGCCGCCGGCAATGCGCTCGAATCGGTCACTCTCCATATAGTGGCGCAGTGCTGCCGCACCAGTGGCCATAGTTAGCAGCGCTACGGTGCGCGTCAGCAGCAACCAAATCGTAGTTGGCAGTCCGGCGGTGCCGCGCAGACCCAGCGCCACGATCAGAATACCGTAATCATACAATGCTGCGTAGCCGGTCAAGCGTCCCAGGCGGGACTGGACTGCGGTCAGTGCGCCACCCAGCGCAGCCGTGAACAGACCGAGCCACAACAGCCATTGTGCGCTATCCAGCGCCTCGCTCAACCAGGGATATGTGACCAGGAAGCGCTGCAGCAGAAACAGCGTGACCGACTGGCTGCCGATCCACAAAAATGCAGCCACTACAGGCGGCGCCTGTCCTGCCACAGCAGGCAGCGCAACGTGCAAGGGCGCCAGTTGCAGCAAAAGCACAAATCCGGCAACCAGCAGCCAGCTCGCGACACGATAGGGCGTAAGATCATCCGGGTTCAACGGCACCTGTTCTATATACCAGGCAGCAATAAGAAAAAACGGCAGCGCCAGCGTCGGAAAAAGCAATTGGCGCCACGCGCCACGGGTTTCACCGGGTTTGCCTGCCTGAATCAAGAAGACCGCAACGATCGCGGCCAACACCACCGCAAAGGGGGCCAGCACCAATGGCTGGAGCAGCGCCACCACGCCCCACAGCGCCAGCAATACCAGTCCAAAAGGATAGAACGTGTATCCCTGATAGGTGCGCCAAGCGAGCAAGAAGGTGATCGCCGCGGTGGCCAGAAGAAACACAATCAGGGCACGCGAGGCCGGAGTGATCTGCAGCGTGAGTTCATCCCAAGTCACTGGCCGTCCGATGTCTACCACACGCCCCAGTATTCTCACCGGCACGTGTAGCGGCAACTTCCACAGGCCGATTGCCAGCAATGCCGACAGTCCGGCAGCCAACAACGACGCCACCGGCTCTAACCGCCGCAAGAAATACAGCCCCCCAGCGGCAACGGCCAATAGCACTAAGAACAGCGCCGGTCCCGCGATCAAGCGCCACCCCCCGACTCAGACCCGGGCTGCCCGGCAGAAGTTGGGGCAACCAGGCCGCGCGCCAACACCAGGTAAGCAACTGCTAACCCCACCAACACCTGCATGGCCTGCCACAGGCCCACAACCATGCGCTGTTTGGTCAACGTAAACAGCAGCAACTCGACTGCGCCGAGGAACGTCAGCAGGCACAAGCCAGCATGCAGCGGCTCCTCGTGCAGCGCCAGCCCCACCAGACTGATGAGCAGCAACCACACCAGGGCATCCCGGAAGAGCGCGTCCAGCAACGGTATGGAGATTCGCTCGCGCAGCACAAAAAAGGTCACCCCCACCAGACCCACGGCAAGTAAACGAAAACTGGTCAGCGATGCCATCAACGGCCATCGGGCCGCTGGGGGCCGCCGGACTTCAGCGCGGCCCCGCAGCTGGCGTGCCGACAGGTACAGCATCACTGAGACCAACCCGCCAACAATCGCCTGCTGCAGCGCCCATTCCACAGGGAAACCCAGAATCTGCGACAGCAGTAACGCCAGCATCAGTGAAATGAGCATGTAACCCACGATCGCGACGCGCCAGTCACGCGCAATCACGATCAGTGCTGCGCCAGCTGCTGCAATCAACACTGCCGGCAGCCCGATGAGAAAGCTCAATTGGCGAAAAAGATCAGCCAAGGACATGTCTGTAACCCGTTACCCGCGTATCAACACCCATAAAATCAGGCTCGCCAGGGCTAGCCAGCCCAAGTAGCCCTCCCCCTCACCCAGGACCGCAAAATACTGCAAGCCGCTGGCAGCCAAGCCGAACCCGTGTGCCACAGCCTGATAAAGCCATTCCAGGCTCGCGACAATCGCGATGCCGCGCTGCCAACCGCGCATTTGATCGAAGATCCGAGTCCGCAACAGGCCGAGGGCCACACCCATGATGCCAGAACCGATCAACCCGACCCAAACAGAGCGGCGGGCGTCCACCAACAAGGCACCGAACGACGGGAAGGCGTTAGCAGACGTCCACCCAACCATGGCTGCCAACAAACGGGGTAGCACGCCAAAGACCACGGTCATCGCCAACAGCGCTATGAAAGCAGCCCCCAGAGCTAGCAGTCGACCGCTCACCCGCCGGCGCACAGCAACCCCACTTGCCGCCTGCCAAAGCGCGGCCGCGAACAGGATCTCGGCCAGGAGGACGATCCCAAACAGCGGAGCCGCTACCGGGAGCTCTGTGGGAAAAACCAGCGCTGTGCGAGCCAGAAACCCAGTAGTGCCAGGCAAACCCCACAACGCCAACGCCGCCAGCCAAGCGGGCATGCGCCAGCCAAGCTCGGCCAGTCCTTGTGACACAGCCAAAAGTGCGCAGCCCACAACAAACGCAACCACCGGCCATGACAGCGCCTCCGGGCCTGAACCGCCTGCGGTGTATGCCGCCATCACCACCACGCTGACCCGGTTCAGGGCAATCCAGCGCCACCGATGCGGCTCATCCTCTGCGGCCCAAGCTACTATCGCCGTGCCCAGCAGCGCCAGCGCGCCGAGAGCTGCCCATTCGGGCCGCCGCAGCCAATCGGGTCCTGCGCTGCCGTGCAATCGCACCAACAGCCAGAGGCCTGTCAGGGGCGCGATGAGCGATAAGGCAATCGCGTCACTTCGCTCGAGACGCCCCGGCCCGGTGAGCCAAAAATGCAGCGGATACACGCCTGCACGGATCAACGCCAGCAGCCAGAGCAGCGCCAGGATAAGGCGGTCGGCCCCCAGATCGGTCAACGCGGTGCGAATTGCTGACTCGCCCAACAGCGTCAACGCAAATACCAACAGAGCAACTGCCAGGCTTAACAGCCCCCATGCTCGACCTGCGAGATCAGGTCTGGCGTTGGGACGTAACCGGTAATTCAGCGCCGCATCCAACAGCACCCAACTAGAGGCCAGCGTAAGTACATTGTGGCTGCACACAAACACCAGCGCTGCCGCAGCCAGCCACAATGTCCGTTCCCACTCGATGCCCTGTTGATCCAGGCGTGGTGAGCGCCGCACCTCAGCTTGCTCGTGACTCCCCGACTCAGTCAGCCCAGGTGACGTCAGTAGGAGGGCCACACCGGTCAGTAACAGAATCAGGGCGCATACCAACCAACTCCAGCCATCCAGGCGCCATTCCAGCATGCTGCCAGCTACAGTGAGCGGCTGCCAAGCCCAGTGGATCGCAACATCGGTCATGGAATGACGCAGCAGCAGAAGCACTTCGGCCGCCACAGCGAGCACGAACAAAGCCAACGGTGCGCGAAACCGAACGAGGGCCGGTTTTAGCGCGACGGCATTGCCAGAGTGGAGGCTGTACAACCCCGAGCGCAGAAGCGTCCGATAGGTCAACATGCGTCCTAACATGGCGCCCAACCCACCTAGAGCCAAAACGAGCGCCGGGCCCAGTGGGTTAAAGAAGAGAGTCTGAAGAATCATCATCACAAACCGATCGTCATTGTACCGCCACGGTCAGCAACGGCCAAATGCGAGTCAGGCTTTGATTCTACCACGACTGTTGTGGA
>CAZELR010000124.1:0-1191 GCA_964513075.1 uncultured Anaerolineales bacterium
CTACTTGATCGCCCCAAAAGCCGCAAAGCAGCCGTTCTTGTGCAGCACCTCGACAGCCGAGAACCCGACCGTGCGCAGCAGGTCGATCTGATACAGCAGCGAGCGCGGGGTGTCTTCCTTCTCGATGTACCCAAACACGTGATCGCGATACGCCTCGTCCTTCAGGCCGGCCAGGTATTCCCCGTAGCGCTGCCACATCAGCGCCTGGACCGCGGGGGTGGGATGCTCGATCAGATCGGAGATCCAGAATGAGCCGCCGGGCCGGAGCGCGGTGTAACACTTCGCAAAGACCGCTTGCCACTCGGCATCGGTGCGCAGGTGATGGAACACCGCCGCGGCCAGGATGATGTCGAAGCGCGCCTCGCCCAGCCGCACCGCGCGGATGTCGGCCTGGATGCTGAAGATGTTCGCCGGGGTCGCGGCCGCCACGCGCTGCAGTGCGCGATCCAGCATGGGCCGGCTCAGGTCGACCAGGGTGACGTTGAGTTCGGGCAGGAGTTCGAGCAGCTTGAGGGTGTAGTTGCCCGCGCCGCAGCCGATGTCCAGCACGTGCGTCGCGGCCGGCGTCGTTGCGGCCGCCGCACGCACGACCAGATCCATGACCAGCGCCGCATCCATCGTAGCCGACTGGCCGGTCTCCAGGTTGGAGAAGCGCTCGACATCCGCATCGAAACGCTGGCGGATCTCCTCGACGGTGGATTTCTTCATGCGGGCGCCTCCCATTACATAGAGAACAACGAATTTCTCATACCGCGCGCGGCACCACGCGGCCCATGCAAACAAAGCGGAGCACCCTGAGCGGAGCACCGCAGTGCACAGTCGAAGGGTGCGGAGCGGCCATCTGCCCCAAGGCCGCATCCTTCGACTACGCCGGGGCCCCTACCCCGACTCCGCTCAGGATGCTTGCTGTTTCAGGACAATCAAACGGGTTTATCGAATCTTACTTTCCTAGCCGCTCCCTGTATTGTCTGTACTGGTACGGATTGGCGTTCTTGGCGTGCGCCAACAACTCCCCCATCTGCCCTCGCCGCGCGCAATGGTCCATCAGAAGCTGGATCTTCTGCGTCCGGCTCATCCCGGCAGCGAAATTGTCATAGACCGGCGGGTAAGTGTCGAAGCAGAAGGTCGTCAGCTCCTCGTCGCTGAACGCGGCCGCCAGCAGCTCGCGCACGGCCGCGGTGTTGAACTCGG
>CAZELR010000124.1:1291-2710 GCA_964513075.1 uncultured Anaerolineales bacterium
GTGGCTGTAGGAGATGAAGACGTCGTAGGCGAATTCCGGCGGCGTTGCGGGCATGTGTCACCTCATGAGAGACGTTCTGACGAGTACGGCCCAATCATAGCACAAACCGCCCTGCCCGGCAACAGGAATTCCAAATTATCCGGAATCGAGGCTTTAGCCGGTCTGGTGCATTGCCCCGACTGCCCATGGCATGGTTGCCGCAAAAACCGGCTGAAGCCTCTATTCCAGCGCCCCATAAACAACTGCATTTGGAAGTGCTGGCAATGGACAGAAACCGCCCGAACGATTAAGATACTGATCGATAACCTATCCGCGTTCATCCGCGCTCGTCAGCGTCCTATTTTCAGGCATGGGCTGGTGAGGGTAGGGGCGATCCCTTGCGGTCGCCCTGGCAGGTGCGAGACCTGCCCCTACGAGAGATTATGAAGGGGGTATTCACATGGAATATCGCGTTCTTGGCCGCACGGGCGTGCAGGTGTCGCGCCTGTGCTTCGGGACCATGTCGTTCGGCGGGGATGCCGATGAGGCCACCTCCGCGGCGATGTTCAAGCGCTGCCGCGACGTGGGCATCAACTTCTTCGACTGCGCCAACGGCTATGCCGGCGGCCGGTCGGAGGAGATCCTGGGCCGGCTGATCGCCGGGAGCCGCGACGGCCTGGTGATCACGTCCAAGGTGTACTTCCCGATAGGTCCGGACGTGAACCAACGCGGCCTCTCGCGGCGGCACATCATGCTCCAGGTGGAGGCCAGCCTGCGCCGGCTGGGCACCGACCGGCTGGACCTCTACTTCCTGCATCGCTTCGACGAGCTGACGCCCATCGAGGAGACGCTGCGCGCGCTGGATGACCTGGTGGCCGCGGGCAAGATCCTCTACCCCGCGGTGAGCAACTGGGCCGCGTGGCAGATCGCCAAGGCGTTGGGCCTCTCCGCGCTGCACGGGCTGGCCCGCTTCCAGTGCATCCAGCCGATGTATAACCTGGTGAAGCGCCAGGCCGAGGTGGAGATCCTGCCGCTAGCAGCGTCCGAAGGGCTGGGGGTGATTTCGTACAGCCCGCTAGGCGGCGGCCTGTTGAGCGGCAAATACGGCGTGGGCGCCCGACCCGAAGCCGGGCGCTTGCAGGAGAACCCGGTCTATGTGCGCCGCTACGCCGAGCCCGCCTACTACGAGATCGTGGATCGCTTCGTGGCGCATGCCCAGGAACGAGGCGTGCACCCCGCCGCGCTGGCGGTCGCGTGGGTGATGGCGCACCCGGCGATCACCGCGCCGATCATCGGCGCGCGCAACCTGGCACAGTTGGAGTCTTCGCTGGCCGCGCTGGAGGTGGCCATGACGCCTGAGTGGCGGGCCGAAATTTCGGCGCTGTCGCCCGAGCCGCCCCCGGCCACCGATCGCAGCGAGGAGAAGATGGGGTACGTGTA
>CAZELR010000124.1:2810-7249 GCA_964513075.1 uncultured Anaerolineales bacterium
GCGCCGTCGGTGACGCGGTGATCGGCCGACAGGGTCACCTTCATGCGCGTGCCCACGGCCAACTGCCCGTCGGCGTTCACCACGGGCGCCTTCTGGACGGCCCCCACGGCCAGCGCTGCGGCCTGCGGCAGCGTGATAATGGCGCTGAACTCATCCACATCGAACATGCCCAGGTTGCTGATCGTGAAGGTCGCGCCCGTCATGTCGTCCGGCTTCATCCGGCCCTCGCGGGCGCGCGCCACCAGCTCCCGCGCCTCTCGGGCCAACTGCGCCAACGGCTTCTTGTCGCAATCGCGCAGTACCGCGGTCACCAGGCCGCTCTCCCGCGCCACCGCCAGGCCCACGTTCACCTGCTCGTGCACGTGAATGCCGTCCGCCGCGAACGAGGCGTTGACGTTGGGGAACTTGCGCAGCGCCACTGCCGCCGCTTTGACGATCAGATCGTTCACCGAGAGCTTCTCGGTTTCGGGCAGCACGGCGTTGATCTGCGCGCGGAGCGCCATGGCCGCCGCCATGTCGATCTCCATGGTGACGTAGAAATGCGGCGCCTGGGTCTTGCTCTCCACCATGCGCCGGGCGATGGTCTGGCGCATGCCGGTCAGCGGTTCGAGGCGGTAGCCTGCGGCCGCCGGCTCATACGAGGGGGTGGGCATGGGCGGCGGCGCGGGTGGGGCGGGCGGCGCCTTGTCCAGCTCCTTCAGGTGCGTTTCCAGGTCGCGCTTGATGATGCGGCCGCCGGGGCCGGTGCCCGTCACCTTGCGCAGGTCGATGCCCAGCTCGCCAGCCATGCGGGCCGCGACCGGGGACGCGCTCAGCCGGCCGCCTGGGGCGGGGGCTGCGGCTTCCGCCGCGACCGCCGCCGCGGCTGCTGCGGGCGCAGGGGCCAGCGCCGCGACTGCCGGGGCAGCCGGCGCTGACGCAGCCGGCGCCGGGGCCGGTTTCAGGCCCAACGCGGCCCGGTCCACCTGCTCGCCCGCCTCGCCGATGACCCCGATCGGCGTGCCGATCGGCACGCTCTGGCCGGCCGTCACCAGCACCTCCAGCAGCACGCCGCTGCGAAATGCCGGCACTTCGACGGTCGCCTTGTCGGTCTCCACCAGCAAGATCGTCTCGCCCTGGGTCACCGCCTCACCGGGCTGCTTCAGCCACTCGCCCAGCTTGCCCTCAGCCATGTCAAAGCCCAACTTGGGCATGGTAATCGTTTCAGCCACGGATTCCTCCTCTGCGAAGACTGCTTACCATCTGTCACCCTGAACGGGTTAACGAGCTGCGCTACAGTATCCCGCCTCCCTAGTGAAGGGTCTCGTGTGCTACGGCAAGATTCTTCGCTGGATGCTCGTCGTAGCGGCGGTTGAGTTGCAGACCCGCTCAGAATGACGCTTATGGATGACTACTTGAGATACATCACATCCTTAACCGCGTTGATGATATCGGCCGTCTGGGGCAGCGCCATCTGCTCGAGCCGCCGGTTGTAAGGCAGCGGCACCTCGGCCTGGGCCACGCGGCGCACCGGGGCATCCAGATAATCGAAGGCCAGCTCCGTGACCCGGCTGGCGATCTCCGCGCCGATGCCGTATGCGCGCCACCCTTCTTCGACCACCACCATGCGGTTGGTCTTCTTGATCGATTCGATGATGGGACGGGTGTCCAGCGGCCGCAGGGTGCGCAGATCGATGATCTCGGCCTCGATCCCCTCCTGGGCCAGCTTGTCCGCGGCTTCCAGGGAGAGCTGCAGCCCCTTGGAGTAGGAGACGATGGTGACGTCCTTGCCCTCGCGCTTCACGTCCGAGACGCCGATGGGCACCAGGAAGTCCTCGTCATCCGGCACTTCGCCCTTGGCCTGGTAGAGGGTGGCGTGCTCGATGAAGAACACCGGATCGTCGTCGCGGATGGCCGACTTGAGCAAGCCCTTGGCATCCGCTGCCGTTCCGGGCGCCACGACTTTCAGGCCCGGGAAATGGGCAAAGACGACATCGGGCGTCTGTGAATGGGTGGCGCCGAGCTGCCGGCCGCCGCCGCCCACGGTGCGGATCACCAGCGGCACCTTGATCTGCCCGTTGAACATATAGTGCAGCTTGGCGATGTGGTTGACGATCTGGTCCATCGCCAGGAAGGCGAAGTTGATCGTCATCAATTCGGCCACCGGCCGCAACCCGGCCAGGGCCGCACCCGCCGCCGCGCCGGCAATCACACCCTCCGCGATGGGCGTGTCCTTCACGCGCTTCTCACCGAATTCGTCGAGGAACCCGCGGGTCACCGCGTAGGTGCCGCCCCACTTGCCGATCTCCTCGCCCATGATGAACACCCGCTCGTCGCGGTACATCTCTTCCCGGAGCGCCTGGCTGATGGCCTCACGAACTGTCATGCGTGTCATGGCAAAACTCCTTATTGATGGCCCATCGGATTGACGAAGACGTGCTCGCACAGCGCAGCATCGTCCGGCTCCGGGCTTTCTTCGGCGAACTTCACGATTTCGGCCGCCTCAAGCTCGACCGCGTGGCGGATCCCATCCAGTTCCTCCTGGGTCACCTGCTCGGTCCCGGTCAGCTTCTCGGCCAGCCGGAGGATCGGGTCGCGGGTGCGCCACTCATCGATCTCGGTCTTGTTGCGATAGCGCTCGGGATCGCCCATGGAGTGGCCGACGTAGCGGTAGGTCAGCGCCTCCAGCAGGACGGGCCCTTCCTCGCGGGCCAAATCCAACGCCTCACCGATCACCTGGTACGTCTCCAGCACATTCTGGCCGTCGATCTGGCGGTGGGAGATGTCGTACGCGCAGCCCTTCTGGTAGATGTTCGAGACCGCCGACGCCTTGCCGACTTCGGTGCCCATGCCGTACTGGTTGTTCTCCACCAGGAAGACCACCGGCAGCTTCCACACTGCAGCCAGGTTGATCGATTCGTGGAAGTAACCGATGTTGGTGGTGCCTTCGCCCAGCACACACAGCACCGCGTCCGACTTCTCATTGTAGCGAATCTCGATGCCCACGCCGGTTGCCAACGGCAGGTGCCCGCCGATGATCGCGTGGCCGCCCCAATAGCGGTGTTCCGCGCTGGCCAGGTGCATGGAGCCGCCCTTGCCGCCGCTCACGCCGGTCGCCTTGCCCAGCAGCTCCGCCATCACGGCCTTGGGATCCAGCCCGCGGGCGATGGCCCAGCCGTGATCGCGATACGCCGTGAACATGTGATCGGTGGGGCGCAGCGCCTTGCAGCCGCCGACCGCGATCGCCTCCTCGCCGATGTAGAGGTGCAGGAACCCGCCGATCTTGCCCTCGGCGTACAACTCTGCGGACTTCTCCTCGAAGCGACGGATGAGCAGCATCTGGCGATAAAACTCGAGCAGTTCGTCCCTTGTTAATTCTTTGGTCACTGACGACCTCCTTAGCGTGTGGTTCAACAGGATGCCTTATGATGCCATAAATTTCGCACAGCACATAATCGCGGCTATTCTATCGGGTTTCCCGTCCGGACGATGTTGGCGGCCCTACTAAATAGCTTCGCGGATTTGGCCTCCGGAGCCTGCTGTGGCATAATCGCGTCATTCTATGGAGGGCATCCACTCATGACGAACCTGGTCGCAGCCTAAGGTCTTCCTCGCTTCCCGGCAACGGGAAACCACCTGGCGCGGGGTGACGTCTGTCGGGTTTTCGAAACCCGGCAGGTCCGGCCCATGACAGGTTCCTGGCGAGGCCGCGTGCCTGCTGTGACTATTCCATTGATTATATCTGAAGAACCTATCATTAACGCCGCAGGCACCCATGCTTGCGGCGTTTTTTTACTGCGTACTTCGTACAACGTATTGAACGCCATATCGCTTGCAACACGCAACACGTAGTACGCAATACGCAATACGCAGTACGCATTTCCGGGAGCCTCTTATGCTAACCGTCCGCGACATCACCAAATGGTTCGGCGACGTCAAAGTGCTGGATCGCGTCAACTTCACCCTCAACCGCGGCGAGCGGGCCGGGCTGATCGGCCCCAACGGCTGCGGCAAGACGACGCTGCTGCGCATCATCACCGGCGAGCTGGCGGCCGATCGGGGCAGCGTGCAGCTCCTGCGCTCGGCGCGCGTCGGCTATCTGCCCCAGGCGCTGGCGTTCGCGCCGGAGGCCACCGTGGCCGATGTGCTGGCCGCGGCCGCAGGCGAGCGAGAGGCGGCCGAGGTGCGGCTGGAGCGCCTGGCCGCGGCCGTCGGCCTGGCCGAGGGGCCCGCACTGCCCCTGGCGCTGGACGCGTACGACCGCGCCCTGGCCGACTTCCAGGCGTTGGGCGGCCGCGCACGCACCGCGGACGCGGCCGCAGTGCTGGCCGGCCTGGGCATGGCCGATATAGACCAGGCGCGCTTAGTGGCCACCCTCAGCGGCGGCCAAAAGACGCGGCTGGGACTGGCGCGGCTGCTGCTGGCCGAGCCCAACCTGCTGCTGCTCGACGAGCCCACCA
>CAZELR010000125.1:0-7245 GCA_964513075.1 uncultured Anaerolineales bacterium
TTGACCCGCTCAGAATGACATAATGACTACTCTCCGCGCAAACGCGGCGTCAATTTCTCCAACATATCCGCCACCATGGCCGCCAGGTCGTACTGCGGCGCCCAATCCCACTCGGCGCGCGCGGCGCTGTCGTCGATGGTCTGCGGCCACGAATCAGCAATCTGCTGCCGAAAGTCAGGCTTGAACTCGCAGACGAAATCCGGGATGTGCACGCGGATGGCGTCGGCCAGCTCGCCGGCCGAGAAGCTGAGCGCGGCCAGGTTGTACTCCGCCGCATGCACCAAGCGCCCCTGGTCCGCGTCCATCAGCATCAGGGTGGCGCGGATGCAGTCGGGCATGTAGATCATGGGCAGCACGGTGTCGGCGCGGACGAAGCAGGTGTAGCGTTTGTGACGGATCGCCTCGTAGAAGATCTCCACGGCATAGTCGGTGGTGCCGCCGCCGGGCAGCGTCTCGCTGCTGATCACCCCCGGGTAGCGGATGCCCCGCACATCCAGCCCGTAGCGGCGGTGGTAGTACGCGGCCAACAGCTCGCCGGCGACCTTGGTGACGCCGTACATCGTGGTGGGCCGGAGCACCGTTTCCTGGGGCGTGCCCTCCTTAGGCGTTTCCGGTCCGAACGCCGCAATGGAGCTTGGGCTGTAGATGCGTGCCACCCCATGCTCGCGCGCTACCTCCAGGACGTTGTAGAGGCCGCCGATGTTGACGCTCCAGGCCAGCCGCGGCTTTTCTTCGCCGGTGGCGGAGAGGATCGCAGCCATGTGGTAGATGGTGTCGATGTGGTAGCGCTGCACCACCGCGACTAACGCGTCGCGCTGGGTCACGTCCAGGAGCGCGCTGGGGCCAGAGGCGGCAAGCTTGGGGGGCACCGGCTGGATATCGGAGGCGACGACGTTGTCGTTTCCGTGGCGCTCGCGCAGGATAGCGGTCAACTCGGTGCCTATCTGCCCGCAGGCGCCGGTGACGAGGATGCGAGTACTTTGGCTGGATGACATGAAATCTTCTCCCTCAGGACACGAAATCCTCGAAAGACGGCACTGCCGGCGCGCAGACGATGCCCTGGATGCCCAGCCCATCATCGGCGACGGTTCGCTCGATGCGGGCAAACCCCTGCCCGAAACTCTGAGCCGCCTGCTCGATCGCTGTGCTGCGGCCGAAGCAGACCATGATCGGCGCACCCAACGACTTGCTCCAGAAGCGCGCCGTGGCCACCCCCGTCGCCGGATCCAGCACAAGTTTGCCAACCTTCACAAGGTTGGCAAACTTCTCCGCCTCTGCGCGCGCGGGCAGCAGCGGGTAGAGCTCATCGAGCAGGGCGTTCAGAAGATCGCCCAGCCGGCGGTCCGGCCGCGCAACGTCGGTGCGCGGTGCCACGCCCTGCAGGATCTTGACCGCCCACGGCAGGATGCCCTCGGCGCCCCGCAGGAAGTCGACTGCCGACTCGTAGCGGGTCCGGTAGCGCTCGCGCGCAGCCGGGATGCCGGCGCGTGCCAGTTGGGCAACCTTGTCCGGGTCCCACGCGTCTTTGAGCACGAAATCCAACACGTGCCATTCCTTCAGCGCGGTGAGAGCCGTCTCGACATCGGCGTGGCCGGTGGCGATCACGACGCTGGTGCCTTCGTTCTGCCTCACGATCTTGCCGGCGACCAGCTTGCCTTCCAGGTCGCGCGCCTCTTCGCGTAGTCTCAAATCGACAAATGCCAGATGAAAATGCTGCCGATCCAGCAAGGCATCCGCCTCGGCCCGGGAGCTGGCCACTCGCAACGTATACGGCCCCAGACCGGCCTCCTGGATGCTTTCGCTCAATAGCTCCTGCCACGAGGGATCGTCGTCGACGACGAGAATCCGATGTTCGAACATGGATGATGTCCTCCAGTGATAGTCCGGCGACTGTAAGTCGCAGCAACACTTGCAAAGTCCACTTTCGTGGACTTGCCCAAAGATCCCTTCAACCGCCAGGAGCCTCGCGCAGCTTCAGCGTGAACCGTGTGCCAGCGCCCGGCTGGCTGGTCACCTCGATCTTGCCCCCGAAGCTTTCGGCCTGGTTTCGCGTCCACCACAGCCCCAGGCCGTGCGCGGGCGCATAGCTGTCCGCGGTGGTTGAGGCGCCGGCCTCGAAAAGGAAAGGCAGGCGCCAGGGTTCGATCCCTACCCCCGTATCCGCCACCTCAATGCTGATCCAGCCCGGCTCTGCCGCGCGCCCGGCCGTTACCGAAAGCACGCCGCCGCCCGGCATGGCCTTGCGGGCATTGTCGAGCAGGTTCCACAGCATGCTGGTGAGCTGGGGTCCCGCCAGGACGCGCAGCGGCGTTGAGAGCGCGCTGATGCGGACATCGATCGCAGCGGTCGCGGCGCCTGCGGTGCCGCTGCCCTCCAGACCGGCACGCGCCACGGCTTCGGCTAGTGCCGATTGCACGACGGTGGGGGCCGGTTCCTGGCGGCGCAGCTCGGCTCGCAGCTCCTGGATGATCGCCTTGGACCGGCTGATGTCCCGCTGGGCGCGTGATACGAACTGCGCCACGTAAGGATAGGCCGCGGTCAGCTCCGGATAAAATGGCTTGCGCTGCAGCATGTCCAGCCAGCCGCTCAACGCGCCGATGGGATTGTTCAGGCGGTGCACGATGTCGCCGGCCAGGCCGCCGATGGCGGCCATGCGCTCGACCTCGAAGCGTTGGGCGCGCTCGATGGCCACCGCGGCCTGCCCGGCCAGGGTTTCCAGGATGCGCGCGTGGCCGGCCGTGAAAAATCCGGGCACCGGGCTTTCCACGTTCAGCACGCCGAGGGCCCGGTCGCCGCTGATCAACGGCACGGCCAGCTCGCTCTTCATCTCTTCGCCCAGGTAGCGGTGATAGCGGGGTTCCGCGTCCACATCGGGCACGTAGACCGCCGCGCGGCTGCTCACGGCGCTGCCGCTGACCGAGCCGGTCACCGCGACACGGGTGCCGACCGGCTCGCCGCCGGTCGTCTGCACGATCATCAGCTCGTCGCCATCAAGCTGCAGGAACTGGCCAAAGGGGGTCTGCGCTCGTGCCAGCGCCTCTGCCAGCAGACGGTCCAGCTCGGCAGGGTCATTCTCGAGGGTTGGCATCTGTCGTTCGGATGCCAACCCTGCTGCAAATGTGATCAGGTCCGCGCGCTGCGCCTCGGAGAAGCCGCCCTCATCGGGGGTCTCCAGGTTCAGCACGCCGATGATCTCACCGTTGTACGACAGCGGGATCGCCAGCTCCGCGCGGATGCGCGCCCGCTCGCGCTCCAGCACACGCTGATAGCGGGAACGTTCGGTGGCCCGGGTGACAACGCGCGAACCGCCGCCCAGCGCCGGCGGCGTAGCCTCGATCACGGCGTAGCCGGTGCGGCTCACGTCGGACACGATGATCGGCTTGCGCTCCGTGAGCGCCAAGCCGCTGATCGAGTCATGCAGGCCGACGCGCACGCCCAGGTCGCGCGGCGGGTGATTGGTGGTGTAGCGGACCACCAATTCCGCGCCTTCCAGCAGCAGCACCTGGCCGAACCGGGCTGCAACCAGGGTAAGCGCATGCTCCAGCACCGAGCGCACCACGGCGGGCATCTCGGTTTCGTGCGCCAACTCCACGGCCAGTGCGTTGAAGGCCGCGGCTTCCTGCCGCGACTGGGCCAGCGCGATCGCCAGCGCCGCGTGGCCGCTGAGCAAGCGCAGCAGTTCCACATGGCGCAGTTGGAATGCATGCGGCCGGCTGCTTTCGATGGTCAATACGCCGATGGCATCCTGCCCCATGATCAGCGGCACGGTAAGCTCGCTGCGCATCGCGCCCAGCACGCTGCGCGGGGCCTTGTAGATGCGGCGAAGATCGGGGGGCAGTGCGGCCAGGTCGGGGATGTGGATCACCTCACGGCGCAGCATGGCCAACCCGCTGATGCACTCCTCGATGGGAAACGTCGTGCCCACATCGGCCAGGTGGGCGCGGTCGGCCGCACGAATGCGCACCCGGTCCCCCTCGCGCAGCAGCAGCCAGCCGAAATCGAACACCACCAGGTCCAGGGTCTGGTCCATCACGTGCGCCAGGAACCGGTCCAGGTCGATGTCCGGCTGCAACGCCTCTTCGATCAGGCGCTGCGCCACGGCCATGATGGCGTTCAGTTCCTGCTCGACCCCGGCCTCCGGGGCATGATCGGTCATGATCCTCTTCCTTGTCCACACCCTGAAAATAGGCCGCGGATGAACGCGGATCAAAACAATGCAAGCACCCTGAGCGGAGCACGGCGCACGCGCTAAACGGCCTTGCATGTCCATAATCTGCGCCGTGCGTAGTCGAAGGGCGCGGCCTCACATCGCGCGCGTGCCGCTATCTTACGCCCGCGTTTCGTTCGAGGGTATGACTTCCATCATGCAGTTGCTTTGCGTAATCCGGAGATTCGGGGACACCCTAAGGGTCTCTGAGACCCTTAGAGTGTCGCTGGTTGACTCAAGCGGAACGACGAGACGAGGGAGGCTGGGCGGGGTGAGCAGGGCGCCTTTCGGCAGCAGGCGACACAGGACGGCATGATGCGACACGGCGCACCTCCTGGGCTATGGCTGCGGTATCCGCTTCCGGCGTTGCGGTCGGCGATGTCAGGCGGGGAGCGTTAGTGTGTCAATAATATAGCACAAAGATACACCTATGTCAATAGGCATCAGCAAAATAAACTACTTCCTGACCAGTAACCTCAGTAACCTCAGTAACCTCAGTAACCTTTTCTTTAAAAGGTGTTTCGTGAGGTGTTCCATGATGCGTCCTCTATGCGCTAGCAAATGATACGGTTTTTTTAATATAGGTTACTGAAGGTTACTGGTTACTGTCTGTCACCGAACCCCCTCAGAAACACAACCCGCATTCATTGCATACTGAGGTTGCGGCTACCCTTGCAAAGTCGGCCTTCGCCGACTGCAACCTTAATCAATCTAATCAACCTTATTCAACCTTTTCCCTGGAAGTACCCTTCATTTACATATCAACTGATGCCCTCTATGCTCTTTAAAATGACACGGTCTTTTTAATAGAGGTTGATGGAGGTTGCAGGTTGATTAATGTCACCGAACCTCTGTGGCTGGCAGATGGAACCCGGAGAGCACAAAAAAAGACGCACGAACCGCGTTCGTGCGTCTTTGAAAGCCTGCCCAGAGGCGTCAGGCTGCGCGCCGGCCCGCAAAACTTACGGCGATCTTGGCGGCCAGGGCCGCGTTGTTGAGGACGAGTTGGATGTTGGATTCGAGTGAGTCGCCACCGGTGAGATCCTTCACCCGACCCAGGAGATACGGCGATACCTCCTTGCCCTTGATGCCGAGCTGCTCGACTTCGCGAACGGCCTGCTCGATTGCCGCGTCTATGACTGCCTTGTCCATGGCGAACTCGGCGGGTATGGGGTTGGCGACGAGCACGCCGCCTTTCAGGCCAAGATTCCACTTCGCCTTGAGAACGGCCGCGATTTCTTCCGGGCTGTCCAGTCTGTAGTCAGCCTTGAAGCCGCTTTCCCTGGTGTAGAACGCGGGAAACTCGGAGGTGCCGTAGGCGATGACGGGAACGCCCTTGGTCTCCAGGTACTCCAGGGTGAGGCCAATGTCCAGGATCGCCTTCGCGCCGGCGCAGACCACCGCAACATCTGTCGCGGCGAGCTCATCAAGGTCGGCCGAGACGTCCATGGTGGTCGTCGCGCCCCGGTGCACCCCGCCGATGCCTCCGGTCGCGAAAACCTTGATCCCGGCCAGGTCCGCCACGATCATGGTCGCTGCAACCGTTGTGCCGCCATCCTTCCTGCCCGCCACCACGAAGGGCAGGTCCCGCCTGGATGTCTTGATGATGCCGGCAGCGCTGCCAAGATGCTCGAGCTCCTCCGGAGTCACGCCTACCTTCAGCCTGCCCCCGATGATGGCGATTGTGGCCGGGACCGCCCCATTCTGCCTGACGGTGTCCTCCACCAGGCGCGCCGTCTCCACGTTTTGCGGGTAGGGCATGCCGTGAGAGATGATAGTAGACTCGAGGGCGACCACGGGCAGCCCCTTCTCAAGGGCCGCCTGTACTTCCGTGGTTTTGTCGATATATTGCTCAAGATGCTTGCTGTAGCTCATAGTTTCCCTCCATGATCTTTTGTATGGCTTCCGGGTTGATGGTTTTGCTGACGGTGTCTCCCGATGCAAGAGCCAGGAGCGCCGCGCCTGTGCCGAACACCGCCGTTTCGGCCATGCTGAGGCCCGCGAGTTCCGCGTGAACGACGCCGGCCACGAATGCGTCTCCGGCGCCGGTGGCGCTGCCGACCTGTGCGCGCAAGGCCCTGACGATGCCGCGTTCGATTCCGTCGCTGAAATAGACGCCTGCCGTGCCAAGCGTGATGAAGACCCTGGCTACGCCCGCTGCGTGGAAAGTCTCGGCGTTTCTTCTGAGGCCGGCGGGGGATGCCGCGCTGAAGCCGGTGAGCGCCTCAGCTTCCAATCGGTTCGGCTTGATGCAGTAGAAGCGTCCCAACAGGCTTTTAACCTTCAGCGCTTTCGTCACCGAAACCACGTCCAGGTACTTCTTCTGGCCAGCGATCAGTCCCGTCCCATATTCCAGAGCCTCCAGGGTCAGGTTGGCGTCGAAGACGGTGAGCCTTCCCCCTGCAAGGAGATCCTGATTCTTTCTCAGGTAGCCTGCATCCAGCTTGTTCAGTATCTCCATGGATGATACGGCCACTGCCATGTCTCGGTTTTCATCCAGCACCGACAGATAGATGCCGCTTGACTCACCCGCCACCCGTCTCACGCACCCGACGTCCACTCCCGCACTTTGGGTGTCTGCCAGGAGCTTGTCGCCGTAGACGTCATCGCCCACCACTGTGAGGAGCTTCACGGGAACACCCAGGCGCGCCAGATTCTCGGCGATGTTCCTGCCCACGCCGCCGGCAGAGGAGGTGACCAGGCCCGGAATCGAATCCTTCTGTTTCAGTGCTTTGAATGGCGCGCCGGAGATGTCGAGGTTGGCACCTCCTACCACTGTCACATACCCCGCATCAGCCAGGACTTGGCCCTTTCGTGCATCCATAACACCCTCCACAGGGCATCTTCAGCGTATTGCAGTCTTTAGTGGCGATTGATTGCGGAGTTTAGCACATATCGCAGCAGCGGGCAAACACATCTCATTGACACCTTCCCGGAATGCAGAAGGGCCGTCAAACCACGATGACTAGTGGTGACGGCCCTTCCGGTGTCCTTAGTGAGTCGCCAGGGACTCGAACCCTGAACCCTCTGATTAAGAG
>CAZELR010000126.1:0-7089 GCA_964513075.1 uncultured Anaerolineales bacterium
AGCTGCGCGCTGAGGGCGTGACGGTCTTCGCCGCGCCCGCGGCCGAGACGTCGGGTATCGCCAACTATTACGACTCCGCCGACATGGAGCGCCGCGTATGCGTACCGCTGGGGTTCGCGGGGCCGATCCAGAGTGAGGATCTCCCCTTTTCCGTACCAGGTTTCTCGAAGAAACCTGGTACGGAAAAGGGGAGCGCGCGCATCTACGCCATCACCCCCATCATCGCCGGCGAGGTGGATTTGCCGCTGCTGAAGGCGTTGGCGGCGCGCGGGCCGGTGGCGCTGGACGTGCAGGGCTTCGTGCGCGTGCGCGTGGGGGATGAGTTGCTCTTCCGCCCCTGGCCGGAGATGGCCGAGGGACTGCGCCACGTGACCTATCTCAAGGTGGATCGCGCCGAGGCCGAGTCGCTGACCGGCGAGACCGATCTAGCCGTTGCCGCGGCCAGGCTGGCCGCGTACGGTCCCACGGAGATCGTCCTCACCCAGTCGGCCGGGGTGACCGTGTACGCGGATGGCGAGCTGCACTTCGCGGCGTTCACCCCGCGCTCCCTGGCCGGTCGCACCGGCCGCGGGGACACCTGCTTCGCCACCTATCTGACCGTGCGCCTCTCGGCTTCCCCGGCCGAGGCGTGCCGTTGGGCCGGCGTCGTGACCACCCTCAAGCAGGAGCAGCCCGGCCCCTGGCGCGGCTCGGTCGCGGAGGTGGCGCGGCTACTACAACTTCGGTAGCTCTTATTTGGGTGCTGATCCCAGCTGAAATGGCCTTCGCGTCTGCCCGGTCTGCGTAGTGCTCATTCGGGCCAGAGCGAGTATTGCTGTAGTTGAAGTGATGCACGGTCAATGCTTTGACTATAGGACGCAGGGGTGACAACTGCTGAGTCGTCAATTAGTTTTTCCAGTATCGTCTCTTGCTCAAGAAGGGCATTGACTGCGGCTCCAGGGCTTGCCTCTTGGCCCAGACTTGCCACAAACTGACCCACGAAGACAATGCGGCGATCATTCCGAGACAGAGTCAGGCCAATTGACTTCAGACGGCTTAGTTTCTCGTTTGCGCGGACCACCGCGTCTTCCATAGTGCCGTTTGCGCCTCCGCAAACTCGCGTATCTAGTGCTTTCTTCTTGCAGACTAGCACCATGTCCAGTTGAATGGGTTCTTTTGCTTGGGCTTTGGGGGTCGCCACAGTCATTTCCGCCCTGACTGGATGTGCGTTCACAACCGTAAAGCCCGCAGCGTAGATGGCATTCACCAAAGAGATCCAGCCTTCTTTGCGCGAATGGTGATAGGTGAAAACAAGCAGGCCGTCGTCTTTTAGTACTCGGCCACATTCAGTGAAGACGGCGCCGAGCTTTAGCGCGAATTTGTATGGGTTTGTATCTTGCACCTCGCGTTCATGGCGTGTGGTCGTAGTATCCTCTTTGATGAATCCTCGAGCGTGAAGTTTTTGCCAAGCGTAGAAGAAATCCGCCAATTCTGAGTAATGGACGTTATCAAAGAATGGCGGATCTGTCACCACGAAGTCAATAGACTTATCAGGCAGACCGGTGACGTCGGAACTGCCGCAAGAGAGATAGATGGTCCGTTCTTTATACTCCCCGTTCACCGGCCAAGAATCCATTACTTCGCCAGAAAACGGTTCGGCAGCGGAATAAGCCTTTCCTGGACCTTGAGTTGTCGCCTCGTACGGCGCATCACGGTATGCCAGCGCACGTAGTAGGCGCGTTTTGTACAGATTGGAGAATGAACCGGAGCTTTTCGGCGTCCCCCATACATTGGCCTCAATCGGAGTGCGCTCTGGTTTCAGAATGTGATGCGCAAACATATGCCGTACGGCGCCGGTCCCCTCACCTTTATAGGACGCAAAGGTATTATTGAACTCTAGAACGCCTGAGAACAGTAGGAGCAAGGCATCCCGCGCAACCATATCAGGCACGTCGGCAATGGCTTGTTGAAGCCAACCCAGTGCGAGAAGCTGGCGGTCGTTAAAGAAATCACGCCAATTATGATAGGCATAACTGAGTGCTTGTCGGGTGTTGTGACCATTCGTGAGCTGAAGATCAGGGAGGCGGATGGCGCCTCGTTTGAGTTCATCGGCCAGCGTCAACTGGCAGGCCTCGTAATCACCAATATCCTTCTGAGTAGCTGGCAAGTAGCGTTTTTGGCCGCCCGGCGTGAGCAAAAGCTTTGCGAATAGCCTGTGCGCAGGAGGCAGTCCTGTTCTCCGAGTGGCCTCAGCGATAGGAAACGACTCTGAGCAAATTGGACACGTCGCTTTTGCGCCGTTAGCGGGTCCAGTGTGTGGATCGAAGTTCAGCCCGCACCGGGGGCAATGCACTTGAGTATCTCCGTTCTGTGCGGTGAAGATGCCACCGCATCCTGGGCAGCAGATCCGGACGTCGGGCTTGCGGTCTGGATAAGCGTTGCGTGCAAAGATGCGGGAGGAGAATAGATCTACAGATGAACGGCATTTGGGACAAGAGACCCACTTGACCCAAAAATAGTACAACACATCGCACATTAATCCATTATCATCCGGTGCTTTGTAAAGCTGTTGTAATCGTTCGCCCACGGTCTCTGTTAGTTGTCCAAAGGCATCCTGAAGCCGATGGCGGTCCAACGGGCCAAGCGCAACGCGCACTGATTCGCAAGCCACTGGATTGACATCTCGCCCCATAACAGCACAACCGAGCTTATGTGCTTCTCCCACCGTTGTCCCGCTACCCATGAAGGGGTCGAAGATGCTTACCTCCCCGAAACGATGTTTTTTATAGAAGACATCCTGTAGATCCGCACCTTCTGGAAACAAGCAGCCCAGCAGAACTCCCCGAAAGATCGTTCCAAGTCGATTAGCCCACCACTTGTGAATGTGGTAGATCGGCCGATAGATCTCCTTGCGCCAGCTCTCGCGCTCTGCAACGACTGAGAGGAACTCGAAGGGGAAGGCATCCGTTTCAATTAACCGTGGTTGTGCCGGACGGACTCGCATCAGTCACTCTCATTCCATTCAGGCCAGGAGGTCTGAGCTGTACGGAAGCAGACACTATCGTAGGGTGTCGGCACTTCTCGAATCGCGGGGCTCGAACCTATCTTGGAGCTAAATCGCCAGGCCTCAAATGCATGTTCTATACCGGCGGAAGGATTTGAAATAGTCTCTGGGATAAGTTCATTGGTCTGCAGATCGAATTTATAGCCGACCACTAGCGTTGCAGCCTCTCGTCTCACAAGGCGGCCAACCCGTTGCAATGCATTGGCCGCCAAGAAGCCTTCTGGCAGGATAAGCGTTTGCATGTGCGCGACGCCGGATAGAAGTCCAAACGGCGTGGGGGCAACATACATTTTGCGATCGCGAATCATAATGTCGCCGTAGGTGCCGAAGCCCTTTATGTGGCGGTTCTTATGAACGTAATCGTGGTTAGCATTCAGGAAATCTCCGTGACAAATGACCAGGTCAAGCACGGGATAGGTGTCGTCTTCCGGCTCCGCGGGATACCGCCCGAAAACATAGAAAATAGTGCGGCCGTTATGGAAACCTGAAGGCACTTGGCTATTGCAGTCATAGGTATCCTCGCGCCCTGGATAAGCCAATCCCTTAACCTCATATCCTTCTGTAGAGTTTACTATCCTGAAATCTGGGTAGCTGTTGCGACCGCCTGCTTCGTAATACTCACCGGTCTCCTTCAATCGTTCGCTCACCCAATTCTGAAAATGGAATTCCTTGTCTTGACGGCTTTGGCGAACGACAAAGACACCATCACGGATTGCTTGGACACATTGCGTGAAGAGACCTACAACAGTGGAATCGCTGGGCATCGTTGTCTCCATCTGAACCAGGGTAAGTAAGTTTCGGCTGTAGTATATTACAATTGCCGAATACTCTCAAGCGCTTCCCTTGCTGCAACCTTCGAGATTCTGTCGGTGACAAGCACCTCACCGACCTGCCGCATCACTACGAAACGCAGGCTCCGGCCGCGGCGCTTCTTGTCCGTGCCCATCGCGGCCAGCGCCGCGTCCGGGTCGAAGGGGTAGCGGACCGGCAGGCCGTGGTGCGTGACGACATCCCGCACCCGGCCGGCCAGCTCGCCCGCACACAGCCCCAGCGACGCGCTGAGCTCGGCCGCGGCCACCAGCCCCAGCCCTACCCCCTCCCCGTGGCGCAGCGTGTAGCCCGAGATCAGCTCCAGCGCGTGGCCGAAGGTGTGGCCCAGGTTCAGCCAGGCCCGGTCGCCGGCCTCGAAGGGGTCGCGCTCGACGATCTCGGCTTTGACGCGGACCGCGGCGGCGATGATTTTCACCATGTCGGGTTTTGGCCCTGTAAACTGCGTGCTGCGTATTGCGTGTTGCGTGTTGCAGTGATGGTCTGGACCGGCCAAAGCCTCCATTCCGGTGCTCAGGAGGTCGAACAGCTCCGGATCGCCGATGATGGCGGCCTTGATGATCTCGGCCATGCCGCTGCGGAACTCGACGTCCGGCAGGGTGGCCAGCAGGGTGGGATCGATCAGCACCAGCGCGGGCTGCACGAACGCGCCGACCAGGTTCTTGCCCTCAGGCAGGTCCACGCCGGTCTTCCCTCCCACGCTGGAATCCACCATCGCCAGCAGGCTGGTCGGAATCTGCACGAACGGCGCCCCGCGCAGCCAGGTGGCCGCCGCGAACCCCGCCATGTCGCCTACCACGCCGCCGCCCAGCGCGATCACCGGCTCATCACGCGCCAGCCTGGCAGCCGCGAAGCGCGCGTACAGGCCGGCGACGGTGGCCAGCGTCTTGTGCTGCTCGCCGTCGGGGACCTCGCAGACCAACGGCTCGAAGCCGGCCGCGGCCAGCGACGCGCGCAGCGTCTCCAGGTGGTATCCGCCTACCGTCGGGTTGGTGACCACCGCGCAGCGCCCCGGCGGCAGGCCGGCCTCGACGATGCGGCGGCCCGCTTGGGCCAGGAGGTCGGGGGCGATGAGGATGTCGTAGGCCGGAGCAGCGTGCTGCGTATTGCGTATTGCGTATTGCGTATCGGGCAGTGCGTGGTGCTCGGGTTTCAGAATCAACCTATGGCCATCTGCCGGCAGCCCCGCCGCGATTGCCAACACCCGCTCGGCGGCCGCGGCGATGGTCAGGTTGCCGGTGTCCAGGTGGCGCGGGATGGCGGCGTAGGCGGCCGCGCGCTGGCCGAGGAGGGCGCGGATGCGCGCCAGGCGGTCGCTGCCCGCCAGCATGGGCCGGCTCGCGTCCTCCCCGACGCGGTGCAGGATCGTTTCTGCCGCGGCGTCCAGGCAGATCACGACGCCGCCGGCCGCCAGCGCCTCCCGGTTGGCCGGATCGACGGCCGCGCCGCCGCCCGTCGCTACCACCAGCCCCCGCGGCTCGGCCAGCTCCCGGCAGGCCGCGGCCTCCAGCGCCCGAAACGCCGGCTCACCGCCCTCGGCAAAGATCGCCGGGATCGGCTTGCCCGCGCGCTCGGCGATGACGTCGTCGAGGTCAACGAACGGCCATCCCAGCCGCTCGGCCACCGCCCGGCCGACGCTGGTCTTGCCCGTGCCCATGAAGCCGGTTAGGATGAGGTTATTCATACCCGAAATACCACGGCGCGTTGTCCATGGGGAGATCCTCGATCCAGCTCCGCCGCAAGGCGGCGAAGCGGGGCAACTGCTCGGCCAGCGAATCGCCGCCCAGCTTCTCCATCAGCGCATCGGCCAGGACCCAGGCGGCCATCGCCTCGCCGACCACCACGGCGCGCGGGACGGCGCAGAAGTCGGAGCGCTCGTAGCGGGTGGCCGCAGGCTCGCCGGTCGCCAGGTCCACGGAGCGCAGCGGGGTGAGGGTGGTGGCGATCGGCTTCATGGCCGCGCGCAGCACGATCGGCTCGCCGGTGGTGATGCCGCCCTCCAGGCCGCCCGCCCGATTGGAGCCGCGCCCTAATCCTCCCGTTCCCCCTTCTCCTCCGGCTCTCCCCTCTCCCTCCGTTCTCCCCTCTCCTCCGGGGAGGAGAGGGGCCGGGGGTGAGGCCGCCCCTATCTCATCATGCACCTGCGTGCCGTGCAGCCGCGCGTTGGCGAACGCGGGGCCGATCTCCGCGCCCTTGACCGCCTGGATCGACACCAGCACGGCGACCAGTCGCGCGTCCAGCCGGCGGTCGAAGTGGACGTGGCTGCCCAGCCCCGGCGGCGCGGCCAGCGCCACCACCTCGAACACCCCGCCCAGCGTGTCGCCGGCCTGCATCGCGTCCTTGATGGCCGCGCGCATGGCCTCCGCGCCGGCCGGATCGGGGCAGCGTACGTCGTTCGTCTCGGCCAGGGTGAAGCGCGCCGCGTAGGGCAGATCGTCCGGGATCGCGGCATCCGCGTCGCCGATGCTGGTCACGTAGCCGCCCACGGTGATGCCGAACTGCGCCAGGTAAGCCTTGCAGATCGCGCCAACCGCCACGCGCATGGTCGTCTCGCGCGCGCTGGCGCGCTCCAGCCCCGGCCGCAGGTCGCGATAGCCGTACTTGAGCGCCGCGGTCAGGTCCGCGTGGCCCGGCCGCGGGACCGTCATCGGCGGGATATCCTTGTCGGCCCACGCCCGGTAGTCCAGGTTGGCGACCTCCAGGCCGATCGGCCCGCCGGTGGTGTGGCCGGCCGTGACGCCCGCAGTGATGCGGACCGCGTCGCGCTCGATCTTCATGCGGCCGCCCGCGCCGAACGCCACCTGGCGGCGGGCCAGCTCCCGGTCGATCGTTGCGGCCGCGAGCGGCAGGCCGGCGATCATCCCTTCGAGGATCGCGGTCAGCGCCGGGCCGTGGCTCTCGCCCGCAGTGAGGAAACGTAATCCGGTCATCGTGGAGCCTATCTGACCTTATCCCAATATCCGCACCAGATGATACTGCTTCTTGCCGGAGCGCAGCACCACGAACGCGCCTTCAACGATCTGCGCGGTGGTGACGGCCGCGGCCGCGTCCTCAGCGCGCACGTTGTTGACGTAGGCGCCGCCCGAGGCCACCAGCCGTCGCGCCTCGCCCTTCGACTTGGCTACGCCGGTCTCGGCCAGCAGGTCGACCAGCGGCTTGCCTGCCCCCTCGAACGCGCTCTTCGGCTGCTCGCTGGCCGGCACATCGGCGAAGATGTC
>CAZELR010000127.1:0-7005 GCA_964513075.1 uncultured Anaerolineales bacterium
TGCCCGAGATCGACCTGCCGAAGGTGGACATCAAAGCTCCCAAGATCGAGGCTGTGCTGCCCGAGATCGACCTGCCCAAGATCGAGCTGCCGAAGGTGGATCTCGAAGCTCCCAGGATCGAAGCCGCGGCGGTGGATGAGGTTGCTGCCTTGCGTGCCGAGCTGGCCGCCTTGCAGGCCCGCCTGGCGCAGATGCAGGTTGCAGCGCCGGAAACGAACCGCCTCTCCGCAAAGGTGGCGCTGCCCGACATGGACCTTTCTGAGCCTGCGCCGCGGATCGGGGCCGGTGTCAGCGCGAAATTGCCCGGCGCAGATGATGTTGCGCGGATCGCTGCCGAGATGGCGGCATTGGCCCCAACTCCGCACCGCACGGCCTCTGCTGTGGAAGATGATCTGGAAGTCATCGATGGCATCGGCCCACTCTATGCCAAGCGCCTGCGACAACTGGGCATCACCACCTTCGCCGCGTTGGCTGCGGCCAGCGATGAGGTGCTGAACCAGGTCGCCGGCACGTTTGCCGAGCGGGTCCGCCGCGAAGACTGGCGCGGTCAGGCGCGCCGGCTGATCAAATAGTCGTACATCTCGCCTGGCAGGGGGCGAGGCATTCCTTCCACGATCTGACGTAACGGCAGATCTATTCGGGAATGCCTCGCCCCACCATGTCTCCACTCCCATACTCCTCACTATCTCACTGCCGCACTATCGCACTATCGCACTCCCCCGCCAAAATGGCCGAACCGGCCGCTCTGCGGTATAATATAGGCGCGTATAATGCGCCTTGAGGAGCGGTGATGAATAACCAAATCGAAGTGTCCCCCAGCGCCCTGGGGGTCGTCCGGCCGATCAATATCGATGACGAGATGCGTGGGTCCTACCTGGATTACGCCATGAGCGTGATCGTGTCCCGCGCCCTGCCCGATGCTCGTGATGGCCTCAAACCGGTGCAGCGCCGGATCCTGTACGCCATGCACGATATGGGCATCCGCGCCGGCACACCCTATAAGAAGTCCGCCCGCATCGTCGGTGAGGTATTGGGCAAGTACCATCCTCACGGCGATTCGGCGGTGTACGATGCGATGGCCCGCCTGGCGCAGGATTTCAGCTTGCGCTATCCGCTGGTCGATGGCCAGGGCAACTTCGGCTCTGTGGACGGGGATGGGCCCGCGGCCATGCGTTATACCGAAGCTCGTATGGCGCGCATCGCTGAATCTCTGCTGGCCGACATCGAAAAGGAAACGATCGATTGGAACGATAACTTCGACGGCAGTTTGCAAGAGCCATCAGTGCTGCCGGCCCTGCTGCCTAATTTGCTGCTGAACGGCAGCAGCGGCATTGCCGTGGGCATGGCCACCAACATCCCCCCCCACAACCTGGGCGAGCTGGTAGACGCCATCGCCTACCTGATCGACCGCTGGGCCGAGGCCGACGATGTCACCGTGGATGAACTGATGCAATTCATCCATGGCCCCGACTTTCCCACCGGCGGGCTGCTGCTGGGCCGCGAAGAGATCAGGCTGGCCTATGGCACGGGCAAAGGCCGGCTGATCATGCGTGCGCAGTCCCGGATCGAGGAGTTGGGCAGCGGCCGCCATCGCATCGTGGTCACCGAGATTCCCTACCAGCTCAATAAGAGCACGATTCTGGAGCGCATCGCTGAGCTCGTGCGCGACGGCCGCATTCCCGATATCAGCGACCTGCGCGATGAGTCCGACCGCAAAGGCATGCACATCGTGATCGAACTGAAGCGCGGCGCCGCGCCGCGCAAAGTGCTTAATCAGCTCTTCAAGTATACCCCGCTGCAGAGCACGTTCGGCGTGAACATGTTGGCGTTGGTCGATGGCGAGCCGCGGCTGCTCAGCCTGAAGCGCGCGCTCCAACACTACGTGGACCATCGCATCGAGGTCATCACCCGGCGCACCGCTTACCTGCTGCGGGTGGCGCGCGAGCGGGCGCACATCTTGGAGGGTTTGCGCATCGCTCTGGAGTTCCTGGACGAGGTCATTCATATCATCCGCACCGCGGACAGCGCCGAGGACGCCAAGGGCAAGCTCATCGCCCGCTTCAATCTCAGCGAAAAGCAGACGCAGGCGATCCTTGACATGCAGTTGCGCCGGCTGGCCGCGTTGGAGCGGCAGAAGATCGAGGACGAGTACCAGGCGCTGCTGGGCCAGATCGCCTTTTACGAGGCGCTGCTGGCCGACCCGGCTCGCATCCTGGGCGTGATCAAAGACGAAGTGTTGGGCCTCAAGGAAAAGTTCGCCGACGCGCGGCGTACGGAGATCGTGCCTGAGGCTGCCGAGGGGTTCTCGGAGGAGGACTTGATCCGCCAGGAGGCCGTGCTCATCAGTGTGACCCAGAGCAGCTACATCAAGCGCACGCCGCTGGCCGCCTATCGGGCCCAGCGCCGCGGCGGCCGCGGCGTGCAGGGGATGCGCACCAAGGCCGAGGACGAGGTGGTAGATCTGCTTTCTGCGCACACCTTGGATCATGTCCTGTTCTTCACCAACCGCGGCCGCGTCTACGGACAGCGGGTGTTCGCTTTGCCCGAGGCTGCGCGCGACGGCCGCGGCCTGCCGATTGTTAATTTCCTCAATCTCACCGCTGAAGAGCGGGTGACGACGGCGCTGGTGGTGCCCGATTTCGCGGAGGCGGAGTATGTGACCTTGCTCACCCGCCGCGGCCGGATCAAGCGCATGAAGTTGAGCGAGTTCAGCGACGTCCGACCCAGCGGGATCATTGCCATGAACCTTGGGCCGGGCGATGAGTTGGGTTGGGCCCGTGCGACCTTCGGTAAGCAGGACTTTATTATCGTGACTACGGGCGGCAAGGCGCTGCGTTTCACTGAGGACGCGGTTCGGGCTACGGGGCGTACGGCCGCGGGCGTGCTGGCCATCGGTCTGCGCGCGGATGACAGCGTGGCTACCTTCGATGTGGTGGAGCCAGATGGGGATCTGTTGATCATCACTCAGAACGGTTATGGCAAGCGCACGCCGTTGGCCGAGTATCCCAGCCACGGCCGTCACACCGGTGGGCAGTGGACGTTGGACCACCGCCGGCTGGATGAGACAGGCCGGATCACGGCCGCGCGCGTCGTGCAGGTCCAGGACCAGGTGACGATCATCACTGCCAACGGCGTGGCGCTGCGCACTCCGGTCGCCGCCATCAGCCAGATGAGCCGCGCGACGCGCGGCGTCCGCATCGTGACCCCGGACGGCGGCGACATCGTGGCTGCGATGGCGCGGTTGTCTGCAACGGTTGAGGAGGCAGCCGCCCTGGTCGCTGAGTCAAAGACCCTGGCCGAAAGCCAGGCGATCCAGGAGGAACGCGAACCTAGGGCAGTTGAGGAGTCGTCAATCTAAGGTTTAAGGTTCAAGATGGAAGGTGGACGCGAACCTGTAACGTGTAACTTTCAACCTTCAACCCATCCCGGGAGCCAATCATGACCCTAGCCACCCTTCTCCGTCGCGGCGTCGGCCAACAACTGGCGGTGCTGCCCGAACCTTCAGCCGAAGAACTGGCTGAGACCCTGGTCGCGTTTGCCAACACCGACGGCGGCACCGTGCTCTTGGGTGTGGACGCCAGTGGCCAGATCACCGGCGGCCTGCTGCGCGACGATGCCGAGGGTCTCCTGCGCGCAGCCCTGGCCCAGTGCCGGCCATTGATTCGCACCGATTGGCAGCAGTTCGAGGATCGGGATGGGCTGGCTGTCGCGGTCACAGTGCAGCGCAGCGCTGAGCTGCACGCGCTGGCCGACGGCCGCGTGCTGGTACGCACCCACAACGGCAACGAGCCGTTGGATGGCGCCAAGATCAGCCACCTGGCAGCCACCAAGGCCAGCGGCGACTTCGAGCTGGAGACCGTGCCGGGAGCTACGCGCGCCGACCTGGACGAAGATGTCATCCAGGACTATCTGCACCGGCGCTCTGCGCGCCTGGGCCGCGACCTGGGACAAACTGAGGACGAGTTATTGCGTGCTACCGGCGCACTGGACCCCCAGGGCGAGGTGACCTTCGCGGGGATGCTCCTGTTCGGCAAGACGCCGCAGGCCTTCATTCCCCAGGGCGGGTTGGTTTACGTGCGCTTCGTCGGCACCGATCCGCGCGGGCCCGGCGGTCAGCCTGGCTACAGCCGCCGCGAAGAGTTCAACGGCGGGTTGGCACGAGTCATCGAAAGCGCCTGGGCCGTCCTCCTGACTGAGCTGCGCGGCGAGGCGGTGGTGCGTGGGTTGAAGCGGGAAGACCGGTATCTCTATCCCACTTTCGCAGTGCGTGAGGCGTTGGTGAACGCTCTGTGTCACCGCGACTACCGGATGACCGGCAAGCGTGTGGAGATTCGACAGTTCGACGACCGGCTGGAGATCAGCAGCCCGGGCGGCCTCCCCGGCTATATCACCCTGGACAACATCGTCGAGGAGCACTTTTCGCGCAATCCCCGGCTGGTCAACGGCTTGTTCGAGTGGGGGTATATCGAGCAGCTCGGCCTGGGCATCGACCGCATGATCGAAGAGATGGTCCAGGGCGGTCACCCGGCGCCAGAGTTCAAACCGACGCCCTACTCGTTCACGGTGGTGCTGCGCAAAAGTAGCGGGCCGACGGGCGCCGGGCTGCCCCGTAACTTGCCGGAATGGGCGACCGGCCTCGGCGAGCGGCAGATTCAAGCCATCCTGTACCTGCAGCAGTACGGCCGGATCACCAACCACGAATACCGGGAGCTGTGCCCCACCGTGACCCCCGAGACGCTGCGCCTCGACCTGGCGGACCTGGTGGATAAAGGGCTGATCATCAAGATCGGGGACAAGAAGGGCACGTACTATATGCTGAAGTGATGGGAACCCAGCCCATTTGCTGAAGTGCTTAGAAACCAGGTTTCTCACAGAAACCTGGTTTCTTTTGTGTGCAGGGCCGCCCCGTGATCTACATCGCCTCCGTGATCTGCCGGAAGTGGTAGCCATAAATTGCAATCGTGATCGCCAGCGGGAACAACTCCGGCCGGCGAAAGAGCGTCCATAGAAACAGCTTCCAGTACTGCGCGCGCTCCTTACCGACGATCCCGAGACGGCCGACCGAGCGAAAGAAGGCGCGTATGTACGCAGCATCGATCGGCTGGGCAAACTTGGGCGGCTTGATCTCGCGGAGAAAGGTGAGGGCCCGCGCGTAGTACTGTTCCGGCGCATACAGGTGGCTCAACACCGCCTTGTACCCGCCGTAGAGGGTTTCAAGCGGCATCTTCGGCAGGATATTCGTTCCTGCTTCGACGTTATTGCCTGACGCATCGCCTGTCAGCCGGCCCTCGGCCGCCATCCGGCGCCACAAGCGTGTGGCGGGCGGAGCCTGGAGCAGCCCGACCATCGCGGTCATGATGCCGCTGCGCTGGATGAAGTCGATCTGGCGCTGGAAGGTGGACGGCGTATCGCTGTCGAAGCCGAGAATGAAACCACCCTGCACCTCCAACCCTGCGCGCTGGATGCGCTTGACATCCGCCACAAGATCGCGGCCCACGTTCTGCTTCTTGTTGCACTCTGCCAGTCCGTCTTCCTCCGGCGTTTCGATGCCGATAAAGACCTGGTCAAACCCGGCTTCGACCATCAGATGCATCAGCTCCGCGTCGTCGGCAAGGTTGATCGATGCCTCCGTGTTGAACGGCATGCCGGTCTTGTCCTTGCGCCATGCAATGATGGCGGGCAGCAGATCTTCTTTCAGGCGCCGCCGGTTGCCGATCAGGTTGTCGTCGACGAAGAAGACGCGGCCGCGCCAGCCAAGCTGATAGAACAAGTCGAGCTCGGCGACGATCTGTGCGGAGGTTTTCACCCGGGGCCGGTGGCCGAAAAGCACGGTGATGTTGCAGAACTCGCAGTCGAACGGGCAGCCGCGTGAGAATTGCACCGCGGTGGTGGCGTAGTGGCGCAGGTCCACCAGGTCCCAGCGCGGGAGGGGCGAGGCGTGCATGTCAGCGAATTGATCGGTGGTGTACATCCGCTGGGGCCGGCCCGCCGCATAATCGGCCAGGAAGGGCGGCAGGGTGATCTCGGCTTCGTTCAGGACGAAGTGGTCGACTTCGGGGAAGTTATCCGGCTCCGTGGTGAAGAGCGGACCGCCGGCCACGACCGTCTTTCCGGCCGCCTTGCACCGCTGGATGGCAGCGGCAGCGGCGTCGCGCTGGACCACCATGGCGCTGATAAAGACGCAGTCCGCCCAGTGCAGGTCCGTTTCCTGCAGCGGTGCGACGTTCATGTCCGCCAGGCGCAAGTCCCAGCCGGCGGGCAGCATGGCAGCTACGGTGAGCAGCCCCAGCGGCGGCATGCCGGCAGATTTGTCGACGAATGACAACGCGTGTTTGAAGCTCCAGAAGGTGTCCGGGAACTCAGGGTAGAGCAGCAGAACTTTCATTTTTCACTCCTCTTAAGAAACCAGGTTCCGCTGACGCCGTACGCGCGAAACCCGGCATCTGTGTGCATTTATGCGAACGCGCCGTGCAGGAAGATCTCCAACGTGGCGTTGAGCATGCCCCGCAGACGGTCAGGTTGGCCCACTGCTACATGGGTGCGAATCACGTTGAGCACGTTGCTCAAATAGAAGTCGGTGGCATACTCGACTGAAACCTCAGGTCGCAGCTTGCCCTGGGCGCGGGCGAGGGTCATGACGGTGCGGATGGGGTTGTAGAAGTCGGGCAGCGAGCGCATCGCGTTGGCCATCCGTTGGGCATCGGGCGAGAGCAGCTCCGCGATGACGATGCAGGCCGCCTCAGGGTTAGTGGCGCACCACTCGGCCAGGTCCGTGCCGAACTTGCGTAGCACCTCCGTCGGCTCGGCGATGTTGTCGATCTCCTTTTGGATCGCATCCATGATCTCCGTCAGGCTCGGCTGGGCGCCTGCGAGAACGATCAGTTCCTTGTAGGGGAAATAGTTGAAGATGGTCTTCTCGCTCACCACCGCGGCTTTCGCGATCTGGCGCACTGAGACCTGTGCGAAGCCATGCTGGGTGAAGAGGGCCGTCGCCTTCTCGACGAT
>CAZELR010000128.1:0-6781 GCA_964513075.1 uncultured Anaerolineales bacterium
GCTTCTTGCATATAAGCGCCTCTTGCCGTTATAGTCAGACGAAGAGGAAAAAATGAGCGAAGTAGCGATGTGGCATGCGCTGAGCGGATTGCCCGATAACGTCACCGACGAGGGGATGGTAGTCCGTCGCGAGCCGGGCCGGGAGTTGAGCATCGAAAAAGAGACGCTACGCGCCGCGATCGCCCGCCTGCGCGGCGCAGATGCGCCGGAAGAGGTCCAAAACCTGGCGCGGTTAGCTGCTGGCTATCTGTTGGCCGGCGATATGGAGACCGCCCGGCGCTACGTGGCCCGCGCAGAGACAATGATCTCGAAACCAGGTGCTCCTGAGAGCAGCCGCTAAAGAGCCAGGCTTCTGTCAGAAACCTGGCTCTTGAACCGAAACAGCCTATTCGATCTGCTTTGTCAGCTCGTTTAGAACTCTTTGAACAGCTTCTTCAGCGCCTTGCAGATGGGGCAGTTATCGGGCGCTTCCTCGCCTTCCATGGTGAAGCCGCACACGGGGCAGACCCAAGTCTTAGGCAGCGTCATATCATTGCCGGCGCTTAAGGCTTCCTTAGCTCTGGCGTAAAGCTCGGCATGGACTTTTTCGGCCGCCAGTGCAGCATCCATGCTCTGTTTGGCGCGCTTTTCCTCATCTTCGACCGCGGTGTCGATGAATTCCGGATACATCGTGTCGATCTCATAGGTTTCGCCGGCGAAGGCGGCCTCAAGGTTGGCCAGGGTCTTGCCGATGCCCAGGGCGCGCAGATGATTGGTGGCGTGAATCTGCTCGGAGTAGGATGCGGTGCGGAATAGCCGCGCCACCTCAGGCAGATTCTCCTTCTCGGCTAGCTCAGCGAAGATCTTGTACTTCATGTGCGCCTGGCTTTCGCCGGCAAACGCATCGAGCAGGTTTTTCTGGGTTGCTTCTTTCATGAGTGGTATCTCCTTTGGAAATTAAAGTAAAGCATCGTTGATCCCATGTCTGAGATCGTCGATAATTACACATGACAGTCTATCGGGATTCAGGAGATATGTAAATGACACGGAACATATATGTGCGAATTCGACCTTAGCTGTGGAATACGCGTGGCGCGCGCGGCTCAGTGCCATTGAGGATGCGCTTGATGTTGGGTCGCAGCGCCCAGGTCACGGCCGCCGCCGCGAGCACCCCATACAGTACATGCAGCCAGGGACCCGCACCAAGCGCAGCCCGGATCGCCAGCGTGATGGGGATGACCGCCGCAACGACCAACGAAGTGACGGATGCGTAGCGGATGACGTTCAGACCAAAAGGCAGCAGCGGAATCAGCCACAGCGCAGACAGCGGCCAAATTCCGATGCACGCTCCGATATTGGCGCCGGTGCCGGCCCCGCCCTTGAAGCCGATATAGATCGACCAGTTATGTCCCAGGACCGCAGCGACCCCCGCCAGGACATCCCCCCAGACCGCACCCCCGGTGATCCAACGCGCAAACAGGATGGCCAGGATGCCCTTGATGAGATCCCCGATGACTGTGAAAACGCCTGCCCAGGAGCCGCCAGCGCGGACCGCGTTGGTGCCGCCGGTCCGGCCGCTGCCGTGTTGGCGAATATCCTGTCCCTTCATCGCCAGGATTACCAGATAGCCCATAGGAATGGCGCCCAAGAGATAACCCGCCACGGCTGCAGACAGCAAGCGATACCAAGTCATGGTGTTGTGACCTCGTCTCCAAAGATTGATGTTATCGTATGTAACACCTGGGCGCGGCCATAGTCGCGTCCACTAGCGATCCAAGATATTGCTCAGAAATTGCTTTGTGCGTTCGTGTTTGGGCGCCGTGAAGAATGTCTCGGGGTCAGCCTCTTCGACGATCTTGCCCTCATCCATGAACACGACGCGTCGTGCCGCGGCGCGGGCAAACCCCATCTCATGCGTCACGCAGACCATGGTCATGCCGCTCTTAGCCAGGTCGAGCATGACGTCCAGCACTTCCTTGATCATCTCCGGGTCGAGTGCGCTGGTCGGTTCATCGAAGAGCATGATTTTGGGATCCATGGCCAGGGCGCGGGCGATGGCGACGCGCTGCTGTTGCCCGCCCGAAAGCTGTCCGGGGTACGAATCGGCCTTCTCAGGGATGCCGACCTGCTCCAGCAGATCGCGCGCACGTCTCTCCGCTTCAGCTTCGTCGCGTTTGCGCACCACGCGCTGGGCTAATGTGACATTTTGCAGCGCCGTGAGATGGGGAAACAGGTTGAACTGCTGAAACACCATGCCCACTTCAGCGCGCACGGCATTGATGTCGGTGGCCTTATGGGTCAGATGGATGCCATCGACGACGATCTCGCCTGAGTTGACGGTTTCAAGATGGTTGATGCTGCGCAGCAGGGTGGATTTGCCCGATCCGCTCGGCCCGATGATCACCAGCACCTCGCCCGGTTCCACGTCGATGCTGACGTCATCCAGCGCGTGGGTGCGGCCAAACCACTTGTGGACATTCTGGATCTCGATGATCTTCTCTGGCATGGTCTTCTCTGGATTACTCACGTAAGCGCGGGTCCATTGCATCGCGCAACCCATCACCCAACAAGTTGAAGCCCAAAACCGTTAGCACGATGGCCAACGCAGGGAATAAAATCAGATGGGGCGCGGTGAACATCTGATTGCGCTCGGCGCCGATCATGGCGCCCCATTCGGAAGTTGGCGGCTGCGCGCCCAGCCCAAGAAAAGACAGTGCCGCCGTATCAAGGATAGCCGTCGCGATGCCCAAGGTAGCCGCCACAATCAGCGGTGCGGTCGCGTTGGGCAAAATAGCGCGAAACAGGATCCGGCTGGGCCTGGCGCCGATGGAGCGAGCAGCCGTGACGAACTCTTGTTCTTTGAGCGATAGAACCTGGGAACGCACCAGGCGTGCGTAAGTGGGGATCGACACGACCGCGATGGAGATAAGTGCCGTCAATAGGCCGATGTCCTCGAAGCTGAAGACGCGCTGCATGACGTCTAGTCCGCGTGCCAGAATGCTGTCCTCGGCCAGCGTCAACAGCGCCGAGTTGATCGCAATAGCCAGAATAAGTGATGGGAAAGCCAGCACGACGTCCAGGATGCGCATGATGACATTATCTACGGACCCGCCGATGTAGCCGGCGATGGACCCCAGGAACACGCCCACGATGACGGCCAGGAACACGGTGTAGAGACCGGCTTTCAAGGAGACGCGCGATCCGTAGAGCACGCGGCTGAACAAATCTCGCGCATTGCCGTCCGTGCCGAAGTAGTGTTCCGGTTGATTGGGGTCGCAGCGGAAAAAGTCAATGACAGGCAGCGACGGCAGGTTATCCACGGCCAAGATGCAGGGCGGCTGCCGGCGCTTGATCCCCGTTTCCTTGCCGATGAGAACGGCATTAGGGTCATGGGTCGCCAGGGTGGGCGCCAGGAGCGCGAGGAGAATCAAGAACAGGGCGATCACCAGTCCGACCTGGCCCGAGCGGCGGTTGAGAACCAGGTCGCGCAACGCCTCGGCCCAAAAGCCGCGCGACTTTCTGCGTTTGGTCAGGATAGCTTCCGCGGCTGTGTTTACATCGTTCGAAGGCATGACAAGTTCCTACATCGGCGAATAGCTGTCGGCGGCAGGCCGCGGTTTGCCTCTAGGTCAGTCGGATGCGCGGATCCAGGAAACCGTAAAGTATATCGACAATCAGGTTGACAAACAGAAACATCACCGCCGTGACCAAAGTGAAGCCTTGGATGACGGCGTAGTCGCGCGCTGTAATCCCATCGTAGAGGGCGCGCCCCATGCCCGAAAAGCCGAAGATTGTTTCGGTAAGGACGGCGCCGCTGAGCATGAAGCCTATCTCCAGGCCGATAATCGTCACAACCGGCAACAGGGCATTGCGCAGCGCATGGCGTATCAGCACGACCCGCTCCGACAGGCCCTTGGCGCGCGCTGTGCGCGTGTAGTCTTGCCCCAGGACCTCCAGCAAACTGGAGCGAGTCATCCGGGCGACAAGCGCCATTGGGATCGTCCCCAGGGCAATCGCGGGCAGGAGCATATGTTTCAAGCTATCCATGAACAGCTTGCCGTCAAGATGGATGATGGCGTTGAAGGAATAGAAATTGGTGAAGAACTGGGCCACTCGATAGAGCGGCCTCCCCTCCGCAATATGCCACTCCTGCGCCAGCGCAGGCACGGCCATGCCTGCTGATAAGCGGCCCGAAGGCGGCAATGCAAGAGGGGTGTCCTTCAGCAAAATTGCAAACACATAAGCCAGGAACAGGCCGAGTACGAATACGGGGATCGAAACGCCCAGATTTGCCCCGATCATCGTCACGACATCGGTAGTGGAACCGTGTTTCTTGGCCGAAATAATCCCTAACAACATGCCGAAAATGACAGCAAACAGCACAGCATTGAAGGCGAGCTCAACGGTAACGGCGAGGCGTTCGGCAATCATTCGGGTGACAGGCTGTCCGTAGCGAAAGGACATTCCCAGGTCGCCCGTCAGCACATCGCGCAGGTAGATGCCAAACTGGGTGGTGATCGGCTTATCCAGGCCGTAGCGCGTATTGAAGGCCGCGCAGGTCACCTCATTGGCCTTTTCCCCCAGGATGGCAACGCACGGATCACCGGGCAGAAGCCGCGCCAGGGTAAAGGTGACGAAAAGAATGCCAAGGAGCACGGGCAGTGCAGCAAGGACGCGCTGCACAATATACTTAGTCATCGTCAGCGACCTCGAGTGAGGCGTACGCAAAACATCGAAAGATGAAAAGCGCTGAAGCGGATGGCTCCGTGCCAGTGTTCCGCTTCAGCGGCTCTTCATTCGCTGGTGGTGGTGGGGTTAGCCGCTGCCACCAGCACGGTTGAACCAGTTACGATCCGGGCTCATTCGCTCGGCGCGTTCTTGAACTTGCCGAAGTATGCCTGGAAGTAGGTGAAGTCTCCCACGCGGCCGGTGTGCAGCGGACTTGCTGCATCCCACTGGGCCACCCAGGAGGTCACCACATCCGCGGCATCCAGGTCGCTGCCATCATGGAACTTCACGCCCTTGCGCAGGGTGAAGGTCCACTCGGTCAGGTCCGCGTTCGCCACGTACTTCTCGGCCAGGGCCGGTTCCACATTGGTGGTGCCGGTCTCATAGCCCAGCAACGCCTCGTTGATCTGCTCGCAGGGGCGGAAGGTCTCGCCGTCCGTCTCATCGGCGCAGTAGAGGCTGATCGGTTCCGCGTTCTGCATGAAGACCAGGGTGTCGGTGCCGCAGTTGACAACGGCCAGTTTCTCGCGGGTCAGCGGGCTGCTGTGAGCACCCTCACAGGCTGCCTGGAAGGCGGTCGCCGAACCACCGTGCGCCACGGGGATCATGGGCACGTGCTGCTTGACGAGTGCGTTGGCCTCGTCATAGATCGGTTGGCGTGCAGCCGGATCTGCCAGGGAGGCCGCACGTTGCAGCGCGTCGGTCAGATCCGGGAACTTGTTGCCGAACTGCTTGGCAGAGCCCGCGCCGAAGTGGTAGTCCAGGAAGTTGGTGGCATCGGGATAATCGGCGCCCCAACCCAACAGATGGAGGCCGTCGAGCTGGCCGGCATCCGCCGCGTCGAGAAACGCGCCCGATTCCATCACGTTGATCTCGGCCTCGACGCCGATCTCGGCAAGTTGGGCCTGGAGATCTTGCGCAACCACGCCTGGCTCAGGCAGATAGCCGCGCACAACGTCACGATAGAAGATCTTGGTCTTGAACTTGCCCGCGGCATCGTACACGCCCTCCTCGGTCAGGATCTTCTTGGCCATCTCTGGATCGTACGCATACCAGTCGAGATCCTTGGAGTAACCGAAGATGCTGGGCGGCATGAACTGGGTCGCGACGATCGAGCCCTTCGGATAGAAGTTGTCGACGATGCGCTTGCGGTCGATGGCCATGGCAAAGGCCTGGCGCACCTTCTCGTTGTCGAAGGGCGGGAACGTGTTGTTCATGCCGACGTAGAAGATGTTCGTACCGGCGCGGGGCTGCAACTTGAGCGTTGCATCACCCTCGATCGTTGCAAAGTCATCGGGACCGGGGTTATCGATGCCGTTCACGTTGCCCGATTGGAGCTCGAGCAGGCGTTGGGCTGCTTCGGCGCTCCAGCGGAAAACCAGGGTCGGCGTCTTGGCCTTGTCGCCCCAATAGTTAGGGTTGGCTGCCAGGATGAGCTGGTCGCCCTTGCGCCATTCCTTGAGCATGTAAGGGCCGGTGCCGACGGGCCTCTCCAGCCACTCCTTGCTGCCGGAGGTGGCGCCTGCGGTCAGGACTTCAGCGGGCCAGATCTGCAGCGCGGTGTCGGCGGCTTTGGCCGGGAAGGCCGGATCGGGGTAGCACAGGCTGAACTTGACGGTGAGGTCATCCACAGCCTCGATGGCCTTGATCTCGCCACCGTAAGCGCAGGGATCCTCTTCGGCAACTGGTGCGGGTGCCGGCTCAACGGGCTTCGGAGCCTCGGTGGCAACAGGGGCAGCAGGGGCTGCCGGCGCCTCAGTGGCGACCGGCGCCGCCGGCGCGGCGGGTGCGGGAGTGCCTGCACATGCTGCCAGGATGCCTATCAGCATGACAGTCACGGTCAGCAGGCTAAACAGCCTAAACTGCTTCATGGTGTTTTCTCCTCCTGTTTAGGTGAATCACGGCTGCCTGGAATCGATTCTGGTCTGGGTGAAGTGCCAGCGTCGTACCTTTTGTTGGGCCTTGGACCGGCGCAGCCTTGTATCACGACGCTATGAGGGCCATCCGAACTCAAGGCGCAAGGCAGGAGCTATTATAGCTTGACTGGATGAAAAGTCAAAACCAACTTTTTCGC
>CAZELR010000129.1:0-6726 GCA_964513075.1 uncultured Anaerolineales bacterium
TGGCCCGAGGCGCCCTTGCCCAGGTTGTCGATGCTGGAGGTGACGATCAGGACGGCCGCGCCGGGCACGAAGGTCAGGCCGATGGCGCAGGTGTTGGTGTGGGCGGTGTGGCCGATGGTGGCGACCTGGCCCGCGGACAGGACGTAGGTCAGCGGCTCGCCGGCATACCGGGCCTCGTAGCGCTCCCGCACCTGCGCCTCGCCAACCCCCTCAGGCAGCGTCACATAGATCGTGGACAGCATCCCCCGGCTGATCGGCACGAGGTGCGGAGAAAACACGAGCTGCCAGTCGGATGTTGGGTTTGGGACAGCGGATTTTGACGCCGTGCCATCTGCCATCCGCAGCTCCTGCTCCATCTCCGGCAGATGCCGGTGGCTGCGGCCGATGCTGTAGGGGCTGAGATTCTCGTTCGCCTCCACGAAGTGGCTCTTGAGGGAGGGCGAGCGCCCCGCGCCCGACACGCCCGACTTGCTGTCGGCAATGATGACGCCGCTGAGCCAGCCGGCCGCGGCCAGCGGCGCCAGGCCCAGGATCACACTGGTGGGATAGCAGCCCGGGTTGGCGACCAGGCCGGCGCCCGCGATCCGGTCGCGGTGCAGCTCGGGCAGGCCGTACACCGCCTGCGCCAGCAGCTCCGGCTGGGTGTGGGGCTGGCCGTACCACTGCGCGTAGACCGCGGGGTCGTGGAGCCGATAGTCGGCGCTGAGGTCGATCACGCGGACGCCGGCGGCGCGGGCGGCCGCGACCGGGGCCAGCGCCGCGGCATGCGGCAGGCAGCAGAAGACCAGGTCCGCGGCGGCGAAGTCCGCCTGGGCCAGGGGGATCAGCTCATGGCGGCCCAAGGCGGGGGGCACGGCGAAGATGCTGCCGAGCTGCTGGCCGGCCGACTGCTCCGAGGTCAGCCAGGCGATCCGGGCCGCGGGGTGGCGCTGCAGGATGCGCAGCAGCTCCAGCCCGGTGTAGCCGGTGGCGCCGATGATGCCGATCTTGATCACATGAATACTCCGGGAACAAAAAAACCAGCACCCGGATCTGGGTGCTGGTTCGCCTGAAATCTGCCCTAGACGTTCGGCTGACGCGCTGCCCTCGACCGGGTGCTATTTCACCTGGCTACGACGACGCGGGAACCGAAGGCTAAACGCCACTTACCTGCTCCGAAAGGTTGCTATGCTTCTGGTGCACCGGCCAGCCCGTCACACCATCTTTTGCAGGGGGAAAGGATAGCATAGATGGCAGGGGCTGTCAAAGATGGCGATAGTGCCTCCTATATGGCCTATTGTCTCCAGATGAGCATGAGAACTTTGTTGATGATGTAGACAACACCGAAGGCAACCGTCAGGTTGGTTTTGCCCGTACTGAACAGCGCCCAGCAGGACAGGCTAAAGATAATCAATTCCACCAGAAACAGCCACGGCGCACCCAATCGCATGGAAGATTTCGGGGCGAGGAAGGTTCCCCACACCACGGCGAACAGGATGGGGCTGCCCAATCCAAGCAGGAATCTCATCCACGCGTTATTACCTGTCTTGAAACCCCAGTAGCCAAAGATGACGAGGATGCAGAGTTCGAGCAGAAAACGAACGAGCAGGTTAAGCGTCTTGAACGTTTCCATTGAGTTCCCCTGTCTTACAAGTGCTCATCTTTGCGCACAAAATCCTCATGATGGACAGATAGGCAAGTATAATTGTGGGTGGCACAGAAGTCAAAGCCAACCGATATCCCGTTACCTTACATTTTGAATTTGCGCAAGGTTGGCAACCCTGTTTTCCAGCCGGGCCTTGACGGCGGGCCATTCGGCGTCGATGATGCTGTAGTAGACCGAGTGGCGGATCACACCGTCGGGGGTGATCATGTGGTTGCGCAGGATGCCTTCCTGCACGGCGCCGAGGCGTTCGATGGCGCGCTGCGACGGCTCATTGCGCTGGTCGGTCTTGAACTGCACGCGGATGCAGCCCAGCTCCTCGAACGCGTGCCGGAGGAGCAGGTATTTGCACTCGGTGTTGACCGCGGTGCGCCGATAGGCCGCGCCATACCAGGTGCCGCCGATCTCCAGGCCGCGATCGCGCGGGCGGATGTCCAGGTAGCGCGTGCAGCCGATGGCGCGGCCGGCAGCCTGGGAGATCACGGCAAACGGCAGGTCCGTGCCGCGCGCCTGGCGCGCGAGCAGGTCGCGGACGAAGCCGAGCATCTTTTCTGCGGTGTCGATGTTGCCGTAGAGCATGTAGCGCCAGATGTCCGGGTCGAGGCCGACGGCGGCCAGGTCGGGGACGTGCGCTTCGGTGAGCGGTTCGAGCCGGACGTGTTGGCCGGGGAGTGTGATGGGTTGGATGTTCATGAGTTAAGTATATGGCAGACGGCGCGGGGGGTCAATTATAAGCAATCGTGGGGGCGCGGGTTCGGAATCGAGCCTTCAGGCGGTTTCTGTGGGCGTGGCGAGTGACCGGCTAAAGCCTCGAGTCCGGGGCGTGGCGAGTGACCGGCTGAAGCCTCGAGTCCGGGGCGTGGCGAGTGACCGGCTGAAGCCTCGAGTCCAGGACATGGGGGCGCGGGTTCGAAATCGAGCCTTCAGGCGGTTTCTGTGGGGGCGGCGAGTGACCGGCTGAAGCCTCGAGTCCGGGGCGTGGCGAGTGACCGGCTAACGGCATGTATGCCGCAGCCTCGAGTCCAGGGCGTGGCGAGTGACCGGCTGAAGCCTCGAGTCCAGGATATGACGACCGCTCCGCATCTGAGGATGCTGCGCTCCGCGGGTGGGGGTGAGTAACTGTCCAGGAAATTTCTCTTATGATTTTGACAAAAACTCCGTGCGCGGCTATACTGTTTTTCAGAGAGAGGCGGCGTGCGCCTCGCTGGAATGCATCCTGGAGATGCCGTCTGGGCAAGCAGTTCGCCGGACGGCGTTTTTTATTTGATCGCCGGCAGGGGATCCCTGCCGATGGGCGATGATTGGAAGAAGAAAATGAGTGACGTATTACGCATCGTTCCCCTGGGCGGCCTGGGGGAGGTGGGCAAAAACATGACCCTGTTCGAGTATGGCCGCAATATACTGGTGGTCGACGCGGGGATCATGTTCCCGGAGCACGACATGTTGGGGATCGACGTGGTCATCCCCGATTTTACTTATCTGCGCGATAAGGCGGACTGGGTGCGCGCGATCGTGATCACGCACGGGCACGAGGACCACATCGGGGCTCTGCCCTATCTGCTGGGCGACGTGCTGCCGGTCGAGACGCCGATTTATGCCACCCGGCTGGCCGGCGGGCTGATCGGGGCGAAGCTGGCGGAGTATCCGAAGCTGCCGTCGCCGAACGTCAAGGTGATCGCGGCCGGCGAGGGGTTCCGCGCGGGTCCGTTCGAGGTGGAATTTCTGGCGATCAACCACTCCATCCCGGACGGCGTCGGTCTGGCGATCAACACGCCGGTCGGGCGCATCATTCACACCGGCGATTTCAAGTTCGACTATACGCCGGTGCGCGGGGGCGGACCGAACTTCTCGCGGCTGGGCGCATTGGGCGCGCAGGGGGTGCTGGCGCTGCTGAGCGATTCGACCGGCGCGGAACGGGCCGGCTCCACGCCGTCCGAGTCGGTGATCGCGCCGGTGTTCGACCAGATCTTTCGGGAGGCGCCCGGCCGGATCATCCTGGCCACCTTCGCCTCGCAGCTCAACCGGGTGCAACAGGTGATCGATGCCGCGATCCGGCACGACCGGGTGGTGGCGCTGGCGGGCTTTTCGATGCTGAGGACCACGGAGATCGGGCGCAAGCTGGGCCATATCGAGGCGCCCGCCGGGATCCTGGTGGATCTGAATGAGGCGCTGAAAATGCCGGACAGCCGCGTGGCGATCGTGACCACCGGCAGCCAGGGCCAGCCCGAGGCCGCGCTGGCGCGCATGGCCGAGGGCACGCACCGCCAGCTCGAGGTCAAGGCGGGCGACACGATCGTGATCTCGTCCACGCCCATTCCCGGCAACGAGGAAGAGGTGGCGCGCGTGATCAACAAGCTGTTCGCGCGCGGGGCGCAGGTGATCTATCCGCCCATGGCCATGGTGCACGTTTCGGGCCATGCGAGCCAGGAGGAGGAGAAGCTGATGCTCTCGCTGATCCGGCCGCGCTTCTTCGTGCCGATCCACGGCGAGCTGCGTCACTTGCACGCGCACGCGCAATTGGCGCAGCAGGTCGGCGTCCCCGCCGAGAACATCCTGATTGCCGAGAACGGCTCGGTGCTGGAGCTGACGCGCGATAGCGCGCGGGTGGCCGATAAGGTGCAGGCAGGCGAGGTGTTTGTCGACGGTTCGGGGGTCGGCGATATCGGGCCGAAGGTGATGGCCGAGCGCGAGGCGCTGGCGCGCGACGGGTTCGTGATCGCGGTGGTGCCCATCAGCGCCGAGACCGGCGAGGTCGACGGCAAGCCGGAGCTAGTGACCCGCGGGTTCGTCTATCTGCGCGATAACACGGAGCTGTTGGAGCGGGCGACGCAGCGGGTCTGGAGCGTGCTGCAGGAGAGCAAGCTGCGCAAGGCCCAGGCAATCATCGACCGCACGCAAGAGGTGTTGGGGCGCTTTTTCTATGAGGAGACGCGGCGCAAGCCGATGGTGGTGGCGGTGGTGACGCAGGGGTAGGGGTCCTCACCCCCCTGCCCCCCTCTCCCGTGCGACGGGAGAGGGGGGAGAGCACTCTTACTTGGCGGTTTCGATCGCCCGCGTCTCGCGGACGACCATGACCTTGATCTGCCCCGGGTACTCCAGGTTGTCTTCGATCTGCCGGGCGACGTCCTTGGCCAGCCGCAGCGCGGCCAGGTCGTCGATCTCTTCGGGCTTGACGATCACGCGGACCTCGCGGCCGGCCTGAATGGCGTAGGTTTGCAGCACGCCCGGGTACGAATTGCCGATCTCTTCCAGGGCCTTGATGCGCTTGACGTAGGTTTCGATGGCTTCGCGGCGGGCGCCGGGACGCGAGCCGGAGATGGCGTCGGCCGTGGTGGCGATGATCGCCTCGACGGATTGCTGCTCGGCCTCGTGGTGGTGCGACGCGATGATGTTGACGACGTCGGCCGGCACGTTGTAGCGCTTGGCGATGTCCGCGCCCACCTGCGCGTGCGCACCTTCCACCTCGTGGCTGACGGCCTTGCCGATGTCGTGCAGCAGCGCGCCCATCTTGGCCATCTGCACATTGGCGCCCAGCTCGGCTGCGAGCATGGCGGCGATGTGGGTCGATTCCACCGCGTGGGCCAACTGGTTCTGGCCGTAGCTGGTGCGATATTTCAGCCGGCCCAACAGCTTGACGAGCTCCGGGTGCAGCATCTGCAGGCCCACTTCGATCACGGCTTGCTCGCCCGCATCCTTGATCGATTTTTCGACCTCTTGCTGGGCCTTTTCGACCTCTTTTTCGATGCGGGCCGGGTGGATGCGGCCATCCTGCACCAGGCGGCTCAAGGCGATGCGCGCCACCTCGCGCCGGATCGGATCAAAGCTGGAGACGATGATGGCTTCGGGGGTATCGTCGACTACCAGATCGACGCCGGTGGCTTGTTCGATCGCCCGGATGTTGCGGCCCTGGCGGCCGATGATGCGGCCCTTCATCTCGTCGGCGGGCAGCGGCACGCTTGAGACGGTGGTCTCGGAGATGTGATCGGAGGCGACGCGTTCCATGACGCGGCTGATGATGCGCCTTGCCCGTTCGTCGGCCTCGGCGTTCACCTGGCTCTCGACCTCGCGAATCTTGCGCGCCATCTCCTGCCGGCTGTTCTGCTCGACGGCCACGAGCAGCTCGCGCCGGGCGTCCTCCTGGCTCATGTTGGCGACGCGCTCCAACTCGATGCGGTGGTCCTCTTCCAGCTTGGTCAAGTCGGCCTCGCGTTTGTCCAACTTGACTTGACGTTGATCGAGCTTGCGATTGCGCTGCTCGGCCTGTTCGAGGCGGCTGTCCAACGTTTCCTGGCGCCGCTGAACGCGCTCTTCCGAGCGGTCCATTTCGCGCCGGCGGCGTTGGAGCTCTTGTTCGGCTTCCTCAATGAGTTGGACGCGCTGCTGTTGGGCTGCCAGCTCGATGCTCTTCGCCTTGCTCTCCGCCTCGGCGATGATCCGTTTGCTCTCATTTTCGGTGTTACGGATGAGGGCATCGGCCTCGGTGCGGACTTGGAGCTGGCGGGACTTCATCAGCAGATAGCCGATGACCCCGCCGGCGACGCCGGCCAACACGAAAATCAGCACGTCCGAGAGCACGCGAAGCCCTGGACTTCCTGGAAACATAATCTTCCTCGCTTTCAATGAGCTAAAATGCAATGAATAAGTTCGGTGGTTGGAAACCACCGTCTGAACGTGAGAAGGCCCCTCAGGGCCTGGGACCAGGCGGGCCGGCAGTTGAAACTGCGCCTACCGGTGCGAAGTCCACCTGCGTGGACTAAGCTCCAGTCGGCGAAGGCCGACTTTGTAACGGTAGCCGCAACTTCAGTTGCCAGGCTGCAGTTGCCAGGCTGGAACCAGGCGGGCCGGCAGTTGAAACTGCGCCTACCAGCGCGAAGTCCACCTGCGTGGACTAGACTCCAGTCGGCGAAGGCCGACTTTGTAACGGTAGCCGCAACTTCAGTTGCCAGGTCCCTCGATTGCCAACTCTGCCATCAGCCGGGCCACGACGTCGCGCACGATGTCGTAATCGAAGCCGCGGCGCAGCAGGAATTCGCTCAGCTTGCGCTGGCACAGGGCCGGGTCCGCCTGCGCCAGGCCGGCGAGCC
>CAZELR010000130.1:0-6639 GCA_964513075.1 uncultured Anaerolineales bacterium
GATATTTTGGCTGTTTGCCGAAACAGGTCCACCTGGTTATACTGGTCACTCTGTCATGAGCCTGAGATAGAAGACGATTCGATGCGCCCAATCCTTTACGTCGATCTGCACACCTGTCACACCTGCGACAGATGCCAGGCCCGCCTGGCCTGCAAAGCGCGCGCGCTCATGCAATTTGAGCGCGGCGACCTGCCGGTGATCGATGTGGCGCGCTGCTTGGGCTGCCAGACCTGCGTGCCGGCCTGCCCATTCGGCGCGGTCCAACGCATGGATGTCCCTCAGACAAGACGTTAAGCCCAAGCGATAACAAAGCAAAGGGTGACCGGCAAGCCACCAAGTGGCTCGCCGGTCACCCTTTTTATCACGCTGTATCAGCATCCCGCAGAGGTCACCAGCCCTTTAGGCCGGCTGTGCGCCTTGATACGCGGGAACCGTTTCCGTTCGGGCGCGGCCGCGCGCGTCTTCGTAGGCCACTTCCCAGTTCGGCGCCCAGGCCAGCGCGACCATCTGCACGTCGATATCGGTCTTGCGCGGCATGACCTTGGTCTCTTCTACGTCGCCGACCGCTTTGGACCACTGCTCGGTCAACGCGTTGGCCTCTTGCTCCATCTCCTGCTTGAGCGCAGCGATGTCGGCTTGCAGGCGGGCGATTTGGGCCTCGGATTCCTCGATGCTGACCTTGGCGCTGCTGGTCATGCGGCGTTTTGTGGCTGCGGAAGACAGCTTGCTGAGGCTGCGGCTTCTCCGCCCGCCGATGCCCAGGAAGCCGGCGACGCTGGCCAGCCCGGAGAGGCCCTCCTCCAACATGCGCGACTTGTAAGTGGCTTTGTCTTCTTCCAGCTCCTGCTCTTCGTTCGTCAGGCGGCTTTCTAGCTGGCTGAGCTTGACCTGATACTTGTCGCGCAGGACATCCACAGCTTTGTCGCGCGCCTCGCGTGCAGCCTGCTGGCAGCGCGCTTGGAAGTCGCGCTCCGATTCGCCCGCCGCGGCATACAGCTTAAGGGTGCGATTGTAGGACAGCACATACGCCTCGCTGCGGTACAGGTGGTCCACCAGGTCGGCTTCCAGGCTGCTGAGCGCCCTGGCCGTGCTGTAGCCCTGGGGCAGCCCGCCGGTGAAGAACGCGTCCGGCGCCGCGCGGTCTTCGAGGTCGCGCGCTTTCAGGTCGATCGGTTGGGCATCCCGCCAGGAAGCCGCGCGACTGCCCTCGGCCTGGCGCAGGATGAAGCCGTAGTCCAGGCTTTCGTCAAGGTTCAGCTTGCGGTCGGTGAAATGGACGGTGGCCAGGCCCAACAGCGCGGGCTCGTAGACCAGCAGTTGCTCGGTGGGAGTCACCGGCCCACCGACGCGGTCTGCGATGGTCTGCAGGGCCGCGCGCTGCGAGGCTGCCACCGGCAGGAACACCTGCGTCATGCCCGGCGGCAGCACTGGGGGCTGCGCGCTCAGTCCAGCCGGCGCGGCCGCGGCTGCGGGTGCAGGCGCCACCATGCTGGGTGCGGTGCTGGGTGCGGCGCTGGGCGCCATGCTGCTGGGTCCTGCCGCGGGCCGGACCGCGACTTGCGGCGCGGCTTTGCGGCCGGCCATCAGCTCCTTGATCTGCTGCCGCGTCAGCGGACCGCGCAGATAGCTCATCGCCCAGCGGGTTTGAAAGACTACGGGCGCGCCCTGGTTGACGTTGTGCAGCAGGAAGACACGACTTTCCAACGCGGAGATCAGCCGATCCAAGGTTCCGCGGTCCATGCTGCTTCCTGACCCCGAAAGCGCGCCCTCGAGGCCGTCAAGCAGCCGGGCCTTGTCGCGCTCCGCCTGCAGCTTGCCGATGAACCAGGTGCCGCAGTTCGTCAGTCCCTTGTAGTCCAGGTCCACCGGGTTCTGCGTGGTCAGCATGATGCCCAGGCCGTACGCGCGGGCTTGTTTGAGCAGGGTCAGCATCGGCCGTTTGCTGGGCGGATTGGCCGAAGGCGGGAAGAAGCCGAACACCTCATCCATGTAGAGCAGCGCACGCAGCGATGTGGTGCCGGGCTGGGCGCGCATCCATGAGATCACCTGCTCCAGCAGGATGGTCACGAAAAACATGCGCTCCGCATCGTTGAGGTGGGCGATGTAAAAGATGCTGTGCCGCGGCTTGCCTTGCGGCGTGTAGAGCAGGCTGGGAATGTCCAGCGGCTCCCCCTTGAGCCAGGTGGCAAAGCTGGGCGAGGCGATGATGTTGTTGAGCACCATGGCCAGCGTGAAACGATCCTTCTCCGGGTAGAAGGTGTCCACGTCGAACACCCCCACCTGCCGGAAGGGCGGCTTCTGCACCGACAGGATCAGCTTGGCCAGGTCCAGGTCCTCACCGGCGCGCCAGGCGTTCTCCAGGATGGTGGAAAGCAGGATGTGCTCGCGGCTGCGCACCGGATCCGCCTCGACGCCCGCCAGCCCCAACAACGCCGACACGGTGCCCTGAATCTGTTCGCGCAGCCCTTCGGCATCGATGTCCCAGTCCGCGACGGGCGCTTTGAAGCTGCTGACCATGCTGATCGGCAGGCCCGCATCGGAGCCGGGGGTGTAGATGGGGAAGTCGGCTGCGGCTTTCAGGGCGCGGATGCGTTCCGGTCCCTCGCCCCAGGCGGCCAGGCCGTCGCGCCAGGTGGTCGCTTGCTTGGCTGCATACTCCTCAGGCGTCTGGCCCTTGCGCCGCGCGTCGTCCGCGTTGACCCACGGCAGGAAGTCCTCGGGCCGCAGCTCCGGGAAGGTGAGCAGCAGGTTGGTGAGGTCGCCCTTGGGGTCGATCAGGATCGCGGGCACTCCGTCCAGCGCGGCCTCTTCCAGCAGATCCAGGCACAGGCCCGTCTTGCCGGAACCGGTCATGCCGACGCACACCGCGTGGGTGGTCAGGTCGCGCGCATCATAGTTGACCGGCACGTCCGAGAGCTTTCTGGTCGCGAGATCGTACTCGTTCCCCAGGAAAAAGCTGCCGAGTTTTTCGATAATGGGCATGGGCTTACTCCTCGAATCAAGGGTGTTGACGACACCGTTTTACCCCAACTTGAATACCATACCATCGTAACATAGAAGATAACGACGGGCAAAGAGCGCTTCTAGCTGTCTGTTTCAGTCCCTTACCAGCAAGCTGTCCAGCGTCTCGATCGCTGCCGTTCGACCCGGCTGCACCGCCCGGCGCCAGGCCAGCACCCTGGGCAGCCCGACCAGCCCGGCCAACTGCCCGCGCAGCCGTGCCCGCGCCGCCGCGCCGCGCCAGGCCCGCACCGCATCCCGGGTCACGCGCCACTGTGCAGCCAAGACGCGGCGCACATGTTTGCGGATCAGCGGGCCGGGCATGTCTTTGGCAATGACCCAAATCGTATTCCGCCCGACGTAGTAGCTGGCCAGCACCCCGCCGCCCGTGGCGCTGAGGTGGTGGTAAAGCCGCGCGTCCGGTGCGAAGACCGCCTCCCAGCCCAGCAGCCGCAGCCGCCACGCCAGGTCGACGTCCTCCAGGTACATGAACAGCCGCTCGTCGAACCCGCCGGCCTGCTCCCACGCCGCGCGGCGATACATCACGCCCCCGCCGCACCCGCCGAAGATCGCCGGGTCATGGTCATACTGCCCCGCATCCTGTTCCCACACCCCGCGGTTGCGCGGGATGCCGTCCGCGCCCATCAGGTCGCCCGCGTTGTGCAGCGTGTCGCGGCGGTCGAACAGCAGCATCTTGCTGGCGATGGCGCCGGCGCGCGGATTGGCCGCTGCTGCTGCCACCAGCGCCGCCAGCCAGCCCGGCTCGGCCTCGGTGTCGTTGTTGAGCATCACCAGCAGTTCGCCGGTCGCGGCCCGCGCGCCCGCGTTGCATCCCACGGCCAGGCCGCTGTTCCGCGCCAACTGCACGATCCGGGCTTCCGGGTAGTGCTGGCGCACGAACGCCACCGACGTGTCCGAAGAGGCGTCATCCACCAACACGATCTCGGCCTGCTCCCGCGGATAGGTCTGGCCGCGCAGCGCATCCAGGCATGTCGGCAGGAAGCGCAGGCCGTTGTAGTTGGGGATGATGATGCTGACTTTCAAGCTGTTGCCTGTAACTGTGTGACGTACTCGGCCAGCGCCGCTTGCCAGGGCCGCAGCGCGATGCCCAGGCCGGCTGCGGCGGTGTTGGCCAGCACCGCGTGCAGCGGCGGCGTGGACGGCCGCGGCCACTCGGCGCTGAGAATGGGCGCAATGGGCAGGTCGGGCTGGCCGGCCAGGCGCACGATCGCGCGCGCAAACTCGTAGCGCGAGCAGAACCCGGCATTGGTCAGGTGATAGATGCCGTAGTGGCTGCTGGCAGCCAACCGCGCCATCGCCGCGGCCGCGTCCGGCGCGTAGGTCGGGTTGCCGAACTCATCGGCCGCCACGCGCAGGCCGCCCTGGCGCTGCGCCGCGGCCAGGATCTTCGTCACGAAGTTGTTGCCGCCCGGCCCGAACAGCCAGGCGACGCGGACGATGTAGAAGCGGCCCGCCATCAGATCGCGCACGATCTGTTCCCCGGCGGCCTTGCTGCGCGCGTAGACGCTGATCGGGTTGACCGGGTCCCATTCCCGATACAGGTCGCGCCGCGTCCCATCGAAGACCTCATTGGTGCTGACGTGCAGGAGGGCTGCACCGGCCTGGCGTGCGGCCAGCGCCACGTTCTGCGCACCGAACGCGTTGACCCGAAATGCGAGTCCGGGATCCTTTTCGCAGCCATCGACATCGGTGTACGCGGCGGCGTGCACGACCAGGTCGGGCCGGAAGTCGAGGATGCCGCGCCCGATCCCCGGATCGGTGATATCGTCGCCGGGCAGGTCGAGATTGAGCAGATCGTGGTCTGCGAAGGCAATCTGGAGCTGGCGGCCGAGCTGGCCGTTATGGCCTGTGATGACAACACGCATGCGGACGGTCTCCTCCGATCTTTCAGTCGCGTGTGAGCACGCGGTTCAACTCTTGGCGGATCGCGTTGAACGCCGGGTCAGCCGGCTCATCCTGCGGGGTGCTCGCCACCAACGGGACAAAGCGCACATCAGCCAGCCAGCGAGCCCGCAACTGGCCGCCCGGCGGCTTCTCGATCAACCACAGGACCTGGTCCCAGGCGGATGCCCCCACCGGGACCACCAGCCGGCCCCCGTCCTTGAGCTGCGCCACCAGCGCCGGCGGCACAGCCGTCGCAGCCGCGGTCACGATGATGCAGTCGTAGGGTGCATGTTCGGGCCAACCCCGCCGGCCATCCCCCACCTTGACCGTCACCGCGTAACCGAGCCCGTGCAGGCGCGCCTCGGCGGAGCGCGCTAATTCCGGCAGCGTCTCCACGCTCCACACGTGGGGGGTGATGTGCGCCAGGATTGCGGCCTGATAGCCCGATCCGGTGCCGATTTCCAACACGCGGCTCTCCGGGGTCAGGCGCAGCGCCTGGGTCATCAGCGCGACGATGTAGGGCTGTGAGATGGTCTGCCCCTGGCCGATGGGCAGCGCGATGTCCGCGTAGGCGTCTGCCTGGTAGGCGGGCGGCACAAACAGGCGTCGCGGCACGGCGGCCAGCGCGGCCAGCACCGCCGCATCACGCACATCAGGCCAGTGCGGCGGCCAGTCGCGGGTGAGCGGCGCGTCCTTCATCGGTCCCTCCACGTTGCGTTATTTTAGCATCAGGGGGCGCGGCCCGCAAACCGCTGTGATACCAGCAATTCCAAATGTACCCGGACTCGAGGCTTTAGCCGGTTATTGGCCACTTGAGCGCCATGTGGCTGACCGGCTAAAGCCTCCATTCCAGACACTTACAGTGACAGATTTGGAATTCCTGCTGTGATACCCGGCCTTTTGACAGCCTGCCGTTGGCGGTGCTATTCTCAGTTCGGACGTCAGTCAATCGTTGATACCTGAACCCGGAGCCTCCTTCATAATGACAGATTCCAACACCGAGCCGTTCGACCGCATCATGGTCATCGCTGCCCATCCGGATGACCCGGAGTTCGGCTGTGCGGGCAGCGTCGTCAAATGGGCCCAGGCCGGCAAGCACATCACCTACGTGCTGCTGACCTCGGGCGATAAGGGCAGCCACGATCCGGACCTGCGGCCGGGGCTGCTGGCCGCGCGGCGCGAGGGCGAGCAGCGCGCGGCCGCAGCCGAGCTGGGGGTGAGCGAGCTGCTTTTCCTGCGCTACCCGGACGGCATCCTCGAGAACACGCTGGCTTTGCGCCGCGAGCTGGCCGGCGTGATCCGCCAGCACCGGCCGCACATTCTGCTGACCATCGACCCCTGGCGCCACTACCAGCTCCATCCCGATCATCGTGCTGCCGGCCAGGCCGCGCTGGACGCACTATATGCGGCGCGCGAGTGGTACATCTTCCCGGAGCAATTAGGGGAAGGGGTCGAGCCGTGGCGCGTGCGCCAGGCCTATCTTTTTTGGACCGACACCCCCGATCATTGGGAGGATGTCTCCTGCTGCATGGAGGCGCGTATCGCCGCACTGCTGCGCCACGCCAGCCAGGTGGGCGCCGAGCCCGAGAAGCTGGCCGAGCGCATCCGCCAGCGCGCCCGGGAGACCGGCGAGAAGCCGGGCTACGCCTATGCCGAGGCCTTCAAACGCTTTGAGTTCTGAGACAGGTTAGGGTTGCCAACTTTCCGAAAGTTGGCAACCCTGGGGTCGAAGGA
>CAZELR010000131.1:0-6605 GCA_964513075.1 uncultured Anaerolineales bacterium
TCCTGCACCACCTTCTTGAACAGATACCCCACGTCATAGTTCTCGCTCAGCATCCTGGGGAACACGGGGGTGGCGAAGCGGAACAGTGGGCCGCGGGAGGTGAGGGTGCCGGCCAGCTCCAGGTTGCGGCATGCCATGTCCAGGTCGGACAGCGGGATTTCCACCCCCCGGCGCTCCAGCGCCTCGTCGATGGCCTTGGCTCTGAACGGCATCTCCGGCTCCAGATCGGCCAGGATGGCAAAGACGATGGCCTTTTCGAGGTGGGTGGTGTTGTCCATGAAGGTGCTGAGCACGAACGCGCGGAAGTCCTCGTTGCCATAGACGTCAAACAGGCTCTCGGGGGTGATCACGCGGGCGCCGCTCTGGTCCAGCCGTTCCACCAGCGTGCTGCAATAGAACTGGATCAGGTTGGGCTGGCCCGCCGTCTCATCGAAGATGCGGTTGACGACGTCGTTGCGGCGTTCGAACTGCACCCCCAGCTTCTCCAGGGGGCCGAGGATCATGGCCGCCGCCTGCTCGCGGCTGAACTCCTTGAGCCGGATGGGCCGGGCGAAGTTATACAGCGGCGACTCCAGGTCCGAAAACGCGCGCATCACTTCGCGGAAGCCGCCGACGATATAGCGCGAGTGGCCCTGGTTGCTGGAGGCGCGCAGTGCGTTCAGCAGCATGTCATCCTGGAGATGCCAGGTGAGCACCTTGTCGAACTCGTCCAGAAAGAAGATGATCGGGCCCGTGTAACGCTGGCGCATGCGTTCCAGGAAGTCCGGGAAGAAGATCGGGAATTGTTTGCTGGTGAGGCGGGCCATCTCCTGGGGGCGCAGTTTGCGCACCACCTCCTGGATGAAGCTGGCCGGCGAGCTCAAGGCACTGCAATCCATGAAGAGGATGCGTTCGGCGGCTGTCTCGTCGCCTGCTTCTTGCGCCTGCTCACGCAGTTGGCGCTCGATCTCTCGCATCAGTGAGGTCTTGCCGATGCGCCGAATGCCCATGATGGCGAAGTTCGTGTCGCCGGACTGCAGGATGCGGCGCACCTCGAACTCGCGGCCAAAGAAGCGGGAGCCGACCACCGGCTTGCTGGTCTCGTAGGGGGTTAACAGCGAGAGGTCAAGCTGCGGGGCCAGGTGATCCAGCAGCTCGCCCGATGGCCGGCGCGATTCGCGCACGGCTTGCTGCGCGGGCTGATCCAACACCAGCACCGAGAGGAACGCGGTCCGGAATACCTCGCGCAGCGCATCGCCAAAGCCGGGCGCGCTGCCCGGAGGCAGCAGCACGATCGGATTGCGCTCGGCCAACGATTGGGCCTGAACTACCTCGGCCAGGCTCTGCGCCAGCTCCTGCGTGCCCATGGCTGTCAGGTCGTCCTCGTCCACCCAGATCACGGGGGTGCGATCGGAAAAGCGCAGCTTCCAATCGGCGAGGTCGATGAAGTAGAGGTCGTAGTTCAGGACCTCTTTGTGCAGCATGACGCGATGGCCCAGCCCGTCCAGGAACTGGAGGAAGTCCGGCATCTGCTGGCGCCAGGGGGCTTTTGTTGCGAACATGACATTACTCCAGCCTTTGTCAGAGGGCTCACACCGGCCCGATGGGCCGTCGTCCTGCCAGGCTGCCTGCCGGGCCGCGGTGCGTGATGGCGCCGCCGCCTGGCGCGGCGTCTTCGCGCTGTGACCGACCGGCCGGCTCAGGCATCAGGGCGGCATTTATGCCGAGCGCGGCCTCGCGTGCGGTGAGCGGCCGCACCAGGTCGAACTGTTGCAGCACCCAGAAGAGGCCCGGCAGCGCGCTGGCCGGCACGCCAGCCTGGGCCGCACCCGCCACCAGGTCTTCTTTGGCGATGGCGTGGCCGTTCTCGGGCAGCAGGGGATAGACGCGCGCGGCCAGACGGGCGGTCTGCTCAGCGCCGACGGCTGCGTTATCCCAACGGCCGCGACCGGCATTCCACACGCACGCCAGCCGGCCTCCCTCGCGCTCCGTCCGCGCTCCGCTGCGGCTGAAGTGGCTCAGCGCCTCCCACCAGCCGGCCGGCATCATCACGGTGCGATGGTCCAGGCTCCAATCGGTTTCGTTCAGGCGCCAGTCGCCGCGCTTCAACACCAGCCGGCCATTGATGTAGGCCGTCGGCTTCCTGGCAACCAGGTTGTAATGGATGGCTGATTCGACTTCGCCGCCCAGGCCGGCGTTATGCCCCAGGGCGATGTGCATGGTGTGCGCTTTCTTCTCGTCCACCACGCCGATGCCGGTCAACTCCTGCACCGCGGGATTCAAGCCGAAGCCGATTGCCGCCAGGTTCGACCAGTCAGCGTCTCCGCGCCGCTGGGCATAAACGATCTGCGTCTCGCGCAGGTGGCGGGCTGCTGGGGAATCGAGCGATCCTGCGGATGGCCCGATCTCAGTCAGGCGGCCAGCGTGGAAGGTCAGGATCAACTCTTCGCCCAGGCTCATGACACGACCGGGCAGGGAGCCGTTGATGACTACGCGGCCTTCGGCGTCGCCGGGCACGATGTGGACCTCGCCCGGCGGCAACGTCCCCCATGACCCATTACGCAGCACGCCATCGTTGATGGCCGGCGGGCGACTCCACCCGCCGATGCGCGCGGTCAGCCGATGCTCCTGCCGGTGTGCGTCGGTGGTGACGATTTCCAGGCGCTTGCCCAGGAGCAACGCCAGCGCAAGCAGCCGCGCCTGCTCGGCAACGGCGGCGTAGTCGATATCGACCGTATGCAGCAGGTCGGGCGTCAGGCCGGGCGCATGCGCCAGCTTCGCCTGGCGGCTCCAGCTTGCGTGCAGCACGCGGATGCGATAGTTGAGGTGTTCGGGCCGGTCGGAGAGGCAACTGAGGATCGCGTCCGCTTCACGGATCGCACCTTCAGACGGCAGCGGCAGATCTTCACGAGGATCAAGCTCCGCTTGCAGCGCCCGAGGCACGAACAACGCGGTGGTGCCGATGCCGAGCTCGCGCGCGGCCCGGGCCATCACCTCCACGATCTCCAGTGACTGTGGGTCCACCAGAAGCAGCAGGTTCTGGTCCCGACTCAGGTTGAAGGTCCGTGTCAGGATGTTGTGCGCTGCTCGGCTGATCTTGCTCGGCTCGGACACGGTGCAGCTCCCAGGTTGAGTTCCAAGCTGAAAGGTTGCCAATCTTTCAAAGGTTGGCAACCTTATTGTAACGCAAAACTACGGATTTGCACCAGAATGGTTAGCGGGCAAGTCCAGCGCGCACGCCATGGCCTCCAGCACGGGCAGGCCGAACCCTTCGTATTCGCTGATAAACACAGTTCCGGCGGCCAGCGTGTAAAGTGCGGGCTTGTCGGCCTCATCGACCCAGTTCGTGAAGTGGACAGTGTCGGTGAGGCCCAGACGGGAAACAAGCCGGCGCGGATCGGGTGCAAAGGGTGTGTCTTCGGCGGGCAGCTTGCCCGCGATCACCAGGGGCCGCAGGTCCGCGCCGGCGGCTTGACGCCGCGCCGCCAGCCGGGCATACGCTTCGATGGCGCGCAGCACATTCTTGCGGACGTCGAACCCGCCCAAATAGAGCAGGAACGGCCCGGGCGGCAGGGCGTAGCGGGCCCGAACGCGGGCCAGGATTTCCGGGTCGGTTACGGGACGATAGCGCGGGTCGGCAGCCAAGCTGACGGCATGCACGCGCTGGGGCGGAATGCCCAGGTGCGCGACGATGTCGGCCTTGCTGGCCTCGGAGTCGGTGAGGACGGCACGGGCGCGCCGCGCCGTATGCGTCACCAGCCGCGTGTACAGGCGTTGCAGCACGCCCCCGCGATAGGCCGGCAGCAGCAGCGGGATCAAATCATGCACGGTGACGACGACCGGACAAGGCGATCCCCACGGCGCCCCCCAATACGGGACGAAGGCCACGTCCGCGTGTAAATGCCGGCAAGCCCGAGGGAAGGTGATTTGTTCGAACCAGAGCTTGGCCAGGTTGGGGTTGAGGCGGTCGAAGGGGGTGCGTGTTGCGTATTGCGTACTGCGTATTGCGTACTGCGGGTGCGTCTGCGTGGTGCGTGGTGTGTGGTGCGTGATGAAGATCAATTCATGCGTTGCATCGACGTGCGGGAGCCACTCGGCCAGGGCCGCGATATACTGCCCGCTGCCGGTAGCGAGCTGATCGAGGAACCAACCGTTGATGGCGATGCGCATTTCTTCGACCTCAAGCAGGCGATGCGATCAACAGGCCGGAAAGCCAGCGCATGAAGAGCGCCGACAGCGGCGGGCGGCCCGACAGGTGAACCGTCAGGTCGTAACGATTCAGTGCGAGGGTTGTGCTGTTATGAGTCAGGATGAGCGAGAGCTCGGCCGGCGTTGCGTCCAGTTCGACTGACACCGTGCCCACAGGCCGGGCCGAAGCAGCCGGCAGGTCGATCTCGTCCTGCGACCAAACGACTCGACCATCCAACCGCGCCTGGATATGGCAGCCCGTCCGGTCCTGCGGCTCATCGCTGACGGCCCAAATCTCCGCCGTGAAGTCGTCGCCGGCGTGGTAGCGCCGCCACCTGAAACGTGCGGCAACCAGCACCGGCTGGAAGACACGGCGCAACATCTCGTAGGCTCGCTTGGGGCGGCCGGCGCGGTCGATCACGGCCCAACTGACGGCCGGCCACGGCTCGTTGAATTGCCAGAAGGCCACCCCGCTGCACGGGTCGCGCTGCTCATGGGCGCCAAGCTTACGGTTGCCAACGGGTTGCTGCGCAACCTTCGCAAGGTTGGCAACCGTTGCAAGAATCGTCGCGTCCCCGCGCATGCGCCGCAGCCGGCACCCCTCGATCCCGACCTGTAGCGCCGCGGCTTGGGCGGCCTGGGTCGCTTCGATGGCCGCGGCCAGGTCACGCTCGGCGCCGGGGCCGGCGTAATGGCGCAGCTTGACGACCTGTGCTTTCCGCGCGGCCCAGCGCGGGTCATCCAATGTAGCGGGCGCGCTGCCGAGAAACATCTCGTTCAGAGTGGCGGCTGCGGGCAAGGCTTGCATGCCGAACTCGTCCATCAGCGCGGCGGTCTCGTCTGCCAGCGTCGCCCATGGCGCGTAGCCGTGCCAGACGTTCCACTGGTGCACTGACCCGGGCGCTGGGGAGGCGGGGATGAAGGGCCGGGTCGGATCTTCTTCCGTTACGGCACGCGCGAGCACCTCCAGTGGCAACCGCTCCCGGTCGATGTTGAGCTCGTTGCCGCCGCACCAGGCGATCAGGCTGGGGTGGTTGCGGAGTGCGCGGATCATGCCCCGTGATTCCTGGTCGAGCGCCTCCAGGTACGCGCGGTCGCGCGGGTAGTGGTCGAGGAAGGCGCATGCCAGCGGGAACTCCTGCCAGGCCATGATTCCCAGCCGGTTGCAGGTTTCCCAGAAGGCGCGCTTCTCGCGGACGCCGCCGCCCCAGATGCGCAGGAAGTTGATGCCCGCGCCGCGCGCCATGTCGAGCAGCCGCGCGGTGTCGGCCGCGGTGACGCGGCCGGGCAGCACGTCTGCCGGCGCCCAGTTGGCCCCGCGTAGAAACGTGGGGCGCCCATTGACATCGAAGCGCCATGCCGGCCCGGCAGCGAAGCGCTCACGCTGCACCGAGCGTACGCCCGATACGCAACTGAGCTCGTCCCGGCTGCCGCGTTGATCCAACAGGTGCGCGGTGACCCGGTAACAGTGCGGCGCCCCCTGGTCCCACGGCCACCAGCGCCGGACGCGCGCCGTCTCGATGGAGAGAGCAGCAGAGAAGCGCGCGGCGGACCCGGTCGGGTCCAAGGGCTCAGGGGTGATCTCGAAGGGGCCGAACCGCTGGTTTTCCGTCCCCGCGTCATCCGCATCTGCGATTTCAAGCTCGACGCGCAGCGGGCCCGGCTGCCAGGTGCGGCCGGTCAGGTGCACGTGCCAGCGGGCCGGCGTCGGGTCGTCGGATGCAGTCAGCGGTTCGGGATGGACGTGCAGATCCTCGATGCAGGCGCCGCGACAGGTCACCAGCCGGATATCATCCCAGATTCCGGTGCTCAGCAGGCGCGGCGCGAAATCCCAGCCGAAGCTGAACTGCGCTTTCGGCGTCAGCATCCGATCGGGGAAATACTCGGCGCCGGGCGCGGTCTTGTCGATCAGCCAGCGCGCCGCCTGGCGCCACGGGGGATTCGGCTGTTTCGGCAGCGCGGCGCCGCCCCACACGCGGATGGCCAGCTCGTGCGCACCGGGCGCGTTAAGCTCCGGTGAAATGCAGGAAACCTGCCGGGAGAACATGCCGGCGTGGGTGTTCAGCAGCCGGTCGTCGAGCCAGGTGGCGCTGTAATAGTCGATGCCGTCGGCTTCCAGGATGGCGACTTCGTCCGGCGCGAGGCTGCCGGAGAGTTGGACGCGATACCACCAGTCGCAGTCGTCCACCCACGCGCTCGCTGCGATGCCTTCCGGCGTCTCCACCGGCGGGATCCGGCTGGCCGCAATCAGGTCGGCGCGCACGTCGCCGGGCACGCGTGCAGGCAGCCATTGGGTCACGGCCACGCGGTCATCAGCCGGCCGAGGACCGAATGGTTGGCGGGGCGCCGCGCCCATCTGCCAGGACAAGGCGCCGAGATCGCGCGCGTTACGTGACATAGCACAGAGTGTAGCACGAACGGCGCGAAAATGTAAGTGA
>CAZELR010000132.1:0-6534 GCA_964513075.1 uncultured Anaerolineales bacterium
CGGTCCTGCTCTACAACCTGGGCATGGCCTACAGTGACGTCGGCACGCTGGACCGCGCGGTGGCGCTCCTGCGTCGGCTGCTGACCGTGGAGCCGGCCAACGTCAATGGGCGGATCGCGTTGGGCGTCGCCCTGACGCGCCAGCGGAAGTACGAAGACGCGCTGCCGGAACTGGAACGCGCCGTAACAGATGCGCCGGCCAATGCCTGGGCGCAGCGCAATCTCGGCGCCTGCCTGCTGCACCTCAAGCAGCCCGCGGCGGCCGCGGTGCACCTGCGGACGGCCACCGAGCTCAACCCAGCGGACGAGCGCGCCTGGTACGGGCTGGGCCAGGCGCTGGAAGCTGCGGGCGATGGCGCCGGGGCGGACGCGGCCTACCAGCAAGTGCTGGCGATCAGCGAGCTGGGCGATATCGCCGAGCAGGCGCGCCGCGCCCGCTCCAAGATGGCCGGCGAATCGTTCCGCTCAGCCCTGCCGGGCCTGCCCCGCGTGGATGCCGTGATGTACTGCCTGGGCGCGCTGGAGAAGTTTGCTGCCATGACGCCGGACGAGGTGCAGAAGGTGGGCTTCGAGATCGGCATCCTGGGCATGAGCGGCCTGGACACCAACGACTCGACGCCCAAGTACCGGCTGCGCAGCCTGCCGGGCGAGTTCAGCGGGCTGCACCTGGTGGCGCTGATGTATGTGGCGTTTCAGCAGATCGCGCCGGGCCAGGATGTGGGTTTTGACCTGGCACGCGAGTATGAAATGGCGTTGACGCTTTACGCAGGTCGCGCCGCTCAGAATGGCGCATAGTTGGCGCTATTAACATGAAAGCCGGCCAGGTGCGAACTGGTCGGCTTCCCATCCCGTGTCCTGTGTCCCCCAGGAGGCGGGTTGTAGCCCTCATGATAGCACAGTTGTTCGGGATGTCAAGTGAGGCCGCAACCCCTTTTGCTCTGGGGATTGCGGTCTCTTTATTTTGGCATCTGGAACAAAATCCTTATGATGATAGCAACCCTGACTCCGCAGGCATTTGTGGCGAAGTGGCGGAACGCGTCGGTGACCGAGCGCGCGGCGTCACAGTCGCATTTCAACGATCTCTGCGAGCTGATCGGACATCAGAAGCCGCTGGAGGCTGACCCGCATGGCGAATGGTTTGCCTTTGAAAAGGGAGCAAGCAAGGCCACGGGCGGCGAAGGGTGGGCGGATGTCTGGAAGCGCGGCTGTTTTGCTTGGGAGTACAAGGGCAAGCACGCCAACCTCGATAGGGCGTATGGGCAGCTCTTACTCTACAGCGGGGCGCTGGCGAATCCACCGCTGCTGATTGTGTCGGACATGGACACGATTCGGATTCACACGCATTTCACCAACACGGTCAAGGTCACGCATGTCCTCACCTTGGACGACCTGCTGCTGCCGGAAAAGCTGGATCTGCTGCGCCTGGCGTTCAACGATCCCGAAAAATTGCGCTCGCCGATCACCACGACCCACGTGACGCAGCAGGCGGCCGAGAAGTTTGCGACCATCGCGCGCATCTTGCGGCGCTTCGAGAACCAGCCGCCCCAGGTAGCCCATTTCCTGATCCGCTTGCTGTTTTGCCTGTTCGCCGAGGATGTGGGGATCCTGCCGGCCGGGCTGTTCACGCGGTTGGTGACCCGACCCAAGCAAAACGCGACGATGTTTGCCGAGCAGCTCCGGCAGTTGTTCGCGGCGATGGCCACCGGCGGTTATTTCGGGGTCGACACGATCCCGCATGTGGACGGCGGGCTGTTCAACGACGATGCGGCGCTGCTGATGGACAGCCAGAGCTTGGCGGTGCTGGCAGAGGTGAGCCGGCTGGACTGGGCCGCGATTGAGCCGGCGATCTTCGGCACGTTGTTCCAACGTGGGTTGGACCCCGCTGAACGGGCGCAGCTAGGGGCGCACTTCACGTCTGAGAAAGACATTTTGCTGGTGGTGGAGCCAGTGCTGATGGCGCCACTGCGCCGGCGCTGGGCTGAGGTCAAGGCTGAGGCTGAGGCTAAGGCGGAGAAACGCGACGCGGCGCACGGCAAGGTGCGGGTTAAGTTGGCAGCGGAGTTGTTCGCGCTGCTGCGCGGATTCCGGGAGGAGCTGGCTGCAATTCAAGTGCTGGACGCCGCGTGCGGGAGCGGCAACTTCCTCTACGTCAGCCTGCGGCTGCTGTTGGACCTGGAGAAGGAGGTCATCAACCTGGCGGCGGCGCTGGGCGACAGCCTGTCGTGGCCCACGGTTTCGCCGAAGCAGCTACACGGCATCGAGATCAATCCATACGCCTACGAATTGGCGCAGACGACGATCTGGATCGGGTATATTCAATGGCTGCGCGATAACGGGTTCGGGCTGCCGGAGGAGCCGATCCTGAAGCCGCTGGAGGCGATCCGGCTGATGGATGCTGTTTTGGCGTATGACGCGGATGGCAAGCCGGTCGAGCCGGTGTGGCCGGAGGCGTACGCGATTATCGGGAATCCACCGTTCTTGGGCGATAAAAAAATGCGCGCCCAGCTTGGGGATGAGTACGTCGACGCCCTGCGCGCATTGTATGAAAACCGAATCCCCGGACAAAGCGATTTGGTATGTTACTGGTTCGAAAAAGCTAGGTCCATGATTGAAGCTGACAAAACAAAACGAGTAGGCTTGTTGGCAACCAATTCCATTCGTACTGGCGCAAACAGAAAGACTCTGGAGCGCGTCAAAATGTCGGGTGATATCTTCATGGCTTGGAGCGATCGTCCGTGGATACTAGACGGCGCGGCTGTACGCGTATCGTTGGTGGGATTTGATGATGGGAGCCAACAGGAGCGCTTCCTTGATGGGCTAGAAGTCCAACAAATCACCCCCGATCTCAGGAGCGATATTGACCTTTCACATGTGTACTCGCTGAAGGAGAACGCTGGCATTGGATTCGTCGGAGTGACAAAAAAAGGTCCCTTTGAAATTGAAGACGAAACGGCATATCTAATGCTTGCAGCTCCTTTGAATCCTAACGGAAGACCCAACAGCGACGTTATCCGGCAATGGGTGAACGCTGCGGATCTAGTTCAGGCATCACGTGGCATGTGGATCATCGATTTTGGCACCGGCACGACCGAAGAGGAAGCTGCACTTTACGAGATGCCTTTCGAGTATGTCAAAAGCCAGGTCAAGCCGTTCAGAGATACCGTTCGCAACATACAGGAACGCACACATTGGTGGCTACACGGTCGTCCCGCTCCTGCGTTTAGGACTGCAATAGAAGGGTTGGGAAGATACATAGCAACGCCAACCGTAGCCAAGTATCGAGTTTTTGTCTGGCTTGATGAACGCGTGTTACCTACGCACGGGATCTCGGCATTTGCCCGTAATGACGATTACTTCTTTGGTGTTCTGCATTCGCGCCCACACGAGCTTTGGTCGCTGAGAAAAGGTAACTGGATGGGGGTCGGCAATGATCCCTCATACACACCTTCAACTTGCTTCGAGACCTTCCCCTTCCCCTGGCCGCCCGGGCAGGAGCCGGCGGGCGATCCGCGCGTCGAGGCGATTGCTGAGGCGGCGCGGGAGCTGGTGGCACTGCGGGATGCGTGGCTGCATCCGGCCGGGGCAAGCGAGGCGGAACTGAAGCCGCGGACGTTGACGAATTTGTACAACGCGCGGCCGACCTGGCTGGCGCTGGCGCATCGGAAGCTGGATGCCGCGGTGCTGGCGGCGTATGGGTGGCCGGCTGATCTGAGCGATGAGGACATCTTGGCGCGGTTGTTGGCGCTGAATTTGGAGCGGGCAGGGGCGGAGTGATGGGAGCTGATACAGGGCTAACCCGGGGCTGGCGGCGCATGATCGCGCGGCTGCGGCCCGGCGCCGCCGATGAACAACCGGAGACAGAACCCCCAACCGTTGACCTAGCGTGCGTGACCCGGGCATTGAGCATTCGCCAGCCGTATGCAGAGCAGATCATGCGTGGGACCAAACACGTGGAGTATCGCACGCAGCCCACGAAGGTGCGCGAACGGGTGTACATCTACGCTAGCCTGACGCCAGGCGATGCGCGGGAATTCAAGCGGATGCAGGCGCAGTCTGGCGACTTTCCGGTCGGGGTGCTGGTGGGCACGGTGGAGCTTGTCGACTGCACCGGCCAATCGGGCGACTACGAGTGGCATCTGCGCCGTCCGGCGCGCCTGCCGGAGCCGCTCCGCCCGACAAGACATCCGCAGCCGGCGTGGTTTTTCCCGTTTGAGAAAGCCGATTGAGGCGGTTGTGGAAGAAACGATTACCATTGCCGAATTCATCCGTGCCATCCAAAGCTTGCCATCTGACGAGCCGCGAGTTCGGCCCGGCATATGGTATACGACACAAAAGCAGCATTGGCTCGGCTGGCTTGGGGAGTACGACGGCCCAGGCGCCTACGGACGGATACCCGGAAAGCAGCGCGACGCCAAGTTCGCGTACAACCATGTCGTATGCCCGGAGATGCTGCTTTGGCTCATCGAGGCTGCCGGAGTGAGGCCAGACCTTGTACAAGCCGCACGGTCTGCCTGCCAGACGGGGACTACCCTGATGCAGAGTTCCGGCGCGATTCGCCGGCATGTGCCCTGGGCCGTGGTGTATGATGTGCTGTGGGGTTCCGGTCGTACCCTGTCCAACGTTACCCTCATAGAGCGGTTGTTGGGATGGATAGCCGGTGCGGGCAGGAAACAGGAGTCTGATGCCTGACCCCTGCCAAAGGGGGCGCTGATGGCGGATAAGGAACTGGTTCGCATTTTACGAGAGGGTCCGAAAGAGTGGAACCGATGGAGAAGCGAACACCCGGCCGTTCGACCTGATCTCAGGGGGGCGTACCTCCGGGAAGTGGATCTCAGCGGCGCGCATCTCAACGGGGCGGACCTAAGCAGGGCGGATTGCGGCGGGGCGGATTTCGGTGCGACGAGCCTCAAGGAGGCCGATCTCAGCGGGGCGCACCTCAGCGGAGCGGACCTCTGGGGGGCGGATCTACGCGGGGCGGACCTGCGCGGGGCGAAACTTGACGGGGCGCACCTCAACGGAGCGGACCTTTGCGGGGCAGATCTCCGTGGGACCATGTTCGGGTGGACGGTGTTCTCGGATATGGACCTGAGCGAGGTGAAGGGGCTACAAATGGTGCTACACGTGGGCCCTTCGACGATCGGGATCGACACCATCTTCAAGTCCAAGGGCCGTATCCCAGAGGCGTTCCTGCGCGGCTGTGGCGTGCCGGATGAGTTTATCACGTACATGCGGTCGCTGGTGGGGCAGCCCATCGAGTACTATTCATGTTTTATCAGCTATTCGAGCAAGGATCAGGCGTTCGCTGACCGGCTGCATGCGGACTTGCAGGCCAAGGGGGTGCGGTGCTGGTTCGCGCCGGAGGACGTGCAGGGCGGGAAGAAGCTGCACGAGCAGATTGATGAGGCGATCCGGTACCACGATAAGCTGCTGCTGGTGCTCTCCGCGAACAGCATGGCGAGCGAGTGGGTCAAGACAGAGATTCGCCGTGCACGACGGGAGGAGGTTAAGGCAGGACGCCGGAAACTGTTCCCGATCAGCCTGGCGCCGTTCGACGCAGTTCGGGATTGGGAGGCGTTCGACGCGGATATCGGGAAAGACATGGCGGTCGAGGTGCGGGAGTATTTTATCCCGGACTTTTCGAAGTGGAAGGAGCATGACGCGTATCGGGTCGCGTTTGAGCGGTTGGTGCGGGATTTGAAGGATGAGACAGAGCAACAGCGAAATCAGGTTTGAGGGAGGCGCGTCATGAATGTTGATCCAGCTAATGCTGCAGAACTGGCCGGCATCGCCAGCGAGGTCGGCGCCGACGTCTTGCAGGGCGTGTTACGCTATCCCTCCGCGACCGGCGGCTGGCAGCTTGGCGATCTCGATCTCAGCGAATCCCTGGCCCGCTACCGCGACCAGCGCCTGGTGCTGATCATCGCGCCTTTGGGCGCGGCCGAGCCACCAACCTATATCTGCGGCATCTGCGGCTTTGTGTACGACGCCTACGGCGCGTGCCCGCGCTGCCAGCTGATCGTGCAGCAGCAGGCGGACGAGTTGGCGGACGCCCGCGCGCGCCGCCGCACGCGTGACCAGCTTGAGGACCTGCTGGCCGGGATCAACATCTGAGAGGGCGGTTCGTGGACGATCAGCCGACCGACCGGCTCTTTGTGATTGCCAACGTGCTCCTCATCGTGGCGCTCTTTGTGATGGCCTGGCAGGCGTTGGGCTACGAGCTGGCGCCCGGCGTCATCGTCCACGACATCGGGCCGTGCGCCCTGGACTGGCATCGCGCGCGGCCGGCGTTGGTGCTGGCGTGTCCGGGCCAGGACATGCTCAGGGTGTGGCCGCTGCCGGTCGTGCAGCCGTGGTTTGAGGATGATGCGCCCGCCAGGCCCGCGCCGTTACTGCCAGGGTGCGCAACACGACTCTAACGTACGTACGGTCGCCTGACGGCCTCTTAAGATAAGACAGCGGGCCAACCGGCGCTCCTGAACCGCTGGCCTGAAGTCCCGCCCAGCGCCTGCAAGTACGCACGGGCGCAGTTGGACGT
>CAZELR010000133.1:0-2002 GCA_964513075.1 uncultured Anaerolineales bacterium
ACTTTTTCGCAGGGGTTACACTGTGGGTGCGGCAGGCTGACGCAGATGGCAGGCAACCAGGTGATCGGCGCCCAGGTCAAGGAGCGGGGGCTCTTCTACCTGGCAGCGATCGTAGGCCAGCGAGCAGCGGGTGTGGAACCGGCACCCGGACGGCGGATGCAGCGGGCTGGGCACGTCGCCGGTCAGGATGATCTGCCTGCGCTGCATGTCGGGCTGGGGGACGGGAATGGCTGACATGAGCGCTTGGGTATACGGATGTTGCGGGCTGCGGTACAGCGTCTCTCGATCCGCCACCTCGGCGATTTTGCCCAGATACATCACCGCAACGCGATCGCTGATGTGCTCCACCACGCTCAGGTTGTGAGCGATGAACATGTAGGTGAAGTGGAAATCCTGTTGAAGGTCACGCAGAATGTTCAGCACCTGGGCTTGAATCGAGACATCCAGCGCGCTGACCGGCTCGTCGCACACGATAAACTTGGGCTGCAGCGCCAACGCGCGGGCAATGCCGATGCGTTGGCGTTGTCCGCCCGAAAACTCGTGCGGATACCGCCGGGCATGGTACGATTCCAGGCCTACCCGGTGGAGCATTTCCGCCGCAATCTCCTGGCGCTGGCGCGCATCCTGCATTCCATGGGCTTTCAACCCCTCGGCGACACTTTCGCCGACGGGCATGCGGGGATCCAGGGACGAGTACGGATCCTGGAAGATGATCTGCATCTCTCGGCGCAGTTGCTTGAGTTCTGCGCCCTGCATGCTGAAGACATCGCGACCCTCGAACAGCACGCTGCCCGACGTGGCCGGGATCAGGCGCAGGACTGACCGGCCCACGGTCGTCTTGCCGCAGCCCGATTCGCCCACCAGGCCCAGGCATTCGCCCTTGCGCACGGTGAAGCTGACGTCATCGACCGCCTTGACCCATGCCTGGACGCGCCTCAGCACACCTCCATACACCGGGAAGTACTTCTTCAGGTTGCGAACTTCGATCAGGTTATCAGCCATAGGTGCTTCACTTGTAGAGCCAACAGCGGACGGTATGGCCGACACCGATGGGGTTCAAAGGTGGGACCTCTTCGCCGCAGATCGTCAGTTGCTGCTCCAACCGGGCCCGGCAGCGCGGAGCGAACCGGCAGCCGCGGGGCAGGTCGATCAGGTTCGGTACGCTGCCCGGGATCACTTCCAGTCGGTCTTTGACGACTCCCAGGACCGGCACGGCGCCGATGAGCCCGCGCGTATAGGGATGCCTCGGATCACGGAACAGCGTGCGCACGTCGGTCTGCTCCACGATCTGTCCGGCGTACATGACCGCCACCCGTTCGCACATCTCGGCCACCACGCCCAGATCGTGTGTGATCAGGATGATGGCTGTGTCGGTGTTGCGATGTAGCTGGCGCATCAATTCCAGGATTTGCGCCTGAATCGTGACATCCAGGGCGGTGGTGGGTTCGTCGGCGATCAGCAATTCCGGCGTGCATGCCAACCCCATGGCGATCATCACTCGCTGCGCCATGCCGCCCGACAACTCGTGCGGGTATGACTTGGCGCGACGCTCCGGATCCGGGATGCCGACCTTCTTCAGCAGCTCGATGACCCGTTCCGAGCCGTGGCGCCGGTCCACGCCTTCGTGGATCTGTAGCACCTCAACGATCTGATCGCTGACCTGGAACACCGGGTTCAGACACGACGTCGGCTGCTGGAAGATCATGGAAATGCGATTGCCGCGGATGCGCCGCAGATCACGCTCCGGCAGCTTGACCAAATCTTTGCCGTCGAAGATGATCTCGCCGCCGACGATCTTGCCCGGTTGTCCGATCAGCCGCATGATTGAGAACGACGTCACCGACTTCCCACACCCGGACTCGCCCACCAGCCCCAGGATCTCGCCCCGTTTGAGCGTGAAGTCGACGCCATCGACCGCGCGCACGACGCCGTCCTCGGTGAAGAAGTGCGTTTTCAGGTCCTTGACCTCGAGCAGGTTGTTCGTCTGTGTCATGATTTCCTA
>CAZELR010000133.1:2102-6435 GCA_964513075.1 uncultured Anaerolineales bacterium
GCGTTTTCAGGTCCTTGACCTCGAGCAGGTTGTTCGTCTGTGTCATGATTTCCTATACTGATCGCATGGTAGGGGCGAAGCATCCTTACACACTTCTACCGCGACCGAAGACGGTGCAGCACACGTCAGAAGTCTCGGTGCGGCGAATCCGCCGGGGCATGCTTCGCCCCTACTTGGCGGATTGTAATGTGCGGCAGCTTAGCGCTTCAGCCGCGGGTCCAGAACGTCCCGCAAGCCATCTCCCAGAAGGTTGAAACCCAACACGCTCAGCATGATGGCCAGCCCCGGGAAGGTCAGCGCCCACCACGCGCCTGCGCCGAGGAACTTGGCTGAATCCGATAGCATGGCGCCCCACTCAGGCCACGGTGGCTGCTGCCCCAAGCCTAAAAAGCCCAGGGCCGCCATTTCCAGGATTGCACCGGCGATGCCCAGGGTGAACTGCACGATGATTGGCGACAGGCTGTTGGGCAAAATGTGGGTGCGCAGAATCTCGCCGGTGCTGACGCCAAGGCTCTGCGCGGCCATGATGTAGTCGTTTTCGCGCAGTGAAATAGCCATGGAACGCGCCAGGCGCGCGTAGCCCGGCACCGTAACCACGCTGATTGCCAGGAGCGCATTGCCCAGGCCCGGACCGCGGATGGCCACAATCACGATCGCGAGCAGCAGATCTGGCACGGCCATCAGGATGTCCATGACGCGCATCAGAAGGTTGTCGAGCCAGCCGCCTGCCTGTCCAGCGACAAGCCCCAGCGCCACCCCCACGACCGCCGCCAGGAGCACCGAAAGGACGCCGACGCCCAGGGAAACCCGCGCACCGTGCGCAATGCGCAACAACACGTCACGCCCCAGCGAGTCGGTGCCGAACAGGTGCGCCGCGCTGGGCGGCTTCAGGCGGTTCACTGGGTCCGAATCAACCGTGGCGTCGTAGGGCTTCACGATGGGCGCCAGCACGGCCACCAGCACGAAGAACAAGATCAGCAGCGAGCCCATCTGCGCTGAGCGGTGGCGCACCAGGCGCCGCAGCACGACGACCCACGGGCTGCGCACGGGTGTGGTGATCGCCTCGGCGCGCTTGCTGATTTCGTCTAAGGTGATGTCAGTCATTGGATGTGCTCAGTCTATTGCAGCCGGATGCGCGGATCCAGGAAGGCATACGAAATGTCCACGACCAGGTTGACGATCACAACCAACGCGGCGATGAAGAGGGTCACGCCCTGCACGATAGGATAGTCGCGCGCCAGGATCGACTCATATACCCACCGGCCGATCCCCGGCCAGGAGAAGATCGTCTCGGTCAGGATCGCCCCGGCCAACAAGCGGCCGATCTGGAGCCCGGCGACGGTGACGACGGGCAGCAGCGCATTTCGCAGGGCGTGTTTCAGCACCACGGTGGACCAGCGCAGACCCTTCGCCCAGGCCGTGCGCACGTAGTCCTGGCTCAGCACATCGAGCATCGCCGAACGCGTCATGCGCGCAATGATGGCCAGCGGGATAGTGCTCAAGGCGATTGCCGGCATGGTCAGATGGCGCAGCCAATCCAGGAAAACGATCGAATTGCCCTGCAGCAGCGCATCCAGGCCGACGAAATTGGTGGTCGACTGAAATTTGAGCGTTGCGGTCAGGCGCGCGCCCGTAGGGAACCAGCCCAATGCCACGCTGAACAGGCTTTGCATCATCAAGCCAAGCCAAAAGATCGGCATGGAGACGCCAATCAGCGAAAGCAGCATGGTGCCGTTATCGAACCAGGAATTGCGCTTGACGGCCGAGAAGACGCCCGCCGGGATGCCGAAAAGAATCGCCAGCAACAGGGCCGCCAGGGCTAACTCCACGGTGGCTGGGAAGCGTTTCAGAAGCTCCTGGCTGATGTTGTCGCGTCGAAGAATGGACGTCCCCAGGTCGCCGCGCAGCACCTTGCCCATATAGATGGTGTACTGTTCCCAAATCGGCTTGTCAAGCCCCAGGCTGGTTCGCACCCGTGCCACACTGTCCGGCGTGGCGCGCTCGCCCAGCATTGCAACAGCCGGATCACCCGGGATGAAATGGATGAAGGCAAAGACCAGGATGGACACGCCCAGCAGTACCGGCACGGCAGACAATAAGCGGCGCATGAGATAGCCGGCCAAATTGGGACTCCTTCAAGCGGCGAACGAATGTCGACGGAAATACCGAAGCGATCGTGATTCGGAATTGAAGCTTCAGCCGGCTTTGGGGGGTAACAAGCGCCCACGCAATGGGCACAACCGGCTGAAGCCTCGAGTCCAAAAGATCTACGGCTGAGCCTCGCCGTTCGCCGATGAAGCAGCGAGCGGCGGCGGGCTCAGCTTGACCGGTCAGGCGCCTTACTGCGCGATATCGATGGTGTTGAAGTACTCAGTGCCGGTCGGGTTCGGTACGTACCCCGTGACCTTCGCGCTGAGTGCGAGCGGCGGTTGATTGTTGGCGATGAACAAGCGCAGCGCACGATCATGGACGAGCTGCTCCGCCTGGTTGTACAACGGGATGCGCTCCTCCTGCTTGGTCTTGACCGCAGCCTCGTTCAGGATCTTGGCTACTTCCTCATCCGGGAAGAAGCCCTCGCGCGCGGCAGCTTCACCCGTCTTGCAGAAGAAGTAGCAGATGAAGTTGTCGGGATCGCCGTTGTCGCCGGTCCAGCCCAACATGTACAGCGGCAGGGCGCCCTTGACGCGCATGTCGAGATATGTTGCCCAATCCACGGTCTTTAGCTCGACCTTGATGCCGGCTTTGCCCAGGTCGGCAGCGATTGCTTCGGAGATATCCTTCGGGTTGGGGAAGTACGGCCGGGACACCGGCATGTACCACAGCTCCAGCGGCCCCTTCGTGCCGTCGGCCTTCGTGATCTCGGTCAGGCCGTTCGGGAACCCGGCGGCCGTCAGCAATTCCTTGGCCTTGGCGGTGTCATACGCGTAATCCACGATATCCGCGTTGTAGCCCCACAGCGAGGGCGGGATGAACTCCTTGGCCACCAGGCCCCGGCCGCCGTAGAATGCATCCACATACGCTTGCTTGTTGAGCGCATACGCGAAGGCCTGGCGCACGTTCACATCCTGGAATTCCTTGATCTTATAGTTGAAGGCCAGGTAGCCGGTGTTGTTGGCCGGGCGCAGGACCAATTGCAGGTTCGGATCGGCCTTGACTGCGGGGACGGAGTCGGGCTCCATCCCTTCCAGGGCATGGATTTCGCCGGCCTTCAGCGCGTTCAGGCGGGCCGAGTTATCCTTGATGTCCCGGATGATAACCTCGTCCACCTTGGCCGCGTTCGCCGCGTCCCAGTAGTCGGGGTTCTTAACCAGCGTGACCTGTTCGTCCGCCACCCATTCCACGAACTTGAACGGACCGGTGCCCACCGGGTTCTTGCAGGACTCCACGCCGGCTGCTTCCAGGGCAGTGGGGCTCCACATGACGAAGACGAACATCGCCAGGTTGTTCAGGAACGGGCCCTGCGGCGTCTTCAGGGTGAAGACGACCGTGTTCTCGTCCTTCGCTTCGACCTTTGTGATGACGCTGTCACCATCGAAGCCGCCGAACTGCCCTTCGTAGTACTCGAAGACCATGCCGGCGTCAATCTTGCCCTTGTGCAGCGGGTTGCTGGTGTTCGCCCAGTAGTCCCAGTTCTTCACCACGGCCTCGGCGTTGAACGGCGTGCCGTCATGGAACTTGACGCCCTTGTGCAGAGTGAAGGTCCACACCGTGCCGTCGGCTGAGGTCTCCCACTTTTCGGCCAGGCTGGGGACGACGTTGGTGGTGTTGCCGTCAAACTTCACCAGACCCTCGAAGACCTGGTTGGTAACACGGCCCGAGATGCCATCGGTGATGACGGTCGGGTCCAGGCAGACCGGCTCGCCCTGCGCGCCGAAGATGAACGTCTTCTTCGCGGGGGCCACGGGAGCAGCCGGCGCGGCAGGCGCCTCAGTGGCAGCCGGCGCAGCTGGGGCTACGGTGGCAGCCGGTGCCGCGGGGGCAGCCGGTGCTGCCGGCGCGGGCGTGCCAGCACATGCGCCCAGGATGCCCATCAGCATGACAGCTACGGTCAGCAGGCTAAACAGCTTGAACTGTTTCATCGTACTTTCTCCTCCTGTTTGGGTAAAGAATGAAGGTTCGGGGATCGACTTTGAGCTGTGCGTGAAATAGTTGCGTCGTACCTCCTTACTTAAGTGAGTGGCAAGCAGGTCCTGTCTTGCATCACGACGCTGTGAGGGCGCCACAAGGCCAAGGCGCAAATTGTATTATAGCTTGACTGGAAAGAATGTCAAACAGCTTTCCAGCCAGGTCAGAATTTCGCTTGACAAACTCATAGCGAAATTGTACAATTTCG
>CAZELR010000134.1:0-6330 GCA_964513075.1 uncultured Anaerolineales bacterium
ACACCATCATCCCTGAACGGGCGCGCCTGGACATCATCACGCACACCGTTGTCGCAGGTGACTCTCTCTACGGCATCGCTAAAAAGTATAAGCTCAGTGCCGAGACAGTGATGTTCGCGAATGGCCTCGAGCAGAATCCTGACCTCTTGCGCCTGGGCCAGAAACTCACGATCCTGCCGGTGGACGGCATCTATCACACCGTCGCCAAGAACGAAACCGTAGAGAAAATCGCGAAGACGTACAAGGTCACGCCCGACGCGATCCTTAGCTATTCGCTGAACAAACTCGGCACGGGCACCCCGGCCATCGTCGCCGGCCAAAAACTGATCGTGCCGGGCGGCAAAAAGGCAATGCCGGTAGCCCAGGCGCAGATTTATCGCGGCACGGTGCCGGCCGGCGCCAAAAAGGGCACAGGACGCTTCGTCTGGCCCACGTCAGGTTACGTGACCCAGGCCTATCAGCCGTACCACCGTGCAGTGGATATTGCCCGCGCCACCGGCACGCCGGTCAAAGCATCCGACTCGGGTTACGTGGTCATCGCCGGCTGGAGCAACGTCGGCTACGGCAACTACGTCGTCATCGATCACGGCAACGGCTTTCAAACCCTCTACGGACACCTGAACCGCATCTTCGTCAAGCCTGGCGATGTGGTGGGACAGGGCGCCATCATCGGCCATATGGGCACCACCGGCCGTTCAACCGGACCGCACCTGCACTTCGAAGTTCGCAAGGGTGGTGTTCAACTCAACCCGCTGAGCTACTTACCTTGAGTTTAAAGATGCTGGACCGGTCTGAGACCGGTCCAGCATCTGATTTCTCAAACCAGACAAACCGGGTTTCTGCAAGAAACCCGGTTTGTGTTTTCCTACGGTGCTACCACCGTCACCCGCACCTGGACGCTGCGGGCGGCGCCGCTGATGTCGAAGACACGCAAACGCAGCCAATAACTCCCAGGCGCCAGCGTATCAGCCGGCCAGATGGCCAGGATGCCGTCCGACACCGGCACAAAGGATTCTGCTCCCACCGGCAGCCAGTCGAATTCCTGCGGCACAGGCGCGGCTGCATACTCCACGATGTAGCCGACAAAACCCGCCCCATCCGCCGCACCCCGGACTTCCACCTGGCCCTGCACCTGCGCGGCATCCAGCGGCAGGGAGATGACAGCCCGCACTGAGGCTTGCAGCGTCGGGGTTGCCTCGGGCGCAAGGGTGGCTGCAGGCGTGGCGGTGATCTCCGGAACGAGGGTGGGTGTCGGCGTGAGCACCGGCGTGAGCGTGGCAGTCGGCGTCGCCTCCAGCGTCGGGGTCGGCGAGGGCGTCTCGGTGGGCGTGAGCGTAGGTGTCTCGGTGGGGCTGACCAGCGTGATGCGCACCACATTGGAAACAGCCACCGGATAATCCAGCGAGTTCACGTCATAGTAAGCTGCCAATCGCAGCGCGAGCTCGGTGGTGCCGTGCAGCGCGGCAGTAGCAGCTACATCCCACTCCAACACGACATCGTCTATCGAGCGCGCGCCGCCATCGGCCGAATCGACCGGCCGCGGCCCAACCAGCACGCCCCAGCCGCCCGGATCGTGCGCCGCGCCGTACTCAAGGCGCCATACAACCGGTTCCGGGATGCGGATATGGCCAATCACCGACACGATCCCTTCCAGATTGCTGTCGTCGGTCGGGGAAAGCAGCGCCAGCTCCGGCTCGAAGGCCAGAGGCGGCCGCTGTTGGCTCAGCAACGGCAGGTTCTTCGCCTCGGCCCACGCGCGGTACTTTTCCGGGAAGATCATCACATCGCGCGTCTCAATGCGATCGGACGGGGTGAACTCGGTGGCAAGCTGGCCGGTGACCCGGTCGATGCGCACGCGCTGCCACAGGTCATAGCCAGCCGGCAGCGGCCCCTGGCGATCGGCGAAAAGCCCTTCGCGCTGCGCCGGGCAGGCCTCGCTGGGCAGTGTACCGCTTTCCGCGCACACCGCCACGCGCTGAATGCCGATCGGCGCGACGAACGATGCAGCCGCGGTCCCCTGCGTGCCTGCCACCATCACTGCGTGCCAGATGGGCGCCGCGCCCACCGAGCCGGCTGCGCGCTCCATCGGCGTATAATCGGCGTTGCCCACCCACACCCCCACCGCGAGATCGGACGTATAGCCCATGGTCCAGGCATCACGATAGTCGTTGGTGGTGCCGGTCTTGACGGCGGCCGGCCGATCAGCCAGGGTCATCACGTTCCTGACGCCGCCGAACGTCGGCTGTCGCGCCTCGACATCGGACAAAATCGAGCTGATCAGATAAGCATGCTGGGGGTCGAAGGCCTGGGTCGATGCCTCCGGGGTAATGGCGGCCGTCGCTCTGGCGCCGGGCTGGGCGCCCAGACAGCCAGCCACGGCCTCCGCGGCCGCGCCGCGCCAAATCAGTTGGCCTTGTGCATCCAACACGCAGGCGATGGGGCTGAGCGGCACATGCACGCCGCCGTTGGCCAGGGTTGCGTATGCGCCCGTCAGCTCCAACAGCGTCACCTCGCCGCCGCCCAAAGCCAAGGACAGGCCATAGTCGGGTCGGGTCAACGTCGTGATGCCCGCACGGCTCGCCACGTCCTTCAGGCGATCCAGGCCGGCATGTTCCAACGCCTTGACGGCCGGAATGTTATAAGAGTTGGCCAACGCGGTCCGCACGTTGATCAGGCCGTGTTCTTTGACATCCTTATCGCTGCCCCCGTAGTTGTAAGGCACGTACGGCGGCCGGCCTTCGCCGTCCGAAAACTCGGTGCGGATATCCATGATCGCGGTCGCGGGGGTCCAATAACCGGGCGGCTCGATGGCGCTGACCTGCGCAGTGGCCGCAACAGGGGTGCCCTGGGTGGTGCTGAACTCGCTGGCCAAGCGCGCGGCCTGGGCCCTGGCTACGGCCGCAGGCGCGGTCTCCACGGCCGCGGGTATCTCAAAAGTGGACAGGTAGACGAACGGCTTAAGGGCTGAGCCAGGCTGGCGCGGGGCCAGCGCCATATTGATCTGTCCGCTGATCTCGACATTTTCGAAGTCCGCGCTGCCGACCAGCGCCATCACCTCGCCGGTGCCCGGCCGCACGGCCACGACCGCGCCGTTGTTGCCATTTTGGGCGGCCAGTGCGGCCACCTGCTTTTGCACGGCCTCTTCGGCCACAGCTTGCAGCCGCGCGTCCAGGGTGGTATAGATGCGCAGTCCGCCCTTGCCGGACAGCTCCGGCCCGAGCGCCGCTTCCACCTGTTCGCGCGCATACAGCACGAAATGCGGATGCCTGGAGTCGTAAACCTGCTGCAGCGGCTGCAAGGCCAATGGTTCGGCCCAGGCCGCGTCGGCTTGCGCGGAGGTGATGTAGCCGCGCTCGACCATCAGTCGCAACACTTCGCCCTGGCGGCGCTTCACCGCGCCGGGCTGGCCGTCCGCCTCCCACAGCTTGGTGTAGGGATCGTAGTAGGCCGGCGCTTGGGGTTGGCCTGCCAGCATGGCCGCCTGGGCCAGCGTCAGATCGGCCGAAGGGACGCCGAAGTAGGTCTCGGCCGCGGCCTCGATACCGTAGGCCAGGTTGCCGTAGTTGAGCTCGTTGAGGTAGATCTGCAGGATGGTGTCTTTGGGATAGCGCCGCGTGAGCTCGGCCGCCAGGATCGCCTCCTTGACCTTGCGGGAGATGGTCCGTTCGGACGAGAGGAAGGTGAGCTTGACCAATTGCTGCGTGATGGTGCTGCCGCCCGGCCCGTGCAGATCGCGCTCCCGAATGGCATAATAGACCGCGCGCGCCAGGCCCACGGGGTCAACGCCGGCGTGCTGGTAGAAGTTAGGGTCTTCCGTGGCGATGGTGGCATCGCGCAGGTAGGGCGAGATCTGATCGATGGACACTACGGTGCGCCGGCCGTAATTGGGATCGCCCACCTCATTCAGGATGTTGCCATCCCGGTCATAGATCAGCGTGGATGCAAACTGACTGACGCGGGCCTGCAGCTCATCAGGCTGGGGCAGGTCCCGCGCGATGCTGGCATAGCCCACGAGCACCAGGCCGAAGAGCAGCACGACCACTGCGGCCGCCAACAGCAGCGCCAGCGCGAGGCCGCCGCAGCCGCGGCGTGGCGCAGCCGCGGACTGACGGCGGCTGCCGGACCGCGACTGCGGCCGCGATCGCGGCTGCGGCGCGGGAACAGTACGCCGCTCGGCCGGCTGCGCCGCGGGTGCAGTGCTGCCGGCAACCGGTCTGCCTGGCGCCGGCTGGGACGATGGAGCGGCGCTCTGCTGCACAGGGGGTCGCTGCACGACCGGTTGCTGCGCCGGCGGCTGTGGGCTGCCGGCGGGCGGAACGGCCTGGCCTTGCTGGGCCGGCCGCGGCCAGAATGGCTGCGCCGGCGGCTGCGGCTGGTCTCCCGAGCTCGGTTGTGGGCGTGGGGCAGGCTTGCTGCCCCATTCGTCAGATGGCGTATCAGACATAAATATGAAGCCGTCCTTGTAAGATTAACGCGATCATAGCCGGGATAACCACGGCTGGCAAATAAGACGCTGGGAAAGATGAATTGGTTGCAGAGCGAGATACACAGGACACTGAAAAGCCCCCGGACTAAAGTCTCTCGGGCTTGTCTGAAGACGCCGATGATGGTATAGTGAAGGCAGATTGACGATACATCCAGCACATTTTTCTGAGTGACATCAATGGGCATCACTATCTTTTACCGCGGCGCTCTGCGCGACACAAGCCAACTTCCGCAACTCACAGCCCTGCTTCAAGCCGCGTGCCACCGGCTGGCCTGGCCCTGCCATGTTGTTGACGAGCGCATCCTGGGCACGGGCGAGCGCTTCAAAACGATCGACATCGAGACCGACGATGGCATCCCCACCAGCACGTTCGAAATCTACCTCGAGCCGGTGGACGATCATGTGCGCGGGGTTGTCGTTGCGCCGCCCGGCTGTGAGACGCTGCACCTCACCTTTGGGCGCACGGGCCGGCTGATAGAGTACGGTGACGCACCCTTCCAGGAACAGGCTCCGGGACGCTACGGGCTGATCAACGAGCATCTCTTCACCAAGACCCAATTCAGCTCGCCGGAGGTGCACATCCAGGTGTGCGAGTTGCTGCGAATCGTCGAGCCGTATATGGCCGAGTGGGAAGTGATCGACGAGGGCAAATACTGGGGGACGTGGGATGCACAGGTCCTGGCCGAGACCTGGGCGCGCTATGCCGCGGCCCTGGCCGCGCTCTCGGACCCGGCCACAATGCAGCAATTGCTCAAGGACTTCGGATCCGATATCGAGGTCACAAAGCCGCCGGAAGTGGGAAAGCACTTGTCGGTCGCTCAACCGCTGTGGCGCAAGGAATGGGGCATCAGCGCGGGCGAGAACTGAGCGAGGAGCAAATCATGACCGACACCCCCTATAAACGTCTCGCCGAGCGGCTGGACGCGCTGCCGAACGGCTTCCCGCCCACGGCTGACGGCGCAGAGCTGCGGCTGCTGGCCAAGCTCTTCGCGCCAGAAGAGGCCGCGCTGGCCGCGGCGCTGCGCCTGACCCTGGAGACCCCGGATCAGATCGCGGCCCGACTTGGCGGCGACCCGAAAGCGCTCAACGCACAATTGAAGGCCATGGCGCGGCGCGGGCTGATCCAGGCCGGCCGCGCGGCCGAAGGCCGCGGCATGGGTTATGCTATTCTGCCGTTCGTGGTAGGCATCTACGAGAACCAGGTGCCCACCATCGACGCGGAGCTGGCGCGGCTGTTCGAGGATTACTACCGCCAAGCCTTCAGCCGGGTGATGGCCGTCGCGCCGCAGGTGCACCGGGTGATCCCCGTGGATCGCACGGTACGCGTGGACATGGAGGTGCATCCTTACGAAAGCGCGGCGGAAATCGTAGGGGCGAACAAAGCGTGGGGCGTCGTGGATTGCATCTGCAGGAAGCAGAAGGCGCTCATCGGCGAGCCGTGCGGCCATCCGCTGGACGTCTGCATGACGTTGAGCCCCGTGCCGGGCGCGTTCGATCACTCGCCGGACATCCGCAGCCTGACACAGGAGGAGGCGATGGCCACCCTGCGCCGCGCGGCCGAGGCCGGACTGGTTCACTCGGTGAGCAACAGCCAGGAGGGCCTCTGGTACATCTGCAACTGCTGCACCTGTAGCTGCGGCGTCCTGCGCGGCCTGGCTGAGCTGGGCATGGCCAACGTGGTGGCACGGTCGGCCTTTGTTAACACAGTAGACGAGGATAAGTGCATCGCCTGCGGCGCGTGCGTGGAGCAATGCGCGTTCGCGGCCCTGACACTGGAGGACGTCGTCCGGGTGGATGCGGTCCGCTGCGTGGGGTGCGGGGTCTGCGTGCCGGTGTGCCCCGAC
>CAZELR010000135.1:0-6237 GCA_964513075.1 uncultured Anaerolineales bacterium
ACCTGGATCAGCGCCGCGTGCTGCTCAGCTATCACATCCCGCTGATCGAGATCCTGACCGACTTCTACAACGACTTGAAGGCGCGCACGCGCGGCTATGCCAGCCTCGACTATCACTTCCAGGGGTATCACGTCGCCGACATGGTTCGCCTGGACGTGTTGGTCAACAAGGACGCGGTCGACGCGCTCAGCATGATCGTGCACCGCGACCAGATCTTTATCAAGGGCCAGAAGCTGGTCAGCAAGCTGAAGGACGTGATCCCGCGCCAGCAGTTCGACGTTCCCATCCAGGCCGCAGTGGGCAACAAGATCGTCAGCCGCGCCAACGTGAAAGCCATGCGCAAGGACGTGCTGGCAAAGTGCTACGGGGGCGACATAACGCGTAAGCGCAAACTTCTCGAAAAGCAGAAGGCCGGCAAGAAGCGCATGAAGATGATCGGGTCGGTTGAGATACCGCAGGAAGCGTTTATGACCATATTGAAGCTGGATGAGAATTAGGATGGACTCACTGGATGATATCAGAGCCAAGATTCTGCCGGTGCTGCTGCCTTTCGGGGTCGAGGAATTGGCCTTGTTTGGCTCAGTAGCGCGCGGGGAAGACACGGCGCAGAGCGATCTTGACCTCCTGGTGCGGTTTGCTGAGCCGCCTCTCAAGCCGCTTAGCCTGATTACGTGGGGGCGTCTCGAACGCGAGCTGGCAGCACGCTGCGGCAGGAAGGTGGATTTGGTGTCGGCGCGCGGGCTGAGTCGCCATCTTCGACCGTTCGTTGATGCGGAAAAGGTCATCTTATATGCCCAAGCGCGATGATGTAGCTCTGCTGCGCGATATCCTGGATGCGATCAGCCAGATCGAATCATATCTTGCATGGGTATCCTACACGACATTCTGCGAGACGCCTCTGTTGCAGGATGGCGTCATGCATCGTCTCGAGATCATTGGCGAAGCTAGCCGCAACCTCAGCGATGCATTTCTCGAGCAGCATCCCGACATACCCTGGCAGGACATCATTGGCATGCGGAACCGGCTTGTCCACGCGTATTTTGCGGTGGACTTGCGGGCGGTGTGGGATACAGCAATGACGGATATCCCTGTGTTGCGGGAGTGGATCGAACAGCTCCTGGAAGAATGAACACAGAGCCCCTTCTGAGACAGCTCGCCGCTCTCGGCATCCGCCCCAAAAAGGGCCTGGGCCAGAACTTCCTTGTCGACCCGGCCCACCGCGCCCACATCGTCGCCGCGGCCGATCTGACCCCGGACGACACCGTCCTGGAGATTGGCCCCGGCCCCGGCGTGCTCACCGACCTGATCGCCGCCCAGGCCGGCCGCGTGGTCGCCGTCGAGCTGGACGACCGCCTGATCCCCTTCCTCCGCGCCCGCTTCGCCGCCCAACCCCATGTCACCATCGTCCACGGGGATATTCTGAAGGTGGATGTGGGCGCGCTGATGGGCGAATTTGGATTTTCGAATTTCGAATTTGGATTTTCGAATGGCGAAGCGGCGAATCAGCGACTGGGCGAAGCACAAATCCAAAATCCAAAATCAAAAATTGCAAATCAAAAATCCGCCTACAAAGTTCTCGCCAACCTCCCCTACTACATCACCTCCGCCGCGATCCGGCATCTGCTGGAATCGACCCCGCCGCCCGAGCTGCTGGTGCTGACGGTGCAGGCCGAGGTGGCGGAACGGATGGTGGCCGCGCCGCCGGAGATGAGTTTACTGGCGCTGGGGGTGCAGTTCTATTGCACGGGCCGCATCGTTGGCCGGATCCCGGCCGGCGCGTTCTATCCCGTGCCCAAGGTGGACTCCGCGGTTGTGCGGCTGGACCGGCGGACCGAGCCCGCGGCCCCCGGTGTGACCGCGGCCGCGTTCTTCCGGGTGGCCAGGGCCGGGTTCAGCCAGCCGCGCAAGCAGCTGCGCAACTCACTGGCCGCGGGGCTGAGCCGCGCGCCCGCGGATGTGGAGGCCTGGCTGACCGCCGCCGGAATCGACCCCCGCCGCCGCGCCGAGACGCTGACGCTGGGGGAGTGGGGAAGGTTAGTGCGATAGTGCGGTAGTGCGGTGGTGCGTGATCTACCTCAACTCCGCACGCACCCACGCCAGCGCGTCCCCAAGCGTCCCGATGCGCAAGCCGGATCGCCGGGCCACCTCCGTGTCCTCGATGAAGTGGCGGCGGTTGAGTGTGACCAGGGCGTCGGTCTTGACCTTGATGGCGGCGACCAGGATCGGTGTGTCCGGCGCGTGGCTGATCATGTCGTGTGCGGCCGCGACCTCGGCGGCGGATGGATCCTTGACGATGCGAATTCGGCTGGCACGCAGGGTTTCGCGGTAGAAGGGCACCGCAGCCGGCGCTTTGCGGGCCAGGGTTCGTTCGGTTTCGGCGATCACCTGTTCCGAGACCGTGATCGTCACGGCCCCGGCTTCGCTGAGCAACAACAGGGCGCGTGCGGCCCCGACGGAGGAAATCACGCCGGCGAAGAGAGCGCTGGCATCGAAGAAAAGCTGCGGCCGGCGCGGCTCAGCCATTGACGTATTGCTCGCAGTAGTAGCGCTCGCGCTCCTCGTTCAGTGCTTCCAGCATCTGCTCGACCGTGACTCCTTCGGCCTGCAGGATATCCGCAACTTTGTCGCCCAGCGCCGCGACGCGCGAGCTCTTGGGGGTGATTATGAAGGCTCCTTCGCCCAGGTCGCTGACTGAAAAAACATCGCCGGTGCGCAGGCTGTATTTGCGGCGCAGGCTCATCGGCAGGGTGATCACGCCCTTGTCGCGCAGTTGGATCGTAGCTTCGCTCATGGCATACCTCTTTTGGCGGAAATTCTGCTTTTCTGCCGTTCGCATTATAGCAGCAGCAGACGCGCGAGTCAAGGGCTGCACACATGATTATTCCGCATACATTTCGCCATTCGCCATTCCACATTCGCCATTCGCCATTCCACATTTCACATAAGGACAACCCGCCATGCCAGACCCCACCTTCCTCTCCTACCCCAACCGCGACACACGGCTCGGTCATCTGCCCATCAGCCGGGCGCTGCCGCTGAGAGAACGCCGCACGGTCGGTCCCTGGTGTTTTCTCGACCGCTTCGGCCCGCTGGCATTTGCCGACGGCAAGCCAATGGACGTCCCGCCCCACCCGCACATCGGGCTGCAGACTGTCTCCTGGCTGCTCGAAGGCGAGGTGCTGCACACGGACAGCCTGGGCTGTGAGGCCACCGTGCGGCCGGGCGGCGTCAACGTCATGACCGCGGGCCGGGGCATCAGCCACGCGGAACAGACCCCGGCCCGCCACACCGGCCGCCTGAGCGGGGTCCAGCTTTGGATCGCGCTGCCGGATGCTGACCGCAACGTCGAGCCTGCCTTCGCCGGCATCGCGCAGACCCCGCGCCTCGAACCGCGCGGCGGCATCATCCAGGTGTTTGCCGGCGCGCTGGCAGGCGTGCGCTCGCCCGCGCCGCACTTCTCCGCGCTCGTCGGCGCGGATGTGCAGGTGGCCGCCGGGCAGACGGTGGAGGTTGAGCTGGATGCCGCCTTCGAGCACGGGCTGCTGGTGCTCGACGGTGACTGCCTGCTCGACGGCCAGCCGCTGCAGGACCGCGCCCTGCACACCCTCGCCCCGGGCCGCGCGGGCGCAGCCTTCGCCAGCCGCGCGGGCGGCCGCCTGCTGCTCATCGGCGGGCCGCCGCTGGCGGAGCCGCTGTTCAGCCCCATCCGCATGTGGTGGAACTTCGTGGCCCGCACCGCGGACGAAATGGCCGAGGCGCGCGCGGATTGGGAAGCGGGGCGCCGGTTTGGCGAGGTGCTGGGCTACCCCAAGCCGCGCCTCGCCGCGCCGGAGCTCGTTCGTTCCGTCCGGCCCAACCCGGTCAGTTGAGGGAGGGGGGGGGGGTGATTTTTGATTTTTGATTGCCGATTGCGTATTGCGTCCGTCCCTGTGTCATTCTGAGCGGGTTGACAGCCCAACTCCCCTGACGGTGAGACGCCAGCGAAGAATCTCGCCATCCGCCATCCGCCATCCGCCACACCGCTCCGTTTGCGGAACCCGTCACAGTCCGTTACAATTATCAACGCGGAACGTCCCGCGCAGTTTCCACAACGAGGAGGAGAAAATGGGTGTTTTAGTCAACCTGAAGGCCAAGCCGTACTATTTGGATGCCGAGGCGATCGCGTGGGTCGAAGAGACCATCGCGGGCATGACCGTGGAAGAGAAGATCGGCCAGCTCTTCATCAGCCACAACCACAACCTCAACGCTGAAACGGCCAGGAAGGACCTGCAGAAGTACCACTACGGCGGGCAGCGCTATAAGGACTCCGGCAGCGACTCGAAAGAGATCTACGAGTTCCTGAAGGCCGCCCAGGCCGCCAGCAAGATCCCCCTGCTGATTGCCGCCAACTGTGACAACGGTGGCGACGGCTGCTGCGGCGATGGCACGTATGTGGCTTCGGCCGCGGCGGTGGAAGCTTCAGGCAGCGAGGAAGTGGCCTACAACGTCGGCTACGTGGCCGGCCGCGAAGAGGCCGCGCTCGGCGTCAACTGGAACTTCGACCCCTGCGTCGACATCCTCACCAATTGGCGCAACACCATTGTCAACACCCGGGCTTATGGCACGGATGCCGACACGGTGCTCAAGTATACGACCCAGTACATTAAAGGCATCCGGCACAGCGGCCGCGCGGTCTGCGTGAAGCACTTCCCTGGCGACGGCACCGAGGAGCGCGACCAGCACATCGTGCTCGGGGTCAACGAGCTGAGCCCGGAGGAATGGGATGCCTCCTTCGGCAAGGTCTACAAGAAGCTGATCGACGACGGGCTGGACTCGATCATGGCCGGGCACATCGCGCTGCCCGAATACTCCTACAAGCTCGTGCCGGGCCTGAAGTACGAGGACGTGCTGCCGGCCACCCTGGCGCCCGAGCTGATCAACGGCCTGCTCAAGACGCAGCTCGATTTTAACGGCCTGGTCACCACCGATGCCTCGCACATGCTGGGCATGTCGGGCGCGATGAAGCGCCGCGACTACGTGCCGGGCGCGATCGCCGCGGGCTGCGACATGTTCCTCTTCTTCCGCGACGCGGACGAGGACTTCGGCTACATGCTGGACGGCTACCGCCGCGGCGTGATCACCGAAGAGCGCCTGACCGACGCGCTGCGGCGCATCCTGGGCCTCAAGGCGAAGATCGGCCTCCACAAGGCCCAGAAGGCCGGCACATTGACGCCCCCGGCCGCGGGTCTGGCGGTCGTCGGCTGCGCGGAGCACCTGGCCTTGGCCGCAGACGCGGCCGACAAGTGCATCTCGCTGGTCAAGGACACCCGCAAAGAGCTGCCGATCCGGCCCGAGACGCACAAGCGCATCGAGCTGCACGTGCTCAAGCTCGAAGAGAAGTTCGGCATCTACAAGCAGAAGGGCGGCATCGAGGACCTGATCAAGGAAGAGCTGGAGCGGGTCGGCTTCGAGGTCACCCTGGCCGACGGCGCCCAGCGCATCGGCGGCAAGATCGCCGACTTCAACGCGCGCTGTGACGCGGTCCTGGAGTTCTCCGACATCCGGGGCTATGCGGCCGAGAACAACTACCGGATCAAGTGGCTGGCGCCGATGGGCGCCGACATCCCCTGGTTCGTCACCGAAAAGCCCACGGTGTTCGTGTCGCTCAACTTCACCACCCACCTGACCGACGTGCCGATGGTGAAATGCTACATCAACGCCTACAAGAACACCCGCACCGTGATCCGCGCCGTGATCCAGAAGATCATGGGCGAGTCCGAGTTCAAGGGCCAACACTTCAACGAGCTCGTCTGGTGCGAGAAGTGGGAAGCCAAGCGCTAGATCGCGCTTAAGCCAGGGTTGCCAACCTTGCGGAAAGGTTGGCAACTCTGCTTTAACCGGGCTCCTGACCCTGGAAGATTTGAGGGTCTCTCTACGTTTCTGCGTTTCTACTTTTCGACGATTCGAGAATCAGGTGTTCTCTTCGAGAAGTGGGGTAATAATGGTAATTATGGTAATCGTGAAACACGGAACGATTACCATGATTACCATTATTACCTAACTTCTGAATATGTTTTCCTCGTGTTTTTCTCTCACCCCCACGCGCCGCCCATCTGCAGGATGCACAGGTTCGACAGGATGGGCTATTAAAGTATCATATAGATCATATAGTTCATATAGGTCATGTCGCGACAGGCTATCTATATGATCTATATGATCTATATGATGCTTCTATAATCTAGAAGCAAAAACAGAGTT
>CAZELR010000136.1:0-6200 GCA_964513075.1 uncultured Anaerolineales bacterium
CTTCGCTGAGGTCTAGCCGCAACTGACTTTGGGTGGTTAACCCGCTCAGGATGACCATCGGCGTTACTTGCCGCGCCCCGCAGGTCGCCGTATGCCGCCGACGGCTTGGGTAGCTCAGCATGACGGTCTGTGCCTACCGCCGCCGCCGGTTGACTGCCAACAGGACGCCCAACAGGCCGGCGCTGCCGAGCGCACCTGCGCCGCCGTAAAGCAAGGCTGGGGAGGCAGTGCCGCCGGTCGAAGCGGGCGCAGCTGGCACTCCCGGCGTAGCCGTGGGCCTGGGCGGCAGCGTGGAGGTCGGCGTCGCGGTCGGCGTCGCGGTTTGCGTCGGCGTCGGGGTAATCGTAGGCGTTGCGGTCTGCGTCGGGGTTGCCGTGATGGTCGCCGTAGCGGTGGCAGTCGCGGTGGCAGTGGGCAACGGCGTGGCCGATGGCCGCCGGGCGGCCTGGGGCGCCGCCGCGATGGCAGCCGGCGCGGGCGCCGCCGGTGCTTCAGTCGGGACCACGGCGGGCTGAACCGGATCGACAAACAGGCTGACCGCGTCGATAAAGAACAAGTTAGCTCCGGTGGAGTAGTTGTGATCTACGTAGACGAACACCGTGACCGTGGCGGACTTTGCCACGGCGCTGATATCGATATTGACTTTCCCGGGATCGCTGTTGTTCATCACTGCACCCGGACCGCGATGCATGGGGCCCCATACCACCGTCGCCGCGTTGGGATCGGTGCCGCCAGTAGGATCGATCCCCAGACGCCGGCCAAAGGCGTCCGGCTCGGTCGGCGCACCCCACCCCATCGATGCCTTGTAAGCAACGCCGGGGGTCAGCCCGCCTACTTGAGTATAGATCCCGGCGACGAAAACGCCACCGTCAGACCAGATGTTCAAGCTTGGCGCACCCCAGTAAGTATCGGTGTGTTGCTGATAAGAAGCGCCGCCCGACACCACAAACGGCGCCCAGCCTTGCGGCAGCCGCCAGTCAGGGTGGCCGTCCGGGGCATAATAGGGACCATCGAGATTGCAATTGGGTATCAGGTTGCCGGAGTCGCAGCCGTGGCCACCCGCCTCGGAACGACCAGGCAGGGCCAGGAACAGACAAAAAAAGACAAGCAAAGCAACGCCCGTCCGGATCAGTGAAAACAACCGTACATGCATGAAATCTAGTATAGTCCAGGGCGCCACAAGCGCCAAAAAGGAAGGAGGAGACCAGATGAGACGCCGTTCCATACGCCTGGGGGTTCTGGTCATCACCCTACTCCTGGTGGCTGCGTGCCAATCGCTGCCGCGGGCGGCAGGAACGCCGCTCTCACCGACTCCTCAGACGGAAGCCACGCCTCGCTCAGACGGCATCCTCCACTACGGCCTGACGCTGCCCATATCGGGCATCGACCCGCACGTCAACGCCAGCTCGGAGCTGGGCATCGCACTGAACGGCGTTTACGATACGCTGGTGGTCCAGAATAACGACGGGACGTTCCACCCGTCGCTGGCGACCCGTTGGGAAATCAGCGCAGACGGCAAGACCTATACCTTCGAGCTGCGCCAGGGGGTGACCTTCCACGACGGGACGCCGTTCAACGCCGCGGCGGTGGTGCGCAACCTGGAGCGCATCGTGGATCCCGCCACCAAATCGCAGAAGGCCATCTTCCTGCTGGGTCCCTTCGATCGCGCGGAGGCAGCGGGCGACTTCACCGTCAAGATCGTGCTGAAGACCCCCTATGCGCCGCTGTTGGACGGGCTGAGCCAGGTCTACCTGGGCATGGCCTCGCCGGCCGCGTTGGATCGGTGGGGCGACCAGTACCAGATGCACCAAGTGGGCACCGGGCCGTTCGTGTTCGCCAGCTACCTGGAGCGCCAGACCCTGGTGATCGAGCGCAACCCGGATTATGCCTGGGCGCCGGAGATACGCGGCCACCAAGGCCCCGCCTACCTCGATCGGGTGGAGTTCCGCTTCTACGCCGACCCCGCCACCCGGCTGCCCGCGCTGCTCTCGGGCCAGACCGATGTGATCGGCGAGCTGCCGCCCAGAGATGCCGACCAGATCGGCGGCAAGCCGGCGTATCGGCTTCACCCGGTCGCGATCCCCGGCCAGTCGGTGCAGTTCCTGCTGAACACCACGCTGCCGCCGCTGGATGACGTCCGAGTGCGCCAGGCGCTGCTCTACGCCAGCGACCGGGCTGCGTTGGTCAAGGCCGTGTTCGGGCCCACGTCGCCAGTCGCCACCGGCCCACTGAGCGCCGTCACCCGCTGGTCGCTGGGGTCCGTCGATGCTGCCGCTCGCTACCCCTTCGACCTGGCGAAAGCCAAGGCGCTGCTGGCCGAGGCCGGCTGGGCCGATGCGGACGGAGACGGCATCCTGGATAAAGGCGGGCAAAAGCTGACGCTGCAAGGAGTGCTGATGTCGTGGGGCGAGCTGCCGGCCATCGGGACGATCCTGCAAGCGCAGTGGAAGGCCGCGGGCATCGACCTGGCGCTGGAGGAGATGCCCTATCCCGCCGCGCTGGAGGCCGGCCGCAAGGGGGCGAAGCACCTGGTCCCGTTCGTCAACTCAGGCACCGATCCCAACCTGCTGCGCAGCTTCTTCCACAGCAGTAACATCGGCGGGTTCAACTGGTCGCGCGTCAACGACCCGCAGGTGGACGCGTGGCTGGACGAGGGGACCCAGCTCCAGGACGCACAGGCGCGCGCCGCGCGCTACCTGAACGTCCAGCGCCGCGCCATGGACCAGGCGTGGATCCTGCCGATTCGCGACCAGGTGAACCTCAACGCAGCGCCAGTGCGGGTGCAGGGGCTCACTTACGATGTACAAGGCTGGTTCCCGGTGCTGTATGATGTCTGGTTGATGCCTTGACAGGAAACCAGGATTCTTTCGTGATTTGGAATCGAGGCTTTAGCCGGTTGCTCTCGTTGCCCCAAGAGACCGGCTGAAGCCTCTATTCCGGAGTGCGAGGGGGAAGGGTAACAGCGATGTGCATTTTCTCTGGAACGGTTTCTTCCGTCGCCAACACCAGGATCTTTGCGCGCAGCTCGGCCGGCGGCAGACAGTTCCTGGTCTACAGCATGCAGTACGAGGCCGGGTCGGACCTGGCGATGATTTTGCCCCTACCGACCCCGCCTCTCCCTCCTGAAGATGCCGTCCGTTTCATGGACCTCTCCAGCTATCCGGCTTTCTTCGACGATATGGCCACAGGGTTCTATGAGCCGGCGCTGAGAGGACTTGATTCCAAAAGCGCGCCCAGCTTCGAAGCGATCCTCAAAGTGCATGAGGTCGGCAGCTTTCAAGCGTCGTTCGTGCCGCGCCTCCGGGACTTTGCCCGGCTGGACAGCCGCTTTCGCCTCCCCGACCAGACCTGGGAGCAGATGCCGCACTACCATGATTACGCCTTCGCGGTATTCAAGCTCCGGGCAGGAGCGAAAGACATCCATCCGATGGCGTTTGAGTTTCCCAGAAGAAATCCGGCGGAGTTGTTCTTCCCCACGGTGCATATTCATCACGGCATCGTAGAAGCCAGGGCTTACTTTGACCATTCGCTCTACTGCCAGACGCCGGGACGTCAGCCTGGCTGGCGCATCTCCTCGTTTGCACCTTCTGGTCAGCCTACCATACCCGCCAAGCGATTCATGGACATTGCCCGGACGCAGGGCATCGTTGACGGGGACACCGTCGTCCAATTCGATCGCCGCATCGGTATGCTAGCAAATGAAGATGTCATCCTTCAAGAAGACAACTGAGTTGATCACAGAAACCAGGTTTCGCGGAGAAACCTGGTTTCTCACCCTCCCACCCAGTTGACCGTATGGCACGGGCTGCTGCCGCCGCTGCCTTGCATGTGCTCCACTACGACCGGCGCGCTGATGGGGCTGCCGGCGTCATCGACCACGGTGAGCGTGTAGCGGTTGGCGAAGCCGTGGATCGGGAAATCGTAACGACCGTAGTCGTCCTGGCCGCTCTTGCTCCAGGCATCGGCGCGGTTGCCCCACTCGTCCATCAGCACGATATGCACCCCAGCGACCGGTCCGCCCGCGCGGTTCAGGACCTGGCCGACGATGTAGTTGCCCGGGCACGCGTCATGACTGCTGACCCCTTGCGATGCATAACGGTGGTCGGTCGGCGCGACGGCCTGCACGGGCAGCGCGGTGTCGCCCGGCACAGGCCCGGCCGCAGGGTCCAGCGCCGCGGCCAGATCGACCAGCACCTGCAGCGCCTCGTCCCCCGGCTGGGGATCGCTGGCCAGGGCGCGGGGCGCCAGCTCGGCCAGCGCGTCGCACGGGCCCAGGTCCGCGGCCGTGGGATGGCGCAGGCTCCAGGCGACGGCGCGCAACTGCTCTTCCCTGATCCCGGCGTCCGGCTCAGTCCCACCCCCCTGGGCCGCGGGGAGGCCGAGCCGATCGGGCAGCGCCAACAGGGAGCGCACGGCGGCAGGCTCGGTCCGGCAGTAGGCCGTCCAGCGGCCGGCATCGGGGAGCGCGGCGTAGACGGGCGCGGACGGCGCCTGGGCCACGCTGTCGGCCAGCGGCCCGGCCTCGCCCGCAGCCTCCAGCCAGGCGCGGCTGAAATACTCGCCACCGTCCCGGCAGACCAGGCCCGGTGGGCAGTCGGCGCGCTGCTCTACGTCGGCCGGCGGTGCGAAAGTCCACGCGGCCGGATCGGCCGGCGCGGCCAACGCGGCCAGCAGCGCGGGATCGGCCAGCACCCCCTCCATGAAGTCGTGCCAGATCGGCCCCGCGCCGGCCACCCCGCTGACCCTTTTCATCGGCCGGCCGTCGGCGTTGCCGGCCCACACGCCGGCCACCAGGTAGCGCGTGTAGCCCAGCGTCCAGTTGTCGCGCCAGTCGTCGGTGGTGCCGGTCTTGGCCGCGGCGGGCCGGCTCAGCTTCAGCGGGCTGGCCGCGCCGAACATGGGCGTGCGCGCGGTGTTGTCGCTGAGGATGTCGGTAACCTGGAAGGCGGCCGCGGTTGAGATCGCCTGCTGAGGCTCAGCGGCCGGCAGCCGGGCGCCGTCCACGGACCGGCCGCGGCTGTCGACCGCGGCAAGGATCGGCTCCGGCGCGACTGCCCGACCTTCGCTGGCCAACACCGCATACGCGGTGGTCAGCTCCAACAGCGTCACTTCGCCGCCGCCCAGCGTCAGGCTCAATCCGTACCACTCGCGGCCCCGGTTCAGGCTCCGGATGCCGAATGCCTCGGCGCCCTGCAACATGCGATCCACCGTCACCGCATCGAGCAGCTTCACCGCGGGGATATTGTAGCTGTTGGACAGCGCGGTCCGCACGGTGACCGGGCCGTGGAACTTGCCGTCGTAGTTGGCAGGCTTGTACCGCGTCCCATCACTAACATCATAGGTGACCGGAATGTCCCACAGGACCGTCGCCGGGCTGATCAGGTTATCGGCCAGCGCGGTGGCGTAGAGCACCGGCTTAATGGCGCTGCCGGGCTGGCGCAGACTGCGCGCGACGTTCACCTGCCCGCTGATGCCGGCATCCGCAAAGTCCGCGCTCCCCACCATTGCCAGCACCTCGCCGGAAACGGGCTGCAGCGCCACCAGCGCGCCGTTGCTCAGGTCGTGAACCGGCTTCAGTTCCTTGACCTTGCGCGCCACCACGTCCTGCGCCAGATTTTGCATCCGCAGATCGAGAGTCGTGGTGATCGTCAGCCCGCCCCGCAGCGCCATGCCATCGCCAAGCCGCTCATCGACCACATCCCCGACATATTGAACGAAATGCGGGGCCAGGTTCACGATCCGGTCGGGGTCAGGGTTCAGCACGACGGTCTCGGCGTAGGCGGCATCGGCCTGCGGCTGCGGAAGGTAGCCATGGCGCACCATCAGATCGAGCACCACGCGCTGCCGCGCCTTCGCATCCGGCAGGTTCTGAAAGAGATCGAAGTTGGCAGGCTGCTGCGGCAACCCGGCCAGCAAGCTCGCCTGCGCCAGGGTGAGGTCGGCGGCGGACACCCCAAAGTAGATTTGACTGGCGGCCTCCGGCCCGTAGGTCAGGTGGCCGTAGTTCAGCAGGTTGAGGTACATCTCCAGCAGCTCATCTTTGCTGAACAGCGTTGTCAACTCCTGTGCCAGGCCGGCTTCCAACAGCTTGCGGTCCATGCTCTGAGCGTAGCGCTGATCGGGGCCCATGAAGAGATTGCGGGCAAGCTGCATGGTGATGGTGCTGGCGCCGGAGACGACCTGCCCCTCCTGCGCATTGC
>CAZELR010000137.1:0-6162 GCA_964513075.1 uncultured Anaerolineales bacterium
TGCCTGACCCGACCGTCTACATCTACGACGTCTTCATCTCCTACAGCCACGCGGACAGCGAGTGGGTGTCACGAACGCTGCTGCCGCGGCTGGAGGAGGCTGGGCTGAAGGTCTGCATTGACAACCGCGACTTCCGACCTGGCGCGCCGAGGGTGGATGAGATCGAGCGCGCGGTGACGACCAGCAAGAAGACCCTGCTGATCCTGACTCCCGCCTACCTGACCGACGAATGGGCCGAGTTCGGCGATGACATGGTGCAGTCGCTCGATCCGGCTGCCCGCAAACTGCGACTGATTCCCCTGTTGAAGGAGCAGTGCCAGCCACCGCTCCGCATCCGGCGTCTCACCTACGTCAACTTTGCCGATCCTGACGACCCGGACTGGCCCTGGCGCCAGCTCCTGACCGCGTTAGGCTCGCCTCCGCCGCAGGAGACGGCCCTCCCCCCCGCGCCTGCGACCTGGTTCCTGGCGCATCCCTATGCCATGCCCCCCAACTTCACCGGCCGCCTGGCCGAGCGGCAGATGCTGAGCGGCTGGCTGGAACGCGACTCTGCCCATCCGCTGCTGGTCTTGACCGCGCTGGGCGGCTTCGGCAAGAGCGCGCTGACCTGGTATTGGCTGCACCACGACGTGGATCCTCGCCGCTGGCCGCGCGTCGTCTGGTGGAGCTTCTACGAGACCGAAGCCACCTTCGAGCGCTTCCTGGAAGAAACCCTGGCCTACCTCGGCGTCGACCCCCGCCGCACCCCCGGCCCGCGGCAGCAGGTCGACGCGCTGCTCGCGATCCTACGCTATCCCGGCGTCCTGCTGATCCTCGACGGCTTCGAGCGCGCGCTCCGCGCCTACAGCTCCATGATGGCCGCGTACCAGGGGGACGAGGTGGCGGAGACGGGGAGCGGGGGAGCAGGGGAGCGGGGGGGAAAGGGAGAAGGGGACACGGATCACGCACCACGCACCACGCACCACGCCACGGACTGCATCTCCCCCGCCGCCGAGACCTTCCTGCGCGGGGTGAGCTCGCTGCCCGGCCTGCGGAGCAAGGTGCTGCTCACCACCCGGCTGACCCCCGGCGTCCTGCGCGCGGCCGGCGGCGACCTGCTGGCGGGCTGCTGCGAGGTGGAGCTGACGGAGATGCACCCCGTCGATGCGGTTGCGTTCATGCGCGGGCAGGGCATCCGCGGCGGCCGCGGCGAGATCGAAGCCGCGTGCGCACCCTACGGCTACCACCCGCTCAGCCTGCGCCTGCTGGCCGGCTGGATCGCCCGCGACCTGCAGCAGCCCGGCGACATCGCGGCCGCGAGCCGGCTGGACGTGACCGGCGACCTGGTGCAGCGCCGGCACCACGTCCTGCAGACCGCCTACGAGAGCCTGACCCCCGACCGCCAGCGCCTCCTCAGCCGCATCGCCTGCTTCCGCGGCCCCGTGGCCTACGACGCCCTGGCCGCGCTGGCGGACACACCCCCCTCTCCTGACGACAGCAGTATCGTCGTCAGGAGAGGGGGTCAGGGGGGTGAGGACCTCCACGACCTCCTCTCCCGCGGCCTCCTCCACCGCGACGCGAAGACCAACCGTTTCGACCTCCACCCCATCGTGCGGCGCTACGCGTACGACCGGCTGGGCGGCCCCGACCGGACGGCCAGCCACGCGCGGCTGCGCGACTACTTCGCCGCGCTCCCGCCGGTGGAGAAGCCGCGCACCCTGGACGACCTGGCGCCGGTGATCGAGCTCTACCACCATACCCTCCGCGCGGGACAGTACGACGAAGCGGTGAGGCTGTTCTACGACCGCATCAACAAGGCCGCCTACTACCAGTTCGGCGCTTATCAACTACAGATCGAGTTGCTGGCCGGCCTCTTTCCCGGCGGCGATCCGTCGGCCGGCCCGGGTCGTGCGGCGCTGCCGCGGCTGAAGGACGAGGCCTGGCAGGCCTGGACCCTGAACGAGCTGGCCAATAGCTACAGCCTGAGCGGCCAGCCCAGCCGGGCCGTGCCGTTGTTTGAGGGGCACAACGCCATCTACGAGAAGCGGGGCGACAAGAAGAACCTCGCGATCGGCCTGGGGAACCTGGCCCTGGACCAGATCCGCACCGGTGCGCTGGCCGCGGCCGAGGCCAGCCTGCGCCGCAGCATCGCGCTGTGCCGGGAGATCGGGAACGAGGAGCGAGAAGCTACTAACCTGTATGAATTGGGTCGTGTTCTTGCTTACAGAGGCGCCTGGGATGCATCGGCTGAGCAGCTTGATCAGGCGGAGACAATCAAAAAACGCACCGGGCACGTCCAGGCACAGGGCATCATCTGGGCCTACCGCGTGCTGCGGGCGCTGCTTATGGCGCGGGTCCTCACCCCCCGCCCCTCTCCTGACCCTGCATCCTCCGGGATCGGGAGAGAGGGTGGGGTGAGGTCCGCGCGTCGCGCGCTGGAGTTGGCGGACGAGACGGCCCGCACACGCTACCCTGTCGAACGTGACTATGTCGATGCCCACTGGCTGCTGGGCGCGGCGCTGGCCGTGGCCAATGATCCTTCGACAGGCTCAGGATGTCTGGAGGAGGCGGAGCGCCACCTGGACGAGGCGCTGGCCCGCTGCCGGGCGATCAACGCGGTGGACGCCGAGGCGGACATCCTGCTCGACCTGGCGCGGGTGCGGTGGGCGCAGGCGAGACAAGGAGAGGGGGAGACGGGGAGAGGGGGAGAGGGAGATCCTTCGACTCCGCTGCGCTCCGCTCAGGATGACAAAGGGAAATCGCGAGAAGAAGCAAGGCGGCTGGCGGGGGAGGCGTTGGAGATCACGGAGCGGAGCGGGTACGTGCTGCAGGGCGCGGACGTGCACCTGTTCCTGGCGGAGATAGAGCTGGAGGCGGGAGAGAAAGAGGCGGCGTTGGCGCACGCGCAGGCCGCGCGGCAACTGGCGGAGTGCGACGGCCCACCCGATCACACCTACAAGGTCGCGTACGACGAGGCCGGCGCGCTGCTGGCGAAGCTGGGGGAAGGGGGATCGAAATAGAACAACGAATTTCTCATGCCGGGAGCGGCGCCACGGTGCATGAAAACAAAGCGGAGCACCCTGAGCGGAGCACCGCAGTGCGCAGTCGAAGGGTGCGGAGCGGCCATTTGCCCCAAGCCGCATCCTTCGACTGCGCCGGGGCCCCTACCCCGGCTCCGCTCAGGATGCTTGCCTATTTTCAGGACAATCTACCGGAACGGCCGGATGATTCGGTGGCCCCTGTAGATTCGGTGAATCCCGCAGATTCGTTGTTCTATGCCCGACACCGTCCCATTCGTCTCAACCTAAAAACAACACGTGCTGCGCGCCACGCACCACGCAATCCAAAATCAAAAATCCAAAATCCAAAATCAAAAATCCGCGCACGGAGCACCCATGGACTTCACCCAATTCTCACAAGCCGTCCAATCCAACATCGCCCGCGTCATCGTCGGCAAGGCCGAGGCGACCGAACTGCTGCTGGTCAGCCTGCTGGTCGAGGGCCACGTCCTCATCGAGGACGTGCCGGGCATCGGCAAGACCACGCTGGCCAAGGCGCTGGCGCGCAGCCTGGACATGTCGTTTGCGCGCATCCAGTTCACGCCCGACCTGCTGCCGTCGGACGTCACCGGGCTGAGCATCTACAACCAACGCGTGCAGGAATTCGAGTTCCGCCCCGGCCCGGTGTTCAGCCAGCTCCTGCTGGCCGACGAGATCAACCGCGCCACCCCGCGCACGCAGTCCGCGCTGCTGGAGGCAATGCAGGAGCGCCAGGCCACCGCGGACGGGCAGACCTACCCGCTCCCGCGGCCGTTCCTGGTGCTGGCCACGCAAAACCCCATCGAGCTGGAGGGCACCTTCCCGCTGCCTGAGGCGCAGGTCGATCGCTTTTTGATGCAGGTGAAGCTGGGCTACCCGTCCGCGGCCGAGGAGGAGGAGATCTTGCTGCGCTATCAGGCCGGCGATCCGCTGGAGGCCCTCGCGCCGGTGGCGTCGGCCGCGGATCTGCAGGCGCTGCAGGCGCGCGTGCGCGAGGTGCACGTCAACCCCGATGTCCGGCGCTACATCGTTCAGGTGACGCGCGCCACGCGGGAGCACGACGCGGTTGACCTGGGGGTCTCCCCGCGCGGCACCCTGGCGCTCTACAAGGCCAGCCAGGCGTTGGCCGTGCTGCGCGGCCGCGATTACGTGATTCCCAGCGACGTGCAGCACCTCTGCCCGCCGGTGCTGACCCACCGCGTGCACATCAGCCCGCAGGTGCGCCTGCGCGGCCGCACCCCGGCCCAGGTCGTGGCGGATATCACCGCCTCGGTGCCGGTGCCGGTGGTGCAGTAGCCGGTGTAGTGCGAGGGTGCGGTGGTGCGAGAGTGCGATAGTACGATAGTGCAAGAGTGAGATAGTGCGATAACGGCGGTTCCTCTCAGGTGGTGCAAGAGGGCTATCCTGTCCATCCTATCCATCCTGTTAGAAGGGTTTCCCCGCCCGCGAAGGTAACACGTGCTGCAACCAGCCATCGATCAAGAGCTGCAACAGGATGTTGAGCGGGGCCGCGGCCGCGAAGGCCGGGGCGCGCTGCCGGACCGGCTGGCGCGCTTCACCGGCGAGCTGCGCAGCCGGCGCTACATCGACGTCACCAAGGACACGCAGTTCAGCGACGCGTGGCTGATCCTGGGCTTGATCTTCACCCTGGCCGGGCTGGCGGCGCACAGCCGCTTCCTGACCGCGGCGGCGGCCTGCCTGTTCACGGTGGCGTTGGCGGGCTGGCTGTGGAACGCCCTGAGCCTCTTCGGCCTCCACTACACGCGCCGCTTCAGCGAGACGCGCGCGTTCATGGGCGAGACGGTGGAGCTGACCCTTGAGGTGCGCAACCGCAAGCTGCTGCCCGTCACCTGGCTCCACGTCACCGACATCTTCCCCAGCAACCTGCCCATCAGCACCCCCGGGGGTGCGGTCGAAGAAGTGCGCCTTAACCGTTCCACCAACCTGGGCGAGTTCACCTCCTTCTGGTCGGCCGGCGCATTCGACCGGCTGACCCGGCGCTTCACGATTCATTGCACCCAGCGCGGGTATCATCCTTACGGCCCCGCGCTCCTCAGCACCGGCGATGGCTTCGGCATGTTCAGCAGCAAGGGCAAGCTGGCCGAGCAGCAGCGGCTCATCGTCTACCCGCGGCTCTACACCGTCGCCGAGCTGGGCCTGCCCGCCAAAAACCCCTTCGGCGGTCGCCCGGCCGAGGCGCGCCTGGTGGAAGATCCGCTGCGCACCGCCGGCATTCGCGCGTGGCAGCCCGCCGATGGGCTCAAGCGGGTGCACTGGAAGGCCACCGCGCGCCACCAGTCGGCGCGCCAGGCTGAGAATGCACTCCTCAGCCGGGTCTACGAGCCGAGCCAGGAGCCGCAGGTGATGCTCTTCCTGAACGTCGCCACGCTGGAACGCCACTGGTTGGGCCACATCCCGGAATTGATGGAGCGCGCGGTCAGCGTGGCCGGCAGCCTGGCCGCGCTGTGCGCCGAGCTCCGCCTGCCCGTTGGGCTGATCGCCAACGGCTACCTCCCCGGCAGCGATCAACCCCTGCGCCTGCTGCCCGGCCGCAGCCCCGACCAACTGATGCACATCCTGGAGCTGCTGGCCGCGGTCACCGCGTTCGCGGCCGAGCCGATCGAAGGACTGCTGCTGCGCGAGGCGCGGCGGCTGCCGTGGGGCGCCACCCTGGTGGTCGTCACCGCCATCGCACACGAAGAGCTGTTGGCGACGTTGGTGGAATTGCAGCAGGCGGGCCGCAAGGTGGTGCTGTTCACCCTTGCCGAGAAGCCGCCGTCGCACTACCTGGCCGGCATCACGATCTACCATTTGCCGCACCTGGTTGAGGACGTCATCGCACCAGTACGAATAGCCTAGTCATCCTGAGCGGGTTAACCGCCCAAGGTCAGTTGCGGCGAGACCCCAGCGTACGAATATCATAGTCATCCTGAGCGGGTTAACCGCCCAAGGTCAGTTGCAGCGAGACCCCAGCGTACGAATACTATAGTCATCCTGAGCGGGTTAACCGCCCAAGGTCAGTTGCGGTGAGACCCCAGCGTACGAATATCATAGTCATCCTGAGCGGGTTAACCGCCCAAAGTCAGTTGCGGCGAGACCCCAGCGAAGGATCTCGTCGTGCGAGTTTTCAGGCAGATTCTTCGCT
>CAZELR010000138.1:0-6131 GCA_964513075.1 uncultured Anaerolineales bacterium
GGTCAGCTTCAGCACCAACAACACCTCGGTTTATGACAAAACCTTCAATGCGCGCTTCCGCGTATATGCCTCGGCGCAAGCGCTGGGTCCGGACGCGGCGCCTGAGGCGGCGCCAGTGCCGTTCGGCGGCGTGACCGACGGCGAGGTGGAGGACTACACCTGGTACTTCTTGCCGTTATCGGTGGACCTGGCCTCTTTCACCGCCGACGCGACCTCCGCTGGCGTGACGCTGGCGTGGGAGACCGTGAGTGAGGTCGAGAACGTAGGGTTCAACGTATACCGCGCGGACTCAGAGGCGGGACCGTGGACGCAGATCAACGAGATTCTGATCCCGGCCGCGACGCCCGGCTCGGCGCAGGGTAACGTGTACACCTGGACCGATGCGACCACCCTGGCCGCCGGGACGACCTGGTACATGCTGGAGGACGTGGACCTGAACGGGACCGCGACGCGGCATGAGCCGGTGAGCGTGACGGTGACCGAGCCGAACGCGGTAGGGCTGGCGGGGTTCGGGGCGGCCCCTGTGTCCGCCACGCTGCCGGCGCTGGCCGGGCTGGCCGCGCTGGCAGCCCTGGCGAGCGCAGGGCTGCGGCGGCGAAAGCGATAGCCGGACACGGAAGGAATTAGGAATCGAGGCTTTAGCCGGTCAGGTGCAATGGGCGCGTGATGCGGGAAACCGGCTGACGGCATGTATGCCGCAGCCTCGAGTCCGGGACATGTTTCAACCGCCAAGATGGTTACCCCTAATCCCTTCATCCCGGCTGCGCTCGGAACGGTTAGCGGGGATTGGGGGATTAGGGGAAAGGCTTATGGTTACCCCTCATCTCCTAATCCCGGCAATGCACAGGATAGAACAACGAATCAACGGGATTGAACGAATCGGCTCGGGGCATTCGATGAATCCTTGAGATTCGTTGTTCTATCATGTATCGCGAGATTCTTCGCTGGTGTCTCGCCGCAACGAGCGTTGAGTGGTTGACACGCTCAGAATGACAGAGTGGCACGCACCACACAACGACCCGCAGGTCGCCGCACCACGCAGTACGCCCCCCCCGAACGGCTTGCACGATTTGGCACGCGCATGGCGAAGTGATACAATCGGATCGTTCAATCCGCTCTCATATTCGTTCTGCAGGGGCCGCGCCCCGCTGAATCGCGCCCCCTGGCAAGAGAGGTCCGATGCGATCCCGTCTGTCGTTCCCGATCGTGACATTGCTGCTGCTGGCCCTGGTTTTGTCGCCCGGCCTGGCCGCCGGGGCCGGCGCCATGCCGGCTCATCCCGCGGCGCCAACCCCCGACGGCGTCTTCGTGGTCCGCATCTATTACAACACCGTCGAAGACAGCAAGCTCCTGCATGGCTTCGACCTCTTCGAGTACAACAACCAGGTGGAGCGCTACTTCCTGGCCGCGGTCGACCGTGCGGGCCTGAAACGCCTGGAGGCGCTGGGCTTCCGCACGGCGGTGGATGAGGCGGAGACGGCCAACTTCGCGCGGCTGAGCGTGCCGTGGGCGGAGGCGCCCGACACGATTCCCGGCTACTCCTGCTACCGCACGGTCGAGGAGACCTACGCGGCCGCGCAGGCGCTGGTGACCAGCCACCCGACCCTGGCGACCTGGATCGACGTGGGCAACTCGTGGGAGAAGAGCGCGGGCCAGTTGGACGGCTACGACATGATGGTGCTGAAGCTGACCAACTCGGCCATCACCGGCGCCAAGCCCAAGCTGTTCATCACCGCGTCGATCCATGCGCGCGAATACACCCCGGCCGAGACCGCCACCCGCTTCGCCGAGTATCTCGTCAACAACTACGGTGTGAACCCGGATGCCACCTGGATCCTGGACCATCACGAGATCCACCTGATGCTCCAGGCCAACCCTGACGGCCGCAAGGAGGCCGAAGGGGGTACGTCGTGGCGCAAGAACACCAACGAGAACTACTGCGGCGTCACCAGCTCAAGCCGCGGCGCGGACCTGAACCGCAACTACACCTTCAAGTGGGGCTGCTGCGGCGGGTCGAGCACCAGCGCGTGCGATGAAACCTACCGCGGCCCGACGGCCAGCTCGGAACCCGAGACCCAGGCCGTGCAGGCCTACATGGCCGCGATCTTCCCTGACCAGCGCGGAACAGGTGACACCGACGCCGCGCCCGCGGATGCCACCGGCATGTACATCGACCTCCACTCGTATGCCCAGTTGGTGTTGTGGCCGTGGGGCTGGACGAGCACCAACTCGCCCAACTTCACGCAGCTCCAGACGTTGGGACGTAAGCTCGCCTACTTCAACGGCTATACGCCGGAGAAATCGTATACGCTGTACGCCACCGACGGCACGACGGACGACCACGCGTACGGCGTCTACGGCGTGGCATCCTACTGCATCGAGATGGGGACTGCGTTCTTCGAGTCGTGCAGCACCTTCGAGGGCACCACCTACCCCACCAACCTCCAGGCGCTGCTCTACGCGGCCAAGACGCCGCGCACGCCCTACATAACGCCGCTGGGGCCGGATGCGCTGAGCCTGGCGTTGTCGGCCAGCGCGGTCACCATCGGCGCGCCAACCACCCTGACCGCGACCATCAACGACACGCGCTACCTGCAGACCAACGGCACTGAGCCAACGCAGAACATCGCCGCGGCCGAGTATTATGTCGACGTCCCGCCCTGGCAGACGGGCGCGGTGGCCCACGCGATGACGGCGGTGGACGGCAGCTTCAACAGCACGATCGAGAACGTGACGGCAAGCGTGAGCACGTCGACCCTGGCGCCGGGCAAGCACATCATCTTCGTGCGCGGCAAGGACGCCAACAACAACTGGGGCGCGTTCAGCGCGATCTTCCTGGAGACCCGGATGTTCACCATGACATCCACCAGCCAGGCCATTTGCGCACCGGCCAATGCAACCTTCACGGTGGATGTGGGCTACGCGGCCAGCGTGACGCTGAGCGCGGCCGGCTACCCCGCGGGCGCCACGGCAGCCTTCGTGCCTAATCCGGTGACCGGCCCGGCCGCCAGCACGCTGACCATCGGGAACACGGGTGCGGCAGCCGCGGGCAGCTATACGATCAACGTGACCGGCAGCAGCGGCTCGTACAATCAGACCACGCCGGTGCAGCTCGAAATCGCCAACGCTGTGCTGACGGGCCCCACCCTGGCAACGCCGCTGGATGGCAGCATGAACGCGGCCACGACGCCGACCTTGACCTGGAACGCAGTGGCTGGCGCGGCCAGCTACACCCTCCAGATGGCGACCGATCCGGCGTTCAGCAGCCTGATCATCAACCAGGGCGGTCTGACCGCCACCAGCTACACGCCGGGCAGCGCGTTGAGCACCGACACGATGTACTACTGGCGCGTGACCGCGGTGAACGGCTGCGGCAGCAAGGTCTCGACGACCTGGGCGTTCCGGACCGCGGCAACGGGCTGCGTTACCCACACCAGCACCGACGTGCCCAAGACCGTACCGCCCAGCGGCACCTCTGGCACCACAACCTCCAACGTCACGGTGCCCAGCGGCGGCGGAACCATTACCGACGTCAACGTCACAATTGGCCAGCTCACCCACACTTATGACGGAGACCTGAGCCTCTATATCCTGCACCCGGACAGCACGTCGGTTACGTTATCGACCAATAACGGTGGAAGCGGCGACAACTACACAAACACTGTCTTTGACGACGAAGCGACGACCAACATCACCTCCGGGTCGCCCCCCTTCACCGGCTCATACAAACCCGAGGGAAGCCTGGCGACGCTCGATGGCAAGCCCTCGGCCGGCACGTGGACGCTACGCATCGTGGACGGCTATACCGGTGACAGCGGCACGCTTACGGCATGGAGCCTAACCATCTGCGGCGCCGCGGCGTCGGCCACTGCCGACTACAGCGACTTGGCCAGCTCGTACGGCGCGGCGTGGCACACGGGCTCGGGCGCGCTGCGGCTGGGGACGGCCTGGACCTCGGACACCAGCTTCACCGCAGGGCATGACGACGTCGGCAGCGGCGATGCCAGCGATGATGGCGTGACGCGCGGCGCGTTCTCAACCTCAAACGGCATCGTCAACCTGACCGTGAACGGGGCGACGGGCTACGTGACCGGCTGGTTCGACTGGAACCAGGACGGCGACTTCAGCGATGCCGGCGAGCAGGTGTTCACCAACCAGGCGGTCGGCGCGGGGAGCACGATGCCGGTCACCTTCAGCACGGACGGCAACTCGGTCTACGGCAAGACCCTCAATGCGCGCTTCCGGGTTTACGCCTCGACGCAGACGCAGGGGCCGGACGCGGCGCCACTGGCGTACGGCGGCATAGCAAACGGCGAGGTGGAGGACTACACCTGGTACTTCTCGCCGTTGGCGGTGGAGCTGGCTTCCTTCACTGCCGAGACGACAGGTGCGGGTGTGACGCTGGCGTGGGAGACGGTCTCTGAAACCGACAATACGGGGTTCAACGTCTACCGCAGCGGCTCCGAGGCGGGGTCGTGGACGCGGGTCAACGAGATGCTGATCCCGGCCCTGACACCCGGCTCGGCGCAGGGGAACGCGTACACCTGGACCGATGCGACCACCCTGGCTGCCGGGACGACCTGGTACATGCTGGAGGACGTGGACCTGAACGGGACCGCGACGCGGCATGAGCCGGTGAGTGTGACGGTGACCGAGCCGAACGCGGTCGGGATGGCGGGGTTCGGCGGCTATAACAGCGGGTTGGCAGGATTATACGGATTGCTCGCGCTGGCCGCGACCGCACTCGCGGGGGTGGCAACGCGAAGGCGAAGGTAAAAGGTTCAAGGTAAAAAAGTTCAAGGTTGGGAGAGACCGGGTTTCGACGCAATTGCGCCGGGACCCGGTCTTTTTTTGAGCCAGACGCGATGGCGGTCCTGAAAGAGGCCGCTGCGCATCCTTCGACTGCGCACTGCGATGCTCCGCTCAGGATGCTCCGCTTGGTTTTCCTTTCAATTTTTTGCTATTGCGCGCCGTATGGTAAGATAAGGCCGAACCTCAGCGATGCAATCCACCCGTTGTTTTCATACAGTCCCAGAGGAGGACAATGATGCAGAAGAAGAGATGGCTCAGACTGATCAGCGGCGCGGCCGCGCTGCTGTTGGTGCTGACGGCCGTGGCGTGGGTCGTGACGCCAGATCTGACAACCCCCCGACCAAGAGCCGGGACGCTCAGCACGGCAGGCGCGGCGCAGGGGCTGAGCCGAGTCAGCCAGGCGGCCGATGAGAAGCCGGTGGGCGATGGACCGATCGTGATCCAGCCGGACCACATGGATGTTTCGCCGCCCCTGCGTGACATCGAGCCCGTCGTGGCGACGCCGGAGGAGGAGGCCCTGATCCGATTCAGAGAAATCGGACTGCTGCCCGGCCACGCGGTGGAAGGCAGCTTCGGTGGGGTGGATGCCACGCTCCAGGACTGGCACGGGCCGCTGGCCGCCATGCCCTCCCCCATTCAGAACTGGGATGGGATCAACAACGTCGGCTACACCATACGTCCGCCCGACACCCAAGGTGACGTCGGCCTCAACCATTATGTCCAGTGGGTAAACCTCCGCTTCCAGATCTGGAACAAGACCGGCACGTCGCTGTACGGCCCGGCCCTGGGCAACACGCTCTGGAGCGGCTTTGGCGGCCAGTGTCAGACCACCAACGACGGCGACCCGATCACCCTCTACGATCACCTGGCAGACCGCTGGGTCATGATGCAGTTCGCGGTCACCAGCACGCCCAACTTGATCTGCCTCGCCGTGTCGCAGACGGCTGATCCGACCGGGAGTTGGTACCGGTATTCGTACTCCTGGCCCAGCAGCTACATGCCGGACTACCCCAAGCTGGGATTGTGGCCCGACGGTTATTACCTGACGGTCAACCAGTTCACGCAGGCGGGAAACTGGGTCAGCGGGGGTGTGGCCGCGTTCGAGCGGTCCAAGATGCTGACCGGCGCTGCGGCGCAGACGATCTACTACAATCTGGCCTCCACCTACGGCGGGATGCTGCCAGCCGACTGGGAAGGATCGACCCCGCCGCCCAGCGGAGCGCCCATTCCCTTCGCGGAGTGGGACGACTCGGCCTCGATTGGACCCAACGATGCGCTGCGGATCTGGAATTTCCACGTGGACTGGACCACGCCGGCTA
>CAZELR010000139.1:0-6074 GCA_964513075.1 uncultured Anaerolineales bacterium
TGTAGCACAATCCGCTGGATTGTGACGGCCCGCAATCCAGCGGATTGCGTTACTGAGCGCGCAATCCGGCGCATGGCGGTGCATGTAACACAATCCGCTGGATTGTGCCGGCCCGCAATCCGGCGGATTGCGTTACTGGGCGCGGCTGCCCTTGCGCCGCCGCACGGCGGCCCAGGCGGCGGCCGCCGCGGCCAGCCCAACTAATCCGTACCATCCTGCCCATCCGCCGTCATACCCCGTCCCCCCGAAGCTCGCCAGCCCCACCGCGTTCGGCTCCCCGCCGAAGCGCACGCTCACCGGCGCGTGGCGGGTGGCGGCGCCGGTCGTGGACACATCCTCCAGCCAGTAGGTGTACGTCGTCCCCGCGACCAGGTCCGCGGCGTCCAGGTAGCTGTAGTGGAAGCCGCGCGGGCTGCCCGGCCCCTGGCTGCGGATCAGGCCCGCGTTGAGCCTGACCCCCGGCCCGGCCGCATCCGCCGCGCGGTAGACGTTGAAGCCCAGGTGGTCGACCTCGGTGATCGTGTCCCACGTCACCTCGATCGCGTCCCCCTGCACCGTCGCGGCCAGACCGGTCAGGGTGACCGCGGTGGGGTTGAGGCTGAACCGGACGAAGACGGGATCGTGGTCCGAGGCGTGCCGGCTCGTTGCATCCAGCGGGCGGGTGGCCCCAAGCGGGCAGGCGCCTCCACCGCAGTTGTCGCTTGCCAGCGGCCCCACATCGGGGAAGTCGGCGTTGATGTGCAGCGGGCTGGCTTCCGCGAAGTGTGCGCTGTCCCAGGCCTGCGAGATATAGACATAATCCAGCACCTCCGATTCCCCGGAGAAGTTATAGGTGTACTGGTCGGCCTTGGCGATATGGGGGCGGTGTGGACGTTGACCAGCGCCTGGTTGTCGTAGGTCTTGCCGGCGTTCAGGATGGCGATGGGCGTCGAGCCGATATAGTCGTTCAGGTCCCCCACGATCGCAAGGTAGGGGGTCGCCTGGCTGTACTCATAGGCCAGCGCCACGTTGTGGGTCGCTTGCGCCTCGCGCCGCGGCCGCGTCTCGGTCGCGCCGTCGCTCATCGACTTGAAGTGGTTGACGATCATCGTAAAGGTCGGCCCGCCCGGCACCCCGCTCACCGTCAGGTTCGCCACATAGGGCGGCCGGTCGTAGAGCGGGTAGGTGGCGCCCGTGCAGGGGTTGGCGATGACGCGCGAGCCCTGGGCCTTGGTATAGTCGACGCTGTAGTCGGTCGCCGTGCAGCCCTGCCGCTGGGTGCTGCTGTTCAGCCTAACCCGGCTGGTGTCGTAGAAGATGCCGACGGTGATGTCGCGCACGTCCTGGCTCTCGTAGTAGTCCCACTCGAAGTTAGAGCCGGGTGCGGCGGCTTCCATGGCCGCCTCCAGGTCGTTCCACACCTGGTCCTTGCCCTCCATCTCCTGCACGCCGATCACGCTGCACCGCTCCAGGTCGACGGCCATGCCCAGCGCGCGCTTGAGCAGCATCCGCTGGTAGGTCGCCGCGTCGGGCGGCTGCCAATCCCCGATATCGCCGTCAGAGTCGTCGATCGCGTCAAACATGTTCTCCAGGTTGTAGGTGCAGACGCTCCACTGGTCGGGGCTCAGGGGGACTTCGTCGTCCGTCACATCGGGGTTGTTGGTCACCGTCAGGCTCTGGTTCGGGATCTCGTCCACGATGAGCTGCCACTTGTCGAAGTGGTAGCCCATCACGCCGGTGATCTCCGTCCCCTGGATCCGGTCGCCGAAGTCCACGTCGGGCAGGTTCTTGTTGCACGCGCCGGAGAGATAGTTGAGGCCGCCGTACCCGGCGTAATCCTCCTCGAAGAGCCGCGGGGGGGTCGTGACGCTGCTCTCGTTGCCCCACTTGATGAAGCCGATCTCGGGGTCGCCGTTCGTGAAGCGGGAGACGAAACGCTTGGTCGGCCCCTGCACGTAGCCGTCAATGTCCATCGAGACGCGCATGAACTCCACGGCTTCGTACTGGTCCACGTTGGCTGCGGCCATCGTCTGGATCTGTTCTACTGCAACTGGCGTGGGCAGCGTGCAGGCCGCGCCCTTGGCCGCGCCGCTGGGATGGTACAGCTCGGTGGCGTTGTAATACTCCTGCACCGCGCCGCCCGTGGCAGTTGCGGTGTACCCGGCCGCGATCTCCTCGATGTTGGGCCAGGTCGAATACATATAGACGTAGATGCCGTCGGAGGTCGCGCTGTTGCCGTCGCCGGCCGTGTCCTGCATGTAGAAGCCGGTCGCCGTGACGCCGGTCACGCAGCCGGAGAGGCTGGCGATGGTCTCGCCCTCGCACGCCGAGGAGGAGCCGCTGCCCTGGATGCCATAGATAGTGGAGCAGGCACAGGCGGTGGTGAAGGAGAAGGCGTAGTTATCCGCCATGGTGTTGGGCGGGTCGTTCGTATCCAGGTCGGTCACGTAGTCCTTCAATACCGTCAGGGTGCACGTTTCGCAGCTCTGGAAGTCGGCTGTCGGGTCGAGGGTGAAGGAGGTCGACCCGCCGGAGACGGTCAGCGCGTGCGCGCCGCTCTTGTCGCACTGGAGGCTGAAGGAGGACGCTGAGGCGCTGACGGGCTCCTGAAAGGTGACCGTCAGGTTCGCTCCTACCGCGGCCCGGGTGCCGTTCGTGTCGGGGAGGGTGCCGATGACGTAAGGGGCGACTTCGGCGCATGAGCAGGAGTGCGAGCCCAGGCCATCGAACGTGTCCTTGGCGTAACCCTCCCACTGGGCTGCCAGGCCTGCCAGGAAGCCGTCGCTCGCCACGCTGTCGCCCGATGTGACGGTCGCCTTGCGCCGCAGCGTCATGTCCACCGTGGCCAGGCTGCCCCACGTCCATGCGGTGCCCGGATCAGTGCCGACCTGGCCGATGGCGTCGATAATGCTGCTGCTGTGCCGCAACACCACGGCGTCGTTGCCGTTGAAAGTCAGGCTGCCGCTGGTTTGGTTGCACTGGCCGGCAAAGCTGGCGTTAGAGTTGCACAGGAGGTATACGCCTCCTTGCGCCAACGTCCCGACCAGGGTGATCGTTGGGCCGGCGGTGCTGTTGCCGTTGAAATAGATCTGAACCTCATAGCCGGCGAGGTTCACGCTGCCGGTGGTGGCGTTGATAATTTCAACCGCCTTGTTGTCGCTGGAGCCCTCGACGTACTCTGAGAAAAAGAGGTCCGGCGCGCAGTCGGCGGCGCTGGAGACGCTGAAGGTCCACGTGTAGTTGCCGGCCATCACGTCCGGCGGGTCATACGCGTCCTGGTCGGTTACATTGGCCCCGTACACCGTGACGGTGCACGACTCGCCGGCAGTGAAGTCGGCATTCGGGTTGAGGGTGAAAGTCGTCGGCCCGCCGGTGATGGTCGCGGTGTGGCTGCCGCTCGTGCCGCACGATATGGCGAACCAACCGGTGGTGACGTTCACCGCCTCACTGAAAGTGGCGGTCAGGTTGGCGGATCGGGGCACTCCGGTTGCGCCGCTCGCCGGGTACGTGCTGAGGACGTACGGCGCGGCGTCGACGGTGAAACTCCAGACTTTGTTGGCGGTCATCGTGTCGGGCGGATCGTTCGTGTCCTGGTCGTGCACCTTGGCGGCGTAGACCGTCACGGTGCAGGTCTCGCCCGCGGTGAAGACGGGGCTCGGAACGAGGGTAAACGTGAGGGGGCCGCCCGACTGCGCCGCCGTATGGCTGCCGGAGCTGGCGCAGGAGATCCCGTACCAGCCGGAGTCAAGGACGACATTTTCGCTGAAGGTGACGACTATGTTCGCGTTCGTCGCGGCAGTCGCGTCGTTGGCGGGGTCGGTCCCGGTCACGGACGGCGCAGTGTCCGTCGTGAAGATGCCTAGCTCTGCGCCAGTGAAGTCGCCGAAGCTGCTGACCGTGCCGCCGATCGTGTTATTTGCCGTGTTTGCTGCGTTCAACTGGGTCCATGCCGAGCCGTTCCACTGGCCGGTGTAGAGATTGCTCTCCGTGCCGATAATATCCGCGTCCACATAGCTGAAGGTCGTGCCACAGGAATAATCGCTGATGCCGCTCTGGCTCACGGTCCAGTAGCGGGTGAGGTAATGGGTCGTGCCGCTGTTGTTGGGATGCTTAGCGTCGCTGACGCTTACGCACGCTTGCGCCGAAGCAAAGGTGCCGCTGGTGAAATCCAGCGTGACTGGCGAATACTCGGCCGTGTCGGTGCTGTCGCCGATGGGATACATGAAGCCGCCCGTCCCGCCAAGCGATTTGCACAGCTTCCCGGTGCTGTTCGTGATGACCATGCTGGTCGCAGACGGCGCCCCGCCCACCGTGGCGCTTGTCCCAAGAGTAAGGGTGCTTGTTCCAAGCGTCAGGTTGCCAGTGTTCAGACTCAGCAGCTCGTTGACGGTCACATTGCCGGCCAAGGACGCGCTGCCGCTGTTCATGTTCAAGACCGAGTAGGTGCGGGCTGGCACGGAGGAGACTGTCGAGTAAGTGCTCATGGAAGGCGGCACGGCCTGATTCCACCAACGGATATTGTCCAGGTTGATGGTGGCGACGTTGCCGGTAGAACTCTCTCCGTAAAAACGGAAGGCGTTGATGTTAGTGGCAGCCGCCAGTGAGGCTTTTGCCAGGTCGTCTCCCACCAGGGTCCCATTGACCCACAAGTCATACTTGTTTGCCGCCACCGTTCCAGACCCGTAGTCCACGGTTGAGGCTGAGTTATTGCCGATGATAGAGACTGTGTACGGGGTATTCTGCGCAAACGGCGTCCCTGTTATGCCTGTGGTGTTCCAAGTACTGCCATTGCGGTTATTGGTCGTGATGGTATTGGATGCACCGTAGGCAAACCGTAGGCCGGTGAATACTTCCGCGCCAGTAAACCCGCTGGATTGTGCTGACCCAAAAGAGGTGCCGTTGCCGGCAAAGAAGTACCACGTGCCGCTGCTACCGCCTGAAAGGTAGACTTCAAACGACACCGTAAACACAGTGGCGGCTGTGCCGTACTCGGCTGATGTTACCCCGACGCTGTTGATGCTTCCGGCGGTGGGGGCTATGCCCTGGAGCTCGGCTTGCGTCCCGATCTCCTGCCCGGGGTTCTTGATTGTGAACGAGCCACCACCGTTTCCGATGCGAACACCGCCAAAGCCGGTGTTGCTTGTCGTGGCTGTCGTGTTGTCAGCCGTATTCCCAAAATCGAGCGTACCGCTGGACGCCGACGCCCTCGGGGCTGACGAGATCCCGACCAGCGCGAACGAGAGAATCAGGAGCACGTACAGGGCGCGGGTGGTGGAATGGTGGTGCATGGGATGGGCCTCCTCTTTGATGTTGGAAGACCTTTAGGGTCACGGAGACCCTAAAGGTCGGGTTCGGTCTGGCGCGGGTAGGTAGGGTAGGTACTTGGCCTATTTTAAGTTCTACAGATAACTATCCTATGACCTCTCACATGGCTCGCGATAGGTATATGGATTAAAATAGCGTAAGTACCTACCCTACCTACCCTACCTACCCTACCTACCCCATCCCGGCAATTCCGAATGTGAGTTGTTGGCCGATCTCATGCTACGGCCGATCTATGGCCGAGTCACTTACGCAACTTCATCCTTCATCCTTCATCCTTCCGCCTTCATCCTTCCGCCTTCGCGCCCCCGCCGCTGCACCCAGCGCGGCCAGCAGCAGCCCCACGGCCGGCCAGGCCCCGCCCCCCGTCGCGCCGAACGCCGTCATGCGCACCGCGTTCGGCTCCCCACCGAAGCGCACGCTCACCGGTGCGTGGCGGGTGGCGGCGCCGGTCGTGCTGACATCCTCCAGCCAGTAGGTGTACGTCGTCCCCGCGACCAGGTCCGCGGCGTCCAGGTAGCTGTAGTGGAAGCCGCGCGGGCTGCCCGGCCCCTGGCTGCGGATCAGGCCCGCGTTGAGCCTGACCCCCGGCCCGGCCGCATCCGCCGCGCGGTAGACGTTGAAGCCCAGGTGGTCGACCTCGGTGATCGTGTCCCACGTCACCTCGATCGCGTCCCCCTGCACGGCCGCGGCCAGGTTGGTCAGCGTGACCGCGGTGGGTTCCGTCGGGGAGAGCACGAAGCGGTTGGCGCCGGCCACCAGGCTCAATGCGT
>CAZELR010000140.1:0-6069 GCA_964513075.1 uncultured Anaerolineales bacterium
CCTGGAACATGCTGCTGTGCCAGCGGCGATGGGCATCCGTGTCGCGCCGCAGCCCTGGATGCCGTGTACAAGCGGTTGGCGGCGCGGGATCCAGGGCTGCGGCCGGCGGCATACGGAAGTCAGCTGGGCGCGCAACTGCCCCTACCTCTCGTCAGCCACCAACTTCATCACCCGAAACGCCTCCGCATACGGTAGCCCCGCCGCCTGCCCCACCTCGGCCGCCCAATCGCGCAGCCACTGCCCGTCTCCCGGATCCACCTGGCTCTTGTGGCAGCGCAGCGCCTCAATCTTGCGCTCCAGCGTGCTCGAGATATCCACATAAGTGTTGACGTGCGCTGTGTCGCTCGTCATGTAGAGCTCTTTGACCTGGTGCGGCTCCAGCCCTTCACTCAGCAGCTCGGGGAAGATCAGCCGGGTAGGCGCCGAGGGAAAAACGGCATAGAGCGCGGCCTCGGCCGCAGCGCGGTGATCGGGGTGATTGATGTAGTCGTTGCCGTAGAACAGCACCGACGGATCGCCGCAGACCACCCGGTCGGGCTTGAGGCGGCGGATGACGCGGGTCAGCGCGCGGCGCAGGTCGAGGGTCGGCTCCAGGATGCCGTCAGGATAGTCCAGGAAAAGCACTTCCTGGACGCCCAGCACCGCGCAGGCGGCGGTCTGCTCGGCCCGGCGGATGCGCACGAGCTCGTCCGGGCTCTGGGTCGGGTCGTTGCTCCCGGCGCCGCCGTTTGTCACCACCACATACGTGATGTGTGCACCCTGGCCGGCCCACAGCGCGGCGCTGCCGGCGACAGTTGCTGCTGCTCCCGGTTTTCGCCTGGAACGCCATCTTCGCGTCCCGCCTGCCGCAAAGTGGTTTCAAGTCGGACGCCGGCGTACCGCGGGTCATCCTGGTGACAGAGCAAGTGCTCCGGATCGCGGTATTCCTCTGGCCGCTATTCCTGCCGCTGCGTTGGCAGGATCGCCAATCCCGGGCTGGGCTGGCCCTGTTCCTGCTGGGCCTGCTCATCTACTTCGTGTCCTGGCTACCGCTGCTGTACCTGCCGGATACACCCTGGAGCCGGAGCGCGGCGGGTCTGCTGGCCCCGGCGTATACGCCGCTGCTCTGGCTGATAGGCATGGCCCTGGTCGGCGGGTCATGGCCTTACGCGCTGCTTTCATTGCTGTTTGTGGCTGTGCATGTCTATCACAACGTCCTGGCCCATGGCTTGGCGCACAGTCGCCGTGCTCCCGCCTGACCGCGATGTCATCGCTGGAGACTCTGCAGATCATGGTGATCCCGCGCGCTCTGACAGACCGCGCTGGTCGCCCTCGGTCGGCGGATCACGCATGCGATCGGCTGGCTCAGGGCCACACTGCTCGGCCAGCTCTCGGTGGCCGTGTTCTGCGCGATGTTCCTGGCGTTCATGCAGTAAGTTTGCCCTCCGGCGACTCACACCGGTGCGCTGTTATGAGACCGTGACCGCGCGATATGGCCTGCGTCATGTTGCGAAGGAGTCGGCTGTGCGATGATTAAGGTTGAAGTTTGCCCGAACACGCTGGCCGGGCAGGTGATCAAGCCTCCAGAAGGCTTCATCGTCAAGGGCGCCGAGGGGCCCCTGGAGGACGGCGAGTGAAAATCTGCTGCTTGGACTTGGCCGTCACCTGCTGCCTATCCCGCGGCCGGTCTGGCAACGGCAAGTCGCCGGAAGCGAGGAAGGCAGCGGCGCCGGATAGGTGGCAGAACCCGTGCGAAGGACTGAATGCATGTCTTTGAAACGCACAACAACGAGAACGGGTACACCTTCGGCTTCCTATTGGGCATCGTACAGGTCGGCCGGTCAGCGCCACGGACTATTCGATCAGGGGCTACAACCGGGTAGGCCACGGACCGCCTGCGCTTGTCATCGTTCAGACACCGGAGATTGGGCGAAGGGCCGGATACGGCACAGGTGAGGTTCACCATGAGGAATCGCAAGCCGGTTGAGATCGCTCCGGGCGTGCACTGGTATGCAGCCGGCGCCCTGGCAGGCAACATCTACTTCGTGCAGTCCGCAGCGTCCTGGGTCTTGATCGACACCGCCACCGCGGGTCAAGGCAGGCGGATCCGGGCAGCCGCTGAGGCGCTGTTCGGGGCCGGCGCCCGTCCCGCGGCCATCCTGCTCACGCACGTGCACCCCGACCACTCCGGGTCCGCACTCGAGTTGGCACGGGCCTGGAATTGCCCGGTCTACCTCCATCCGGACGAGATGGATCTCGCGATCTCGCGCAATCTTGCCACCGTGGCGCGCTATGCCAATCCGCTCGATCGCCGGATCATCCTCCCGTTGCTGCGCCTGCTTCCGAGGCAGCGGATCGAGGCGCTGATGGAGAGGGAAAGCCTCCGAGAAGTGGCGCGGACATTCGAACCGGGGGCGGCTCCTCCGGGACTGCCCGAGTGGACGAGCATCACCACGCCCGGCCACTCTCCGGGACATACCGTCTTCCTCCGGCCAGACGATCACGTGCTCATCTCGGGCGACGCCCTGCTGACGGTCGACGCCGGCTCGCTCGGGGGCGTGTTGGCATGGGTCTTGCGGCCCAACAAGCCGCGGGTCTTCAGTCCGCCGTGGTACACGAACTGGGACCGCAACCAGATGCTGGCTTCGACCGGCGCCGTCGCCCGGCTTCAGCCGCAGGTATTGGCGCCCGGTCACGGCCGCCCGTTGTCCGGCGACGCGGCCGCTTCAGAGCTGCGCGCCTACGCGCTCAGGCACGGCCGACGCTGACCGGATTTGCGCGCAGCCCGGCTTCATCTGCCGCTTCTACTGCGGTAGACAAAGCCAGGCCGTGCGCACAATCCAAGAACGTATTGGTGCGCGATGCAGGCCCGATCGAAGGTCCGGGGAGATGAGTTCATGCTGAGGCTGCCGCTCTACCTGCAAAACGCCATCGAGATCACCCCGCCAGCGCCGTTCAACTTCGACGCGACGCTGCATAAGCCCGACCACTTTCCCACCCCTGACAATGCCTGGGAGCCGGGTGCGCGCTGGCAGACCATGCGCTGGCAGGGACGGCCCCTGGGGCTGAAGTTTGCGGCGGCAGGCTCAGTAGACGCGCCGCGCGTGCGCCTCTCGATCTGGGCCGCCGAGGCGGAGTTCAGCGGGCCGACGTCCGAGGTGCTGCGCGACATCTGCGCGACTCCCATCACGCCGGAGCTGCTGCCGCTCGGCGCGGGTGGCGTGCTGGAGCAGTCGAAGCCATATCAGATGTAGCCTCTTGTGCTGAGATTTTCAACGGCTGTATCTGCCTACCCACGAACACGAGACCGCCTGCACACGCGAGCACAGCCCGGCCAACAGTGACGTTTCACCAAGCAGCGGCGTCTATCGCCGCCAGAATGGCTGAACGAAGTGGTTTCTGGCCCGTGCCTGCCACAGTAAGTACCCGCCGGCGACACTGCACACGACCAGTGCAACGACAGATGCTTCGGCCCCAAACGGCCCACCGCTCAACAGTTCTGGGCCAGTCAGCTGTGCTTGGAGCAACCCGCTAGCCTGACTGCCGGAGACCGCCACGCCAAAAATACCCCCCTGCGTGAAGTTCCACGCGAAATGAATGCCGATTGCCAGCCACAATCGCCGGGTCAACACATAAGCTGCCGCCAGCAGCACGCCTGCTTCGAGCGCGATGGCTACCGCGGCGAACCCACTGGCGTTAGGGTTGAGGAGGTGCAACAGGCCAAAGAGCAGTGCCGAAATCAGCAAGGCCCACCAAGTTCCCAAAGCTTCTTCGGCTACTCGGAACAAGATGCCACGAAACAACATTTCTTCAAACACACCTGAGAACACCGACCCAATCAATATCGGAATGACGGCCGGCCAAGGATTCACGCCGGTAATCGAGTAATAACCAAACACCCAAAGAAGGCCAATCGTGAGGGTGAATAGGGCTGCGCCGAGCAGCACACCGCGCAGCAATTCCGCCACCGCGCCAGGCGCCGCCAATTCACTCACTGGGCGTTTCTCGATGCCCCGGACAAAGGCCACATACGCGGCATAGGCGATGGCTACAGTAATCATCAACGATAAGATGGCAACAGGCGCCGAATCGCGGGCCGGTAGGAGTTGAGTTGCCAACTGCGCGATCGAAATCAGGGCAATGAGCCACACAAACGCCAGCACAATCCTGGTCAGTGGAAAGCGCAGGAGTTGCCAAAATCGGTTCGTTAGTTGAGTTCGTTCGGACATCGTGTCGTTGCCTTTCACATCACAAAACATAGTAGAGGAGCGGGCCTATGCCAAAGAACAGATTGCTGATCAGATGAGCAACCAAAACAGGCATCAAGCGCCCTTGCCGGTGAACAACAAAACCGGCGCCGATGCCCCAGAATAGAAACCCAACTACAAAGACGGGCATGGCATACACTGTGTAGGCAAACGCCATATGTTGCAGTCCAAAACCTAGGGCAGTGACCAGGATGCCCGCCCAGACGGCGCCGGTCATGCCAATCAGACGCGGTTGGGCATAACCGCGATAATGCAGTTCCTCTATCGGCGCATTAAGGATTGAAAAAGCCAGCGCACTGATAACCGCCAACCATGGCGGCATCGCTCCAGTCCCCGCCGCATCCATAGGGGGTGCGAATTGTTCAAAGAGCGTCTTTCCGGTCAAGAACTGAACCAGAAGCGCAGTCACCATGATACCCAGCGCTAGTAACGCGTACAGGCCTATGGACAAAAGCAGGCCCTGGCCGAGATCTCGCCACAATCGCTCGCGACGAAAACCAATCATGTCGCGCAGACGGAAAGCGTCGCTCTGAGCGCGCCAGAGCAGCAGCCCTAGAGTGATGAGATTGACGACGGTGACAGTGAACGAAGCCCATTCCACGGCGACCAGCAGGCCCGCCGTGATATTGGGTACGCGGTAGACGAGCATAACAATCCCGCTGCCGACGAGAATCAGCGGCCATCTTATGAAAGCCATGACCGCGGGCCAGCGAGTCTGCCGTAACAGGTGCATCTGGATAGACCCCCTCTAGAGATAGCGCGTTCCCAAACCTGCCGAGTCTTATGCGATGCGTGGCCTTTCGGTTTCTCAGTTGCCCCACCGTGTCACATTGGCCGCACAACGGCCACGGTTCACCTGCGGCTGCGCCAACGAGTCTCCCGCGGCCCACAGCGCGACCGGCGCAGCCGTCAGATGCACCAGTGTCAGGCCCCGCCCAAGCACCACCCCACAAAACGACGCACGCCACCTATTGCGGCGAACCGTGGCAACAACACCCTGTCACCCTGCGTTGTGGTACCATGTCATGATAGACGAAGCAAATCTCATCGGTTCTTGTTGCATCGAATTTCCGTTGCACCTTACTGGCAAAGGAATCAAGCGCATCAGCGGCCACTAACGCATCGTGCCAATTTGGCGACTACACCATATGTGTTCCTGCCATCCGGCGCATCTTTGGCAGCCGTGCCGGCCAACACCTTCACCACGGTCCAGGATCCGCCGACGCGGCACTGCCGCACGAAGTCGGTGCGCTCGTACAGGCGCAGCGCCGGATTGTCACCCTCGACGCTCAGGCTCAGGCGCGCGACGCCGCGGCTGGCAGCCAGCCCGATCAACACGTCCAGGAGCCGCTGACCGATGCCGCGACCGCGGTGGCGCGGATCAACCCCGATCCCAAGCTCTGGACAGGCGGCATCGAGATAGCCGTAGGAGTGGTGGTCGTCGCTCCAGTAGCGATACCAGGCCGCACCCACCGGGCCGGCGGCGGTTTCGGCAACGACCGCGGCATCCCCCGGCCGGCCCCAGTCCGCCAACAGGTACGCATGCCCCGTGCCGGCGATCACGGCAGCAGGGTCGGGTATGGGATCGGGCGAGCGCCAAAGGATTGCCCAGGCCAACGCCGAGCGCAGGATGGGCAGGTCCGCCGGCAGGGCCGGCCGCACGTTGATTTCGAGCGCGCTCAAGACACCTCGTCATCCACCAGCTTCATGACCCGAAATGCCTCCGCGTACGGCAGCCCCGCCGGCTTCCCCGTCTCCGCCGCCCAGTCGCGCAGCCACTGCCCGTCTCCCGGATCCACCTGGCTCTTGTGGCAGCGCAGCG
>CAZELR010000141.1:0-6029 GCA_964513075.1 uncultured Anaerolineales bacterium
TTCGAGCCCAGCAGCGAGAACCACGGCGTCCAGATGTGCGCGGGGATCAGGTGGCAGGCGGGATCGGTCTCCAGCACGATCTCCAGCAGGTCGCGCGAGTCCAGCCCCAGGATCGGCCTGCCATCGGAGCGGATGTTGCCGATTCGCTCCAGGCTGGCTTGCAGCCGCTCCACGGCCTCGAACGACGGCGCAAAAACCACGTTATGGACCTTCCGCGTCCGCTCCCCGCGCTTGTAGATGCTGCTGATCTCGCCGCCGAGCATGAAGCGCACCGGCGCGCGGCACGCGGGCGGCACATCGCGCCCAACAGCAGCAGCCAGGTCATCGCGCAGCCGGAACAGGCCGTCCTCGGCCGGAACCAGCTTCTCCCGCATCTCGGCCAGCCAGCCGGGGTGGCTGACGTCGCCCGTGCCCACGATCTGGATCCCCTTGAGCTGCGCCCAGCGCGTCAGGTGCTCGAAGGTGAGGTTGCCGCTGGTGGCGCGGGAGAAATGCGAATGGATGTGGAGGTCGGCGACGAGTTTCATGGTACGTCATTATACGCGAATCGGAACGATCCGTCTACCGCCGCTTCAGTCAGGACGTGTCTCAAACTGGCAGGGTCTCTGGAATCGAGGCTTCAGCCGGTCTCTTGATAACTCCACACAAACCGCCTGAAGCCTCGAATCCAGTGATATGAAAACTTGCTCGATGGTATTCCAACTTGGGACTTGACTTTCCCCCTGCTGGAGGGTGTATAGTGGCATCAACGCTGCCGGCCGGCAGAGCGTTGCACCGAGGGAGAAGAGATGCTGAAGATCGGGGAGTTCTCGAAACTGGCGCAGGTGTCGGTCAAGACCTTGCGCTACTACGATGAGTTAGGCCTGCTCCGGCCCAACTGGGTCGACCGCTACACGGGCTATCGCTACTATACGCTCCAGCAGCTGCCGCGGCTGAACCGGCTGCTGGCCCTGCGTGATCTGGGCTTCCCCCTGGCGCAGATCGAGCGCCTGCTGCGGGAAGACCTGCCGGCCAGCGAGCTCCAGCGTCTGATGCAGCTCCGCCAGGCCGAGGTGGCCCACCGGGTGCAGGCCGAGCAGGCGCGGCTGGAGCGCGTGGCAGCCCGGCTGCGCCAGATCGAGCAGGAGGGGCGGCAGCCTCGTTACGAGGTGCTGGTGAAAGCGGTGCAGCCGCAGTTGGTGGCAGGCATTCGCGACACGATCGCCGAGTACCGCGATGTCGGCAGCCTGATCGGCGAGCTGCAGAGCTACCTGGGCGGCCGCGGGGTGGCGCCCAGCCCCTTGTCGCCCTGCCTGGCGGTCTACTACGACGCCGAGTATCGCGACCGGGGCGCGGACGTCGAGGTGGCCGTGCCGCTGGCAAGCCGGCTCCGGGGCAGCGCGCGGGTCGCCGTGCACGAGCTGCCCGGCAGCGCGACGGCCGCCAGCCTGGTGCATGCGGGCGGCTATGACCGTCTCCCCGCCGCATACAAGGCGCTCATGGCATGGATGCAGACCAACGGTTACCGGGCCGCCGGGCCCAATCGTGAGCTCTATCTGCAAGGCTTCGAGGTGGGAGCTGATCCCAGTAGCTTCGTCACCGAGCTTCAGTTTCCCATACAACCAGTTTCTACACTGGCCATCACCGGACAACAGGAGGAACATCCCATGGAACCGCGCATCATCACGAAACCGGCGTTCACCGTCGCCGGCCTGCCGTACACCGGCTTCAACAGCAACCCGCCCGACGAGGGCCCCAACGAGATCAGCAAGGTCTGGGATCAGCTCAACGTGCGCTTCGGTGAGCTCAAGAACGTCTGCGGCCCGGCCTACGGGCTCTGCTTCGGCATGATGAACGACAAGGAGCCGTGGTACATCGCCGGCTTCGAGGTGTCAAAGGTTGAGGATCTCCCGGCCGGCATGATGAGCATGGCCGTGCCCGCGCAGAAGTTCGCCGTGTTCCCGTGCACCCTGGGCACGATCGGCGCCACCTACCGCTATATCACCGAGGAGTGGGAGCCCCGGACGGGCAACCAGCACGCCGACGCGCCCGACTTCGAGCTGTACGATGAAGAACCCAACCCCAACGAGCCGCCGCAGGAGATGAAGCTGTCGATCTACTGGCCGATCAAGTGATTTGACATTTGCTCCGCACCTTCGGTTTCAGCACCCGCCAGCAGCCCGACCCTGCCACCGGCAGCATCACGCAGCAAGCCTATCTCAACCGCGGCCGCCGGATCGACATCTTCAAGGCAACGAACCTGCTGTCGACGACGGCGGTGTTTGTGTTGGACAGACTGACGGGTTGAAGGTTACAGGTTCAAGGTTTAAGGTGTTTCGGACCTTCGACCTTGAACCTTCAACTTTCAACCCTTCCCCACCCCCAACCGCGCCATCATCCCGGCGCCGGCCAGCCGCAGCACGGTGCCCGCGATCAGTGCGGGCACGATGCCCGCGCCGTCCGCCAGCGCCGTCCCGATCAGCGGCGCCAGGAACGTCGCGATATAGACCGTGGTCTGATACATGCCCACGTAAGAGGCCTGATGCTCCGCCGGCACCGTGTTCAGCAGCAGGTCGAAGAACACCAGGTCAACCCCCGCCGTGCACAAGCCCCCGAACGCCGCCCAGAGAATCAACAATTGCGGCGTGGGCGTGAGCGCGGTCAGCAGCGGATAGAAGCTCAGCCCGAACGCGGTGACCAGCAGCACCCACCGTTGGCCGCGGTGCTGCGACACGCGCGCCCACAGGAAGTAGGCCGCCATCATCACGAAGGTCTGCACGCTGTTGATCGCGCTGATCTGCGGATCGGTGGCGCCGACGTTCCTGACCCAAAAGATCGGAAACAGCGGCACCGCCAGCGCCATCCCCGACCGGAAGATGAACTGGGCAATGGTGAAATTGACGAAGGCCCTGTTGTTGCGCAGGGTGCTCCCGTTCTCGCGGAACGTCTGAATCAGCCCCTGGTGCGCGGTCGACACCGCCTGCGGCGGCAGCTTGATGCTCGAAGAAAACACCACGCTGATGAACGCGCCGATCGCCGACCCGATGAAGACGACCTGGTAGTTCAGCGGAAAGTCGAACGCCCGCAACAACTGGCCCACGATCACCACCGTGAGCGAATTGGTCAGCCCCAGGATGGCCCAGCGGCGGCTCATCAGCGTGACCCGGCCGCCCGGGCCGGCCACCCCGCCCATCACCACCGTGAACGCCACGCTGACCAGCGTCTGCGGCAGCGTCGCCAGCGCCCAGATCAGGATGATGATCTCCGGCCGGCGGCTGGTGAAGAGAAACGGCGCCAGGCCGGTCAGCACATAGCACGACAGCACCACGAAGCGCGAGCGCGCAAACCACGGCACGATATTGGGCCGCCGCGCCAGGAACTCGCCCACCGGGATCGCCATCAGCATCCCCGTCAGCGCCGGCATCGCGGTCAGCAGCCCCACCAGGAAGCTGGACGCGCCCAGGCGCACCAGGAACACCGACAGGAAGCTGCCCACCCCCGCGGTGATCCCCACGCCGATGCCGTCGATCAGGACGTTGCGCTGGTTGCTCTGCTCCCGGGTGGCGGGACGGAAGAGGACGTCCCACAGGCGGGCGGATGCCCCGTTGGCGGCCGGCGCCGGAGATACAGCTTGTGTCATGGCTCGATTGTAGCGCAGGGGAGGCATCAAGGCAAGAACAAGCCGGGAATCCCAAATCTACCCGGAATCGAGGCTTCAGCCGGTCAGCCGCGTCGAAGGGTCAGGGGTTGAAGGTTCAAGGTCGAAGGTTCAAGGGGGGTGTCAAGTATTGGCTATACCAATTGTAGGTACTGTAGGTACTTGTCCTATTTAAAGTTCTACAGATATCTTTTAACCTCTTGCATTGCCTCGCGATAGGTATAGAGATTAAAATGGCCCAAGTACCTACAGTACCTACACTGCCTACTGTATCTGCCAGCCGCGCCCCGCGCACGGTGCCCGCGCCGCAGGGGAAAAGCAGTCGCCCATCAACGCCTGGCCGTAGTCGTCGCGCTCCGCGGCCGCTTCCCCCGGCGCGATGATCGGCCCGAACCGCCGCGCATAGCCCAGCTCCTCCAGCCAGCCCAGCGCGGCCTCTTCGACGACCGACTCGTTGAATGCGGTCATGGTTTGTTCCTCCGCGCCGCGCTTCGGACGCGGTACAGCCGCTCGGTGAAGCCGCCCTCCCGCTCGAAGGTGGCGGCCTGAGAGGCGATCTGGCGGTCCAGGAGGGGGCAGGCCACAGCCAGCAAGGTCAGCGCTGCGTTGGCTGCTATTTCAGGGTAAGTGGGTCCGGTGGACGGTGTGGACGCGGTGGACGGCGCCGAGACCTCACCTGAGCTGCCGCGTCCACCCAGTCCACCTCGTCCACCCGGACTTGTCCTCGCCCTATCATGTATCTCTTTGACCCACGCAGCCACCTCATCCGCTGTGGTGCAGCGCCGATCTATCAGTTCCTGACGGCGTGGATCGGAGCGCGGCCACTGCGGCAGCCCTTTCTGCCTCAGGAAATCCTCATAATCCAGCTTCAGCTCCTCCAAACTCCCCCGCGCCACATTCGTCAGCTTCAGCTCCATCTTCTTCGACGTCCCCGAGTCCTGGCTGCCCTCAGCGATGTTCTGGACGCCGCTGCGCGCAGCCTGCACCATCTGATCGTGGGTCCGGCTGCGCGGGTCTATATAGCGGTCGCAGAAGCGTACCGTGACGTCATAGATGAGCTGCGCCACCTGGAAGCTTTTCAGGTTCCGGTAACCGCCGTGCTTGGGGATGAGGGTTTCGGGCTCGGTCATGGTTCACCCCGCGTCGTGTGCCAACGGTCAAAGGTCATGCTTCTCCGCGAATTGAGGAGCCCAGTCATCGTGCCGGCCTGAGGCCATGATGGCGTCGAAAACATCCTGGATCGCGATGCGCCTGACCCAGGCCCGCAAGGCATCCGGCAGCAGCGAGGTGAGAAACGGCAGCAGCCCGCGCTCGCCCGATGGACCGAGCCGCACGAAGGTCGGATTGCGGCGATCGTACAGCAGCACAAAATAGCCGCCCTTGTGCACGGCAAAAAGCAATTCGCGAAAGAACTGGTAGTAGCCGGCCAGCAAACAGACGGGGCTCTGCAAAAGCGGACCTTCCAGGCAGCCGTGCTCGGCCATGCGCTGCCAATACCGGCGTCCGATGAAATGCAGGTAGCACAGCGAGGAGTCGGCGGCGGGGTTCATTCCCTCGCAGTTCCCTTGATCAAATACCGAGCAGACACCAAATTCATGCTCGCTCAGCTTGGCCTCGATGTACAGGCCGGGCGCCAAGCCGTTGCCGGAGATCACCAGATCGACTGACGTGGGCTGACCGCTGTCCTCGTTGAAGACGGAACGATCTTCCACCTCGAAGGTCGCAGTCGCGCCGTCTCCTGGCCAGGGGATGCCCGCTGCCAAGAACGCCGTTTGCAGGGGCGTCAGGTCCCGCCGCACCACCAAAGGACCTATCAGATTGAAGAGCATGGCCTGGCTGCTGAGGCCGTGATGGATGTACTTGTGCAGCGGGAAGGGCACGCCCCGGCTTTCGCAGTCCCGTCGGGCCGCAGCGATGAAGCCGGCAACCTCCGGCAGGATGATATTCTCCGGCCACTGGTCCCACTCGGCAAGGATGTACCGATCTTTCGGCCGGACAGAACATCCTCGGGCCGCGAACCACTTGGCTGCCGTAGTTTGCAAGCGTCGCTCGTAGGCTTCGCGCCGCTCGTAGGGCCAGTTCTGGGCGCGGCGCCGGCTGTTGTCGTTGCGGTTCGGCGTGCGGCCGGTCATGCTGAAGGCTCTCGCCAGCCCTCGCCGCCCGAAGCCTTACTCGCACCCTTCTCAAAGGCAAACCATTCCCCGTGCGGATCAGCCTCCAGCGGCTTCGGCTGCCCGATCAAATCGCAGAGATCATTGAAGTGTTCCTGCGACGCCGCGTGCTCCGGCCCCTTGGCCTTCTGCCACTTGGCGACGAATGCTTGGGGAGTGATGGTTGTTGACATGGAGACCCCTCAACCTACGTTGCCACCGATTCTAGCACACCCCCCCCC
>CAZELR010000142.1:0-6017 GCA_964513075.1 uncultured Anaerolineales bacterium
AACAGAGTTGCGAACCTTGAGGAAAGGTTGGCAACTCTATCCAGGCACGAGCGTCGCGGCCTCTGCTTCCCTGTAAAACTTCCGATACGCGGCGGTCTCGACCAATGCTGCGTCCAGCCGCGCGGCCGCGCGGCGCAGCTCTGCTGCGGGCCGCGCGATGCCATCGCCGGGGGTCAGGGTAAACTCGCCGGGCCCATAGACTCTTAGATTCTCCGAAGACCCTAAGGGACTAACCATTCCCCCGGCGACCAGCCACGCCAGCCCCATCTCCACCGTGACGCGCCGCTGTGCGGTGGCCGCGGCCAGCGCGTCCAGGCTTGTCCGGCCCGCCTTGGCGGCCAGCGCGTGCTTCACCAGGCCGGCCAGCCGGCGCAGGAACGCGTCCGGCCGGTCCGCGGCCGGGTCCTGGCTGAAGAGGCAGACGCGCTCCGGCTTGACCTGCGCCAGCGCCGCGCGCAGCTCGGCCGGCCCGGGCGGGATCGTCCAGATGACCAGGGTCCTGGCTGGGGGCAGTGTCCGCCGGTCGTGGCCGGCCAGGTCCGCGGCCGCCTCCCCCTCCCGCCAGACCGCGACGTCGCCGCGCGACACATCCCCGGCCGCCACCAGGTCGTCCAGCACCTGCCGCGGGTTCTCGGCCTGCCGGTAATCCTCCACCGTGATGGCGGGGGCAGGTCGCAGACCGGCTCCTGCCGCGGTCGCGTCTGCGTTGGGCCGGCTGGCCACCCATTCCACCTGCACCTCGCGCGCCCCGCGATAGGTGCTGGCCCGCGCCACATAGGCCAGGTCGATGACTCCCTCGGGCGGCTCCTCGCTCCCGCCGCCCCATTGGATCACCTTGTGCTCGTCCCCCGCCTCGCCGGCCACCAGCAGCAGGCGATGCGCCTGGTCCCGGCCCACCGTGCGGCTGGTCAGCACCCGCACGCGGTGCGCGGCCAACACCAGCGGCGGGTTGCCGGGGCCGAAGGGCGCCAGCCGCGCCAGGTCATCCACCAGCGCCAGCGAGAGCTGGGCCAGCGGCAGGCTGCCGTCGATGCGCAGCGCTTCCGGTTCGTCGCGGCCGGCCCCCAGCGCGGCCACCGTGCGCGACAGGCCGCGGCGAAACTCCGGGACGCGCTCCGGGTCGATGGTGAAGCCCGCGGCCATGGGGTGGCCGCCGAAGCCCAGCAGGAGGCCGGCATGGGCGGCGATGGCCGCGGTGATGTTGAGCCCTTCCACCGAGCGCGCGGAGGCCTGGCCGGCCGCGCCGGGCGGGGTCGCGATCAGGATGGCCGGCTTGCCGTATTTCTCCACCAGCCGGCTGGCCACGATGCCGATGACTCCGGCGGGCCAGTGCGGGCTGGCCAGCACCAGCGCGGCATCGTCCAGCAGCGAGCGATCGTTTTTGAGCTGCGCCTCCGCGCCGGCCTCCACCTGGTCGCACAACAGCTTGCGCCGGGCGTTGAGCGCCTCCAGGTCCGCAGCGATGATGCGGGCCCGCGTCACGTCTGCGGTGGTGAGCAGCTCGACGCAGGGGGCGGCGTCGGCCAGGCGGCCGGCCGCGTTGAGGCGCGGCGCTAGCACGAAGCCGATGTGCTCCTCGGAGAGGTGTTCCGGGCTGAGTTCGGCAGCCTCCAGCAGCGGGTGCAGCCCCGGCCGCTCCCCGCGGCGCAGCACGGCCAGGCCGCGCTGCAGCAGCCAGCGCGTGTCCCCGCGCTGCAGCGCCAGGTCCGCGACGATGCCCAGGGCGACGAGGTCCAGGTGCTGCGCCGCGTCCTGCGGCCGGCGGGCCTGCGCGTAGAGCGCCTCGGCCAGCTTGTAGGCCACGCCGACGCCGGGGAGGTCGGCAAGGGGGTGGGGAGAGGACGAGATTCTTCGCGCTGCGGCGCTCAGAATGACAGGAGGCGCGCCAGCGGTGGGGGGGGAGAGGGGGAGAGGGGGAGAGGGGGTGACCAGTAATTTCGGGTTGATGATCGCGGCGGCTTCGGGGAGGGTCTCCGGCAGGTCGTGGTGGTCAGTGATGATCACGTCGACGCGCTGGGTGCGCGCGTACGCGACCGCCGCGTGCGCCGCGATGCCGGTGTCGCAGGTGAGGATCAGCCGCGCCCCGCCCGCGATGATCTCCTTCAGCACGGGCAGGCTGATGCCGTGGCCTTCGGTGGCGCGCAGCGGCACGTGGTAGCTGACGACCGCACCCAGGTCGCGCAGCGTGCTCACCAGCAGCGCGGTGGCGGTCTGCCCGTCCACGTCGAAGTCGCCCCAGACGCAGATCGGCTCGCCCGTGCGGATGGCGCGGCCCAACCGCGTGACCGCGCGGGCCAGGCCCGGCAGCTCGGACGCGGGCGCGGGGAGATAGCGGTCGGGGTCGAGGAAGGCCAGCGCGGCGGCCGGGTCGGTCAGCCCGCGCCGCGCCAGCGTCTCGGCCACCAACGGGTGTCCGCCCACCGCCGCGGCCAGCGCGTCGGGGACCACGATTTCCGAGGGATCAAGCCAGGGACGCGTGAACATCGATCTGCTCCGGTGCGGCGAGTGTTCACACCGGACTGGAGGCTTCAGCCGGTTTCTCGCGTCGACCATCCAACCGGCTAAAGCCTCGAGTCCGGAGAACTCACCCGCTCAGACAATAAAAAACAAAGAATCAGGTAAATCAGGGAAATCTGCGTCCCCTTAATGGTTCAAAACGCGATCTCCCCCACCTGCTCGAAGTCAAACCCCTGCGTCCAGTCCGTCTCTTCCTCCGGCTCGCCCTCAGCCTCGTCCTCGCCCATCGACCCTGCTTCGATCCCGCGGCCGCAGAGGGAGCGGTAGGGGCAGAAGCGGCAGCGCTTGACGTCGTCGGTCAGCGGGAAGTCGTCCTCGCCCGCGGTCGCGATCTCGGCGGCCAGGTCGGCCAGATACTTGCGGTCGGCCGCGTGCTGGGTCGCGTCGTAGGGCAGGCGTTCGGGCTGGTCCGGGAAGTCCGCGAACCAGTAGCGCATGGCGATGCGGTCCGGAGGGATTGGCTGGCCGTCGTTCAGGGGCGCGCCGGCCTCGGCCAGCACGTAGCGATAGACGCGCGTCTGCAAGCGCGCGGCCAGTACTTGCCGCGGCGGCCGCCTGCCGCCCGTCTTCCAGTCCACGATCTCGGCGCGGCGGCCCGGATCGAGCGCGATCAGGTCGTACTTGGCCAGCACCCGGTGGCCGCCCAACGGCGCGGAGAGTGTGATCTCCGGATGGCGGCGGCTGGGCAGGTCAGCCGGGCCTGCGGCCAGGTAGTTGTCCCACCAGGTCACGAGCTGGCCCGCGCCGGCTGCCGCGGCTCCGGCCACGACGGCCGCCAGCCGTTCCGGCGCCAGGCCGAGCTGGTGCTGGTGAATCAGCCGGTGGAACGCGTCGCCGCCGCGCACGTGCGCCTCGTACTCGCCGGCCGGCTCCGCCTCCACCGCCGGCCACGACAGCCCCTCCAGCCAGCGCAACTGGAACCGCCGCCGGCAGTCAACGTAGTCCTGCAGGCTGGCTTGGGTGAAGGTGAATTCGGGTGAAAGCGGCATGGGCGGCTCCGGCGAATGTTGAATGTTGAATGTTGAATGTGAAATGTTGTATGGGTGTATGGGCGAAAGATGAGATTCTTCGCTGGCGTTTCGCCGTCACGGGCGTTGAGCTGTCAACCCGCTCAGAATGACAGGCGCCGACGCAATACGCAATGACCCGCAGGTCGCCGCAATACGCACTATCTCACTATCTCACTATCTCACTATTCCACCACTCCTGCAGTGCGATCAGCGGCACTGCTGCCTGGGCCTCGTGGCCGGGGCGGCCGGTGTTGGAGGTGATGATCAGCTCGCGCTGGGCGCGGGTGATGCCGACATAGAGCAGGCGCAGGCGCTCGGCAGCGTAGTCCAGCCGCGCTTGCGCGGTTGCTTCACCCAGGGGCGGGACCACCGCAGTCGAGTCTGCGGGCAGCGCCTTCAGGGCAGCCAGCGCCTCCGCCTCCAGGTTGAGCCGATCGCGGATGAACCAGCGCTCTGAAATGTAGCTGTCGCCCGGTCCCGCGGACGGATAGTCGTAGCTGTTGACCGACATCAGGTAGACGCGATCCCACTCCAGCCCCTTGGCCTTGTGCACGGTCGCGACCACCACTTTGCCCTTGTGCGCCGCAGGATCGAAGCCGGTGTCGTCGCTTGAGAAGCCCAGGAACTTGCGCTCGTTGCGTGCGATCAGCGCCAGCTCATGGGTGAGCTCGGGCAGCCGCCAGGCGGGGTGGCTGTCAGCGGCCAGGCGCAGCGCAGCGGCCAGCTTGTGGGTGAGCGCGATATCGGCGGGCCGCTCGAAGAGATCCTGCCCGATCGTGAGCAGCAGTTGGTCGACGGGCAGGGTCACTGCACCCTGCCAGCGCCGCATCAGGTCGCGGAACGCAGCCAACTGTTGCTCGAAGAGATCGTCCAGCTCGGGCAGCTCGATGGCCGCCAACGAGTCGGGATCGGGCCGTGGCCATAGGAAATCCTCCACGGCCCGGCAGCGGCGCAGCGCCTTGGCGACGATGTCGAGCCGCGCCTTGGCCTCGGGATCCTCGCGGTCGGCGCGGCGCCAGACTGTGTAGCATGCGGCGAGGCGGTTCGGCGCGGCCGGGTCGGCCAGGCTGGCGAGGATATTGCCCAGCGCGCCCGCGGTTTCACGGGTGGCGCGTGTACTGCGCAGCAGCTCCACGGTCTCGATACGCCGCGCCTTCAGCGCGTTGACCACGGCCTCCCCGCGGTCGTTGCGCGGGACCAGCACGGCCACGGTCCGGTCCGGGTGCTCCGGCAGCCAGCGCGCCACTGACTCGATCACCAGCTCCAGCTCTTCGCCGGGGGTCACCCTATGGCGGGGCAGGCGGACGCCGTCGGGGTTGTCCTCCGGGTTGGGCTGCGGGTCCCCCTCAGGGGTGGGCAGGATGTGTGCGGGCGCCAGCGCATCGCGCAGCGCAGGAACGGGATGGTCGCGGCGGCTCCAGTCGACCAGCGCGTTGGCCAGTGCCATGATACTGGCGGTGGAGCGGCCGGAGTTGGGCAGCTCGCGGGCTACCGCGCCCGGCTCCGCCATGAAATCGCGCAGGTACTTGGGGCTGGCGGTGGTGAAGGTCTCATAGATGGCCTGGTTGGGATCGCCGACGCGCACCCAGTTGCCCCCGGTCGCGCCATCCCGGCCGCCACTGCGGCTGGCGCCCGACAACAGGCGCAGGATTTCCTCCTGCAGCCGGCTGCTGTCCTGCGCCTCATCCTCCAGGATGATGGGCCAGCGATAGCGCAGGCGAGCCAGGAAGTCGGCATCCGATTGCAGCGCCAGCAGCGCCAGCCGGATCAGGTCGTCATAGTCCACTGCGCCGCGATAGGCCAGGCCGTGCTGGTAGTCCGCATAGATGGCGATGGCCATGTCCAGCAGCGGCGCCTGCTCTCCAGCAGCCGCGGCCAGCGTTTCGAACCGCGCCCGCGCGGTTGCCGGCGTCAGCTCCAGGTCCTTGGCCAGCCGGATCGTGTTGCCGGCGATTGCGGTTACAGCCTTGGGCCATTGTTCGCGGCGCACCCAGTCGGCCTTGCGGTCGTCCAGCTGCGGCGCCAGCCAGGGGCCGGCCGCGTCGGGGTGGCTGGTCACCCACGCGTCGACCGCCTCCTGCAGGATCTGCGTCGTCTCGCGCTCGTCGAGGATGTTAAAATCGTCCGAGAGACCCACCAGCGCCGGCCGTTCGCGCACGATATCGTGCGCCAGGCCGTGCAGCGTGCGCACGCGATAGCCGATGCCCGGCAGCAGGCCGCTCTCCCGCACAAATTCGGCCACGCGCCGCGCGAAGTTGTCCACGGCCGAGTTGACCAGGGTAACGATCAGCACCTCCTGGTCGTCGGCCAGCGCGCCGCCGGCCACGAGCCGCGCCGCGAGCGCGGAGAGGGTCTGGGTCTTGCCGCTCCCCGGTACGGCCGAGACCCCCATCTTCCCGCCCGTGTAGGCGAGCACTTCAGCTTGTTTGGGTCGTGGTGTGAACATTGGCGATTTTGGATTGGCGATTTTTGATTTTTGATTTGCGTGTT
>CAZELR010000143.1:0-5790 GCA_964513075.1 uncultured Anaerolineales bacterium
CCCCTCAGGGCCTGGGACCAGGCGGGCCGGCAGTTGAAACTGCGCCTACCGGTGCAAAGTCCACCTGCGTGGACTAAGCTCCAGTCGGCGAAGGCCGGCAGTTGAAACTGCGCCTACCAGTGCAAAGTCCACCTGCGTGGACTAAGCTCCAGTCGGCGAAGGCCGACTTTGTAACGGTAGCCGCAACTTCAGTTGCCAGGCCCCTCGATTGCCAGTTCCGCCATCACCCGGGCCACGACGTCCCGCACGATGTCATAATCGAAGCCGCGGCGCAGCAGGAACTCGCTCAGCTTGCGCTGGCACAGGGCCGGGTCCGCCTGCGCCAGGCCGGCGAGCCGCTGCGCCCGCGGCTGGGCGGCCCGATAGGCCGCTGCCGCGGGATCGAGCCCGTCGAGCACGCCGGCGATCGTCTCCCGGTCCAGCCCTTTGACGCGCAGCTCCTGCTGCAAAATGGCTGCGCCTTTGGGCCGGAACTGCTGGCGATTTTCGACCCAGTAACGGGCAAACTCAGCGTCGTCGAGATAGCCGGCCTCGACCAGGCGGGCCACCGCGGCCTCGACCACTTCCGGGTCTGGCTCGCTGGCGGCCAGGTGGCGCCGCACTTCGGCGATGCTGCGCGGCCGGTAGCCCAGGTAGCGCAGGGCACGGTCATAGGCCTTCTGCCGGCAGTCGAGGGCTTGCAGGCGCCCGATCGCCGCGTCGTCCAGGTATTGGCCCACGCTGAGCCGCGCCGCCTCCAACGCGGGCAGCGCAAAGGCGTAGCGCCCGTCCAGGTAGACATTGACCCGGTCGGCCGTGCGCCGCTGGTAGCTCAACCCGGTGATGCTGCCTGCCATAACAAAAAAGCCGTGACCACACTTCCCCGAACGGGGACTGTGCCACAGCTTCAGTTTGCGCGCAAAAAAAGGAACTTATCGGTGCAGCAACGCAAGCACGCGCCAAGTTCGCGAGAAGACGCGGGCCCTCCGGTCATGCCTTCGGATGGGCCAACGCGCCATCAGCAACCCGCTCCAACCGCCCGCTCGCGCCCTCCTCAGGGCTGAACCGAGCAGCAGGCTATGGTCATACCATAGAGCGCCCGGCGTGTCTCCGTCGTTGCAGACAGGACAGCGGGCGATCGGTCAACACGATCCACTCCAGCGAGTTTTTTGTGCCAACGTCGTGCGACGTATCGTCATGATTCGCAAACAATCTGTGGTCAGTCACCCGACCTGGCGCCGCCCGGCGCCGATCTATTCCAGTCCCTCGTCAGTCTCGTCATCGGGCAGCTCGACGACCGGTCCGGCCGCCAGCGCCGATGCGGAGCGGATGGCAGTTTCGATGCGCTGCGCAATCTCCGGCGAGTTCTCCAGGAATTCTTTGGCGTTCTCACGGCCCTGGCCCAGGCGCGTGCCCTCGAAGGTGTAGAACGCGCCGCGCTTTTCGATGATTTCCATCGTCGCGCCCAGGTCCAGCAAGTCGCCCGACTTACTGATGCCCTTGTTGTACATGATGTCGAACTCGGCCTGGCGGAACGGCGGCGCGACCTTGTTCTTCTTGATGGTCACGCGCGTCCGGTTGCCCACGGTCTGGCCGCCCTGCTTGACGCTTTCGATGCGGCGGACATCCATGCGCACGCTGGCGTAGAACTTCAGCGCCAGGCCGCCGGGGGTCGTCTCCGGGTTGCCGAACATCACGCCGATCTTCTGGCGCATCTGGTTGGTGAAGACGAGGCAGGTGTTGCTGCTCTTGATCGCGCCGACGAGCTTGCGCAGCGCCTGCGACATCAGGCGGGCCTGCAGGCCCATGTGGGAGTCGCCCATCTCGCCTTCGATCTCGGCACGCGGCACCAGCGCGGCCACCGAGTCGATGACCACGACATCCACCGCGCCGGAGCGAATCAGCGCCTCGGCAATCTCCAGCGCCTGCTCGCCCGTGTCGGGCTGCGAGATGTACAACTCGTCCACGTTGACACCGCAGCGCCGTGCGTAGTCCGGGTCCAACGCGTGCTCGACGTCGATGAAGGCCGCGATCCCGCCCATCTTCTGAGATTCCGCGATGATGTGCTGGCAGATCGTGGTCTTGCCCGACGATTCAGGGCCGTAGATCTCCGTGATGCGGCCGCGCGGCACGCCGCCGATGCCCAGCGCCAGGTCCAGCGAGAGGGAGCCGGTGGGGATGGCCGCGACCTTCAGCCGGCCGACCTCGCCCAGCTTCATCACGGTGCCCTCGCCGAAGCGTTTCTTCAAACTCGTCAGGGTTGTATCCAGTGCCTTAAGCTTACCCGCTTCCGCCATGCGTCACCACCTCACAACGAACATGCAAAACGATCGAATCTGCAAACCTGACAAGGTAGGCTGCAAACCCATGGTGAAGTTTACACCAGGGCGGCGAAAAACGCAAATTGCGAAGCGAGAGAACAAGTGTTCGTTGGGGTCCTCACCCCCCCGGCCCCCTCTCCCGACCTGCCGGTCGGGCGAGGGGGAGAGAGGGAGAGGGGGAGAGACGGCGCTGCTGCTCGGTTCGTCGCACAGGTAAGCGGAGGAGTGAGCATCCTCAGATGCGAACGGCCGCGGACGCGCACCGGTGACGCAGCGTAATGACCGCGATTCGGATGGATGGGTTGCCGCCGATGTAAGGGCGAGGCATTCCGACCACGATTCGCCGCAGCCCCCGTACTTCCTCTGATGCGAGGTTGTGGGGGACCAGGGCTCACCGTGGAATGCCTCGCCCCTACCCGCGCATCACACATGACGTAGGGGCGGGTTTGTCCGCATCGAAGCGAGATCAGGCGTTACGGCGGTGCTGCCATCAAAGGTGGAATCCCCGTAACGCGAAGAAACCCGCCCCTACCCGCGCGCGTTGGACACATCGCGTAGGGGCGGGTTTGTCCGCATCGAAGCGAGATCAGGCGTTACGGCGGTGCTGCCATCGAAGGTGGAATCCCCGTAACGCGTAGAAACCCGCCCCTACAGTGCAACGGGGACCCCCCGCGCCCCTACCCGCGCCGCTCCAGCGTCTCGATCAGGATGAGGAGCTCCGCGGCCATCTGGTAGTGCAAATCCAGCGCGGCGGCGAGGGCGCGGTCGCGGCTGCCGGCGACGATGGCTTGCAGGGCTGGGATGAACGTGCTGTACCCGGCGGCTTCCCAAGCGGCGGCCTGTTCCTGGAGATAAGTCTTCGCGCCTGCTACATCGCCGGCCAACAGGGCTTGGGTTGCGGTAAAGCAGTCGCGGCCGGCATCGTCGTGATTCTCGCCGCCGTCGCGGCGGTAGGCCAGGTAGCAGGCGAGGGCCTGCTGCCGCGCGGCCGCGGCGGCGGTCGCGTTGCCGGCGTCCGTCTCGATATCGGCAAGGACGGCCCAACTCGTCCATGGCGTGGACGCGTGGCCGAACTGCGCCTTGCATTCGATCGCCCGGCGGATCTCCTGCCGCGCTTCGTCGAGGCGGCGGAGCTTGCGCAGCGTGATGGCAAGATTGCTCCTCACTAATCCTTCGTGCGAAACGTCGCGCATCTCAACGCACTTGTCCGCTGACTGACGGAAAAACATCACCGCTTCCTCGGCGCGACCAAGATCGCGGTCATACAGATTCCCCAATTGCAGAAGCGTGCTCGCCTGCCCGGCGACATCTCCGAGCCGCACCCTGAGCGCGAGCGCTTTCCGGTAGGCATCCTCCGCCGCTTCCGGCTGTCCCGCCTCCTGGTAGGCCCTGCCCGTCTGATGCCAGAACACGGCGACGGTGCCCGGCTCATCCAGCGCCGTGAACCGCGCGCGTGCTTCCGCATACGCGTCCAGGGCCTCCCCGTAGCGGCGCTGGCGCAGGCGGACGGTCCCAAGCTGACCCTTGCCGACGGCAACGCCTCGATCATCACCGAGTTTCTCGGCGCGGCGGATGCGCTCTTCGTAGGCCGCCGCCGCGTCGTCGAGCCGGCCCAGGGCGCGTAGACAGTCGCCCTGTTCCGTGATGCAGACGGACGCCATCCGCTCCGCTGCTTTGTCCTCCTGTTCCTTTGCGATGCCCTCGAAGCGCCGCCGCGCCTCATCCAGCAGCGGCAGCGCCTGTTCCGAGCCGCCGGCCGTCTTCAACACCCGGGCCAGCCGGAAACACGCTCGTGCCAGATCGTAATCGGCGCCCGGATACGCCGTCTCACCCGCCGCCCGGGCGCGTTGGAGTAACTCCTGCGCCCCCTCGAACGCCTCAGCCAAGCGCCCGCCGTCAAGAATCTGCTGGTTTCGGTTCTGCTGCGCCTCGAACCGCGCGTGATTCCACGTCTCGCCCAGCGCGGCGGCGGCGGCATCGCGCACCTGTGCTACGCGGGCGAGCAGGCGCGGCCGGCCGGCATTTTGCAGCAGGAGGTAGAGCGATGTGGTCAGGCCGATCGTCGCCTCCGCATCCCCCGCGGCCTGCACCTGGTCGAGTAGCGCAAACAGGTTCGGCAGCTCCAGCACCGTCAGCGTCGCCGCGATCTCGATCTTTTGGCTTTGCTGCTGCTCCAGGTAGTTGACATACGCGGCCAACGCCTCAGCCCAGCGGGCCGCCAGCGCCGCGCGTTCGGCCGCGTCCAGCCCTCCGCGCAGGTAGGGGCAGAGCGCGGGATTGAGCGTGAGGTGGTTGTAGGGGTCCGGTGTCGCCAGCCCGGTCGCGATCAGCTCGGCCGCCAGCGCGGCCACGTCCGTCTCTTGCCACTCCATCATCACACGGAGCACATCCAGATCGACAACGCCGTGGAACACCCCGAGCACGCGCGCCCGGTCCCGGTTCACGGGCGACAGGCGGCGCAGCGACAGCTCGACGCTGGCGTAGACCGAATGCTCCCGGCTGCCGGGGAACCGCCGCGCCATCTCCGCCATCAGCTCGACCAGCGCCGCGCGGGTCGCCTCGACTCCGCGCTCCCGCAGCGCCGGGGCCAGCAGCGCCAGCGTGCGCGCGTGGCCGTGGACCGCGTCCACCAGCGCCTCGATCTGCTCGCGCGCGGCTTCGTTGGCTGCACCGCCATCCCCGTCCTCCGCGACGTTCAGGGCGCGCTCGACCAGCTTCACCGCGTCCTCACGGGCGAGCGCGTGCAGCTCGCGGCGCTGGCGCGCAGCGTCGAACGGCGCGGGCAGCGCCTCGCGGCTGGTGAAGACGAGCCGGGTGTCGCCCACCGCGTTGAGCCGGGTGCACAGCGCCAGGATCGCGTCCAGCTCACGGCGCGCGTCCTCGGAGAGCAGCTCCGGCGTCTCGAGATACGGCGGCAGCAGGATGCTTTCCATGTTGTCGACCACCAGCAGTGTGGCCTGTTCGGCCAGCGCGCGCTCGACCGGCAGGATGGCTTGCTCCGGCGTGTCGAATGTGGCGATGGAGTAGGCGGGGACGAGCTGGCGGCCGAGCGCGTCGAGCACCGCGGCAACGGTGCTGTGCGTCTCGACCGAGACGAACGCGGCGCGGCGCAGCTGCTGCGAGCGGACCAGCCAGCGCGCGAACTCGGCCGCGAGCGCGGTCTTGCCTTCGCCGCCCTGGCCGCGCACTACGGCGTACCTCACCCCCGGCCCCTCTCCTGTTGCGACAGGAGAGGGGAGGAGTGGTCCCGCGCCGCCTCCCGTTGCGACAGGAGAGGGGAGGAGTGGCCCCGCCCCGCCTCCTGTTGCGACAGGAGAGGGGAGAGGCAGACCTGCTCCCCTTTCCGTTGCGACAGGAGAGGGGAGGAGTGGCCCCGCCCCGCCTCCCGTTGCGACGGGCGAGGGGAGCAATAGGCGCTGCAGCGCCAGCAGCTCACGGCTGCGGCCGATGAAGCCGGTTGTTGGCTCCGGGGGCAGCGCGCCCAAGCGCG
>CAZELR010000144.1:0-5721 GCA_964513075.1 uncultured Anaerolineales bacterium
CCCGGCTGCGTGCGCTTGCTGACGTACACGACGTCGTGGTGGCTATAGCCTGCGGCGTCGAAGAGGGCCTGCGAGGCCAGGTTGTCGCCTTCGATCAGGGCGGCCCACACTGCCAGCCCCAGGTCCTGGGTGAACCAGCGCTCGGCCTCGGCGATCAACATTTTTGCCAGGCCGCGGCGGCGATACGCGGGATCCACCGCCAGCCGATTGATCCAGCCTTTGCGGCCGTCGTGCGTCAGCACCGCCACCGCCGCCAGGTGGGGGCCGTCGCGCAGGCCGACGACGCGTTGTTGGCCGCCGCGCTGCTGCTGCGCGAAGGCCTCCGGGGCATCTCGGCCCTCGGGGCGCACCGACAGCCCGGCGCGGCGCCAGAGGTCGAGGATTTCGGCATAGTGTTCCTGGGACAGGTCGGCAAGGGTTAAGGCGTGTTTGTCGGTGTTCATGGCTGCTCCTGTGGCGCTGCGTAGGGCAAGCGTATGATAAGCGTTAAAAAGATGTAGTGTTTACATGGGCCGCACGTCCAGCGATTCTTGTGGAGGCATGTTAGAATACTTTTCGAGAGATGTAAAAAACTGAGTTCTCTCCTTCTCCTCCTTTTGAGAGCGCCGGGGTTAGGGCAGCCCCGGCGCTCGCGCGTTAACTTCCCAACTCGCACCCCGCGGCTGAATCTTAGGACGCAGATTAGCCTGATTGACCTGATTTTCACGTGACCTGCAAGAACTGATCAGGCGAATCAGGTAGATCTGCGTCCTTTATATTGTCCCTTGTTTGTGGTTATGGTACGATGTCTGCTGTCGGTATCAACTCGGAGGCTTCGTATGACGCCATTGTGGGGCGGCCGGTTCAGCGCCGCGAATGATCCACGCATGGTTCGTTTCAACGCGTCGCTGCCGTTCGATTGGCGGCTGTGGGACGCAGATATCACCGGCTCGGCGGCCTGGGCGCGGGCGATTGCGCGCGCCGGACTGCTGACCGGCGCGGAGCGCGACGCGATCATCGCCGGGCTGGCGGCGGTGCGCGCTGAGATCGCGCCTGATCCGCAGGGCGCCTTTGCCGGCGCGGCCGACGAGGACATCCACAGCGCCATCGAGCGGCGGCTGACCGAGCGGATCGGGCCGGTGGCGGGCAAGCTGCACACCGGCCGGAGCCGCAACGACCAGGTGGCCACCGACGTGCGGCTGTGGCTGAAGTGGCAGATCGTGGGGAACGGATCGGCGCAGGCAGGTCTTGGGGCGGCATTGGCAGACCTGGTTGGCAGCGCGGCCGAGCGGGCAGAGGCTGAGATCGAGGTGCTGATGCCGGGCTATACGCACGTCCAGCCGGCCCAGCCGGTGCGCTGGAGCCATTGGCTGCTGAGCCATGCCTGGGCCTGGCAGCGCGACCGGGCGCGGCTGGCGGATCTGCTGGCGCGCGTGGATGTGCTGCCGTTGGGCGCCGGCGCGCTGGCCGGCTGTCCCTTCCCCATCGACCGCGCGGCGCTGGCAGCCGACCTGGGCTTTGCCGCGGTCAGTCTCAACAGCATCGACGCGGTGAGCGATCGGGATTTCGTGGCCGAGTTCCTGTTCTGGGCCGCGCTGACGGGCATCCATCTCAGCCGGTGGGCGGAGGATCTGATCCTGTGGAGCAGCCGCGAGTTTGGTTTTGTGACGCTCGCCGACGCTTACAGCACCGGCTCCAGCCTGATGCCGCAGAAGAAGAACCCCGACGCGCTGGAGCTGCTGCGGGGCAAGGCCGGCCGGCTGACCGGCGGCCTGATGGGGCTGTTGGTGCTGTTGAAGGGGCTGCCCAGCGCCTACGACAAGGACCTGCAGGAGGACAAGGAGCCGCTGTTCGACGCGGTGGATACGCTCCGCCTGGCGCTGCCGGTGGCGCAGGGGGTGCTGGAGACGCTGACCATTTGGCCGGACCGGATGGCCGCGGCGCTGGGCGATGAGCTGCTGGCCACCGATCTGGCCGACGTGCTGGTGGCCGCGGGCGTGCCGTTCCGGCAGAGCCATCACCTGGTGGGGCAGGTGGTGCGGCGGGCCGAGGCGCTTGGCTGCGCGCTGCGCAACGTGCCGCTGGCCGACCTGCTGGCCATCAGCCCGGCCTTCACGGCCGAGATGGCGGCCGTCTGGGACTTCGAGCGCGCGGTCGAGCAGCGTCAGGCCGCGGGGGGCACGGCGCGGGCGTCGGTGGCGGCGCAGATTACCCAACTGCGCGCGGAGGTTACGCGATGATAGACTTTTTGGATCCTCCGGTTTTCAATCGTACGCTTGAAGAATGGCAGGGCATTGTCGATCTTGTCGTGCGCATGGCCGGGGTCCGCGCGGGCCTCGTCATGCATGTGCGTGATGAAGACATTGAGGTCTTCGTCTCCAGCCAGAGCCCGGGCAACCCGTACAGGGTGGGCGACAAAGAGAAGCTGCGCGATTCGGGCCTGTACTGCGAGCGGGTCATTGCCACGCAGGAGCGGCTGCTTGTGCCCAACGCGTTGAAATCGGATGAGTGGCGAAACAACCCGGACATCCATCTGAACATGATTTCGTATCTGGGTTTTCCCATCAAATTGCCCGACGGGCGCCCGTTCGGCACGATCTGCCTGCTCGATGACCGGGAGAACGCGTATGGCCCCGACGTGGTCGAGCTGATGCAAAGAATGCGTGACTTGATCGAAAGTCACCTGAATTCGACTGTTAACATCGCCGAACTCAAGCGGACCACTGCGGAGAACGACCGGCTGCTGGAGCAGTTGCGGGGCGAGCTGGCCGAGCGCGCGCGGGTCGAGGCCGAGCTCAGGTCCAGCCAGGAGCAGTATCGCACGCTGACCGAGAGCATGAAGGACGTCGTGTGGGTCCTCGACCCCCTGACCGGACGCTTTCACTATGTCAGCCCGTCGGTGCAGGCCCTGCGGGGCTATACTGCGGAGGAGGTCATGGCTCAGCCCGCGTCCGCGGCGCTGACCGCAGAGAGCGCTGCGCGCGTGAACAGCCTGATGGCGCGGGGCTATGCATCGTTTCGCGCCGGCCGGCGGTCGGCCGAGACTTACGACGCGGTCGAACTGGAGCAGCCGTGCAAGGATGGCTCGACCGTCTGGACCGAGGCGATCACGCATTACGCGGTCGATGACGCAACCGGCGCGATCGTCGTCCGCGGCGTGACACGCGACCTCACCGACCGCAGGCGCGCGGCGGAGCAATTGCGCGCGAGCGAGGAGCGCTATCGCACGCTGGTGGCGATGTCGCCCGACGGCATCAGTGTGGTGGATAACACGGGGCTTCTGCTGGCCTGCAACGAGCAGGGCGCACATCTGCACGGTTACGACCACAGCGCCGAGATGGTAGGCCGGCAGGCCGCCGAGTTTTATGCGCCTGAGTCATTCGGCACTCTTTTCGGGCAAGCGGCCGCCGTGCTGCAGACGGGCAAGGACGTCGTTCACGGTCTCGAGGCGGCGGCGCTCCGGCGCGATGGCTCCATCATGGAGGTGGAGTACAGCATTGCCCGGGTGCCCTGGTCTGATGCTCCAGCGGGACACGCCTTCGTCACCAGCTTTCGGGACGTGACGCAGCGGAACGCGCTGCTGGCGGAGCTGACACGGCATCGGAACCACCTGGAGGAGCTGGTGCAGGCACGCACCCGTGATCTGGAGGTTGAGATCGCCGAGCGGGCCGCCGCACAGGACGCGCTGGCGCGCAGCGAGATGCGCCTGAAAACCGCGGAACGCGTGGCGCGCATGGGGAGCTGGGAGCGGAATCTGAGCGCGGATGAACTGTTTGTATCCGATGGACTCTATCGTCTCTTTGGCCTCAATCCCGAGATGGAAGCGTGGGCCGTCTATACTGCCGCCTGGGATGCCGTGCACCCGGAGGATTTGGCTGCGGCCAGGGCTGCGTTTGCGCGCACGGCGGCTACCGGAGAACCTCTGGACCTGACCTTCCGGATCGGTTTGCCCGTGGGCGAGATGCACGTGCTCAGGGTGCTGGGTGAGGTCCTGCGCGACGCTGCGGGACAGCCCACGCGCCTGCTGGCCACCGCGCAGGACATCACCGAACGCGAGCTGGCGAGAGAAAATCTTGCGCGCCGCGTCCAGGAATTGACGAGCCTGCAGGAGTTGGGCCGCACCGTCAGTCTTGAGTTTTCGCTGGAAGACATCATCCGCACCTACCTGGCCAGGTTTGTGACCCTGGCGGATGTCGACCTGGCCCGGGTGTTTCTGCTGCGGGAGGGCCGGCTGCACCTGGCAGGTGCCTCCAGCCAGGCGGGCAGCCCGGCGGCGCAGGCGCAGGTTTTGGGCGTGGGCGAGGGCTTGTGCGGGCTGGCCGCGCAGCAAGGACGGCCGGTGTACAGTGGGGAGGTTGACCGCCAGGGGCGCTGGACATGCAGCCATTGCTGTGCCGAGGGCCGGCAGGAGGCGGCCGCGATTCCCCTGCGCAGCGGCGGAGCGATCCTCGGCGTGCTGGCCGTGGCCGCGGCGGCGCCGGGCGCCCTGGCTGAGCGCCTCACATTCCTGGAGGCGGCGGCCGACATGATTGCGAGCCGGCTGCAGAACGCGTTGTTGCACCAGGAGATTCAAGCGCGCGCCGCGGGGCTGGAAGAGGCCGTGGCCGAGCGGTCCCGGGAGCTCCAGACGGAGCGGGATCGCACCCAGGCCATCCTGGAGACCGTGGGCGAGTCGGTCGTGGTCACCGATCTGGCTGGGCAGCTCCTGTTCATCAACCCCGCCACGACGGCTTTGACCGGTTACAGGCGGGATGAGGCGCTGGGACAACGGCTCTGGCAGGGGTGGACGCAGCAAGCCCGCGCCGAGATCTGGCCCGCGGCGCAGGCCGCGCTGAGCTCCGGCGAGGCCTGGTACGGCGAGATCACCGGCGTCCGGAAAAACGGTGCGCGGTACACGGCGGAGCTGGTGGGAACGCCGCTCTATGACGCCGTCGCGCCGGCGGTCCCGGCGGGCGCGGTCTGGATGCAGCGCGACATTTCGCTTTTCAAAGAAGCCGAACGGCTCAAGGACCAGTTCGTCTCCAACGTTTCGCATGAGCTGCGCACGCCGGTCTCGATCATTGGGCTGAGCTGCGATAACCTGGTGGCCTATGATGATCAGCTGGACGACGGCCAACGCAGGCAGCTCCTGCAGGACATCCATGAGCAGGCCCATGGTTTGAGCCGGTTGGTCGAGGACGTCCTGATGATCTCGCGCATCGACAGCGGGCATCTGCCGGGGCAAAGGAGCGTGTTGGACCTGGCGCGCCTGGTCTGTGAGGAAGTGCAGCGGCAGCAGCCGCTCGCGGGCAAGCGATCGCAGCAGTTGGCGGTCACGGCCGCGGGCCCCGTGACGGTTCTGGGCAGCGAGGGGCAGCTGCGGCAGGTGGTGCGCAACTTGTTGGATAACGCCATCAAGTACACGCCGGTCGGGGGACAGATTCGCTGCTCGTGTGAGATCCGGCTCAGGGGGCCGGCCGGCCCGTTGGCGGCGGGGGAACCCGCGGCGGCGGCCTGGGCGGCGGTGGAGGTCGCGGATAACGGCATCGGGATTGGCGCCGAAGATTTGCCGTTCATTTTTCAGCGTTTTTATCGCGCCCGGGGTGAGGACGAAGTCGCAGGCACAGGGCTGGGCCTGTCGATTGCCAGGGAACTGACCCAGTTGCACGGCGGCTGGATCGACGCGGTGTCTGTCCCCGGCCAGGGGAGCACGTTTACGGTGTATCTGCCGGTGGTTGAACAGGGGGCGAGGGCGGCGTAGGC
>CAZELR010000145.1:0-5593 GCA_964513075.1 uncultured Anaerolineales bacterium
CTAGGACTTCCAAGCCTGTCAAAACCTATCATGAGGAGCTGCTTGAGCCTTTTGCCGCGAATCTGGCAGGTTTTGAGAGCGCAGCAGGCCTATACTGTAAATTGCCGTCAACGAACGTGCGTAGATCGATCACGATCGATGATGAATCCTTGGAGGGATTAATATGTCTATTCCGCGCAATTGGCGCACCCGTGAACAGCGTTATAGCCTGAAGGCCGAGATTTGCAACACGTGCCATAAGCATATCTTCCCGCCGCGCGATGTCTGCCCGCACTGCGCCGCCGAAAAGCAGAGCTGGACTCATTTGAGTGGCCGCGGTGAGGTATACTCTTTCACTACCATGTACAGCGCGCCGGCCGGGTTCGAGGAATACGCGCCGTACACCATGGCGCTGGTCAAGCTGGACGAGGGCCCCATGGTCACCGCCCAGCTCACCGATGTGGACAGCGACGAGGTCAGGATCGGCATGCCGGTGGAAATGGTCACTCGCAAGCTGACTCAGGATGGGGCCGAGGGACAGATCCTTTACGGATATAAGTTCCGCCCGCCATTGCACCAGGCCGCGTAACTCCTGTACAGCGTCTCACGCAAAACATGAAAGTCAAAGGGCCGCCCCCTGGAGGGGCGGCCCTTTGCGCGTTTTGCCCCCGTGTCACCTGGAAGTATAATGAGGTCGTAAGAAGGAGTGTGCACATGGGCAAAAACGCATCCGACAAAGCCGTTGTCGGCGTAGACCTGGGCGGGACCAAGGTGCTGGCTGGGGTTGTAACACCAGACGGCAAGATCTTATCCACTGTGAAGCGTGCTACCAAGCCAGAGGGCGGCCCGGAAGCCGTGGTCGCTCGTATTGTCAAGAGCGTGCAGGAGGCCATCAAGGAAGCGAAGCTGGAGATCAGGGATATTGTGGCATTGGGTTCGGGTGCGCCTGGTCCGCTCGATCCGGACAACGGAGTGGTCCTCCACACGCCAAACATGCCCGGGTGGGACAACGTGCCGTTGGCCAAGATGTTGAGCGATGCGATCGGTGTGCCTGCCTTTATTGCCAACGACGTGGATTTGGGCACATTAGGGGAGTTCGCGCTGGGCGCAGGCCAGGGGTGCCGGCACGTCGTTGGCATCTTTGTGGGCACCGGCATTGGCGGTGGGTTGATCCTGGATGGAGAGCTCTGGCAGGGTTGGCGGCGGGCGGCGGCGGAGATCGGCCATATGATTATGCTGGCCGAGGGGCCTTATTGCGGTTGCGGCAACCGGGGCTGCCTGGAGGCGCTTGCCAGCCGGACAGCTATCGAGCGGGATATCTGGGCGGGCATCAAGGCCGGCCGGGAAAGCCTGATTCCTGAACTGCTGAAAAACGATGACAAGGCTCGTCTCACGAGTGGGGCGCTGGCCGAAGCGTGGAAACAGGGCGATACCTTGGTGGTCGACGTGCTGGGCCGGGCGCAGGTCTATTTGGGGTTGGGCATCGCATCGGTGGTCAATTTTGTGGATCCGGAGATGGTGATTCTGGGCGGCGGCGTGATAGAGGCATTCGGTGATGACTTCCTGGAGCCAATCCGCCGCGTGGCTTACCAGAATTTCATCAACAAACGCGGCGCGCGCAGTGTCAGGATCGTGGCCGCCAGCTTGGGCGATAATGCTGCGTTGCTGGGCGCGGCTGTGTACGCACGGCGACGGTTGGAGCAAGCAAAGAGGTAGGACTAAAAGCCGATATGAGCAGCGCCCAGAGAGGTGTTATTCGCACATCTCGGGGCGCTGCTCGCGTTAAGCTTGCCTGACGAAAATGCTATCCTCGTTCGCGCTCGTCCCTCACAAACGTCGACAACACAATGCTGACGACGCTGATGACCAGTCCGCCCAAAAGTGCGGGCACGAAGCCGTTTACATAGAACCCCAGGCCTAAACTTTGTGAAATTGCGCTTGTCAGCATCAGCATGCCGGCGTTCAATACCAGGGTGAACAGGCCCAAGGTTAAGATCTGCAGCGGGCAGCTCAGCAGGGCCAGGATCGGCCGGATAATGGCGTTGAGCACGCCGAAGACCAGTGCCACAAGCAATAGGGTGACCCAGTCGCCTTCGCGCTGGATGCCTGGAACGATTGCGCTGGCGGCCCATAACGCGGCTGCATTGATCAGCAGACGGAACAAGAACCTCATTTTTCTCCTTTTGGGAAACTCAACCTCTGGCCCTGGTCTCTATATGACGCAGGGTGCTCCCCACACTTCATTATACGCTTCTTTTCACAAAAAGTCGCGCCCTCAACCTGTTCCGCAACGATCTTGCTATCACACTATCTTACTATCTTACTCCATAAATATCTCGACCCGCTCGTCGTCTTTATCATCGTCCACTTCGATGATACGGCCCCGGATGCCGTCGCGCAGCGCAGCTTCCACAGCGCTGGTATCCATGCCGGCCATCTCCGGCGCAAAGCGGGCGCCCATTTTGAGTCCGACGTCTACCAGGCCGATGGGGATCGTTACGTTCAACTTGGCGCGGTTTGTCGAGCGCTCGGTCACGCGGATGCGCAGCCAACGGGCCTTGGACTGCTCACCGCGACCTTGAGGCTCGGCATCGGCAGTGCGCAACGCTTCCAACAGCTTAGCGCCCTCCGCGGCCGTGATTTGTTTCTCCGAGATCATCTTCAGTATTTTCAGGCGTTCTTCGGAAGTTGTCATGTTCACCTCTCTGTCAGGCGCGTTCATCGGCGGGTGTGATGGCTTTGCGCATGGTAATCAGGTCGCGTTGGATTTGGAAGCCCGCTGCCCGCAATGCCGCCGTCGCCTCAAGATGCTCGCCATCATGTTGGACGATGACCGGTCGGGCATTGGGCCGAGCCAGGGATGCCAATCCTCGCGCCACTAATACGGCCTCCAGCTCTCCGCGCGCCGTAGGATGTACTACCAGCCGCAGCGTGTCGTAGTCGGAGAACCGAGACATGCACGTTTCCACCACGCCTACCAACTGTTGGCTGCGCCAGGCGCCCCAGCGCGTTGTGCGATAGATGCCGGTCGCCCTGCCCAGCGCCTCGCCCAGCAGCCGCTCCACCCCCAACTGGTAATCCGACGCATTGAGCGGCTCAGCCCATTGCGTCAGAGGGCTCCGCGCTGACCGGGCTAACGCGAGCCACTTCTGGGCATCCTGACTGCGCAGGCGCCTCAACTCAGGCCGCGGGTCCAACTCCGGTGCACGATAAGAGGTCGCCGCCAACTGCCAGGCCCCGTTGCGGGCAATGTCCTCGAAGTGCAGCTTCTGATACAACCGACGGGCGACATGATTCTCAGCCAGAACCTGCAGCACTGCCCAATTACCGCCGCGTCGGGCGATTTCGCGTAGGGCGGCTTGCATCAAAGCCCGGGCAATGCCGCGGCCGCGGTATGCCGGCGCTACGGCCACATTGCTGATGCGCCAGCGTGATCCCAACTCATCGATGGTTTGTAGTGTCACGTTGCCGACAACGCAACCTTCTTCGACCCAGACCTGGCCCGAGAAGGTTTCATTGAACAAAGCCATGCTCAGCATGCCGCCCAATAGCGGAGTGAGCCGGCCTGCCCATCGCATTTCGCGCAGCGCGTTTTGCCCGCGGTCATCCAACTCATCGGCGAAAGCCTCGCCCACCAGGTCTGCCACTTGGATGATGTGACGACCAGGATCGAACGGCTGTAAGCCATCCCTGGGTTCAGAATGGACCAAAATCGAAGCTGCCACAGTGTACTGCCTTGGGTGCTTAGGGAGTGATATACTCCATTTTACCCGATAATCAGCTACGCGTCTATCCGGAGAACCCAAACAAGCCGGCAAGCTCTATAGTCCCAATGCCTTGAGCAGCTTATCCGCCTCCTCTGGGGTGATCCGTCCCTCCTCCACCATCTTCAGGATCGCCAGTTGCTCTTCGGCGGAAGCCCGGGGCGGCGCCGGCGTCTTGGGGCGGTCCGGCGGGGCCGGCGGTGGCGGCGGCGTAAAAGGCCCATGAACACCGCGCCCACGCTTCCCTCCCCAGTTGGTTTCGCCGGTCTCCATGTTGATGCCGGCCGATGCCAGGGATGCCGCCACCTGCTGGCGGATGCGATCGCCCAGGTTGCTCAGCTCAGCAAAGGAATCATCGCCGCGGCGGCTGCGTTTCTCCCAACGGCCTGCTTTTTCTCCGCCCTCCCGGCTGATGCGAAGGTCACCGTGACTGGTGGCATCGATGCGGCTGGCGCCCTGCCCCAGGGTAGCCGAAAAAGTTGGGGCGCCGTCGCCTGCCGGTGTCAGCGCCACGTCAGAGCGGATGCGGCCATTGGCCTGCATCGATAGCCGCACATCCGCGTCTGCAGCCAGGTTCAGGTAGATGTCTCCGTCTGCTGCAACGACGTACTCGCTGCCTGGGGCGAACGGGCCGCTGAGGCTGGCATCTCCCTTGACCTGCCGGACGCTCAGCCCTCCGGCTAAGCCTTGGCTGCGCAGATCGCCGGACAGCGTCTTGATCGCGACCGAGCCGCCGATGTTGTTAAGACGGGCGTCTCCGAGGGATTGTGTGACGTCGAGCGCGCCGGATAGCTTCTCCGCCCATAGGTCACCCTGGATTCGACCTAATGTGGCGCCCGTAACGTTGCTCAGGCGCAGGTCGCCGTCGACCGCCTCAGCCGAAAGTTGTCCGCAGTCAAGGAACCGCAGATCGCCGCGGCAGCGCCCCAGGATGCGCAGATCTGCAACTCGTTCGGCCCGTATGTCGGCGTCCGCCTGGGCCAACACCACCTGCCCGGCCAGCGCTTCCAGCCGCAGGTCGCCGCGCACGGCCTCCATGCTGACGTGACCTGTCAGTCCCTGCACCCGCAGATCGCCCAATGCCTCCTGCACGATCACGGCCAGATCGTCGGGCGCCAGGACACGCGCCGCAGCTGCGCCGGTGAAACGGGCCGACTGGCCTTCGGGGACGAACTCCGGCCCGCTGGACGTGGGTGAGACAAAGGTGATCTGGATGGTTGTTGCGCCAGGCACGCCGCGCACGACAGCATCGCTTGTCAGTGTTTCAATGACCAATTGGTTGATCCCCTCAACGGGGTAGGTGAGTGTATCGCTCATGCTAACCTCCTCAACGGTCGAAGGTCGAAGGTCGAAGGTTTCAAATCCCTCACCTTCAACCTTGAACCTGTAACTTTCAACCCGCAACGCCCTGTAATTGTCTGATCGCCTCGGCCGAGCTGATCTTGCCCGCAGCCAGGTCATCCAGGATGGTTTGGCGCTGTTCGACTGCGCGCTGCTTATCTTCGGCCGGCGGCGATTCGCGAACCTCGTAGCCCATCGCGCGGATCACTTCGTCGAGCCGGCTGCGCACAGTGGGGTAGGAGAGCTTGAGCTCCTGAGCGATCCAGTTCAGCTTGCCGTCGCAGCGCACGAACAATTCCACAAATGAGCGTTGCTCGGCGCTCAACGCCTCCAGTCGGCTGAACTGATAGCGCCCCTCAAGGGTGGTATCGCACGCCGGACAGTGCAGCCGTGTCACCGTCAACGTTTCGTTACAGATCGGACATTTGGATGGGGTGAGGTACATGGGCGCCTCCGTGTTGCGTGTTGCGTGTTGCGTGTTGCGTGTTGCGTGTTGCGTGTTGCGTGTT
>CAZELR010000146.1:0-5545 GCA_964513075.1 uncultured Anaerolineales bacterium
GTGCGCGCGGAGGCTGAACGGCGCTGCCTCTGGTTCGACGATCCGGCGAGCGCCGGCTATCGCGGGCAGTCGGCTGCAGAGCTCGGCCGGCCGGCGGAGGACCTATGACCGGCGCAGGGGCAGGCAACGACCTGCTTACGGCCGCGCTGGCCTACGCAGCGCGCGGGTTTGCCGTCTTTCCCCTGGCCCCGGGCACGAAGATCCCCCTGGCAGGCGGGCACGGCGTGCTCGACGCCACCACCGATGCCGCGCGGATTCGGGCCTGGTGGACGGCAACCCCAGACGCCAATATCGGCGTGGCCGCGGGCGCCAGCGGCCTGCTGCTGGTGGACGTGGACGCCAAAGACGGCCGCGACGGGTTCACCGCGTGGGACGTGCTGCGCGTGACACACTCATTCGATGAAACGACGCCCCATGTGTGGACGCCCAACAACGGCAAGCACCTGTGGTTTGCCGCGCCCCCCGGGGTCCAACTGCGCAACACGGACGACGAGTTAGGGCCGGGGATCGAGACCAAGGCCAACGGCAAGTATTGTGTCGCGCCCCCTTCCCGGCTGCAAGACGGACGCGTCTACCGGTGGGACGAACGGCTCAATCCGGACACCGTGCCGATCGCACCGCTCCCCCAGGCGCTCTGCCGGCTGCTGCAACCGCGGGATCGTGCGGTGCGCCCGGCGAGCAGACCGGCGCAGCCGGTGGCCGCAGCCGGCGACCTGGCGACGGCGCGGGATGCGCTGCGCTATCTTGACCCGTGGGCCGGGGATTATGACTGGTGGGTCTCTATCCTCATGGCGGTCCACGCGCAGTTCCCCGGCCCGGAGGGGCTGGCCATAGCCAGGGCGTGGGCCAACGGCAAGGCCGGCGAAGTCGAGGCCAAGTGGCGGTCCTTCGAGGCCGGCGGCGGCATCACCCTCGGCACGCTGTATCACGAAGCCGAAACGCATGGCTGGCGCCCGCCGTGGCGCGCGCGGGACAACGGAACCGCACCCACCTGCGCGCCCGTCCCTGACGAGCCTCCGCCGTGGCTGGATGAGGACAGCGCGCCCATGGAGGCGCCTATCCCCCCTCCCGCGCGGCCTGCGGCCGCACCCCAACCGGTGACCGGCTGGTCCGCGGCTGAACTGTTGGCCGCCGACTTCCCGGAGCCCGCCTGGGCTGTGCCGGGCTTTGTCCCGGTGGGCCTGAGCGCCCTGGGTGGACGGCCCAAGGTGGGCAAGAGCTGGCTGGCTCTGCAGATTGCCATCGCCGTGGGCACGGGCGGCATGGTATTCAACCAGCGTGTGACACCAGGAAAGGTGCTGTATCTCGCGCTGGAGGACAACGGCCGGCGGTTGCGCGACCGTGCGCTCAAACAGGGGATGCCGGCATCGGCAACGATCCGGTTCGAGACCTCCTGGCCGCGGCTCACGCAAGGCGGCTTAGCCCTGCTGGCGAAGGCAATTGACGCCGAGGGCTACACGTTCGTCGTGCTGGACACCCTTGGCCGCGCCCTGGGCCGCCTGGACAGAAACGATTACGGCGACAACACCGAATTGATGGGCGCACTGCAAGAGCTTGCCATCGCGCGCGATATCGCTGTTTTGGCCGTGGATCACACGCGAAAACCGGTTGCCGGCCTGCCGTCTGACCCGGTCGACGACATCATCGGGTCGACCGGCAAGACCGGCGCGGTGGATGCCGTCCTTTCCCTCACGAGGTCGCAAGGCAAGCGCGGGGCCGTGCTATCCATCACCGGCCGCGAGGTGACCCAGGAAAGCTACGCCCTGTCCTGGGCCGGTGTGACCTGCTGTTGGCAGTTGGATGGCACCGCCGAGGAAGTGGAGATGCAAGGCCGTCGCGGCGCGGTGTTGGACCTATTTCGCGAGCGCCACCCGGAAACGTTGACCACGAAGGAGATTGCTGACCATACGGGGATCGGCACAAATCACGTTTCACCCATCCTGCAGGACCTAGTGAAGCGGGGATACTTGAGGAGTGAGCCGAAGCGAGGCAGGGAACAGCCATACGCGTTGACTGAACGCGAATCGGGTAACGTGCAAGAAGCAGGGGAATGATGGGAATGATGGGAATGATGGGAGCTGTGGGAAGTATAGTAATGATGGGTGTGATGGTAAGTGTGGGAAAGACGATTCCCATGATTCCCATGATTCCCTCACTTCTGATGATGATTTCCATGACTCCTACGATTCCCATGATTCCCATGATTCCCTCACTTCTGATGATGATTTCCATAGCCCATCTCCGCGTGCGGATTGACATCCCTGGAACGCAGGCTTACAATGCCAACATTGCCGGACACGAGCGCGGCGCCGGTCCGCCGATTCGCCTTTCCAACACAAGGGCATCCCAAGATGAAGAACCAGTACTTCGGAGACATCAACGACTACCGTAAGTACGGCCTCCTGCGCATCCTGCAGTCAACAGGCAGTGGCAGGCTTCTTGTCGCCTGGATGCTGACGCCCGACGATGGCAGCCGAGACGGAGGACGCCGCTCCTACCTTCGGGATCCCGGCGCCTGGATTGGATATGACCCCCAGCTCTTCACCAGCCTTGCCGGTCTGCTGCAACCGGCAGCCATGCCCGAAGTATCGCTCATCGAAAGGTCCGCGCTTCTGCCCAGGACGTCCTATTATTCGGCAGTGGTCCCCGACGCGAGCGAAAAACGCGACGCCTGGCGCCAGGGCCTGCTCGATGCCGCCCGTGACGCCGATCTGGTGTTCCTCGATCCAGACAACGGAATCGAGGTCCGCTCGAAGCCCGTCGGTTGCAAGGGCTCCTCGAAGTACGTCACCTGGCAGGAGCTCCGAGGCCTCTGGGAGATCGGCTGCTCGATCCTGATCTATCAACATTTCCGGCGCGAGCCTCACGCAGCGTTTGCCGAGCGCATGACATCAGAGCTACATGAACATATCGGTGCGCGCTTCACCGCAGCGCTCCGCACGCCTCACGTCCTCTACCTGCTGGCCGCTCAAGAACGGGACGAAACACAATTTCGAGAAGCCGTGTCGCTGCTCCGCCAACGATGGAACGATCAAATCAAACCTGTGCGGCTGGCTGACACCTCACTGGAGCAGTCCGCGGCGATCGCTGGGGATTTGGCGTGATCCCGGTCACGTGTTGTCAAGCCGGGCGTTTCAAAAGGAGCTACTCAGATGACACAAGCCGTCTTCAAGGATCAGACCGTGACGCGTGAGGCGATTCTTGGCGCCATGCGCGCATTCGATGCGCAGTACCCGGATTCGGCGCTTTACGAGCGCTGGCTCGAAAAGGAGAACTACAAATATGCGGTGACGTACGCAGGACGCCTCTATCCCCCGAAGCGGATCCTGAGCCTGGCTACCGGAATCTCCAGTACCCAATTCAGTGGCGGTGATCGGACCAACAACATTTTTCGCGCACTTGGCTTTGAGGTGGGTGACAAGTGCCAAATGATGGTTACCTCGGAGTGACGCGGTCAGTTAACTTGCGCCAAGGGAGCGCCTATCCATAACCTGCCTTAACGCCGCCTGCATCATCGTCAAGGCCGCGGGCCGCCGGTTGTCGCACCGACACTGACACACTCCCCACACTGCTGAAGGAGAGCTTGTTGCATGCCCCACTCGCCAGTCACTCATCATGATATCGTCTTGGGTCTGCAACAGCTTGGGGTGCTGCGCGGCGCGGCGGTCGAAGTCCATAGCTCCCTCAGCGCGTTCGGCTGGGTCGAGGGCGGTGCGCCCACGGTGATCCAAGCCTTGATGGATGTGGTCGGTCCGGATGGCGTCCTGATCATGTCGGCCTACCCCGTCAGTCCGGCGCTTCCTCTTACCGGCGAGGATCGCGACCGCGGCATCACCTGGAAAGTGCGCATCCTGCCCGCCGGCTCGCGGGAACGCACCGGCATGGGCCTGATCGCCGATACGTTTCGGCAGCGAGCCGATGTCGTGTGTGGTAACGCTTTCTTTCGCACCTGTGCGTGGGGCCGCGCTGCCGAATGGCACTGCGACGGCTATCACGGCCTGTTAGCGCTTGACGGCTGGTGCCTCCTCTTGGGCGTGGGGATTGACCGCTGTTCCAGCATGCACGTCGCGGAAAGCGTCCCCATCCCGAGTGAGATCAGCGCGCGGTGGGCGATACCGGAGCATGTTCGATGCGCCTACGATCCGCAGCTATGGAACATCGGCTGTGGCGGGACCGAGGATGCGTGGCAGAAGGTGTGGCATGAAGCCGACCGGCAGGGGCTGATTCAGCATCGCGCCATCGGGCAAGCAGCGTGTCACTATTTCAAAGTCCGCGCGCTGGTTGCGCTCTACAAGCGCTGGCGCCAAGCGGATCCCTATGGCTTGTATGGAGAGTGAAAGCCGGCGTGTTTGGTCGCATGACCAAGCGGTGCTATAATCTAGTTGTCAGCATCCTTGTTGGCAAAGGATGAAAGATGGACAGTGTTCCTTTGAGCAAATTACCTCCCTCCACCCATCGTTTCTTTTGGGACGTCGACCCGGCGCAACTCGACGTAGAAGCGTACCCGAAATATGTCGTCGAGCGGCTGCTGGAATACGGCGATCTGCCTGCTGTACGCTGGATGTTAGCCAGATTTTCTGCCCAGGAGATCATCCGTGTGTTGAAGACCAGCCGGCGGCTGTCGCTGTTCAGTGCTAATTTCTGGGCGCTGTATTTCGATGTGGACAAGGAGAACGTGCTGTGTTTGTCGACGCCCTCCCTGCGGGAACCAGGGCCAACCTGGCCCTACTAGCTGATAACGGCCTGGCGGACCCCTTCTACCTGGCTGGAGGCACGGCGGCCGCGTTGCATCTGGGCCATCGTATTTCCGTGGACCTGGACTTCTTCGGACCCGACCCTTTCGACTCGAGCTTGCTGGCCAGTCAACTGGCCGATCTGGGCGCGTTTCGACTGGACAGAATCGCGCCGGACACCTTATTAGGTGATCTCAATCGGGTGAAGATCAGCTTTTTTCGTTACCGCTACCCATTGGTGGTCGAGCCTATTGCAACGTTAGGAGCCAGGATAGCCACTCTGCAAGATATCGCCGCCATGAAATTGGACGCTGTCTCTCGGCGCGGGACAAAGCGCGATTTTGTTGATCTGTTTTTCATTGCTCAATCAGGACTGAGCCTGACGGAAGCGCTGGGCTGGTATCAGCACAAGTACGCTGGCCTTGACGTGAACCTCGTTCATGTCGTCAAGTCGCTGGCCTACTTCGTCGATGCGGAGCTTGACCCGCCGCCCCAGATGTTGGTGAGCTTCTCATGGGAAAAGACCAAGCGTTTCTTTGAGAGCGAGGCAAAGTCTCTGCTCAGGATACTCTAGCTGCATAGCGCTTTCCGGCATCCTCAGAAGCCGGGTCTGGCCCGCCGCGTGGCAGCTCTTCGTGCGCGCGTTCGTGCTCGTGGGATTGCCCTCGCTGGCCTGGGGCTGGCTGCAGCGCCGCCGCGCCTCCTGGCGCCTCTTGACTTTCCCGGTCTAGCGCTCGCACGCAGCAGATTCGCGAGAGGACGATCGACTCGGTAAGCCACCCTCCTTGACAAGCCGCTCCCAGCGCACTATC
>CAZELR010000147.1:0-5504 GCA_964513075.1 uncultured Anaerolineales bacterium
AGTCCGATTCGCTATCAACAACGATATTGGGATCTGTCGACCGCTTCTCAGTCCCGTTTAAACGCGGAGAAGTCCGGGCCGCGGTATTTGCTGTGGCCGGCGCCCTCGATGTCGAGCAGCGCGGCGACCTTCATGGGCAGGCCGAACAGCTTGATGAAGCCTTCCGCGTCCTTCTGGTTGTAGACGTCTTCTTCGCCGAAGGTGGCGTAGTCCTCGCGGTAGAGGCTGTGGGGCGACTTGCGGCCCACCAGGATCAGGTTGCCCTTGTAGAGCTTCAGCCGCGCGACGCCGGTGACGTGCTCCTGGGTGACATCGACAAAGGCATCCAGCGCTTCGCGGATCCGCGTGAACCACTGGCCGTTGTAGACCAGGTCTGCGTATTTGAGGGCGATCACCTGCTTGTAGTGCAGCGTCTCCTTGTCCAGGCAGATCTGCTCGAGGGCCTGATGCGCCTTGTAGAGGATCGTGCCGCCGGGGGTCTCGTAGACGCCGTGCGACTTCATGCCGACCAGCCGGTTCTCCACCAGGTCGATGCGGCCGATGCCGTGTTTGGCGCCGAGCTGATTGAGCCGGGCCACCAGCGCGATGGGTCCCATCGCCTCGCCGTTGATGCGCTTCGGCACGCCCTGCTCGAAGTAGATCTCGACGTACTCGGCCTGGTCCGGCGCGGCCTCGGGGGCCACGGTGAGCTGGTGCATCGGCTCTTCCGGCTCCTGCCAGGGGTCCTCCAGGATGCCGCCCTCGTGGCTCAGGTGCCACAGGTTGCGGTCACGGCTGTAGATCGATTTGATGGTCGCGGTGACCGGCACGTTGTGCTCGGCCGCGTACTTCAGGGCGTCCTCGCGGCTGCGGATGTGCCACTCGCGCCAGGGCGCGATGATCTTGAGCTTGGGGTTGAGCGCCATCACGGTGAGCTCGAAGCGGACCTGGTCGTTGCCCTTGCCGGTGGCGCCATGCGAGACTGCGTCCGCGCCCTCCAGCTCGGCGATCTCGACCATGCGCTTGGCGATCAGCGGCCGGGCGAAGCTGGTGCCCAGCAGGTATTCCCGCTCGTAGACCGCACCGGCCTTGAGGGTGGGGTAGATGTACTCGGTGATGAACGCTTCGCGCAGGTCCTCGATGTAGAGCTTGCTGGCGCCGGAGGCGAGTGCCTTGGCCTCCAGCCCGGAGAGCTCTTCTTCCTGCCCCAGGTTGGCGCAAAAGCAGATGACCTCGCAGCCGTAGTTTTCGACCAGCCACGGCACGATGCACGAGGTGTCCAACCCGCCGGAATAGGCGAGGACAACTTTGTTGACGGATGATTTCCTGGCAGACATGAGTGACTCCTTTTGATGATGTCTCGGCGCAATCCAGCGGATTGCGGTACGGGCGCAATCCGGCGGATTGCGGTACAGGTAGCACGATCCGCTGGATTGTGACGGCCCGCAATCCGGCGGATTGCGTTACTGGGTGAGCGTGATGACGTCGCGCAGCATGGCGGCGGCGGTCGGGATGGGGCCGCGCTCGTCCACTTTGAACTGCTGCAGGCCCATGATGTCGGTGTCGAAGACGATGCCCATCTCCCAGCCGCTGACGTTGGCCAGGAAGTCGCCGGCGGGCAGCCATTCGGGCCGGACCGAGAGGGCGTAAGGGGCGGCGCCGCCCGCGGCGGCCGCGGCGCGCTCGGCGCGCTCGGCGCGCGCCACCAGCTTGACGACCCGGCCCTGCGCCTGGCCGGCGGCGATCTGGGCCGCGGTGATGCCGGTGATGCCGGTCACCGGGGTCACGTCGGCCAGGGTGGCGGGCTGGCCCAGGATGCTGTTGGCGATGATGACCAGCTTGTTGGCGGTGTCCCAGCCCGCCACGTCCAGGCTGGGGTCGGCCTCGGCGATGCCGTCGAGCTGGGCCTGGTGCAGGGCGTGTTCGTAACTGCCGCCCGCGGCCATGGCCGCCAGGATGGAGTTGCTGGTGGAGTTGAAGATGCCGGCCACAGCGCGAATGTCGCAGCCGGCCAGGTCGCGGCGGCCGATGTTGACCACCGGCAGCGCGCCGCAGACGGTGGCGCTGTAGGCCAGGCCGACGCCCGCCGCCCGCGCGGCAGCATCCAGCTCGCCGAACGCGTGCACCAGCGGCCCCTTGTTGGCCAGCACTACGCTCATCCGCCGCTGGATGGCCCGGCGCACGCAGTCGAGGCCGGGCTGGCCGGTCGCGAGGTTGACTGCCGAGGCCTCCAGGAGCAGGTCGGCCGGGGCCTGGGCCGCCAGCTTGAGCGCGCTCATCCCGGGCACGCCGCGCACGAAGTTCCCGGCGCGGCCGCCGCGGGCTTTGTGTTCAGCCAGGGCCACGGGGTCGATGCCGGCGCCGTCCATGACCGCGCCGGAAGAGTCGGCCGCGCCGGTCAGCACCAGCTCCAGGCCGCGCGCGGCCAGCAGGTCGGATTTGGCGGCCATGAGGCCGAGGAAGGCACGGCCGACGTTGCCCAGGCCGATCAGGGCGATGCGAATGGGACGGGTCATGGTGTCCTTTCTGGGAACGACCGGGCAACTGAAGTTGCGGCTACCCTTGCAAAGTCTGCCTGCGCAGACTGGAAATCGACTTAAGCGCCTGCCACAGCTCCAGGCGGATCTCCGGGGCGAGCGGTTGGGGCGCGGTGGCCGGTTCGGTGAGGTTCATCAGCACGGCGGTTTCGTCACAGGCGTCGAACTTCGGGCAGTAGATGCACTCGTGCCAGATCTTGGACGAGAGGGCCCAGCGATCGATGGTCACGAAGCCGCAGCGGTTGAAGAAGCTCTCGCTCAGCGTCAGGGCGCAGATCTGGTCGTAGCCGTCGGCGCGGGCGCGTTCGATCAGCGCGGCCACGAGCCGCCGGCCCAGGCCGGTGCTGCGGTGCTCGGATGCCACGGCCAGCGAGCGCAGCTCCGTCAACTGCGGGGTCAGCTCGACGTTGGAGCCGCAGCCGATCACCCGGCCGGCGTCTTCGGCCACGAGGAACCGGTTGAGGGCGCGGCGGATCTGCTCGTCGGTGCGCGGCAGCATGATGTTCTGCGCCGCATAGTGGTTGACGATGGCCAGGATCCCCGGGATGTCGTCTGCCGTGGCCGGCCGGATGGCGGTTTCGGGTTGTTTATTCATTGCATATGGTCCTGGTTCGGTGGTTGGAAACCACCGCCTGAACGTGAGAAGGCCCCTCAGGGCCTGAGAACTAAGCGGCTGAGGCCGCTTCTCAGCTTGAGACGGGGGTTTGCAACCCCCGGTCTCTCAGCAACCCCCGGTCTCTCAGAACGTCTGGAAGGCCGCGGCCAGGCGTTCGATCAGGGTGTCGATCTCGGCGCGCGTGATGATCAGCGGCGGGACGAGGCGGAGCGTCTGGGGGCCGGCGTTGATCAGCAGCAGGCCCTGGCCCCAGCCGGCGGCCACCAGGTCGGCGGCGGGCAGGTCCAGGTCGACGCCGACCATCAGGCCGCGGCCGCGCACCGCCGTGATGTGGGGCGAATTCAGCTCCTCCAGCCGCTCCCTGAGATAGGCGCCGTTGGCGGCCACATCGGCCAGGAACTCCGGACGGGTCACCCGGTCGAGCACGACCTCGGCCACCGCGGCCACCAGGGGCGAGCCGGCGAAGGTGCTGCCGTGTTCGCCCGCATGCATCACTTCAGCCACGCGCTCGGTCAGCAGGATGGCGCCCATGGGCAGGCCGCCCGCCAGCGGCTTGGCCGCGGTCAGGATGTCGGGCAGCACGCCGCCGGCCTGATGCGCCCACAGCGTGCCGCTCCGCCCCAGGCCGCACTGGATCTCGTCGAAGATCAGCAGGGCGTTGTGGCGGTCGCACAGCTCGCGCAGGCCGGCCAGGAACGCCGGCGTCGCCGGATGGATGCCCCCTTCGCCCTGGATCGGCTCCACGATCACCGCGCAGACGTCGTCGCCGATCACGCTTGACGCACCGGCCAGGTCGTTGAAGGGTGCGATGCGCACACCGGGCAGCAGCGGCCGGAACGGGGCCTGGTATTTCTCGCGCGGGGTGGCGGCCAGGGTGGCAAAGGTGCGGCCATGAAACGCGCCGGTGAACGCTACGATCGCCGTCTTCTCAGGGCCGAAGTGTTCGCGCGCGAACTTGCGTGCGAACTTGAATGCGCCCTCGTTGGCCTCCGCGCCGGAGTTGGTGAAGAACACCTTGTCGGCGAAGCTGGACTCGCACAGCTTCTGCGCCACCCGGACGTGGGGCGCGGTGTGGTAGAGGTTGGAGACGTGCCACAGCGTGTTGGCCTGCTGCACCAGCGCGGCGATCAGGTCGGGGTGGGCATGGCCGAGCGCATTGACGGCGATGCCGGCCATGCAGTCGAGGTAGGCGTTGCCCGCCGTGTCGTAGACCCAGCAGCCCTGGCCGTGATCCAGCACAAAGGGCGCACGTGCATAGGTGCCGACGACGTACTGCTTTTCGAGGTCGATGATGTTCTGTGCCATACGATCTGTTCCTTTCTGCGCAGACCTTTAGGGTCTCACAGACCCTAAAGGTCTAATCTAGTCCTATGATTGCCGTGCCCCGGCCCTCTACCAGCCCGGCCAGGTCCGTGATGACGGCCTGGTGGACGCCGCTGGTCACTGCGTCGGTGGCCGCGCGGACCTTGGGCAGCATGCCGCCGGTGATATGGCCGTCGGCGATCAAGCCTGCGATCTGTGACAGCGTCAGCGCGCGCATGGTGCGGCCGGTCACCTGCACCCCCGGCACGTTGCTGACGAAAATGAGCTTGCCGGCCTCGACCGCCTGGCTGATGCCCGCGGCGACGTGGTCGGCGTTGACGTTGTAGGCCAGGCCATCCTCGCCCAACGACACCGGCGAGATGACCGGGGTCAGCCCCAGGTCAAGCAGCTGCAACAGCGCCTCGGCGTTGACGCGGGCCACCTGGCCCACGCGGCCCAGGCTGCGGCCGTTGACCGCCAACGGGGTCACGCGCACCAGGCCGAGGTCGATGCCGCTGAGCCCGATGGCATCGACGCGGCCGTTCACCAAGGAGCGCACCAGCCGGGTGTTGACGACGCCGTTGAGCACCATCTCGACCAGGCGCAGGCTCTCTTCGGAGGTGGCGCGCAGCCCCTCGACGGTTTCGGTCACGACGCCCAGTTGGGCGTGCAGGTCGGTGATCTCCTTGCCGCCGCCGTGGACGATGATCACCGCGTGCTCCGCCAGCAGTCCCTTGACCGCGGTCACGAATCCGGCCAGGAACGCCTCGTCGTCCACCTGGTTGCCGCCGATCTTGAGGACGAGGATGGATTTGTCAAGCATAGACATAAACGACTCCACGATGAAGCACTGGACTCGAGGCTTTAGCCGGTCAGGTCATGTTGCGCCCAATGCAGGAGACCGGCTGAAGCCTCGATTCCAAATCTCTCAAGAATTCTGTCTCGCTGCGCTGCCCATTACAGCAGCCCAGTCGTCTCCTCCAGCCCCCACATCACATTCATGTTCTGCACGGCCTGGCCCGAGGCGCCCTTGCCCAGGTTGTCGATGCTGGAGGTGACGATCAGGACGG
>CAZELR010000148.1:0-5391 GCA_964513075.1 uncultured Anaerolineales bacterium
ACTTGTGCATGGAGCAAGTGGCTCGGCCGCTGAGAAGTGGAGATGGCGCTCACGCTGCTGATCGTCGGGTATGCCTGGAAGTGGCGCAACCCTGAAAGTTAATCCTGATACCGTGGATTTAGGGCATCCTCTCAATTTGCAGGGGCGATCCCTTGACGTCAGGCGATTGGATAAAGTAAATGACAGACAATTTAGTAAAGCGACTTTCCATTCAATCCCTCGCACAAAAAGCAGGATACATTATGTTGAGCGTACTTGCTGTCTTGTTGGCTTGCCTACTCATTCTTGCGGGCGTGCTACAGCTATGGAGTCCAGGAAAACCGGCCCCCTTCGTAGATGAAAACGGAAAGCCGCTGGCGGGCAGCATTTCGGAGAAAGTGTTTGTCAACATCAACGGTGTGGAGCAGGGGATGTTCATCACGAGCAAAGATGCAAGGCATCCAGTGCTGCTTTACCTTCATGGGGGTATACCTGACACCTTCCTTACACAAAGGTATCCTACCGGTCTTGAAGACTATTTCACCGTCGTTTGGTGGGAACAGCGTGGTTCAGGACTCTCCTATCGTTCCGATATTTCACCAGAGACGATAACGCTGGAGCAAATGATATCTGACACGCTGGAGCTGACGAACACCCTACGTCACCGCTTTGGTCAGGAAAAGATATATCTGATGGGACATTCGGGGGGAACCTTTATTGGCATCCAGGCGGCTGCACGGGCGCCGGAGTTGTACTATGCCTATATTGGCGTTGCTCAGATGTCGAATCAACTTAAGTCTGAAAGACTGGCGTACGAGTATATGCTTGAGCAGTTCCACGAGCACGGAAACTTAAAAATGGTGCGCAAACTTGAAGCAGCACCCGTAACGATGACGGGCGGCATACCGGACGCCTATCTTGCAGTGCGTGACGGAGCAATGCACAGCCTTGGTATCGGCACGACACATGACATGCATTTGATCCTCAGCGGCATCTTTTTCCCTTCGCTAACATTTCGGGGGTACACACTGGCGGAAAAGATCAATCTGTGGCGTGGCAAATCTCAAACCGGCGTCAGTTCCATGTGGGATGAGATAATCGCCACGGATCTGACCGTCACTGTGCCAGAGCTGGAAATCCCCGTCTATTTCTTGAGCGGCATATACGATTACACTGTCTCCTATGTCGAGGCAAAATCCTATCTTGAGAAACTGAAGGCGCCGGTAAAAGGGTTTTATACGTTTGAGCAATCTGCTCACAGCCCCCTATTTGAAGAGCCCGAAAAAACGCTGAAGATTCTGCAGGAGGACGTTCTGGCAGGGACGAATAGCCTTGCTGACACGAAGTGACAAAGTTGCGTTTCCCCCGACATTCTCCTCCTTCCATAATCCAAAACAACACCTCCAACCAACACCAAAGTGTCTAGACACCAACACCTTTTTGCAACTATTCTACTTTTGCATCGAGCAAGTGGCACAGACCGAAGGAAAATGAGAGGAAAACTAATGACTGATCGAAGCAAAACTGCGTTGGTCTTGGGTGGGGCAACATTAACGATGTTCAGCCCGCTGGCGATGGTCCTGGCCGGATATCGAATCCCCATGTTCCGGAATCTCGGCTTTGCGAGAGGGACAATGGCTCCTCCGCTAGCGTGGATTCTCGCTGCCATTGTCGGAGTCGGATATGTTTTGTACACCATAAAGGCCATCCCCTTTATTGCCAGTATGCAGCGCGAAATCTCACTGTTCAAACTGCTGGGGATTCTCTCTGCAGTGGTCGGCGGCATCGTCGAGGAGGTCTTCTTTCGACGTTGGCTCATGGATATGCTCATGTCGGGTGGTTTCAATCCCGTCCTCCAGGTCGCTATTTCCGGCGTTGCATTTGGCTTGGTGCACGCCAGTTGGACACTGCTCGCAAAGCGCGACTTCAAGGCTACGCTTCCGGCGATCCTATCGACGTCAATTCTAGGGGTCTTTCTGGCGATCGTCTATCTCGCGGGCGGACGCAATCCGGGGCCCTGTATCTTTGCCCACGTCCTGATAAACGTCGTCATCGAACCGTGGCTGATGTTGTCGGCAGTCTCAGGCAAGTGGCGCGCCTGACAAGCGCGTGCAGCCGGCTCGCGCCCGGCACAGAGCCCACGCCCGCCCAACCACCGTATCCGGAACAACAGAAAGGAAGGAACAAAATGAAAAGGATCGTTACACTCACAATCATCTTAATGGCGCTGGCAGCCTGCACGGTGCTGCCTCCCACTCAGGCGCCGCCTGAGCCTGCGGCGACGGAAATGCCCCAGGCGGGTCTGCCCAATCCCGCGTCGGTCCATTGCAGGCAGGGCGGCAACGAGCTTGAGATTCGCACGGCGGCCGACGGCAGCCAATACGGGGTCTGCATCTTCCCGGATGGCAGCACCTGCGACGAGTGGGCCTATTTCCGGGGCGAGTGCGGCCCGGGTGCAGGGGCCGCAGGCGGCTACAAGCCGCCGGAAACCGCAGAGGCGCTCGCTGATTGGTGGGGCGTGATCAAGAGCACCCAGCCCGGCGCACAGTTCGATGACTATTTCGAGCGGCAGGACCTGGGCCAGGTGATCCTGTTCGGCATCGATTCGCTGGACCCGGCGGTGAGCGCCCAGATCCATGCGCTGCGCGACAGCGGCAAGATCGTGCATCTTTGGGGCACGCTGCTGAGCAACGTGCCCGATGTCAACGGCTCGCAGGTCCGGGTGGACCGCATCGAGGTCGAGGAACAGGCCTCAGGCGGCTACAAGCCACCGGAAACCGCAGAGGCGCTGGCGGATTGGTGGGGCGTGATCAAGAGCACCCAGCCCGGCGCACAGTTCGATGACTATTTCGAGCGGCAGGACCTGGGCCAGGTGATCCTGTTCGGCATCGATTCGCTGGACCCGGCGGTGAGCGCCCAGATCCATGCGCTGCGCGACAGCGGCAAGATCGTGCATCTTTGGGGCACGCTGCTGAGCAACGTGCCCGATGTCAACGGCTCGCAGGTCCGGGTGGACCGCATCGAGGTCGAGGAGTAAGCCTGCCCAGAACATGTCGTCGTCAGCGGACTCGAGCCTTCAGGCGGTCTGACGCTCAAACAGAGAAACCGGCTAAAGCCTCGAGTCCGGTCGCTCGCCATGTTCTTGCTGGGGCCCATGCCGCCGCAGCGGGATGGGTAACTCGCAATGACGATGTGATAGGCAGGAGTACGGATATGGATATAAAACTCATCATCATCATCGGGTTCTCGTACTTGTATGGATTCTTCGAAGTCGTCATGAACCTGAGGCAGAGAGCGAAAAGTCCTGTTACAGCTTCGGGCGATAAAGGGAGTCTGCGGCTGCTGTATATCCTCATAACGGTTGGCTATGCCCTGTCGTTTTCAATCGGCGCAACAAGGATAGGCAGGATGGCTCATTGGAATGTCTTTTTTGCGATCGGAGCCGTAACGGCCCTGGCAGGATTGACGATCAGAGTACAGTCCATATTGACCCTCAGGCAATACTTTACGTATTCCGTTGCGCAAACCGAGAATCACAGGTTGATTGAAACAGGGTTATACAAAACCATCAGACATCCCGGCTATTTGGGGCAATTGATGATCTTCGCAGGGATCGCTATTTCGTTATCGAATTGGCTGGCAGTTCTCTTGATGATGATTCCGACTACGATAGGTTATGTCTACCGAATGAAAGTGGAAGAAGACTTCATGATCGAACAGATGAGAGAAAGGTACCTGGATTATCAAAAACGGACAAAAAGAATGATCCCGATGATCTACTATAAGGAGCTATCCCATGGAAAGACCAATCATCCTGGCTCGCAACATTCAGAAGACCTTTCGCAACGGCAAGATCGAAGTGCATGCCCTGCGCGGGGTGGACCTGGCCATCGCGGCCGGCGAGATGGTGGCCGTGATGGGGCCGTCGGGGTGCGGCAAGACGACGTTGATCAACTGCCTGTCCGGCCTGGACAGCTTCGATACGGGCGAGGTGGAAATCGAAGGCGAATCCCTGGCCGCAATGAGCGACCGGGCGCGCACCAGCTATCGGGCCAGGCGCATGGGCTTCGTGTTCCAAACCTTCAACCTGCTCCCGGTCATCACGGCGGTGGAGAACGTCGAGCTGCCCCTGCTGCTCAGCCGCGTCCGCCCGCGGGAGGCCCGGCAGCGCGCGCTGCGCGGCCTGACCCAGGTAGGACTGGCCGATCGCGCGGGGCATCGGCCGGCGGAGCTCTCCGGCGGCGAGCGCCAACGGGTGACCATCGCGCGGGCGCTGGCCAGCCAGCCCGCGATCGTTTGGGCCGACGAGCCCACCGGAAACCTGGACACCGCGGCGGCCACGGACGTGCTCACGCTGATGCGCGATTTGAACCGGGAACAAGGCCAAACCTTCGTGATCGTCACCCATGACCCCCGCATCGGCGACCTGTGCGACCGCGTCATCCGCATGCAGGATGGGGCGATCGTGTCGGATGTGCGCGATGCAGCGGCCGACCCCCGTGGCCCGGCGACCGAGGTCGCAGCAACCCTTACGAAGTCGGCCTGCGCCGACTGACCCAGCCGACGAAGGTCGGCTTTGCAAGGGTGGCCGCGGTTTCCAACCGCCGGGCAACCCTCACGAAGTCGGCCTGCGCCGACTGACCCAGCCGACGAAGGTCGGCTTTGCAAGGGTGGCCGCGGTTTCCAACCGCCGGGCAACCATAGGAGCAACTATGACAAATCAATCCGGCTTCGGTTCGGCCCAAACGGGGGCCATCGTTCTGCTGGCCGCGGTGGCGCTGGTCCTGCTTGCCCTGGCGGCGCTGGGGCTGCGCAACCGCACCATCGTCAAACTGGGCGTGCGCAACATTCCGCGGCGCCGGTCCCAATCGGCCCTCATCGTCCTGGGTCTGACGTTGAGCACCATCATCATCGTCAGCAGCCTGAGCATCGGCGACACGCTCAGCTTCTCGGTGCGCCGCCACGCCATCAACGCGTACGGCGCCATCGACCAGGTGATCTCGCCGCCCCTGCTGTCAGCGCTGGCCGGACTCGCCACGGATGCCGCGGAGGGGGATAGCTTAAGCGACGCGCTGGCCGGCTCCGAGCTGGCCGGCGTGCTGGACGGGGACCTGCTCAGCATCCTGGGCTTGCTCCAGGAGGGGCTGCCGGGCATCAGCGAAGCGCGCTACGCGCAGCTCAGGGATCAGGCCCAGGCCGACCCGGCCACCGCAGCGGTGGTGGACGGGCTGGCGCCCTCCATCGCGTTCCCGACCATCATCCGTGACCGGACCAGCGGCCAGGGCATCCCCCTGGGGTTCATCGTAGCCGTGAACAACGAGTACGACGAGCAGTTCGGCCTGACGACGGTGGACGGCAAGCCGGTGCAGATGGAGGCGCTGCGCACGGGCGTGGGGAACATCTTTGCCGAGG
>CAZELR010000149.1:0-5255 GCA_964513075.1 uncultured Anaerolineales bacterium
CTCAGAATGACATCAACTGACCTAACGAAACGTTCCGCATGACAATGACTTACACAAGGGTAACCCTGTCCCAAGGAGGCGACAGCAATGATCAAAGGAACGGTCGTCGTCGAGTTTGACCGTTGCAAGGGCTGCGAGCTCTGCACGTCACTGTGCCCGCAGCACATTCTGCACATGAGCCACGATCGCTTCAATGCGCGCGGCTACCGCCCGGTGGTGCTGGTTGACCCGGAGGGGAAGTGCACGGGCTGCGCCCTGTGCGCGCTGATCTGCCCCGACGTGGTGCTGACGGTCTACCGGTATGATTCCCGACGTGCGCCCACGGCCGAATGACCGGGGCGTCTTTCACCAGGAGAGATCGCAATGCCCAAAGAACTCTGGAAAGGCAATGAGGCCATTGCAGAGGCAGCTGTGCGCGGCGGGGTAGAGGCCTTTTTCGGCTACCCGATTACGCCACAGACGGAACTATTGGAGTATATGTCGGCACGCCTGCCGGAGCTGGGTCGTGTCTTCCTGCAGGCCGAGAGCGAAGTGGCGTCCATCAATATGGTGTACGGCGCGGCCTGCGGCGGCGTCCGGGCCATGAGCTCCTCCTCCAGCCCCGGCATCAGCCTGATGCAGGAGGGGCTGTCGTACATCGCCGGGTCCCAGGTGCCCGCGGTGCTGGTGGACGTGATGCGCGGCGGCCCGGGGCTGGGCAACATCCAGCCCAGCCAGAGCGACTATTTTCAGATGACCCGTTCGGCCGGCCACGGCGACTTTCACCCGATTGTGCTGGCGCCGGCCACCGTGCAAGAGGCGGTCGATCTGACGTACGACGCCTTTCCCCTGGCGGAAAAGTACCGCACCATCGTGATCATCGCGGCGGATGGCTCGCTGGGCCAGATGATGGAGCCGGCCGAGATGCCGCCGATGCGCGCGCCGCTGACCGAAGAGGAGCGCGGCGCCTGGGCCATTCGCGGCAACGCCGGCCGCCCGGGCCGCCTGATCACGTCGCTGTTCCTGAAGGAGTCGGAGCTGGAACAGTTGAACCTCGATCTGCAGGCCAAGCTGGCGCAGATCCGGGCGCACGAGGAGCGCTGGGAAGAGGTGGAAACCGCGGACGCTGAGTACCTGTTGGTGGCGTACGGCACCGTGGGGCGCACCTGCAAGACGGTGGTGAAGGAGGCGCGCAGCCAGGGCATCAAGGTCGGCCTGTTCCGGCCGATCAGCCTGTGGCCCTATCCGCAGGCCCGCCTGCGCGAGCTGGCCGCGGGCAAGCAGGCGCTGTTGGTGGTCGAGATGAGCGCCGGGCAGATGCTGGAAGATGTGCAGTTGGCCGCCCAGGGGCGCTGCCCGGTGGAATTCTATGGCCGCATGGGCGGCGTCATGCTGCTGCCCGACGAGATCCGAGAGGCGCTAGTTGGCATCACGAGCGCCCATCCCTGATCCGAAAATGGGACGCAGATCCACCTGATTTACCTGATCTCAAAAACTCTGTAGATCCTGTGAATCCTGAAAATCAGCGTCTCAACGATGGAGGTTACCGATGGCGGATGAAAAGAGAATCACCCCAGAAGAGATCATCGCGCTGGGCCAGGTGGCTTACGAGCAGCCCACTGCGCTTTCTGATACGTTCACGCACTATTGCCCGGGCTGCACGCACGGCCTGATCCACCGCCTCATCGCCGAGGTGATCGACGAGCTGGGCATCGCGGGCAAGACGCTGATGGTGGCGCCGGTCGGGTGTTCGGTGCTGATGTATTACTACTTCAACGTGGATGCGGTGGAGGCCGCGCACGGCCGCGCGCCGGCCATGGCCACCGGCCTGAAGCGCACGCAGCCCGACAAGGTGGTGTTCACCTACCAGGGGGACGGCGACCTGGCCTCCATCGGCGCGGCGGAGATCCTGCATGCTGCGAATCGCGGGGAGAACATCTCCGTTTTCTTCGTCAACAATGCGGTTTACGGCATGACCAGCGGCCAGATGGCCCCGACGTCGCTGCCCGGCCAGGTGACGACGTCATCGCCCCTGGGCCGCGACGTCAAGCTGCACGGCTACCCGATGCGCATGGCCGAGATCATCGGCGGCCTGCCGGGCACGTCCTACGTCGTGCGCCGCGCGGTCTACGATGCGCGCACCATCCGCCAGGCCAAGAAGGCCGTGACGACGGCGTTCAAGGCCCAACTGGCCGGCCTCGGCCTGAGCATGGTTGAGTTCCTGTCGAGCTGTCCCACCAACTGGCATATGTCGCCGGCCGACGCGCTGCTGTGGATCAAGGACAGCATGGAGCCCTACTTCCCGCTCGGCGATTTCAAGGTCAGCGAAGCGGTGCAGGCGCTGAAGTAGGGGCGGGGTGACCCCGCCCCTACGGAACATCTGATTGTCAAAGGAGACAAGCAAGCATGCATGACGAGATCATCTTCTCCGGGTTCGGAGGGCAGGGCGCGCTTTTTGCCGGCCAGCTGCTGGCCTACGCGGCGCTGGATTCGGGGCTGCATGTCACCTGGATTCCTTCGTATGGGGTGGAGATGCGCGGGGGCACCGCCCATTGCACGGTCGTCGTTGCAGACGAGCCGATCGGGTCGCCGCTGGTCCACCGGCCCCACTCGGTGGTGGCGCTGAACCTGCCCTCATTCGACAAATACGAGCCGTTGGTGAAGGCCGGCGGCCTGTTCGTTTACAACGAGTCGTTGGTCCCCAGCCGGCCCGCGCGCACCGATATCCGCTATGTGCCGGTGCCGGCCAACACGATCGGCGAGGAGCTGGGCAATGTGCGCCAGGCCAACGTGGTCCTGCTGGGCGCCTACCTGGCCGCGTCGGGGCTGCTGCCGTTGGCCGCGGTGGAAGCGGCCCTGGATCACCACCTGCCGGAGCGCCAGCGCAGGTATCTGGCCAGCAACAAGCAGGCGCTGCAGCGCGGCGCGGCCTGCTTCACCCTGCAGACTCAACAAGGAGGTTGAGGAATGGCGACACCCTGGAAGAGCCGTTACGCCCAACGCAATCAGCGCATGGCGCGTTCCATTATCCGTGAGCTGCTGAAGTTTGCGGTTGACCCCGAAATCATCTCGTTTGCCGGTGGGCTGCCGGCCCCGGAGCTGTTCCCGGTCCAAGCGCTGCAGGAAGCGGCGACGCGCGTGTTCAACGAGCACGGCGCCCAAGCGCTGCAGTATGGGCAGACCGAAGGCTATCTGCCGCTGCGCCAGTTCATCTGCAAACGCATGAACGACTACGGCATCAAGTCGGAGCCGGCGAACGTCTTCATCACCACCGGCTCGCAGCAGGCGCTGGACCTGATCGGCAAGCTGCTGATCAACCCGGGGGACCGGGTGCTGGTGGAGGAGCCCACCTACCTGGGCGCGCTGCAGGCGTGGAACGCGTATCAGGCCGATTACATCTCGGTCACGAGCGACGATCACGGCCTGTGCACCGATTTGCTGGAGAACGCGCTGCGCGTGGGGCCGAAGTTCATGTACATCCTGCCGAACTTCCAGAATCCGGGCGGCACCACGCTGCCCCTGGAGCGCCGGCTGGACCTGGTGCGCCTGTCGAACAAATATGGGATTCCGCTGGTCGAGGACGATCCGTACGGCGCGCTGCGCTACGAAGGGGAGCACCTGCCCCCGCTGGTGGCGTTGGATGCCGATTTCCAGACCGAGGTGGGCCTGAACGGCCGCGGCTTCATGGCGGGGAACGTGATCTACCTGGGGACCTTCTCCAAGACGCTGGCCCCGGGGCTGCGGTTGGGGTGGGTGGTGGCGCCGATCGAGGTCATCGACCAACTGGTGATGGCCAAACAGGGCACCGATCTGCACAGCAGCTCGTTCGACCAACTGCTGGCCTATGAGGCGCTCAAGACCGGGTTCCTCGACGAGCACATCGGCAAGATTCGCCAGGTCTACGGGGCGCGGCGCGATGTGATGCTGGCCGCGCTGGGGCGCTACTTCCCCGATGGGTGCTCGTGGACGCATCCGGAGGGCGGCCTGTTCCTGTGGGCGCGCGTGCCGGAATGGCTGGATACGGGCGAGCTGCTGCAGGACGCGGTGGCGGCGAAGGTGGCGTTCGTGCCCGGGTTCGCGTTCTATCCCGATGCCAGCCGCGGGCGCAACACGATGCGCCTCAACTTCTCCAACGCGCAGCCGGAGCAGATCGAAGAGGGGATCCGGCGGCTGGGGCGCCTGCTGAAGGAGAAGGTCAGCCGGCACAACCGACTGGAGTCCGTGATCAGTCTGTCCAACGAATGACGAAGGCAGAATTCGCGCGTTACGCGCGCCAGGTGATCTATCCCGGCATCGGTGAGGCGGGGCAGGCTGCGCTGCTGGCCGCGCGGGTCACGATCATCGGCGTGGGCGCCACCGGCTCGGTGCTGGCCAACCATCTGGCGCGGGCCGGCGTGGGCCGCCTGCGCCTGGTCGACCGCGATTTCGTGGAGCTGAACAACCTGCAGCGCCAGCTGCTCTATGACGAAGACGACGTCGCGGCCATGCTGCCCAAGGCCGTGGCGGCCGCGGCCAAGCTGCGGCGCATCAACAGCACGATCGCCATCGAGGCGCTCGTCGCGGATGTGGGGCCGGGCAACATCGCCGGCCTGATCGCGGACGCCGACGTGGTGCTGGATGGCACCGACAACTTCGCCACGCGCTACCTGATCAACGACGCGTGCGTGAAGCTGGGCAAGCCGTGGGTCTACTGCGGCGTGCTGGCCACCTACGGCATGACCCACACGGTGCGGCCGGGGGTGACGCCGTGCCTGCGCTGCATCATGGGCGAGCTACCCGCGCCGGGAACCATACCCACCTGCGACACGGCCGGCATCATCGGGCCCATCGTGGCGCTGCTGGGCTCCATCGCCGCGGCCGAGGCGCTCAAGCTGATCGTGGGCCGCGGCGACCTGAACGACGGCATGGTGCATGTCGACCTGTGGGACGGCACGTTCGAGCGGTTCGACCTGGGCGGGCCGCGGCCCGACTGTCCCACGTGCGGCCAGCGCCAGTTCGACTTTCTGAGCGCGGCAGCCGGCGCGCGGACGACGACGCTCTGCGGCCGCGACGCGGTGCAGGTCAGCGTGGCCGGCGTGCACGAGCTCGACCTGGCCGCGCTGGCCGCGCGGCTGCGCGCAGCCGGCGCCGGCGACGTGCGCGCGACGCCGTATCTGCTGGCCGCGTCGATCGACGGCTGCGAGGTCACCGTCTTCGCCGACGGCCGGGCGATCATCAAGGGCACGCAGGACGAGGCCGCAGCCGCGACGTTGGTTGCGAAGTATGTGGGGATGTGA
>CAZELR010000150.1:0-2801 GCA_964513075.1 uncultured Anaerolineales bacterium
GTGTCCAGCATGGGCGGCCGCAGCGCGGTGCACACCTGCCGCAGCTCGTCGAGCAGGTCACGCACCTCGGCGCGCACGCCTTGCAGGGCTTCAGTGATCGGTGAGCCAACCCCGGTCGGGCCGCTCGCCGGCGTCAGCATGCCGAGCTGCATGGCCATGCTCACCAGGGTCTGGATCGGCCCATCGTGCAAGTCGCGCGCGAGCCGGCCGCGTTCCTCTTCGCGTGAGCGCAGGAGTTGATGCTGGAGCTGGACCAGGGTTTCACGGCTGGCGCGAATCTCGTCCAGTTGGCCGCGCAGCGTTTCCAGCAGCAGCACGTTGCCCAGGCTGAGCTCGGCCTCCCGGGCCAGCGTTTGCAGGATGCACCTGTCCTCAGGATTCAGGCCTTGGCCATCGCGCCGCGGCCCGACAGCCCATGCGCCGCACGCCTGACCGCCGCAGTCCAACGGTATCTCGAGTCCCGGTTCACTGTCAGCGTCCAGCGTGGAGGCACTTCGCTCGCCGACCGTCAGTCGCGCCCCGCGCAGGTGCATCTGCTTGGGTATCTCGCGCGTCAGGATGCCGGCCATGTCCTCCCATTCCCGGCTGCGCGCAAGTTGCGCGCTGGCTTGCTCCACCACCCCCGGATAGTCGTACCAACCCGCATAAAAAACCCGGTCCACCCAGCGTTGGACCCGGGTTCGCGCAGGTTGAAACGTAAAAGCGGTGAACAGCGTGAAGCCGGTGACCACGGCGACCTGGAGCAGCGCGTTGTTCGGCGCGGCGCGAACCAGGGGGAGCAGCGCCAGCAGGTACAGCGCGAAGATGCCCGCTGAGAGCACGACATAGGCGGAAGCCCGATTGAGCAGGTGATCGATCCCAAACAGGTCATGCCGGCCGGTGGCGTACAGATAGCTGAGCGGCATGACTGCCAGGAACAGGCTGATCGACCACCGTGGGATGACCGGCGAATAGCCCATCAACGCATTCGGCAGGATGTAGGCCGCCATCGGCAGCGCCAGGCCCGCGAGGGTGCCTGCGAATGCGACACGGACGCGGCGCCGCTCATCGGCAGACGCCCGGCGAAAGTAGACGAAGGCGGCGACGCCGAACGCGGCGACACCCACCAGGAGCGCACCGAAGACGGCCGGGCTCGTCCACGGCACGGGCCGCCGCCCGGCGTCGATCGCACCCACCAGCGCCAACCCGTACAGCGGCGCCAGTATCTCAACGCGCTGCCGCGGCGTGCCCAACACCGCCGGAAAGGTGAGCTGATAGTGCAGCAGCAGGGGCGCCGCGATGATGAGGCCGGCGACTGCCAGCGAAATCAGCCAGGGATCGGGCAGCCGGAAGCGGGGATAGGCCAGCCCGATCAACAGCGCGACCGCGCCGGCCTGGTAGAACAAAAACAGGAGGCGGACATCCCACCGGTAAAAACGTCTCCGCAGCAGCAGCAGGCTCACGCCCCAGAAAGCGAGCGCAGCCAGCATCGCGCCGAGCGCGTTGGCCCGGTTGGCCTGCAGCATGGAGCCCATCGTCACGTGCAGCGTCAGCGGTTGGCCCTGCCGGATCAGCTCGAAGGCGGTGCTCTGTCCTGGACGCCTGGACCAGGCGGCATAGGGCTGGCCGTCCACTGCGGCGATGGCGTCGCCCGGCTGCAATCCGGCGTCTGCGGCCGCCGAACCGGCCATCACCTCAGCGATGATAGGGGGGTCCGCATCGTTGACGTAGACGCCGAGCATCGACGCGTGCGACTGGTCGAAGACGATGGTTCCCACCAGGGCCGGGACGATCAGCGCCACCAGCCCCAGCAAGGCGGCCCGGACCAGGTCGGAGCGCTTGACCTTGCCCATGGAGACCCCCTGGCTATGAAACGTGCACCCAACCGTGTTGGACGGCGTACAGCAGCGCCTCGGTGCGCGAGACGACGCCTAACTTGTCATAAATGATGCTGATGTGATTCTGCACCGTGCGTTTGGTCAACACGAGCCGTTGTGCGATGGCCTCGTTGTCCAGCCCTTGGGCCAGCAGGCGCAGCACTTCGAGCTCGCGCGGGGTGAGGGGTGAAAGTGGGGGATCGGTGCTCTCCGCAGGCCGCCCCGGCTCAGCGCGCTTCGCAACCGCGCGGCGCACGACCTGCCCCGCCACGGCCGGGCTGAGCCACGTCTCCCCGTGCGCGGCGGCCCGCACCGCGCCGGCCAACCGATCAAGCGCTTCATCCTTGAGGACATAGCCGGTCGCGCCCGCTTCGAGCAGCCCCAACACCGTCTGGCTGTCGTTGTGCACCGTCAGGATGACGATGGGGGTGCGATCGCCCCGGCCGCGCAGCCGGCGGGTGACCTCCAGGCCGTCCATGTCCGGCAGGTTCACGTCCAGGACCAGCACGTCGGGCCGAAGATCGGCCACCAGCCGCAGAGCATCTGCACCGCTGGCGCCTTCCGCCACCACGCTAAGATCCGGCGCGCCCCCCAGGACCGCCCGGATCCCTGCGCGCACCACCGGATGATCATCCACGATGGCGACGCTGATCGTTCCGTCCTGCATGTGAACATCCTCCTCGACGCCAACGAAAACAAGCAAATCCTCAAAACAAACTCATCTGTCCGCTCTCCGGCTTCCGCTCCGGCGGCCGGTACTGCCTCTCCCGCAGCTCCTTCAGCGCGGCCTCGATGTCGCCCACGAACCGCGACGGCGCGTTCTCCATGAACTGCCCGAACAGGACGCGCTTGGCCGCGTGGATCAGGACCAGCTTGCGCGCCGCGCGCGTCAGCCCCACGTAGAACAGGCGGCGCTCCTCCTCCACGTCCACGGCATCGCTGCGG
>CAZELR010000150.1:2901-5098 GCA_964513075.1 uncultured Anaerolineales bacterium
CAGCCCCACGTAGAACAGGCGGCGCTCCTCCTCCACGTCCACGGCATCGCTGCGGTCGGTCTCATCGTCGCTGTGGCCGGTCTCATTGTCGCTGTGGCCGGTCTCATCGTCGCTGTGGCCGGTCTCATTGTCGCTGTGGCCGGTCTCATTGTCGCTGTGGCCGGTCTCATTGTCGCTGTGGCCGGTCTTCGACCGAGCCACCCTCTCATCGTCGCTGTGGCCGGTCTTCGACCGAGCCACCCGCACGTACGGCAGCAGCCCCTCTTCGCACCCCACGATGAACACCACCGGAAACTCCAGCCCCTTGGCCGCGTGCAAACTCATCAGCGTCACCCGGTCGGCGCGCGGATCGTAGGCATCCGTCTCGCTCTGCAAAGCGGTCGCCTCCAGGAAGTCCGCCAGCCGGTCGTCGAAGGGCGCCGCGCGCCGCGCGAGCTGCTGCAGCCGTTCCGCCGCCGCCGCGTCGTACGCCCTGCCACGCTGCGTCGCGATCTCTGCGATGACCCGCTCGATCAGCCGGGAGACCGGCTCGCCCGCCTCCCGCGCCTCCGCCAGCCTGTATCGCAATCCGCTGGATTGCGCTCCGCCGGCTTGCGCATGCACCTGCGACCGCGGATTCAGCAGCAGCCACAGGTGCGCCAGCACCTCGCGCACCTCCTTGTGGCTGGTCAGCGGCGCCTGCCCCACGGTCTGATAGGGGATGCCCGACCGGTCGAACGCCTCGATCAGCAGCCGGCTTTGCGCGCTCAGCCGGTAGAGCACCGCAAAGTCGGCAAAGGAGCGGGCCGCGTCCGGCGTCTCCCCCGTGACCCGCGCCGAATCCAGCGAGAAATAGCTGGTGCCGCCCACCATCCTCTCGATCTGGTGGACCACGGTCTCCGCCTCGGCCTTGTCGGTGGGCGCATGGTAGACGTCGAGCTTCACCTCGTCGGCGAACTCCGCCAGGATCTCGACCGCTTTGCGGTCGGGGTTGCGCGCGATCACCTGGGCGGCCGCGTCCAGGATCGCCTGGCTGGAGCGGTAGTTGCGGCTCAGGCTCAGCGTGACCGCGCCGGGATAGTCCTGCTCGAACTGCAGGAAGTAGCGCCGGTCGGCCCCGCGAAAGCCGTAGATCGCCTGGTCGGGGTCGCCGATCACGCACAGATTAACTTTCTCTGCCCCCTGAGCATCCTGAGCGGAGTCCGGCAGCGGTGCGCCGGACGGAGTCGAAGGATGCGGCCCCTCTGGCAATGACCGCTCCGCAAGCGCCCTTCGACTGCGCTCCGCTTCGCTCAGGGTGCTTGCTTCGCCTGGGAATGGGGGATAAGCCAGCAGCCGCAGCAAGCGATACTGGGCAGCGTTCACGTCCTGGTACTCGTCCACCGAGATCCAGCGGTAGCGCGCCCGGACCGCCGCCAGCACATCGGGGTGCTCCTCCAACAGCCGGATCGGCAGCAGGATCAGGTCATCGAAATCGACGGCATTGCCGGCGCGCAGCGCAGCCTCATAGCGCCGATAGATTTCTGACACCCTCTCCCCAGCCGGCTTCAGCCGGCTTTCGGTATCAGCCTCCGATTTCAATCGGAGGCCCGTCGTCGCCATCGCCGCTGCCCCGGCGCTCTTCGCCGCCGAGATCTGCGCCAGCGCGTCGTCGACCTCCCCCGGCTTCAGCTCCGGGCACGCCTGCCGCAGCAGCACGGCGCGATCCTCCTCGGCCAGGATCGCGAAATCGGGTGTGAGCCCCAGGCGCTCGCCATGCTCCCGCAGCAGCCGCGCGCCGAACGCGTGGAACGTCTTGATGGTGACTAGCGAAAAAACCCTTAGGGTCTCCGCAGACCCTAAGGGTTTAGACATTGCCTCCAGCCGCTCGCGCATCTCGCCCGCCGCCTTGTTCGTGAAGGTGATGGCCAGGATGCTCTCCGGCGCGACTCCTTTCTCCAGGATCAAATACGCGATCCGCACCGTCAGCGTGCGCGTCTTGCCCGTGCCCGGCCCCGCGACGATCACCAGTGGCGCGTCGATGCACAGCACCGCCGCGCGCTGCTCGGGGTTGAGGCCGGCGAGGAGATCGGCTGCGTGGTGCGTGGTGCGGGCGATCTGCGGATTGTTTGCGTATTGCGTGGTGCGTATTACGTACTGCGTATTGCGTACCGTGTGAGCAGCAGCCTCAGCTTCGTCGGATGCGGCGCGAGATACCGGCATGAGAGAAGGTGTTGAA
>CAZELR010000151.1:0-5069 GCA_964513075.1 uncultured Anaerolineales bacterium
GCCTCCGCGTATGCCCGATCGATCGTTTCCTTCCCTGCAAACGCGCTGACCAGCACCAGCAGGGTAGACTTGGGCAGGTGGAAGTTCGTGATCATCACATCCACCGCGCGAAAGACGTGGCCGGGCCGGATGAACAGGTCGGTCTCGCCGGTAAACGCCGCCACGCGCTGCCAGCCGCAGGCCGCGCCCGCGGGAACGTCGTCGCACGGCCGGAAGCCCAGCGCGATCTTGGCGGCGCTCTCCAGCGTGCGCACGACCGTGGTCCCCACCGCAATCACCCGGCCCCCGGACAGTTGGGTGGCGTTGATCGCGCGTGCGGTATCCGCGCTCAGCTCGGCCCATTCGCGGTGGATCTGGTGCTGCTCGATCTCCTCGGCTTGCACCGGCCGGAAGGTGTCCAGCCCGATGTGCAGGGTGACGAACGCCAGGCCAACGCCGCGCTCACGCAGGGCAATCAACAGCTCCGGCGTGAAGTGCAGCCCGGCCGTGGAGGATGCGACGGACCCCTCGATGCGGCTGTAGACCGTCTGGTAGCGCTCCGCGTCGGCCAGCGGCTCATGGATGTAGGGCGGCAGCGGCACCTGGCCGACGTCCCACAGCCATTCGTTGGTTGGCGGGTCAAAGGCCACCATCCGGCCGCCGCCTGCGGTCTCGGCCAGGATGGTGGCGGTGATAGCTTTAGACCCTAAGGGTTTTCGAAAACCCTGAGGGTCTATCAACACCTGCATCCCCGGCCGCAGCCCCTTGCCGCCCACCAGGCACTCCCACCTCTCCCCCCTCTCCTGAGCGAGGTCCGGCTCAGGAGAGGGGGGCAGGGGGGTGAGGCCCGGCCGCAGCAGGAAGATCTCCACCATGCCCCCCGTCTGCTTGATCCCATGCAGCCGCGCCGGGATGACCCGGCTGTCATTGCCGACCAGCAGGTCGCCGGGGCGCAGATAGTCCAGGATATCGCTGAAGACGCGGTGCGTGATCTCACCCGTGGCACGATCCAACACCAGCAGCCGCGAAGCATCGCGCGGCTCGATCGGCGTCTGCGCGATCAGCTCCGGGGGCAGCGTGTAATCGAAGTCACTGGTTTTCATGAAAAATCCACAGGGTGTAGGGGCGAAGCATTCCGACGCGAGTCTGCCGTAAATCACACTCTCTCAGCCGATGCAGCATCTGTCGTTGCAGGAGACGCGCCTGGGAATGCTTCGCCCCTACTGGTCAAACAGCGCGGGTTGCTCGCCGGTTTCAGGGTACGGTTCGCCCAGATGCTCGTAGGCCTTGCGCGTGGCCACGCGGCCGCGGGGGGTGCGTTCCAGGAAGCCGAGCTGGAGCAGATAGGGTTCTACCACATCCATGATCGTGTCCGACTCCTCGGACAGCGCCGCGGCGATGGTCTCCAGCCCGACCGGCCCGCCGCGAAAGTCGCGGATGAGCCGGTTGAGCACGTTGCGATCCAGGGTGTCCAGGCCCAGGGCGTCGATGTCCAGCAGCGTTAACGCCTCGCGGGCAATTTGCGGCGTGATGGCGCCATCGGCGCGCACCTGGGCGTAATCGCGCACGCGACGCAGCAGCCGCAGCGCGACGCGGGGCGTGCCGCGGCCGCGCTGCGCAATCTCCGCGATGCCATCCGGCGTGATGGGCGCCTGAAGCAGCCGCGCCGCCCGCGCCACGATGGCCTCCATGGCTGCGAACTCATAGAAATCGAAGCGATACACTGCACCGAAGCGGGCCCGCAGCGGCGCGGTCATCAGCGCCAGCCGGGTCGTCGCGCCGATCAGGGTGAAACGCGGCAGCTTCAACCGAATGCTGCGCGCGCTGGGCCCCTTGCCGATCACGATATCCAGCGCGAAGTCCTCCATGGCCGGGTAGAGCACCTCTTCCACGGCGCGGCCCAGGCGGTGCACCTCATCGATGAACAGGATATCCCCCGCGCGCAGGTTGGTCAGGATGGCAGCCAGGTCGCCGGCGCGCTCGATGGCCGGGCCGGCCGTGATCTTGAGGCCGACCCCCATCTCGTTGGCCAACACATGGCTTAGCGTCGTTTTGCCGAGCCCCGGCGGTCCGTAGAACAGCACGTGGTCCAGCGGCTCGTTGCGCGCGCGCGCGGCCCGGATCAAGATCTCCAGGTTTTCGCGCAGACGATCCTGGCCCACCATCTCGGCCAGGGTGCGCGGCCGCAAGGCGGCATCCACCACGATCTCTTCCGGGCGGCTTTCGGGTGCTATGGTGCGTTCAGTCATTGCCACCTTCGTTTCTTTTCGTCGTAGCCACAACGGCCAGGACCATTATACCAGAGGCCGCCGCTTTAGCGTAGCGCAAGCCGCCGGTCTGTGTGCAAGCCAGGAAATCCAGATCTGGTCGTTCATAGCACGCTGGACTAGAGGCTTTAGCCGGTCTCTGGCCCCTCGGGACCGCGTGCCAGACCGGCTGAAGCCTCGATTCCGGATACGTTTGGAATTCCTTGCGCGCAAGCAGCCAACGTTGACGCTGCGCACGTTTTGTGGTATAAAGGACCGGCTATTTTGGGGACCGGGTTGTCCGCCGACAACTCAGGGCGCCCGCTATAGGTTGCTCAGGGGAGAGACCATGCTGACACGACAGCAAATCATTGCGCGAGAACGGCACAAGCTTTTAGAGGAGCGAAAACGCATTGCGGGCGAATTGGAGCGCTTGCGCGAGGCGTTGAAGGTTGAGGTCGACGTCGACGCCGAAGAAGGCGACCCCGATTTGATTGAGCGCGAGAAAAACGTGGCGCTGGTCAGCCAGCTCGAGGTCAAGCTGGCGCGTGTTCAGGCCGCGGTGCGGTCGATAGACAAGGGCAAGTACGGCATTTGCGAGCGCTGCAGCAAGGAGATTCCGAACGAGCGCCTGGAAGTGCAGCCGGACGCTACCTTGTGCGTCACCTGCCAGGTCGAGGTCGAGAAGCTGATCAAGCGCGGGATGATGCCGCGCGCGCCCCAGGAAATACAGTAGCAGGAACGCATGGTCAATACGCGGCGACATACGCCGGGCGTGCAGACGCCAGTAGACGGGTTGGGAGAGCCCCTTGCTTGAGGGGAAGCCCAACCCGTTTTTTGTGGGCGCGGGACGGCTGTGGCCGGGCCACAGCAAGCGCTGGGAAAGGTGTTCGCCAACCTTAGGAGGTGAGATCCGATGTTGTCTGATAACGTTTTTGTATCCGGTCACCCGCTGATCCAGCACAAGCTAGCGATCCTCAGAGATAAGCGTACTGAGCCGAAGAAGTTTCGCGAGCTGATTCGCGAGATTTCCATCCTGTTGGCCTACGAAGCCACCGCTGATCTCGGGCTATCCCCGAAGGCCGTAGAAACACCAATGGGCCAGGCGGCCTGCTGCGAGCTGACCGAGGCCATCGGCCTGGTGCCCGTCCTGCGCGCCGGCCTGGGCATGGTCGAAGGCGTTTGGGAGATGATGCCCGGCGCGGAGGTGTGGCATATCGGCCTCTTCCGCGATGAGCGTACGCTGCGGCCCGTGCAGTATTACAACAAGCTGCCCATCGCGCCCACCGTTCAGGTGTGCCTGGTCCTCGACCCCATGCTGGCCACTGGCGGATCGTCGGTGGCGACCATCGACATCTTGAAGAACTGGGGCGCGCAGCGGGTCAAGTACATGGGCATCATCGCCGCGCCCGAGGGCGTCGAGCGGCTGCACACCGCCCACCCCGACGTGCCCATTCACCTGGCAGCCATCGACGAGCGCTTGAACGAGATCGGCTACATCGTGCCCGGCCTGGGCGACGCTGGCGATCGACAGTTTGGAACGGGGTGAAAGGAGCGGTCATGGTTGCGGATGAACACCATCGTCCCTCGTGGGATGATTACTTCATGGGCATCACTTTTCAGGTGGCGCAGCGCGGCACGTGCGATCGCGCCTACGTCGGCTCGACCATCGTGAAGGACCGGCGCATCCTGACGACCGGCTACAACGGCTCGCCGGCCGGTCTGCCGCACTGCGATGAGGTCGGCCACCTGATGATCGGCGGTCACTGCATGCGCACGCTGCACGCGGAGCAGAACGCCATCATCCAGGCCGCGCTGCACGGCGTCAGCGTAGCCGGTAGCACCCTCTACGTGACGCATCAGCCGTGTCTCACGTGCGCCAAGATGATCATCAACGCCGGCATCAAGCGCGTCGTCTATGCCGGCCACTACCCGGATGACAACGCGGTCGCCTTCTTGCAGGGCGCCGGTGTGGCGCTGCAGCGTTGGCTTCCGGCCGCGGCCGCAACCGCGACCCCGGAGCCGGACGCCGATAACATCCCGACCAATTGATGAGGTATTTATGAATCGTCTGTTGACCCGCGCCGGCGCGGCGGTCCTGGTGCTGGCGCTGCTGCTCCTGAGCGGCTGCGCAGCCGGCGCGCCGGCTCCCACCGCTACGCCGACCAAGACCCAGATGCCGACCTTCACGCCGGCGCCGCCGACTGCGACCGAGACTGCCGCGCCGCCGACCGCGACCGAGACGCCGCTGCCGACGCCCACCGAGGCGCCCACCGAGATGCCCACCGAGGCGCCGACTGCCACGCCTGAGCCGACCGCCACCCCGGCGCCGCCCACCGCGACCCCGCGGCCGGCCGCGGCGCGTCCCACGGCCCGCCCCGTGCAGCCGCCCGCGGCCCCGCCGCCCGCTGCCGCCGACCCGTGCGCGGGCATCGGCGGCGATGGCTGCAAGTGGCGCGAGACTGGCAGGAACACGGCTGATAACGGCGGCGCAGAGCTCAAGCTGCAAATCTTGTTCATCCACAGCGGCCGAAACGAGCCGCAGGGCAGCTATTTTGTGTGGCTGGAGAAGGACGGCGTGAAGCTCCCCATCCCGGATAGCGTCCGCAGCGTCGCGCAGAATTCCAGCCAGGGCCCGCTGGGCAATTTCAACTACGAGTATGTGGTGGGCCTGGGCCAATTGCCCGGCAACACCGTGGCCGGCAACTACACCGTGTGGGTGTTGGACGGCAACGGCGAGCGGGACAGCCGCAACATCACGTTCAGCATCCCCGCCAACCAGGGGCTGCTCTGGATCAGGTTCGATCAGTCATAAGCGGGAGCTTTCTCGCTGTCATGCTGAGT
>CAZELR010000152.1:0-4750 GCA_964513075.1 uncultured Anaerolineales bacterium
AGGTGCTGGAGGCCGGCCGGCTGGCGCCGACGGCGGCGAACCGGCAGCCGTTTCGCATCATCGTGATCCACACGGCGGGCCGCGAGGCCGAGCTGGGGCGCATCTACCCGCGCGCGTGGTTCGTGCAGGCGCCGCTGATCCTGTGCGTGTGCACGGTGCGGGCGGAGGCGTGGCAGCGCGCGATGTATGACGGCAAGAGCCATGCGGATGTGGACGCGACCATCGCGATGGATCACATGGTGCTGGCCGCGGCCGAGCTGGGGCTGGGCACGTGCTGGATCGCGGCGTTCGATCCGGCGGCGGCGCGGGAGATCCTGGGGCTGCCGGAGGGGGTCGAGCCGGTGCTCTTCACGCCGCTGGGCTTCCCGGCCGACCTGCCGCGGGCGAGGGAACGCAAGCCGTTGGCCGAGCTGGTGCGGTACGAGCGGTGGTGACACGATAGACAGGACGCAGATTTGCCTGATCTACCTGATTGTTCTTGATGTTCTCAGAGGTAGCACGTTGGGCGCGGGAGATCGGCGCACTGTCTTCAGAGCCATGTCCCCATCGGGGCACAACTCGAAACGAGAATACAGTAATCAGGTAAATAAGGAAAATCTGCGTCCCATTTTCAGGTTGTAACACATGCCATCATCGTTACACGACTTCATGACTTTTGCGGCCGAGACGGCGTATCTGGCCGGGCGGCTGACGTTGGGCTATTTCAACACCGGGGTGCGGCCGGACTTCAAGGCCGATGACACCCCGGTCACCGTGGCCGACCGGCTGGCGGAGGAGCTCATCTGCGGACGCATCGCGAAAGCGTATCCGGGCCACGCGATCGTGGGCGAGGAGTTCGGCACGATCGAGCACGCGGGCGCCAGCCACCGCTGGTTCGTCGATCCCATCGACGGCACCAAGGCGTTCATTCGCGGGGTGCCGCTCTACGCGGTGCTGATCGGGCTGGAGATCGACGGCCGGCCGGAGGTGGGCGCGGCCTACTACCCGGGCACCGACGAGCTGCTGGCCGCGGCCACGGGGGAAGGGTGCTGGTGGAACGGCCGCCGCGCGCGCGTTTCGGACGTGGCCGAGTTGAGCCGGGCGTACGTCTCGTGCACCGATCCGGGCAGCTTCGCCGCACATGGCCGCGCGGCCGAGTGGGACCGGCTGGCGCGGTGCACTTATCATCGCGCGGGCTGGAGCGACGCGTACGGTTATCTGTTGGTGGCCACCGGCCGGATCGAACTGATGCTGGACCCGATCATGAGCGATTGGGACTGCGGGCCCTTCCCTGCCATCCTCAGCGAGGCCGGCGGGTATTTCGGCGACTGGCAGGGGAACGTGACCATTCACGCCAAGGAGGGGCTGGCGACGACGCAGAAGCTGCTGCCGCAGGTGTTAGAGGTGGTGCGCGGGGGTTGAGAGAGACGGGGGTTGCAAACCCCCGCCTGAAGCTGAAAAGCGGCCTCAGCCGCTCGGATTCAGTCGCTCGGATTCGGCTGCTCGGATTCAGTCGCAGAGAGCAACCAGATAGAGGTCGTACAAAGGAATCGAGCCTTCAGGCGGTCTGACCGGCTAAAGCCTCGATTCCAGAATACGAAGTTTGTCTGATTGGCCGATAAGTTATCAAGCCCCGTTGAGATCCGCAGGGAACACGATGTCTTCCCGGCCCGCTAACTTATCCTCGATGCTCTGGACCACGATCTGGAGGTGCTTGGGCTTGTGCACGAAGTCCAGATCGTTGGTGTGGATCGTCAGCACCGGACACAGGTCGAACGTGCGCAGCCATTCATCGTAAAACGAATCCAGCAGGGTGAGGTAGTCGGCGGTGATGCCGCTCTCCATGCTGCGGCCCCGGCCGTGAATGCGCTCCATCAGCACCGGCACCGGTGCGCGCAGATAGAGGAGCAGGTCCGGCTTGGGCAGGCTGGCCACTACCAGGTCGAACAGCGTCCGGTACGACCGGTAATCGCGCTCGCTCAGGTTCCCCAGGTGGTACAGCGCGCGCGCGAAGATGTGCGCGTCCTCATAGATGCTGCGGTCCGAGATCGCCGACTCGGGGTCTTGCGCCAGGGCCAGGTGCTGCTGGGCGCGATGGCCGAGAAAGAAGACCTGCAGATGAAACGCCCACTGGCGCATGTCCGCGTAGAACTGCGCCAGGTATGGATTGTCGGCCACCGACTCGAAGGCCGTGCGCCAGCCCAATCGAGCGCCGATGCGCTCCGTCACCGATGTCTTGCCCGTGCCGATATTGCCGGCTACAACGATGAAACGCTTGGTCACGCTGTGCTCCTGGTGGGAGATGTCACGGAAAGCTCATTTGCAGGGTGAGGATATACGGAAAAGGGGCGATTTGGCAAATCGCCCCACAGTCTGTTATCGGGCGGACAGGGTCTGCTATGCCAGCGTGTGCTGGGCGTAGTACGCCATCGCATCCCGCATGAAGTCGGCCAGGTCGATGCGATACCGATCGTAGTTCGCCCGGAACTCGGGATTTTCCGCGTAGTGCTGGCCCAGGCCCTGGAACACCTCGGCCGAGCAGGGATAGAAGTGCTCGATCCACGCGTGCTGCCGCGCGATCGTTGCCTGCACCTCGGGATCACCCGGATCGCGGCCCATCAGCTCGGCCATCCGCCGCGAGATGGCGTCCCCCTCGGCCTTGACTGCGTTCCACTGATCTTTGCTCATCCCGCGCACGCGGCGGTTCGATTCGGCCACCAGCGCCGGGTCGTAACGCTCGTCGACCTCGCGCTTCCAGCGGTCCACTTTTTCCTTGGGGAGCCCCTCGTAGAGCTCATCATCTGTCAGGCTCATATCCACCTCCGTGAGTTTGGCGATCGTGCGATCGATCGTCGTGAGGAGCGTCCTCAGCCTGTCGGCCCGTGCCTGGACTAACAGCCGGTGCTGCCGCAGCGCAGCCACCTGGTCGAACCTGGGATCGTCCAGGATGGCCTGAATCTCGGCCAGCGGCAGATCGAGCTCCTTGAAGAAGAGGATCTGCTGCAAGCGCAGGAGATCGCGCTCGCCATAGAGCCGGTAGCCGGCCGCGGTGCGCGCAGACGGCGCCAACAGCCCGACATGATCATAGTGATGCAGCGTCCGGACGCTGATCCCTGCCATCGCAGCGAGCTGGTGCACGGTGTAGGCCTTGGTGTTACGCTCCATGGCGGGCACTATATACCATGACGTTACGTCAGGGTCAAGAGGACAAGCTTAAAAATCACGCACAAACGCAAGCCTCAACTGCTTCATCTATTCACCTGTATTCGCCGGTTTGTCCTCTTGCACCGACCGGTAATCGCTGCGCAGTCCGCTCAACTCGGCCACGCTCACCGGGTGATCGCCGTAATGGACGCGCATGTACGCTGCGGTGATGCGGGCCAGGGCAGCATCGTGGCCGGGGAAGGCGCGGCCGAGGGCGGGCAGGTAGTCATCGGGGGGCTGGGCCGGCGGCCGCGGGTGGCCGCGCTGGCTGGCCAGCCGGCACAGGTTGGCGTAGATGTTCTGCACCGAGACCGCGGCCAACAGCCGGCCTCCCAGGCCGAAGCGGCCCACCAATCGGGCTGCGCCGCGCAGCCGATCCAGCCCGCGGCGCAGGATGCCGCCGCCGAAGGTTGCCGGCTCGCGGCCCTGCTCCTCGGGACGATCGGCCAGGCCGGCCTTGCGCACCCGCTCCAGGTAGAGCAGCAGAAAGATGACAACCCCCAGCCCGGCCAGCACCAGGCCGACCACCAGGAGCACATCCATGAACCCCAGCACCCACGGCGGCAATACCTCGGTCGGGTTGGCCTGGGGTGCGGCAGCGCCGAGTGGGCTGGTGAAGAGGCCATCGGAGCCAGCCTGTTGGGCCAGCAAGCGCGTCAGCCATGCTTCAAACCGCAGCAACAGCGGGTCGAGCAGGCGTCCCAGCAGCACCACCAGCAGCAAGATGAGCGGTCGAATGAGCTGCCACAGCGGGTCGAACAGGTGCAGGAAGCGGCCGATCGTGTCGGGGGTATAGACGGAGGCCAGCAAGCCCGCGGCGCCCGTCGTGACCCCGACCGCCAGGAGAAGCTGAATGAACCGGCGCCGGGGGAAGATCACGCCGGTGTTCTGGGCTTCGCTGGCCTTCTCGCCGATGCGTGCGACCGCTACGGCGATCAAGCCCGCACAGAAGTACAGGAACAGCAGCGGCAGGACGCTGACCCCGAGCAGGACGGCCGCCAGGGCGGCGCCTGCGACCAGCAGCAGAATGCCCATCCGGAAGGTGTAGCCGACGTTGAAGAACGAGAGGTCGCGGCTGGTGGCGGCGGTGGCCCGCTGCCACACAACCAGATTGGCAGCGATCAGCCCCAGGGCGGGCGGGAAACCGCCGCGCTCGCCCATCGCATCCCCGACCATCCGCCCCAGCCAGCTCAGGTCGAACGCCGGCGCGCCCGGGTAGAGCACAAGCCGCACAACCAGCAGGCCGGCGACGCCCATCAGCGCCAGCGCGAGCAGGTCATACAGCGGCGATGCCAGCGCACGGCTGAGCAGCTCCAGGACCAGCATCCACGCCAGCAGCCCGGCCAACAGAATGCCGAACGCAAGCCATGGCGGCGGCGCCGGCCGGTAGATCACCAGCAAGAACGGCGTCAGCCACGCGGCCTCCATGCAAGCCACGCAGAGGTGGATCAGGGCGACACGACGGTTAGTAAGTAACATACACTTGCCTTGTCATTCTGAGCGACCATCGGGAGCGAAGAATCTGCCTGAAAACTCGCACGACGAGATCCTTCGCTGGGGTCTCGCC
>CAZELR010000153.1:0-4717 GCA_964513075.1 uncultured Anaerolineales bacterium
GATCGGGGGTTGCATGTTCAGATCGGGGGTTTCAACCACCGAATATGCGTCGCTAACGGCCGGCCATCCCCGTCATCGTGATGCCGGCAATGATCTTGCGCTGGAAAATGGTGTAGAAGATCAGGACGGGCACCGTCGCGACGAACGAGCCGGCGAAGGCCAACCCGCGCTGGATGTAGCTTCCCTGCACCAGCACCACCAGGCCGATGGGCAGCGTGAGCCTGATCTGCTTGGAGAGCACGATGAGCGGCCAGAAGAGATCGTTCCACAGAGACAGGAACGTGAAAATGGCGAGTGCGGCCAGCGAACCGGTCACCAGGGGCATGCAGATCTGCCACCAGATGCGGAAGCGCCCGGCGCCGTCGACGCGCGCGGCATCCTCCAGCTCGACGGGAATCGAATAGAAATGCTGGCGCAGCAGGAAGATGCCCGTCACCGAAGCCGCGGCGGGCCACCAAATGGCGTGGTAGGAGTCGAGCAGCTTCAGGTCACGCAGCAGCAGGAAGGCCGGGATCAGGGTGATAGCCGCCGGGATCATGAGGCTGAAGAGCAGCAGCGAAAAGAGCATGTTCTTGCCGGGAAATTCCAGGCGGGCAAAGGCGTAGCCGCTCAGGGATGAGATGAAGACAATGATCACGGTGCCGACACTGGCCACGAGCAGGCTGTTGAGAAACCAGCGGGCCAGGGGGAGCAGCGGATCGGCGAAGATCTTGCGGAAATTCATCAGCGTGATGGGCTGGGGGATCCACCGGATGGGCACGACAAACTGGTTCATCTCAGCCGTAAACGACATCGCAATCATGTACAACACGGGAATGAAGATGATGACAACCAGCGGCAGGAAGATCAGCCACATCACGAGCGCCCGCCTGGCCTCCTTGCGCCTGGTGTATTCGCTTACTTCCCGAATGGAATGGGCTGCCTGGGCCATGGTCTCCTCCTGTTGCCTAGTACTCCGTGCGGCTGCGCATGAGCGAGAAAAGAACGACGGTCACCACAATCATCACCGCTGCCAGCGCCACCGAAATCGATGATGCGTAGCCGTAGCGGAAGTATTTCCACGCCGTCTCATACAGATACTGCACCACCGAGCGCGAGGCATTGCCCGGGCCGCCGCCTGTGATGATGTAGGGCTGGGCAAAAACCTGCATGTGGGCGATGAACTGCGTCACCACGACGAACAACATCGTCGGCGTGATCAACGGCAGCGTGATACGGCGAAACGTTTGCAGCGGGCCCGCGCCGTCGATCTTGGCGGCTTCGTAAAGCGACTCGGGGATGCCCTGCAGGCCCGCAATAAAGACGAGCATGGGGAAGCCAAAAGTCCACCAGATCGTAGTCGCCGACATAACAGGGACGACGAGATTGGGATTGCTGATCCACTGGATGCGGGGGCCGCCCAGCACGTTGGCAAGGTAATAGTTGATGATGCCCAGTTCTGGCTCCCAGACGCGGGTGGCAATGATGCCGATCACGGACACGGAGAGAATGCCGGGGGCATAGAAGATGACGCGCAGGATGTCGCTGCCAAAGAAGCGGTTCTTCAACCCGGTCGCCACCACCAGCGCCAGCAACACGTTGATGATGACGGTGATGATCGTGAACTGAATCGTATTGCCCAAGACCGTCCAGAAGACCGCATCCTTCAGCAGCGCCTGGTAGTTGGCCAGCCCGATGAAGCGCTGCGCCTTCAGCATGATCTTCCAGTCAAAGAGGCTGATCTGCAAGCCGCGGAAGATCGGGTAGAGCAGGAAGAGCGTGAAAAAGGTGAGGTGTGGCAGAATGAAGAGATAGTTGGGCAACTGCTTGCGCAGTGTCTTCCAGCGCCTGCCGGGATCGGTAGGCGCACGCTTGACGGGCATGGCAGAAGTGGTCATGAGTCCTCCGTTCCAGGTGCGGGAACGATCCGCAGGCCGGCCCGTGCGATTCGCGCGCGCCGGCCTGCAGATCAACGGAAGGGGTTACGGGCGATCCAGGATCGCCTGAATCACTACGTTACCGTCCTTCAGGGCCTTGGCGACATCCGCATCCTTCGTGGCCAGGGCGTTGCCGATCGCCGTTTCCCACGCGGTCTGGATTTCGATGAAGCGCGGGCTCGACGTATCGGTGCGGCCGATCGCATTGAACTGCTCGGCGGCCTTGGCGACCGATTTGACTGCCTGTACGTCGGCCGACGCCTGCACCGACTTCAGCGCAGGCACCTGGCCGGATTTGGACCAGTAAGCGCCGTTCTGGATCAGGTACTTCGCCATGGCGTAGGCGTCCTGCGCGCGCTTGGCATCCACGCCGGTCGGGATCGAGAAGACGTGCGAGTCGAACTTGACGGCCTGCTTGCCATCCGGAGCATACGAGTTGAGGAAGTTCGGCACGGTCACGGCCGCAGTGTCTGGCCGGTCACGCATGTAGCCGCCGGTCCACGTGCCTTCCCACCACAGCGCGATGTGGTTGAGCTGGTACGGCTCGCCGCCGTAGGGGGTGCCGGGCTGATACGTATTCATGACATGATACTTGTACATCAGGTCATGGATGTATTGGATCGCCGCAATCGCCTCAGGGCTATCGAATGTGGCTTTCTTGCCGTCCGCGCTGACGACGCTGGCGCCGAACTGCCACAGCGTGCTCGGCACGGTGTAGCGCGGCCAGGTCCAATAGGTCGCATACACGACGATGTTGTCCGGGTCGAAGCCGGCTTCGTTCGGGTGCTTGCCGTTCTTGTCCGTGGTGATCTTCTGCGCCCACTCGATGAACTCAACGCCGTTCTTGGGCAGGTTGTCGGGGTCAAGGCCGGCGTCCTTGATCACCTTGGTGTTTTCCCACATGATCCAGCCGTGGTTATCGAAGGGCACGGCCATCGTCTTGCCGTCCACCGTGATCTGCTTGATCAGCGTCTCGTTGAACTGATCCTTGCCGATGCCGGTGGAGGTGTACCAGTCGTCCATCGGCAGCATCAGGCCCTCAGCGGCCATCTGCTGGACCTCGGCGGCATGGAAGATGACCATGTCCGGCGGATCCCCCGCGGCCACGGCGGTCGGGTACTTCTGGAAGAAGAGATCCCACGGGATGCCTTGCGATTCGAAGCAGGCCGTCGGATTGGCTGTCGCGTACTGCTGGAGCATCTCGGCGAAGACGGCGCCATCCGTTCCGGTGAGGCCGTGCCACAGCCGGATGGGTTTGTCGCATTTGCCGAAGGCATTGACGACCGGGGTCGGCTCCGGCGTGGGGAGGCTCGGATCCACCGTCGGCGGCACTGCGGTGGCGGCAGCCGCGGCGGGTTCGGCCGCGGCCGGTGGTTGGGCGGCCGGTGGTTGGGCCGCAGGTGCTGCGCACGCGCTCAGCAGCAACACCATGACCAGAGCTAGGACAGACAACCTCTTGAACATGAGAGACCCTCCTTGAGAAATGTGAAGAACACGAGTCCGACCGGCGAGTCCGGCCCCTATGCCGATTCCCGTTCGACAAAGCGCAGCGGGATTTCGATGCGGCGTCCCGGCCCATCGCGTTCGCCTTCGATGCGTTCGAACAGCGCATCGGCCAGCTCCGCACCCATCTTGCCGGGAGACTGTGCGATGGTCGTCAGCCGGGGCCGGACCCACGAAGCGGCCGGAATGTCATCGAATCCCACGATGGCCACGTCCTCCGGCACGCGCAGGCCCTGCTGCTGCACAGCCTCCAATGCCCCGATCGCCATTAAGTCATTGCACGCAAACACCGCCGTGGGAGGCGTGGCCAGGGCCAGCAGGCGCGCCATGGCGCGCTGCCCGCTTTCCGGCGACCAGTCTCCCAATTGCCAATAGTCCGCAGGCGCTGCCAGGCCGGCGTCCTGCAGTGCCCGCTCGAAGCCGCGGCGCCGCCTGACTTCGACCGCATTGTGGTTCGCCACGCCGATGAACCCGATGCGTGCATGCCCTTTGGTCCCGATCAGCCAGGCGATGGCATCTCGGGTCGCCTGTTCGTCGTCGCAGAACGCCACATCGATCTGCGGGTGAGTGATGTGCTGCCCCACGGCGGCGATCACTGCGCCCGTCCGTTCGATCAACTCGTCGAAATCGTCATTCGTGAGGGAATAGGGCGCCATGAGGATCCCATCCACCGGCCGGCGGATCACCGACTGCACGAAGCGCCTCTCGCTCGCCAGCAGGTGGTCCGAGTTGGCAATCATGACGTCGTAATGGTGTGCATCGGCCGCGTCCTGCAGGGCGCGCACCATGGGGTGATAGAAGGGGTTGGTGATGTCGGCGATCATGATCGCCACCATGCGCGTCTTCTGGCCGCGCAGGCTGCCCGCATGCAGGTTCGGCTGGTAGCTCAACTGCGCCACCGCGTCCAGCACCCGTTGACGCGTCTCTTCTCCGATGGGGATGGGTTCATTCCTGGCGCTGAGGACGCGAGAAACCGTGCTCTGAGAGACGTTGGCAAGTTTCGCCACGTTCTTCATCGTGATGGTGGTGCGGGCCGGTTTCTGCTTGGCGGTTGTCATCATTGAAACCGAATGGCGGCGAACGATCTATGCAATCGTATGCGGTGAATCGATATATATCATACTATTGCAGCGATGTCAATAGGCAATTTTCAAGGGTTAAGAGCGTCTGGCGCGCCGGCCGGACACGTGGGGGCAGGGGAAACACCGTGTTAGTTGTCCACAGCCTCGAATCGTAGAAAAGGAGAAAAGGAGAAAAGGAGAAAAGGAGAAACGACTCAAATCTTCTACGATTCACTG
>CAZELR010000154.1:0-4597 GCA_964513075.1 uncultured Anaerolineales bacterium
CTGGCCCTACGCGCGGTCCGGGAGGGTTTCCGCGTCCTCCAGGCCTTGGGCTACCCGATCACGCCGAAGGAGATGAGCATCTTCGCCTGGGCGCCGGAGCCGCTGCTGGTGGCGATCTTCCAGCGCCGGCTGCGCCATCCGCTGGTGGAGGTCGCACTGGCCAAGCACGCGGGCGCAGCCCGGGATGAGATGCAGCACCTGGCAGACGAGTTCCGGGTGCTGGCCAGACAGACGACCGTGCCTACCCCGGCAAGCGATCGGCTGTACGCGTACTTCGATCCGGCTGCGCCGCCGATGCCAGAGGGCAGCGCGGAGATCCCCCTGGACTGGCGCGCGGTGCAGGCCGGGCTGGCCATAACGGGTGGCGTGCTGGCCGGCGCAGCCCTCGTCGGTTGGCTCATCAGGGGCAGGCGAATGAAAGGGTCAAGGAGTGTGTAAAATGGACAATCAAGAAAGACTCATCACCCCGCGTGTGATCCTCCAACTGCTTGTCCTCATCGTCGTCGCGCCGTTCCTGCCGCTGCTGATCTCCTGGCGCCGGAGCTGGTGGGAGGCCTGGGCCTATGCTATCATCAGCATCCTGGGCTTCGTCATCAGCCGCGTGCTGGCCAGGCGGCGACATCCGGATGTGATCACCGAGCGCGCCCATCACAGACAACACGAGAACGTGAAGCCCTGGGACAGGCGGCTGACCGACTGGATCATGCTCTTCGGGGTGGCGATCCTGCTGCTCGCCGGACTGGACGAGCGGTTCGGCTGGTCGCCCGCGTTCGGCTGGCCGGTGAAGATCCTGGCACTCACCCTCCTTCTGGCCGGCTATGCCCTGAGCGCCTACGCCTTGATCGAGAACCGTTTCTTCTCCAGCGAGGTGCGCATCCAGGCCGAGCGCGGCCACCAGGTGGTATCGAGCGGCCCCTACCGCTGGATGCGGCATCCCGGTTACGCCGGGGGGTTGCTGACCTACATCGCGACGCCGCTCCTGCTGGATACGCCCTGGGCCTTCCTGCCGACGGCCCTTGTCATCGTTCTCACGGTCGTCCGCACGGCGCTGGAGGATCGCACCCTGCAGGCGGAGCTTGCCGGCTACCGGGAATACGCCGGGCGGGTGCGCTATCGCCTGCTTCCAGGAGTGTGGTGAGCAAGATGACCCTATGAGCATGAGGTAGCATATGAGTGTGAGAGCTGATCAAAACGATGGCGCCCGCTGCGATGACAGCCACAACGAAAGGATCTCTTCGGTCAGGACTGAGGCGCTTTTCCTGGCGCTCACGATCCTCTTCTTCACGCTGTTCGTCTGGCGCGTATCCGACGGCAGCCTGGATGCGCTTGGCGTTGTCTTCCTGTGCTTCTGCGTCTTCTTCCTGTTCTACTCGGTGAACTACAGGACCCTCACGATCCACCTCACCCCGGAGTCCCTGAAGCTCAAGTTCGGCATCTTCGCGTGGGTCGTGCCGGTGGCCAACATCGAGGAATGCCGGCTCGACGAACTGCCGACGCTGATGCGGTTTGGAGGAGCAGGGATTCACTTCATGAGCATTCGCGGTAGATACCGCGCTTCGCTCAATTTCCTGGAATACCCCAGGGTCGTGATCGCGCTCAGAAGAAAAATAGGGCCGGTGCGGGATATTTCCTTTACAACGCGCCGACCAGATGATGTTCTACGGCGCATTCGAGAAACAGTAACGGAGCAAGTTGGCCATGCCTAATCCATCAAGCGCAAGCAAGCTACCCGGGCGTCTTGTGGCCGCGCAACTGCTCCAGACGCTGGTGATGTTCCTCGTCATCGGCGGGGTCCTGTTCCTCGTGGCCGGCCGTCTCGATTGGCCGGCGGCGTGGGCCTTCCTGATCGTCTACTTCCTGATCGCGCTCGTGACCGCCGTCTGGATGCTGAGCACAAACCCAGAACTGACCCAAGAACGGGCCAGGCCGGGCCGCAACGCCAAGTCGTGGGACAACCTGCTGGTGGGGCTCAACCTGCTGTTGACCCTGGCGTTGTTCGCCGTGATCGGCCTGGACGCCGGGCGCTACGGCTGGTCGGAGGTCCCGCTCGGAGTGCGCGCCCTGGGGTTGCTCGGGTTCATCCCGGCCTTCGGCCTGCCGCTGTGGGCCGCGCAGGTGAACACCTACCTGTCGAGCCGGGTGCGGATCCAGGAGGAGCGGGGCCATGTGGTGGTCGCGGCAGGACCCTACCGGTATGTGCGGCATCCCATGTATGCCGGCATGATCTGTTATGATGTGAGCGTGCCGCTGCTGCTGGGCTCCTGGTGGGGACTGGCAGTCGGGGCCGCGCTGATCGCGGCCGTCATCCTGCGCACCGTGCTGGAGGACAGGACACTGCAGCGGGAGCTGCCGGGATATGAAGCGTATCGCCGGCAGGTGCGCTATCGCGTGCTGCCGGGGGTATGGTAGTTACATCCCAGGGAGAGATGAATCCAGGGCTGAAGGACGGGCGGGGCGCCAACACAGGAGGGCACCATGTGGGCTACGATTGCGTTTCTCGTCGGAGTTGCCGTCGCCGGAGTCGTGCTTGCGGTCTTCCGCACGCGGGAACCCCGCCCCGCCGGCGCATCTGCAAGACCGTCGGCGCTCGGCTGGCTGACGCTGGCGAGCGGAATTGCAGCCGCGGCGGCTTTTGCAGTTGGGGTGTTCGCGGACGCCGAAATGGGCGGGAACCTGGCATCCATCGCTTGCGCAGCCGCTGCGGTCATAATCGGCAGCGGGGCCATCCTGAGACATGACCGCTTCTGGCCGACATGGGCCGGCCTGGCGGCCGGCGTGATTCCGGGTGTGTTTTGGATCGCCTTCGCAGTCGGGAATATGCTTGGTCTCGGCAGCTAGGGAAGGGTCCGGAAAGACTCGGATTGTCACTTCTCACATGGTCCAGGTAAGGAGCAGCGCAAGTTCATGAACAGAACCGTAAGCAGCTTGATGGTGGTATATGATCGGAGCGAGCAGGAAACAGCGGACTTGATCAGCGAAACGTGTGCGAAAGCGATCCAGCTCGCTCAAGAGAACTGGGGATTGGAACCACCTGAGGAGTGCCGCATCTACGTCATGACTTCCTGGTTCGGGTTTGTGTTTCAGTCGGCGCCCTGGTCCTGGAGGCTGCTGCTGGGGACGACGATGCCGTTCTGGTGCTTCCGCGCCCGGCGGACATGGCCGTATAGCGCGGCCTGGACCCAGCGCTACGGCAGCAGGGTGGCGATCGGTGTGAAGCCACCGCGCCTGCTGGCGCAGAGCGACAAAAGCATTGGCGTGCGCATGTTCGAGGAAGAGAAGGATATGCGGGTGAACGTGCAGCACGTCACCTGCCACGAGCTGGTGCATGCCTGTTCGGCTCATCTGCGCTTGCCGGCATGGCTTAACGAGGGGATCGCAACGCTCACGGCAGAGCAGCAGTTCCTGGGCAGGCGGGCCATCCGACAAGAGACATTAGCGTTCATGAAAGACTATATGCCGAAGGCGGCGCCTCCCACGTATCGAGAGCTGTCGCGCATGGGCGGAGAGGCGATCGCCTATCACGGCATGCGCGGGTACTGGCTGGTGCGATACCTGGAAGAGATGCGTCCAGGCTTCTTGCGACGGAAGCTTACGCGCCGTCAGGAGGCGGGGGCGATCGAGCGGGAGATGATCGCTGAGCTGGAGATGGCGCCGGAGAGCTTCTGGGGCGACATCGACGGTGTGATCGCGGACCATTTCGGAGAGAGCTGAGTTGCGCGGCAGCGGATATGCGCTGGACTTCCCGGCCCGCGAGCCGATCTACCGGCCGGCATCCGGGCGATGAGATCGAGCTTCTTCGGATGAGCATCAGCCTGCACGTCGGACGAGGCAGGCTGACCGTAAGGAGACATCAATGGAGCTTCTCCCAACTCTGAAATTCGGCCTCTTCAACGGCTGGCTGCTCGCAGCCATCTTCTACCTGATCTTCGGCATCCTTTTGCTCGTCTTCCCCAAGCCGGTGGTCGCCAGGCTCTATGATCGTTCGGGGCAGCCTGACCGGAGTGCCCTGCGGCGTGTTCTGGGCGTGCTGCTGTTTCTGGCGTGGCTTACCCTGGCGATACTGACGCCTGTAAAAGCTGGCAGCCTCGTGCTCGTCCTGGGCCTTGCGGTCTACGGCCTGGGGTTGATCGGCTTCGTGGTCGCGCTGCTCAACTACCGGAGCGCGCCCCTCGATCAGCCGGTGATCGCCGGCCTCTACCGCATCTCCCGCCACCCCCAGCAGTTCACCCTTTCGGTGGCCTTCCTGGGGATCAGCATCGCCATGGGATCGTGGCCGGCGCTCGCGCTGATGACGATCGGCGTCATCGGAGCGCATGCCAGGGTACGCGCAGAAGAACAGGCGTGCCTGCAGAAATACGGCGAATCGTATCGGCGCTACATGGATCGCGTCCCCCGGTACTTTCTGTTCTTCTAGCAATACCTCGCTGATCGGCCGTTGAGAGATAGGAGGGGTGGCCCTTCGGGAAAACCGAAGGAATAGGAGGTGACTCATGGAGCTTTTACCCGCACTGGAGTTCGGCTGGCGCAACGGCTGGATTCTGTTGGCGTTTGAGTTCCTGGTGGAAGGTTCCCTGCTGCTGATCTTCCCCAAAGAGGT
>CAZELR010000155.1:0-4440 GCA_964513075.1 uncultured Anaerolineales bacterium
GGCTTTGGCTTGCTGGGCGGTGTTGGATCTTCCCAGCGGTCCAGGCTCGCATCGATTTCTGCCGCCAGCGCCTCGAACGCCTCTTCCGAAATGACCCCATCGCGACGGAGGCCCATCAGCGCGCTGCGCTGCGCACGTAGCAGCTCGCGCCGCGCGCTGTCCACTTCCTCGGCGGTCAGCGCGGGGTGGGTGAGCTGGAGCTCGCGCACTGCGCGGGCAAAGTCCTCAACCCGGGCCAGCATGGCTGGCCGCAGAGCTTCCCAGGCGCCCTGTGATATGAGTCCCTCCCGATGCATATTGTCCAGGTGTGAAGCCGCCGCGCGAAAGGCCATCAAGCGGGCGTGGCGCAGCTCATACTCCACATGGATCGGGTCGCGTACGGCGATGCCTAGCTTACGGACGAGGAGGCTCATAGTCGTGCTCTGCGCCACCAGCGTGAAGAGCACCACTCCGAACGCCATGATGCGGATCAATTCGCGGTCCGGTCCCAACGTCGTCGGCAGGCTGAGCGCCAGCGCCAGCGCAATGGCCCCGCGCAGGCCGCCCCAGTTCAACACATGCAGCCAGCGGAACGGAATCGGCTCGGCCAGCCGGTTGTTCAACCAGCCCAACCCGTAGGTCACGAGCGCGCGCGCAAGGAGCACCGCCAGGATCGCGAAAGCGATGGGCTGCCAGTGTTGCAGCAGGGTCGGGATGTTGATTTCCAGGCCTATCAACAGGAAGACGAACGAGTTGGCCAGGAAGGCGACATATTCCCAGAAGTTGAACAGGACGATGCGGGTGGTAGGGCTCATGCCCTGCGGCCCGATATTGCCGTTGATAAGTCCGGCCACGACGACGGCCAGCACGCCGCTGAAGTGGAGGCGCTCGGCGATCAGGTAGGCGCCGAACGCAAGGACCGTTGTCAGCGTGATCTCGATCAGGTAGTCATCGACGCGCGCGATGAGTTGCGCGGCGAGCCAGCCGAGCACGAACCCGACGGCGATCCCTCCGGCGGCGACCCGCAGAAAGTCGATCAGCCCGATGAAGAGGTCGAAGCTGCCGGTGAGGGCCACGGCCAGAACCAGGTTGAAGACCACGATGGCGGTGCCGTCGTTGAGCAGGCTCTCGCCCTCCACCAGCAGCGCCAGCCGTCTGGGCGCGCCCAGGACGCGAAACAGCGCCACTACCGCCACCGGGTCGGTGGCTGAGATTAGGGCGCCGAACACCAGCGCCAGCGGCAAGCTCAGCGACGTGACTAAACTGACCAGGCCGCCCACCGCCAGGGTGGCGATGATCACTCCCGGTATGGCAAGCAATAAGATGCCGGGCAGGTCGCGGCGGAGCTCGCTGAGGTTGATGTGGAACGCTGCCTCGAACACCAGCGGCGGCACCAGCAGGGCCAGGATCAGTTCAGGGGTCAGGTCAACCTGTGCCGGCCGCTGCAGGGTGAGAAGCAGTCCCACGATGACCAGCGCGACGGTGTAGGGGATGCGCAGCCGGCGCACCGCGATGGCAACCAGCGAGGCGATCAGCAGGAGCTCGATCACCAGCGTTTCGGTGGAGATGAAGGTGCTTATCACTGTGTGTTCCCATGACAGCAAGAAACCAGGTTTCCAGCAGAAACCTGGTTTCTCATTTTACTTCATAAGCGCAGCCGAGGCTAACCCGGTAAGCCGTCCTGTCGAACTTCAGCTTTCAACGCCTTCAGCCGTTTCATCACGTCGTTGGTCCCGCGACCGAAATAGTCGTGCAGCGTGACGTATTCGGCGAACAGTCGGTCATACACCGCTACGGCGGCCGGGTTCGGAGCGTACTTTTCGTCGCGCAGCCGTGCCATGCGGCCCGCCGCCTCCACGATCGTGTCATAGCCGCCCGCCGCCGCGCCGGCCGCGACTGCGCCGTGCATGGCTGAGCCCAACGCGCCGCCCTGGTGCGTGCCCGCGACCGAAATCGGCCGGCCGGTGACGTCCGCGTAGATCTGCATCAGCAGCTTGTTGCGATCTGGCAGGCCGCCGGTCGCCACGATCTCATGTACCGGCACGCCGTTCTGCTCGAACGTCTCGACGATGATGCGCGTGCCGTAGGCGGTGGCCTCGATGAGCGCGCGGTAGATCTCCTCGGGCTTGGTGAGCAGCGTCGCGCCGATCAGCAGGCCGGTGAGATCCACGTCGACCAGTACGCTGCGGTTGCCGTTCCACCAGTCCAGCGCCAACAGGCCGCTCTCGCCTGGCTGCAGGCTGGCCGCTCGCTCCTCCAGGAGTTGGTGCACTGAAATCCCGCGTTCTGCCGCCTGGCGCTCGTACGCCCCAGGCACGCAGTTCTCGGTGAACCAGGCGAAGTGGTCGCCCACGCACGACTGGCCCGCTTCGTAGCCGAAGAACCCGGGGATGATGCCGTCCTCGACGTAGCCGCACATGCCGGGCACGACGTGCTCTTCGGTGCCGAGCACCATGTGGCAGTTCGAGGTGCCCATGATGATCACCATGCGGCCCGGCTCGGTGACCGTAGCGGCCGGTACGGCCACGTGCGCATCCACGTTCGCGATCGCCACGGCGGTGCCCGGCAGCAGGCCGGTCCACCCCGCGGCTTCCTTGGTCAGCCCGCCGGCGCGCGCGCCAAGCTCAGCGATCTTTGTCGACAGCTTCTCTTGGACGACGTCCGCCAGCCGGGGGTCCAGCGCCGCGTAGTAAGCGCGCCCCGGGAAGCCCTCGCGCTTGGACCACATCGCTTTGTAACCGGCCGTGGTCAGGTTGCGCGTCTCGACCCCGGTCAGTCGCCAGACGACCCAGTCCGCGGCTTCGATGAGCCGGTCCGCCGCCGCGTAGACCGCCGGTGCCTCATCCAGGATTTGCAGCGTCTTAGAGAAGAACCACTCGGACGAGATCTTGCCGCCGTAGCGGTCCAACCAGGCCTGGCCCATGCGCCGTGCGGTGGCGTTGATCTTGTCCGCCTCCGGCTGGGCCGCGTGGTGTTTCCACAGCTTGACCCAGGCATGTGGATTGCTGCGCCACTCCGGCAGGGTGCACAGCGGCGCACCGTCCGCCTTGACGGGCATCATGGTGCATGCGGTGAAGTCGATGCCGATGCCGATCACGTCGGCGGGCGAGACCCCGCTCTGGGCCAGCACGGCTGGGATCGCGTGCTTGTAAACCGCAAGGTAGTCGTCCGGGTCTTGCAGCGCCCAGTCGGGCGGCAGGCGCAGACCGCCGGCGTCTTTTGGCAGCCTTTCATCGATTACCCCGTTGGCATAGGGATGCACGAAAGTCGCCACCTCGCGGCCGTCGGCCACATCCACCAACAGCGCCCGCCCGGACTCGGTGCCGAAGTCCACCCCGATCGCGTATTTGGGCATGAAAGAACCTCCCTTATGCGAATCAACGAATCGGCGAATGGCGAGATTCTTCGCTGGGGTTGCGCCGTGACGAGCGTTGAACCTTTAACCCGCTCAGAATGACAGGGCACTACGCAATACGCACCACGCACCACGCCATCCGTCCTTCGAAATCACAAATCGCCAATCGCAAATCAAAAATCCTCAAGAATGCCGATATACATCCCACTCCATATACTTGCCCAGCGCCTCTTCCACGGCATTCGCACAGCGGGTCAGGTTGATGGCGGTGTGGTGCTCGAAGCCGTTTTCGCAGATATACCGCAGCAGGACCTGCAGGTCTGGGATGTGCGCCACGCCCCAGCCGCCGAAGGTGGCAAGCGGGTCATCGGTCATTTCGCCCTCGCCCACATAGGCGCTGATGATGCCGTTGACGTCATCGGTAGAGACTCGGCAATAGGTGAACGGTTCCGCCTTGACGCGGCCCACGACCGTGCCAAAGGTGTTTTCCTTGCCCACGGTGCCCGCGATGATCGCCTGGAAGTCCATCACCGGGATGTCGTCAGGGTGGATCGATTCGGTCTTGAAGATGTCCTTGGGCAGGTTGGAGCAGTGGAACAGCACGCACTTGTCGGGGTCATTGCCGTAGTTGTTGTTCCAGTCCACCAGCGCGCTGGGACGGCCCGAGGCCAGCGCCAGCGCATACATCCCGATCACGCCCGTGATATCGGTCTCGCACGCCGAGGGCAGCAGCTCATTGCTCATCATCGACATCACGGTGCACGGTACGACGCCGTAGAACTCCTCCATCGCAGTCCAGCATTGCAGCGCGCTGGCCGACAGGCGGTTCTCGGCCATCCAATCGTTGATGACGACACCCATCCGCGCCATTTTCAGCACGGCTTCGGCTGTTGTGTCGCGCGTGGGTACGTAGCCCCGGATCTTGTCGACCATCGCGACCACCTTGGGGTCGCGCGCGGCAAGCTTCAACGACTTGCCGAAGATCTCGGACAGGTCGACGGTCTCTACCGAGATGCCGGCGCGCTCCAGCAGCTTCTCGGAGAAGCGCACCGTGTTGAACGCGGCCGGCCGCGCGCCGATCACGCCGACGCGCGCGTTGCGCAGCC
>CAZELR010000156.1:0-4329 GCA_964513075.1 uncultured Anaerolineales bacterium
AAGTCCTTCAGTGCGGATCATAGATACCTCACGTGTTGCGTGTTGCGTGTTGCGTATTGCGTGTTGCGTTAGACGTCGATCGTCATTCTGAGTTACCCATCCCGCCGCGGCGGCATGCGCCCGAGCAAGAACATGGCGAGAGACCGGACTCGAGGCTTTAGCCGGTTTCTCTATTTGAGCGTCAGACCGCCTGAAGGCTCGAGTCCGCTGACGATGACATGTTCTAGGCAGCGGGTTGACCGCTCAAAGTCGGTCGCGACGAAACCTCAGCGAAGAATCTCCCCCACCTGTTTCGCCCTACTCGTACCTCGACGCCTCGGCCCGCCGCGCCAGCTCCTCAGGGGATAGCGCGCGGGGCGCCAGGTCGGCCGCGCTGGGCACAGGCGATGCGGCAGGAGCGGGCTCGAGGGCCGGCGGCGCCTCATGCAGGCGCCAAATCAACCACACCGCAAAGAGCGCCAGCGGGACCAGCCCGGCCTCCGTCCAGGCGATGCCCAGCGTCTGCATGGCCCACACCGCCCAGAAGTCGATCGCCGTGTGCAGTCCGATGGCCGCCAGCAGCCAGGCCGGGTTGCGCCGCGTCACTGCACGCATCACCAGCAGAGCCATGCTGATCTGCAGCGCGATCGCGCAGAGACGCTCCAAGCCGGCAACCAATGGCATCGTGGCCGGGGTGCTCCAGTAAGCTCCCTGCGCGGCCTGCACCTGACCCACAGCCTCCGCAGGCAGCCCCAGCGCCGTCCCATTCACCGAGCGCAGCGCGATGAACAGAACGACGTTGACCAACGCCACCACCCCGACGATGATCGCCTCCGCGCCGCCGTGCCCCGCGCCGAACTGCAGCCCGGCGCGCCAGCCGCGCGTCTTCTTTGCCAGGAAACGCAGCACGATCCAGCGCGCACCCTCCTCGCAGACACCGGCGCTCAACCCGGCCGCCAAAGCCATTGGAATCAACGGCCACAGCGCGATCCCGCGACCGCCGCCCAGCAGACCCAACGCGTAGTTCAACGGGATATGCACCACCTGTGACGCAATGAACGTCAGCGCCCCGATGCCGAATACGCCCCAGCCAATGCCATATCGGCGCCGGATCCACCAGCCGAGCACCAATGGGAACCCGATCATCAGCGGCATCTGCACCAGAAAGGTCGTCAGGAGCAGCGGGATGTTGAGGGGCGGCACGCTCGGCATGTCTGCCGCGCTTGCAGGCTGGCTCCCTGACCCGGCATCGATCGCAGGGGCTGCGAGGGCCGCGGCGGGCAGAGGCGACGCATCGGCCGCCCCCGCACGGATTGACTGCAACTCAAAGATCGAGCCCGACGCACGGTTGACGTACTTGACAAGCGGATAGGGCGCCTCCTGGCCGTACCAGGCATCATGTTTGCCGCTGCCGAAGTCGAGCTCGACCCGCCAGGCAGGAAACACACCCGCAGGCACCGTGACGGTCTCCGCGGCAGTGACGGTCAGCTTAACCGGCGCGGTCTGGCCGCTGGTCGGAATCACATCGGTGTAGCGTGTAACATAACCGTCAGCCAGGGGCAAGGCGCGCTGAATCTGCAAAGAAACATCATTGTCGACGCCATCGGCGACCGGTTTCAGCGACTTGATCGTGGACGTGCCATCGGCCTTGGTCGTGGTGATCCGGATCTCCTCGGCCAGGTAACTGGCCTCGAAGCGCAGGCCGCCAACGTCGCGCGTCGCGCGCACCGGCCGCAGCGCCGCGTCCACCGCCACGCTGCCGCGATCTTCCCGGCCGTTCACCGTCATCGCGTATTCCTGCAGCCAGTCGGCCGACGACCGGCTCCACTTCCAAGTGGCTTCACCGATCTGTACGCCGCTGCTATCAAGCAGGGCATACTCGCTGACTTCGCCATCAGCCCACGGCGCCGGACGAAACACCAACGGCTGCGCTGCCGGTCCGCCACAAGCAGCCAGCAGCAAGAGCACAATGCTCAAACCAAATAGCAGCACTAAAGATCGTTTCACGCTCACCTCATCCTCACGCATCACGCAACGCCCCACAGGACGCCGCAATACGCAATACGCAGTACGCACTATCGCACTATCGCACTATCGCACTATCGCACCCCGCATCTCCCGCTCCAGCCCCGCCAAATCCACCCGCGCCGTCAGCTCCTGGCTCAGCGGCGTCACCGAGACGATGCGGTCACGCGCAAACGCCCAAATATCCGAATCAGGCTCCAGCGTCGCCCAGTCGATGGCGATATGGTAGTCCAGGAGCGGCAGCACGCCGTCCAACTGCGCCTGGGCAGGCGGCAGCTCCATGTAGTAGGACTGTCGTGACTGCCGCGTCAGCCGCCACGGCGTTGCCGGGGTCGCATCGCACGGCACATCCACTTTAATGACGTCTACATCGCCCGGCAGCCGCCCGGCCATGTCGGCCGCCAGCATGCTCTGGGCGCACAGCCGCGTGAAATGCGCCGCCGCCGACCAATCCACATCCTGGCCGTGATTGTAGTGATACGCCTTGTCCGTCTCCAGCGACACGGCCAGGCCCAGCACGCCCATCTCCGCAGCCTGCAGCGCGGCCCCCACCGTACCCGACGCCGTCACCGTGGTCCCCAGGTTCTCGCCGTAGTTGATGCCTGAGATCACCAGATCGGGCCGGCGGCCGTGCAGGTGCAGCGCCAGCGCCAGGATCCCGTAGGTGACCGCCTGGGCCGGCGTGCCCTCGATGGCGTAGGCCGGCTGCTCCTGACACCTCACCGGCACCCGGATCGAGCTGATGCGCCGGCCGGCAGTCGCCATCACGGCGCGACTCATGCCGGTTTGTTGCTCGGCCGGAGCCACCATCAGCAGGTCGCCCAGGTCGCAGACCGCCTCGGCCACCGCAAGCAGGCCGGGGGAGCGGATGCCGTCGTCATTAGTGAGCAAGATCAAGGGGCGAATCTTCGTCAAACCGTCATCTCCAAAAATCGGCAGCCCTCCCGCAGGCCCGTGGCCCATGGGAGAGCTGCCTGGTATCTGTACATCTTACCACTACGCTGCGCCGGCCGCAATGATCGAGCGCATCTTGGGCGTGCTTGAGCTGGAGGCATCCTTCAGCGGAGCATCCTGAGCGGAGGGCCGCAGCCCACAGTCGAAGGAAGCGGAGCGATCGCCAGAAGGCCGCGTCTCCTGATTGAATCTACGCCAGCGGCAGCGTGCGCTGCCGGCGCACAGTGCGGGAGAGCGGGCGCTTCGCCACTAACGTCACCTTACTGCCGCTATTCTGCGTCACGAAGGCGCTGACCAGCTCCCAGCCTTCCTCGCCCAACTCGTTCAACGCAGCCTCCACTACCTCATCCTTGGTGCTGAAGAAGCCGCCGACGCTCTGGACACGGTACTCCCATCCTGTTGGTTCTGGCATGTGACCCCCTCACTACTGCTGCGCCTTCTCCGCCGTCGACACCAGCCCGCTCAACGCACCCAGATTCATCGTGTCCACTGCGCTCGACGGCACGATGATGGCCGCACCGCGCTCTTTCAGGCTCTCAAAGAGCATGTTCATGGCCCGCAAATGCAGCGCAGTCGGATTATTGACGTATGCCTCGGAGGCCTCGGCAAAGCTGGACGCGATCTGCTTCTCCGACTCGCCCAGGATCACGCGGGCCTGGCGCTCGCGCTCGGCCTGCGCCTGCCGGCTCATGGCCGCTTCCAGATCCTGCGGGATCACCACGTCGCGGATCTCCACCGACTGCACGGTGACGCCCCACGGCGTGGTACGCTCGTCGATGATCTTCTGCAGCTCGGCATCCATCGTCGCCCGGCCCACCAGGATGTCGGCCAGCGTCTTCTGCCCGATCACCTCACGCAAAGCGGTCTGCGCGGCCCATGCAATGGCAGTGCGGTAGTCCTCCACCTCCAACGCGGCCTTCTGCGCATCCCACACCATCCAGAACAACACTGCATCCACGTCGGTCGGCACGGTATCCTTGGTGAGGGTCTTCTCCGCGTTGAACGGCGTCACCATCACGCGGTGGTCGATCCACATCGTGACGCTGTCGACCACGGGCACAACCCAAAACATGCCCGGCCCGCGCAGCCCGCGGAACTTGCCCAGCCGCAGCACCACCGCCTTTTCCCACTGGTTGGCGACCCGCAGGGCGTACAAGATGTAGGTGGCGATCAGTGACAGCACGATCACGATCCACATGATCGCAGTATCGCTGACCCCGCGGCCGCTCAGCCAGATCGCGAGCCCGACAGCCGCGCCCACCAACACCAGGAAGATGAACAGCGCGATTGCGCTCGGACCGTGGAGGTCCTGCCGGCGCTCGGCCGCTTTGCGAGACTTCATACCAACTGTAGCCATCATGTTCCTCCTAC
>CAZELR010000157.1:0-4305 GCA_964513075.1 uncultured Anaerolineales bacterium
ACATCGCCTCCGATGGCCTGGCCGATGATCTGGTGCTCCAGGCCGTGCAGGAGGCGGTCGCCCGCGGCCTGGTCACGCGGGAGCAGCTGCTGGCTGCGGCGACGCAGCGCGGTCCCGCCCTCACGCGCCTCATCGAGCGCGCCCTGGCTGGAGTTCCCGCGCCATGACCTATCAAACGGCGGCCGCCTTTCGCCGCGCCCTCGAAACTCGGCTGGTGGCGGAAAGCGCCAAAGGCGGCGTCCCGCTGGTGCGCCTGCGCAAACTGGTCGTCTTCGAGCGCTTCCTCGCCCGCCTGACGCAGGCTCAGCCCGGCGCCTGGCTGCTCAAAGGCGGGCTGGCCCTGCAGCTGCGGATGGGCGAACATGCGCGCACGACGCAGGATGTAGACGTGCTGCTGACCCTGCCGCGCACCGCGGTGCACAGCGCAATCATGCAGGCGGTCAGCCTCGACCTGGCGGATTGGTTTGTCTTCGTCGTCCGGCCAGACGCCGCGGCTCTGCCCGGCCCCACGCCCGACGGCGGCTGGCGGTTCTACATCACGGCGCTGGTCGACCGGCGCACCTTCGAGAGCTTTCACATCGACATCGGCTTGGGCGACCCGGTGCTGGAGCCGGCCGAGGATCTGACGGCGCCGCCCTTCCTGGCTTTTGCGGGCATTCCGCCGGCCACCATCCCCTGTTACCCGATCAGCCAGCATCTGGCCGAGAAGATCCATGCCTACGTCAAACCACGCGCCAGCGGCGAGAGCACGCGCGTCAAGGACCTGGTGGACATGCTGTTGATCGCCGCCCATGTGCCGGTCGATGCAGCGGCGCTGCGCGCGGCATTGGCGGCGACCTTCGCGGCGCAAGGCTCAGGAGCGGCGCCACCGAGTCTGCCGGCCCCGCCAGCAGCCTGGGCGCCGAAGTATCAACGGCTGGCCCACGATGTGGGGCTGGACGACACGCTCCTCCCGGCGGCGTTCGAGCGCGCACGCCGGTTCCTGGACCCCGTCTTGAGTGGGCAGACGCACGGCATCTGGTCGCCAGCGGACCAGGCATGGCAGTAGGCCGACGTAGAGGTGCAGCGGATAGTGGGCCACCGGAAAGGATATCTCCGCGGGGAACCTGGCGACTTACTGACACCGAGACCGACCATCTGACTGCAAGGTAGGAGTGTCGGTCTTTGGCATTAATGACCTCATGACATTCCTCCCTAATCCACTGAACGCCGATCAGAGTGCCGACTTTGTCATTTCCGATCTTCTGATTCGACGCACTCCGACACACTAACTATGGCGCTCATGTTCGCGCAAGTCGGCCGCTGGCCTCTTCAAAAGGAAGCCGTCCGGAGTTCTGCGTTCGGCCAATTTCCAGTCGCATGAGTTCATCGGAGCCGCCCCTGCTATTCCACGGCAATCCCAAATGCACACGGCTGACTTCTCTATCCAGTCCTACCCGCTCTACCTGCCGCTCCTCTGGATCGGGCCCTGAGTGTAGCCTCCCCGGCTTGTCGGTCCCCCGGGCCGGGAAGCTGGAGAAAAGAACCCGCCTTACCATCGTAAATCCTGGCCCAGGATGTTATGCGGATACTTGTGCATATGCTACAATGTCTGAAATTCTCGCAATTTCGTACCCCTGAGTTTCTCAGAAAGTCGTACCCCTCAGCAATGGTTGAGAACGCTGGAGGGGCATGGTGAGAGAGCGATTGAGCCAAAGCCTGGACTGGCCCAGTCTGGCCATGCCAGAAAAATCCCAGCATTGACAAAAACGGCCTCTCGTTCGAAACGGCAGGCCTTTTCGGCGCCATTGAAAGACATCGTAACTCACCTTAGGGTACGACTTATCGAGAAAGCATAGGTGCGACATATCAAGACTTCACAAATGTGTCCATTATGCTGCCGCCTGGGGCAGCACCCGTAGGAGCAGACTATGCCAAGACCCTGGCTCCTCACCCTTGTGGGCGACGTTCGACCGCCTTCGTTAGCACAGGCAATCGCGGCGTATTCAGTCGCGCTCGACCGGCTGCCTCTTAATGCTTCTGCCATTCAACCTGAACGCGTTCTCGCGGTCTTACTGGCTCGTGATGCGGTAGGCAACTCTTTTACTGGGGGAGATATCTCGCCAGCGCAGGCACAGAGATTGGTAGCCCTTGACAAAATCCTGTCGAGTCGTGCTCCTGCGATACTGGCAGCGATCTCGCCTAACACTTGGGAAGAATGGCAACAGTCCCTGGCCGGATATCCTCAAGCAGGGTGGTGGTGGTTGGGTAACCAACGTAGCAATAGCAAGCAAGCGAGTCCTGCCTGGGGCATCGCTACCGGCCTGTGCGTGCTTCTCTCTTTCAGCCTGATTGTCGACATCGCGCTACGCTTTCTGAGCGGCGGAGCCGACTTCATTGCCGTGTTCAGCAGCCTAGTCCAAGTCATTGCCGCGATCCTTGCAACGAGCACGCTGACCGCAACCGGGCAACGCGCCCTCAAGCGCACTTTCTCAGCTCTTCATATTTCTCTCAACCGACAGCACTATTGGCAGGTGGGTTTTGCTGCACTACTGCTCTGCGCTCTAGCCGCCCTGCGCCTTGCCTTCCCGGAAGTAGCCCGTTACTACAACGCGCAGGGCTTGCGCCTACAAACGGCCGGCGAAATCACCAGCGCCATCAGCAGCTATCAACGCTCCGTCAATCTGCAGCCGGATTACGCTCAGGCCCACTACAACCTGGCGACAGCATACGAGGACGTCCTGCTGTACAACCAGGCGATGCCCGAATACCAGAAAGCGCTGCGCGCTGACCCACAGATGCATCTGGCGTACAACAACCTGGCGCGCTTGTACATGCTGCACGGCCATGACTTCACTAGTGCACTGGAGCTTCTTGAAGACGGCCTTTCACACCAGGGAGATTTGACACCCGAAACGCGGTCGCGGGTATCGTACGCATTCCTGAAGAATCGCGGCTGGGCGCATCTAGGGCTGCATTATTTGAACCTGGCTGAAGCCGATCTCCGGGCCGCCCTTGCACAACAGCCGACCGGCGCAGCTGCACATTGCCTCTTGGGTCAGGTGTTAGAGGAGAAGGGGCAAAACGAACCCGTGGACGAGTGGGAGGCGTGCCTGCGCTACTACGTTCCCGGGAGCGATCCCGTTGAAGCGGAGTGGCTAAGTCACGCTAGAGAGCACCTAAAACAAGAGGGGAAGACATCGTGAAGCGTGCCTGCTGGCTTTGTTTGCTCTTGTGTCTCATGTGCGGCTGTCACGCGCCTGCCACGCCCGAGGCAACGACTCCGAGTGCCGCACCGTCTCTGCCAGACGGCCAGAGTATGCACCTGGTCGTCGCCGTGCAAGGTCCGCTGAGCATCAAGCGCGTCGGATGGCGCTCCTACGCTCCAGCGCGCTTTGGCACCGTGTTACGCTTCGGCGACCTCCTGCAAACCGAAACCACAGCCGAGGTCACTATCGCATGCGCCGACCTGACATTGGTGACGATGACAGGGGGCCCGAGGGGCCTACCATGCAAACAGACCGAACCGCCGGTTTTGACCTACCGCGGTACTCAGGTGAATCCCGCACGTTCGGCGCCCGGCGACGCGTTCCCGCAGGTGCTAACTCCACGCATGACTCGCTTAATCAACCCGCACCCGGTTGTTCGCTGGATATCGTTGCCCGGAGTTATCACCTACACAGTATCGGTTCGTGGCTCGGGACTAGCCTGGCATGCAGAGGTGGCCGGCGCCGCCATGACTTACCCGGATTCGGCGCCGGCGCTGGTCGAAGGGGTGACCTACAAAGTTACGGTGAGCGGTGGTGGACGCACTTCAGACGAGGAGACGTCTCCAGGTCTGGGCTTCGCGCTTCTGGGAAGCAGCGAAGCCGCTGTGGTACGCGGTGAGATAGCCAAAGTGGAGGCTCTCGCTCTGCCCCCAGCGGCGCAGCAATTCCTCATAGCCCATATCTACGCCACCCACCAGCTATACGCTGAGGCAACCGAGACGATGTCAATGCTGGCAACCACTATGCCTGAACCATCGGTGGCGCGCTATCTTGGCGACCTGTATGTTGCGGTGCAGTTGCCACGTGAGGCCGAAGTCGCGTATATCCGCGCGCTGCAGTTGGCAGATCAGACTGGTGATGTCGAAGATCAGGCCCTAGCACATAAAGCCCTGAGTGGCGTGTATGAAGCTGTTGGCAATCGCGCGGCCGCGATTAGCGAAGTCCAACAAGCGTTGCGGCTGTACCAGCGGCTGGGTGACGACGCGGCCGTCAATGACCTGCAGGCGCAAGCAAATGGTCTGTCCAAGCCCTAGAGAGGACTGTCATGCGGCGATTG
>CAZELR010000158.1:0-4181 GCA_964513075.1 uncultured Anaerolineales bacterium
ACCGCAGGGAGAACCATCATGCATCGTTGCTTCACGTCTCTCGCCCGGGCGCTTGCCTTGGGCGTTGCGATAGCCGTTCTCGCTTTTGCTGTCGCGGCCGGCGCCCATGCGCAGCCAATCGAGCCGGAGGATGGCCCGGTGCATGCGGCAAGTGTTCCGATCTTCTCTGACGCGCAGATGAAGGTTACGTGGGAGGCGCGGCGCGCGGCGGCCGAACATATCCCCGCACACCTTCCCACGGCGCGCGTTGCTGCCGGCCAGACGATCTATGTGGACGTCAACGCGGCCCCGGGCGGGGATGGATCTTCGGAGCATCCGTTCCGCACCATCCAGGAAGGGACGGCGATTGCCGCGTATGACGACGGTATTGCCGTGCGTCCAGGCGCCTACCTGGGTCCCGTGGTGATCCCGGCCGGCGTGCATCTTTATGCGACCGAATCCTACACCAACACCACGATCATCGCATCGAGCGCGACGAGCTTTGCTGTCCGCTGCGGCGGGAACGACGTCATCCTCGATGACTTCACGGTGCAAGGGGTCAAGGTCCTTGACTGCTCGTATGTGGACGCGCCGCTCATCATCGGCAACGTGTTCGAGCACAGCGGCAGCAGCACCGTCACCTGGCCTGTGACCATGTGGGACGTCACAAACGGCGTTGTGATGTGGAACTACTTCGCGGTGGACGCTCAGATCACCGGCAATGTTGCGTATGTGTACAATGCCTGGGAAGTCGTCTTGAACATCGCCTTCAGGCCGGTGGGGCAAGGGCCAACCGTCATCGAGGGCAACCTGGGCCGGCGACTGGTGATCGATAACTTGAGCAACACCACCGGCGAACCCATCGTGATCAAGAATAACTGGTTCATCAATGCCGGTCACTCGATTCGACACGGGTGGACCGGCGCGCTTCGCCCTCTGAAAATCCTGAACAACCACTATTTGAACATCTCATACCTGGGATTCGATCTGGTCGGCTTTCCGTCAGCCCAGGTGCTGCTGGAAAACAACATCTTCGCCTACGCGTACCAGGCTTTGGAGTTCGGCTCGGGCTTCACCCCGGTCCTGCGGAACAATCTCTTCTATAACAACACCATCAACGCCATACCGATTCCCGACCCGGTCGGCACGAACGGCAACTGGAAAGCTGATCCAAGGCTCGTCAACCTGGATGGAGACTTTCATTTGCAGGCAAGCAGCCCGGCCATCGACCGCGGCAGCAGCCTGAACGAGGTCTATCGCGATTACGACAACGAGTGGCGGCCTTGCGACGGCAACCGCGACGGCCTCTACCGCTGGGATGTGGGCGGGGATGAGTACAGCACCGGCGTGAACTGCCTGGCCATCACGCCTACGCCCTTCCCCACGGCGACGCCCACGCTGTCGCCCACCGCAACGGCCACGTCCACACCGTCGCGCACTCCGACCGTGACGCAGACCCCGACAGGAACGCCCACGTTCACGGCAACGCCGACTGCCTCACAAACGCCGACGGCAACGGTGACGGTCACGGCCACCGCGACCGAGACCGCACCTGCGACCGCCACGCCGACCGCGACGGCCACTGCGGCCGCGACGACGACGGCCACGGTGACACCAACATCCACGCCGGCTGAGACGGAGACGCCAACTGCAACGGTCACCCGCACCGCAACGGCCGCAGCAACCGCATCTGTGACCCCCACGCCAACCGCGACCATCACGGTCACGACAACACCCACGCCAGCACAAACCGAGACGCCGACCGCGACGGCCACTGGGGCCGCGACAACTACGGCCACGGCGACATCGACGCCCGCGCCGGCCGAGACCGAGACGCCGACTGCAACGGCCACCAGTATCGCAACGGCCACAGCAACCGCATCTGTGACCCCCACGCCGACCGCCGTTGCCACGGCTGCTCCAACGCCGACGGCGACGTCTACGCCTACGGTCCCATGGTGGCGCAGACTGCTCCGCCTGCCGCTGGTGATGCACGATTTCTCGCCCCTGCCGCTGCCCACGGTCACGGCCACACCGGCGGCAAGCTGTCCGCAACTGCTGGCTAATCCCGGCTTCGAGCTGGACCAGGCCTGGAAGATGGCAGTCAGCACGTATCCTGCGAGCTACACTGCATCCCAGGCTCACAGCGGTGCACGCAGCCTGCGCACCGGAATTGACGCCGGTCCCGATAAACTCGTCTATTCTTCCGGTTACCAGGATGTCGTGATCCCGGCAGGCACGACAAACGCCACGCTGAGCTTCTGGTGGCGCCCGGTTTCGGCAGAGGCGCCGATGGCGGCCGCAGCCGCCGCGCTGCCCGATCCGGCGCTCGTCCGGGCGGTTGTGAACGGCAACGAGCCCGCAGGTGTGCTGGCGGGGGATGTCCAATACGCGGTTTTGGCCGATCAGAACGGCAACGTCCTGCAGACCTTGCTCTGGACCCGCAGCGACGCGCGCACGTGGCTGGCGGCCAGCTACACCGTCTCCGGATCGTTGGCCGGCCGCACGGTGCGGGTGCTCTTCGGGACCTACAACGACGGCAACGGCTATTCTTCGGCGATGTACGTCGACGATGTGGCGCTGACGCTTTGCGCACCGCCCACGGCCACGCCGACCAGCACGCGCACACCGTCGGCCACGCCCAGCGCCACGTTCACGCTGACGGCCACGCCCGCCGCCACGCGCACGCCATCAGCCACGCCCACCGCTACGCGCACACCGTCGGCCACGCCTACCAGCACCCGCACGCCGACGGCCTCAGCAACGGCTACAGCTACGGTGACACCCACGGCAACACCGGGGGCCGCCACAGAGACGCTGACCCCCACCGCCACCGTGCCGGCGCCGGAACCGACGCCCACCGGCACGCCGACCGCACTGCCCACGGCCACTGCCACCGCATCGTCATGCAGCGAGCGGGTCAACAACGGCGGCTTCGAGGCGACCAGCGCGTGGACCTTCGCCATCACGGTCAATCCGGCCGGCTACGCCACCACCGATTTCCACAGCGGCGCGCGCGCGGCGCGCTTCGGCCTGCTGCCGGGTGCGCAGGTGCTCCAGCCCGCAGGCGACACGCAGCCCGATCGCAATCTGCTGGGGGAGCTTGCGCCGGCCGGAACCGCCTTCTCCAGCGGCTACCAGACGATCAGCATCCCGACCACTGCCACGCGGGTCACGCTCACGTTCTGGTACAAGCCCGGCACGGCGGATCCGGCCAACGACTATCAGCGCGTGCTCCTGTTGAACCCCAGCACTTACGGCCTTGTGGCCACCTTGTGGAAAGGCACAGAAAACGACCAGGTATGGAAGCAGCGGAGCGTGGATCTGACCGCGTACCGCGGCCGCTCCGTGGTGCTGTATTTTGAGGTATACAACAACGAGACCGCCGGCGCCGCGCGCACGTGGATGTATCTGGACGACGTGAGCGTGCAAGCGTGCGCCCAGTAGGCGCCCAACGGGCATGAAAAGGCCGGCATTCTGTTAAGGAACGCCGGCCTTTGACTCAGAAGATACTGAGCGGCCATTGCAGCGGGCCGCATCCTTCGACTGGCCACTATTCGTCGAGCAGCTTGGCCCGCAGACCCGCTCAGGATGCTCGCGCCTCGGAACTGAAACGTCCCTGCTCCGTGCGCCTGGGGCGGCCTAGCTATCGGCCCTCTGCCACCAAGCGGCTTTGGGCTTCTCCACCTTTTTCGCCCGCTCGTAGACGTCGGTCAGATCCCCCAGCCGTGCAGCGATGGCAGAAGTGAGCATGTCGGAGGTGTAGCGCCACCCCCAGTTGCCGCTGCCGGTGCCGGGGAAGTTCATGCGCGCGTCCGCACCCAGGCTGAAGACGTCTTGCAGGGTAGCGAGGGCCTGGTTGGCCACCGACCCCCAGGACAGGCGGATGAAGTCCCAGGCGATGTCGTGCGCATCGGTGCCCAGGTAGCGCCGGATGTTGTGGCGCTCGATCTCCGAGCGCTCCGGCTCGTGCCAGTAGCCCACGGTGGTGTTGTTGTCGTGCGTGCCGGGATAGACGATATAGTCGCGCTCGAAGTTGTGCGGCAGATACTGCGGGTTGTTCTCCATGCCGAACGCGAACTGCAGGATCTTCATGCCCGGGAAACCAAACCGGGTGCGCAGCGCGTCCACCTCGGGGGTGATGATCCCCAGGTCCTCGGCGAGGATGGGCAGCTTGCCCAGCGCCTTCTCGATGGCGACAA
>CAZELR010000159.1:0-4103 GCA_964513075.1 uncultured Anaerolineales bacterium
TCCCCGCGCAGGGGCCAGATCTCTTCCCGCCGCGTGGCCGGATCGAGCAGATGGTCCAGCGTTACCTCCAACACTTCGGCAACTTCGGTCGGGCTGGGTGCGAACGCGGGGCGCTGCGGGGTGTAGCCTACGACGGGGAAGATGCAGAAGTCGCTGGGCGGGATGTAGAGCGGGGAAAGCCGGCCCAGCACCTCGACCCGCGCCGGATCAACCGCCAGCTCCTCGTGTGCTTCCCGCAAGGCGGTCGCGATGGCGTCCTCGCCCGGGTCCATGCTGCCGCCGGGGAGCGATATCTGCCCGCGATGGTTGTCCAGCGAGTCGGTGCGCCGCGTGAGGACGATGTGCAGGGGCGAGGCATACAACAACGCCAGCACCCCGGCCCGCCGGCAATCCAGGTTGGGGTCGAAGATGCGTTCGGTGCCGGGTCGCGGGAGGGGCGCCATGCCCATCTGCGCGGGCAGGCCGGGCAGCGGCCGCGCCAGGGCGGCGCGCAGGCGGCCGAGGTCGATCGGCTGGAAAGCAGGCGTGGCAGGGTGTTGTGTCATTCTGTCTCATATCGCGCTGGAACAAGATGCGGCTGATTCTAGCATACGGCATGGGGATGTGCAATGGCAGCAATGCCAAAAGGTGGCTAAAGATGAGCATCCTGAGCGGAGCCCGGCGATTACTTCCGCCGGGCGCAGTCGAAGGATGTGGCCTTCTGGCAATCGCTCCGCATCCTTCGACTACGGGCTGCGGCCCTCCGCTCAGGATGCTCCGCTTATTTCTGCATAAGACACACCCGGCAGGCAGGAATTCCAAAGCTAGTCGTTGACGGCGTACTGGACTAGAGGCTGCGGCATACATGCCGTTAGCCGGTTTCTGAGTTTTCGGGGCCTTGTATCAGACCGGCTGAAGCCTCGATTCCGGATGCATTTGGAATTCCTGCCCGGTAGGGCGGATTTTTGACATACCGGACTTGTGTGGGCTATACTCTGCCTATGTTGTACGTTCGCGTTGCGTTTTCTCTCGTGGCCATGCCTCGCATCGCTTCCTGGGTGGTGTTGACCTAGTTCAGCGCGCCCATCGTTCGGTTTTTTATGGTAACTAGTAAGCCGTGGGCGCAGCGCCTGCGGCTTTTTTGTGGCGCGGGTCCCTGGTCTCATACCATACGCACCACGCACCACGCAATACGAGGTTCACATGGCAACCGTGCTCATCAACCTGACCGACGTCAGTTACACCTATTTCGACAAGCCCATCTTGCAGAAACTGAGCTGGGAGATTCAGGCCGGCCAGAAGGTCGGCCTCGTCGGTCCGAACGGGGGCGGCAAATCGACCCTGCTCCGGCTGATCCTGGGCCACAGCGCGCCGGACGCGGGCGCGATCTTCCGGCAGAAGGATCTGACCATCGGTTACCTGCCGCAAGACGGCCCCCTCACCCCGGCCCTCTCTCCCACTGCGGCGGGGGAGAGGGCGCTGGAGGGTGAGGGGTCTCTTACCGTCTTGGAGGCCGCGCTCTCCGGCTCGTCCGAGATCGCCCGGCTGCGCGGCAGCCTGGCCGAGACCGAAGCGCGCATGGGCGACCCGGCGATCTACGGCGACGCGGCGCGGCTGGCGCGCGTGTTGGACGAGCACGCGCGGCTGCTGCACGAGTATGAGGCGGCCGGCGGGCTGACTTACGAGAACCGCGTGCGCTCCACGCTGCGCGACCTGGGGTTGGGCGAGGAGACGTTCGACCGGCCGGTGAGTGTGCTCAGCGGCGGACAGGCCAAGCTGGTGGGGCTGGCGCGGCTGCTGGTGTGGGGCCCCGATGTGCTGCTGCTGGATGAGCCGGACAATCATCTCGATGTGGACGGCAAGGAGGTGGTCGAGCGGCTGGTGCGCGGCTATCCGGGGACGGTGATCATCGTCTCGCATGACCGCTATCTGCTCGACCAGGTGGTGGATCGCATCGCCGAGCTGGAGCGGGGCCAGATCACGGTCTGGCCGGGCACCTATTCGACCTATGCGGTGAACAAGCAGTTGGCGCGGCTGCGCCAGGAGCAACTCTACAAGGCGCAGCAGAAGCGCATCGGCCAGATCGAGGCGGCCATTGCCCGGTTCGAGCTGTGGGCCAGCATCGTGGTGGATGAGCGGCACGCGCGGCAGGCGCGCGCCCGCTACAAGATGTTGGAGCGGATGGATAAGGTCGAGCGTCCCGGCGAGCAGCGGCGCATGCGGCTGGAGCTGGGCGGCTGGCGCGGGAGCAACAAGGTTCTGGAAATCGCCAAACTGGTGAAATGGTACGAGGACGGCGAGGACCTCAATGTGGTCCTGGATGGCGCTGATCTGACGATCTGGCACGGCGAGCGGGTGGGGTTGGTGGGGCCGAACGGCGCGGGGAAGTCGGTGCTGTTCCGGTGCATCCTGGCCGCGGCCGGCATCGGCGACGAGCAGCCCGACGGCGGTGCGATCAAGCTCGGGCCCAGCGTGACGGTCGGCTATTACGCGCAGCAGCACGAGACGCTGCACCCGGATTGGACGCTGGTCCAGGAGATTCGCGACGCCCGGCCGATGTACGAGGATGACGCGATCGCGTTCCTGGGCCGCTTCCTGTTCGACTACCTGGCTTGCCAGAAGCAGGTGCGCCAGCTCAGCGGCGGCGAACGCAGCCGGCTCCAGCTCGCGCGGCTGATGCTGTCCGACGCCAACTTCCTGCTGCTGGACGAGCCGACCAACAACCTCGATATCCCGTCCGCCGAGGTGCTGGAGGCCGCGATCGAGGAGTTCAACGGCACGGTGCTGGTGATTTCGCACGACCGCTACTTCCTGGATCGCCTCGTGGACCGCTGCGCGGCGCTGGAGGGCGGCAGGATCGCGGCGTTTGACGGCGGGTATTCGGATTATCTCAACATCACAGGGTTGCCAACTTTGCGGAAAAGTTGGCAACCCTAAGTTCAGGAGAAGACGCTTGATGACCGTGGACCATCCCCTTTTTCAGACACTGCGCGAGCTCAAGGGCAACCCGCGCGTTACCGTGCTCACCGAGCCGATGTTCGGGGTGCCCTATAACCTGTTTGCGCCGTTTCTTTCGGTGTATATGCTGGCCCTGGGGGTGACGGACCAGGGGATCGGGACGATTGCCAGCGTGGGGCTGGTGGCCCAGGTGTTCAGTGCCCTGCTCAGCGGCGTGATCGTCGACAAGGTCGGCCGCCGCTTGACCCTGTTCATCGTCGACCTGATCTCGTGGAGCGTGCCTTGCCTGGTGTGGGCGGTGGCCCGGGATATGCGCTACTTCCTGGTCGCAGCCGCGCTGAACGGCCTGTTCCGCATCGCGCACACCGCGTGGACCTGCCTGATGATCGAAGATGCGGAGGAGCGGCACCTGGTGCACATCTGGACCTGGATTGCGATCTTCGGCGCCGGTTCGGCTTTCTTCACGCCGCTGGGCGGGTGGTTTGTGGGGCGCTTCGGCCTCGTGCCGGCGATGCGCGGGCTGCTGGTGTTCGGCAGCATCATGATCACGGCCAAGGCCGTGGTGCTGTACTTCTATTCGCACGAAACCGCGCGCGGCCGGCAGCGCATCGAAGAAACCCGCCACCGGTCTGCGGTCAGCCTGTTCCGAGAGTATCGCGGCATCTTCAGCCAGATCGTGCGCTCCAAGCCGATCCTGGCGGCCTTGTCCTTGATGGTGATCACAAGTATTTGGTCCACCGTCAGCGGTAGTTTTTGGGGCGTGCTGTTCATCGGCAAGCTCGGCTTTCCCGAGTCGCAGATTTCCATCTATGTGATGCTGCGCTCGCTCATCATGGCTCTCTGCTTCTTCGTGATCGGCCCGCGGCTGACCACCCTGCAGCGCTTCCGGCTGCCCTTGTGGGTGGGGTTCGGAGCCTTTTTCGCCAGCCAGGCGCTGCTGGTCTTCATGCCGCCGCACGCGGCGCCGCTGCTGGTGGTCAGTGTACTGCTTGAGGGGGTGACTTTGGCCCTGATCAATCCGATGACCGAAGCGCTGCTGGCCGTCGCGCTCGACTCGCACGAGCGGGCGCGCATCAGCGCCATGGTCTATGTGGCCATGATCCTGTTCACCTCGCCTTTCGGCTGGATTGCCGGGCAGCTCTCGGCGATCGATCGCTCCCTGCCCT
>CAZELR010000160.1:0-4060 GCA_964513075.1 uncultured Anaerolineales bacterium
CCGGCGCCTCGTCGCTGCAGATCGATGGCAAACTGTTTCCCATCCTGACCGGGCCGTTTTCGCCGCCTGTGTCAGGAGCAGGCCGCGTCCTCAAGATCCGGACCGTCGAGGAGCTGGTTGCGGCTGACATGCAGGATGCGATCCTGCTGCTGCACGGCGAGCTGGCGGCCGAGGCGCTGATGGCGAAGGACTTTCCGTTTTACTACCCGGATGAGCACAAACGCATCATCGACACGCTTGAGACGGGCGCCCCGCGGGCGGTCATCGCGGTCACGGGGCAGGACCCGATGTCCGGGCAAAATCCTTTTCCCATGTTCGAGGACGGCAACTTCCGCCTCCCATCGGGGTACACCGGCGATCTCGGCATCCTGGCCGCCTGCCGGGACGGCGCTATGGGGACCGTGACGATCGTCTCGGCCCTGGAGCTGCGCGCCAGCCGGCAGTTGATCGGCCGGCGCGCGGGCGCGAGCCAGGAGCGGATCGTCGTCTGCGCGCACATGGACACGAAGTACGGGACGCCGGGCGCGATCGACAACACCGCGGGGGTCGCGGTGCTGCTGGAGCTGGCGCAGCGGAGCGCCGAGCTGCGGGATGATTGCGTGATCGACATCGTCCCGTTCAACGGGGAAGAGAACTACGCGGTGCCGGGCCAGTTGACATACCTGGCGCTGTTGCGCGAAGAGGCTGCCAACGTGCGCCTGGCGATCAACCTGGACGCGCCGGGGTATATCGGTGGGCAGAACGCGTTTTCGCTGTACAACTTCGCGGACGCGCAGCGGGCTGCCGCGACGGAGATCATCGCAGAGAGCGCACAGGCCGCGCTGGGCAGCGAGTGGTACGCCAGCGATCACACCATGTTCGTTTATGCCGGGACGCCGGCCATCGCCATCACATCCTGGGATCCGGGGGTCACCCGCCTGATCCACACGGAGCGGGATACGCCGGAGATCGTCGATCCCCGGCTGCTTTCATCTGCGTGCGACACCGTGATCCGGTTGATCAACGAATTGAAACTGTAGCATCGGCGAGGTGTTCTTCCGTCTGCGCCTGTAACCGTGTGCATTTCCCGGCAGAGTATGATAGAATCGACCCTGTCCCAGAGACCACGGGCCAGCTACACAAGCTCGCGGGCAGGGGGGCTGAAGGCAACCATCAATCACAAGGAATGAAACGTCATGGAAGCACGCAAGATCTACATCACAGAATACGACATGGCGCGCCTGCGCAAACTGCTGGACGCGGTCGGACCCCAGGAGCGGCGCAGCAACCAATATCTGGAGAGCCTGGAGGCTGAGTTGTCGCGCGCTGTGATGGTGGCTCCCACCGACATCCCGCCCAGTGTGATCACCATGAATTCCACGGCGCACCTGGTCGACCTGGACACCCAGGAAGAGATGATTTACACGTTGGTGTTCCCCGATCAGGCGGATCTCGTCGAGGGGAAGATCTCGGTCCTGGCGCCCATCGGCACGGCGATGCTGGGTTACTGCGTCGGCGACACGTTTACCTGGCAGGTCCCCGCTGGGATATGCCGGCTGCTGGTCCAGGACGTGCTTTACCAGCCAGAGGCGGCAGGCGATTATCACCTCTAGGGCAACAGACATGACCCTCCAGCTCACGACGGTCACCTCCGATAGCATGACGCAGCCGCAGCTCGACGCGGTGATCGCGCTGTGCTCGGAGGTGTTTGAAATGGACTACGCCGTCATGATGGACCTGCCGCTGTTCCGGGTGCACGTGCTGGGCACCATCGACGGCCGGCTGATCAGCCACGCGCTGTGGCTGGAGCGGCGGCTGCGGGTGGGCGGTGGGCCGTGGCTGAACGCGGCCTACATCGAGGGGGTGGCGACCCAGCCCGACTGCCAGGGCCGCGGCTATGGCTCGGCGGTGATGCGCCGCGTGGCGCAGGAGATCGCCGGCTTCGACCTGGGCGCGCTGTCGCCATCCGAGCCGGAGTGGTACGAGCGGCTCGGCTGGGAGCGGTGGCGCGGCCCGCTGGTGATCGAGAAGGACGGCGTCGTGGAGCCTGATTCCTATGAGGACGAGGTGGTGATGGTGTATCGGACGCCGCGCACGGGCGCGCTCGATCTCACCGCGCCGCTGACCGGGGAATGGCGGTCATTCGAGCCGTGGTAGACCCGCGCTGGGCTCGCGCGAGCGAAACAAGGACTCCGGAAGGATGTCGTCCCCGTTGACAGCCAGGCAGCAACTCTATCCGGCCCTCAAGGCGCTGCTGGCCGCAGTGCTGTTCGGAGCCAGTGCACCGCTGGCGAAAACGCTCCTGCGCGACACTGAGCCGGTTCCGCTGGCCGCACTTCTGTACCTGGGCTGCGGCATCGGCGCACTGCTGTTTCGCGGCTACCAGCGCACCACCGCTGCGGCAGAGGCGGAGGCACGGCTGGCCCGGCCGGACTGGCCCTGGTTGGCCGGCGCGATCATCGCCGGGGGCGTGGCTGCGCCGATCCTGTTGATGTTCAGCCTGCGCGCCACCCCGGCCGCGACCGCTTCGCTGCTGCTGAACTTCGAGGGGGTCCTGACCGCGCTCATTGCCGGGCTGGCGTTTCGCGAGGCGATTGGCCCGCGCATCTGGGCCGCGGTGGGCCTGGTGACCCTGGGCAGCATCCTGCTGTCGTGGACCACCACCGGCGAGTGGGGCTTTTCGCTCGGTGCGCTCGGCGTGATCGGCGCGTGCGCCCTGTGGGGCCTGGACAACAACTTTACGCGCAACATCTCGGCCAAGAACCCGTTGACGATCGTCGCCGTGAAGGGGCTGTGCGCCGGCTCTTTTTCGCTGCTGCTGGCGCTGGCGCTGGGCAACCGGATGCCGGCGTTGGGCACGGCGCTGACGGCCATGCTCGTCGGGGCCGTTTGCTACGGCCTGAGCATCGTGCTGTTCATCATGGCCTTGCGGGACCTGGGGGCGGCGCGCACCAGCGCGCTCTATGGCACCGCCCCGTTCCTGGGGGTGCTCCTGGCGGTGGCCGCTTTCGGCGAAAGGCCCGGCCTCCTGTTCCTGGTGTCGGTGCCGCTGATGATCGCCGGCGCCGTGCTGCTGCTGGGCGAGGACCACGAGCACGCGCACACCCACGCAGCGCTGGAACACGACCACCGGCACTGCCATGACGACACCCATCACACGCACGCCCACCCGGCCGGCCAGCCCTGCGCGGACGCGGACCACAGCCACCCCCACCGGCACGACGCCGTGACCCACGCCCATCCGCACGCGCCCGATCTGCACCACCGCCACGCGCATTGAGAGCTCGGTGGTTAGAAACCACCGCCTGAAGGTGAAAAGGCCCCTCAGGGCCTAAAATCGAGTCAGGCTAGCCCCCCAGCCCCAGGTCTTCCGGCGGCCCCAACACCGGCAGCGGCCGCGCGATCTCGACGTCCCACCAGGCGCGCAGGGTGGCGAAGGCGTCGCGGAAGCGGTAATACGCGTTGGACCAGTAGACGCGGCGGTCGGCCGAGACGCCGAGTGCATCGATGCCCAGGCTGCGGCAGGTGAAGAGCGCGCGCGGCAGGTGGAAGCGCTGGGTCACCAGGAGCGCGTCCTGCACGCCGAAGATGGCGCCGGCCCGGTAGCAGGTGTCGTAGGTGCGCCGGCCCGCGAAATCGCGCACGACATCGGCCGCGGGCACGCCGCGCGCCACCGCGTAGTTGTACATCGCGGTCGGCTCATCGTAGTCTGCGAAGCGGTTGTCGCCGCTGACCAGCAGCTTGCGCACTTTGCCGGCACGATAGAGCTCGATCGCCGTCTCCATCCGGTCGGCCAGCATGGGGGTCAGCCGGCCGTCGGCCCGGACGCCCGCGCCGAACACGATGGCAACGGGCCGCGCGGGCACGGCGTCCAGCTCGGTCAGCACCAGTTTGTCGTAGCGCCACTGGATCCAGCCCCAGATGGCCGCGGCCGCAGCGGCGGCAAGCACCGCGGCCAGCAAGACCCCCCCGATGAATCGCTTCATGGTTCCCCCTTGAAATTGCAGCCTATTTCAGTTTCGGGGCACGAGCATCCTGAGCGGGTCTGCGAGCCAACGTACTGGACGAATAGCGACCAGTC
>CAZELR010000161.1:0-3801 GCA_964513075.1 uncultured Anaerolineales bacterium
TCAAGGAGCCCATCCGCATGATACCCATCCGTGATCGCATCCCCACCTACCGTTTTCCCACCATGACCATTCTTTTGATCGTCGTCAACCTGGTCATCTTTGCGCTGCAGATGCTGGTGCTGGGCCGGGGCGGCGAGAACGCGTTGCAGCAGGCAGTCTATGATTTCGGCGTGGTGCCGCTGCGTGTGGCCGAGCAGCCGGCCGCACCACTGACGTGGCTCACCTTCGTCACGTCGATGTTCATGCATGGCGGGTTCATGCACATCCTGGGCAACATGCTTTACCTGTGGATCTTCGGCAACAATATCGAAGATGTGATGGGAAAATTCTGGTTCACGGTCTTTTACTTCCTGTGCGGCTTTGCGGCCAGCGCGGCGCAGGTGGTGGCATCCTGGGGGTCCGACGTGCCGGGGATCGGCGCAAGCGGCGCGATTGCCGGCGTGCTGGCGGCTTATCTGCTTTTCTTTCCGGCCGCGCGTGTCGACACATTGATCTTCCTCGGTTTCTTCAGCCGGATTGCATCGCTGCCGGCTGTGCTGGTGTTGGGACTGTGGTTTGTGCTGCAGCTCTTCAACGGCGCCCTGTCGTTCGGCGCGGGCACGGCGACCGGCGGCGTGGCATATTTTGCGCATATCGGCGGGTTCGTGGCCGGCCTGCTGATGTGCATACCGTGGATCAAGAAAGCGCGTAAGCGAGCCGGCCGGCGTGCCTACTGACCACTGACCACTGACCACTGACCACTGGTCGCAAACTATCGAAGGGGGCACTATGGATGCTGAGGGGTTGATCAGGCAGCTTGCATCGGGTGGCGAACGGATCGCCGCGCTGGTGGCCGGGGTCTCGGTCGAGCAGGCACAGCGGCGGCCGGCGCCGGAGGCATGGTCCATGCTTGAGGTGGTCAACCACCTGTGGGACGAGGAGCGCGCGGATTTCCGTGTCCGGCTCAACCTGATCCTGCACGATCCTGCGGCCGCGTGGCCCCCCATCGATCCCAAGGGCTGGGTGACTGAGCGCAGCTACAACAGCCGCGAGCTTGGCCCGTCGGCATACGGCTTCCTGGCGGAGCGCGCTCTCTCGGTGGCCTGGCTGAAGGGGCTGGCTGCGCCGGACTGGGATGCGAAAGTTGACACACCGTGGGGCTGGAGCATCACCGCCGGCGATATGCTGGCCGCGTGGGCCGCGCACGACGTTCTGCACATGCGGCAACTGGTGGAGCTGCACTGGGCCTACACAGCGCAGCTGGCCGCGCCGCGCACCACGATCTACGCGGGCGAATGGTAGCTCACCTTAATCGACGCCGCACCTGGCGGAGCGAGCATCCTCAGATGCGAACGGCGGCATCTGAGGATGCCGCGCTCCGATGATCAGAAAGGAAATACCATGTCAGTCGCATTCAAAGTCGAATCCTTGCTCTCGGCTCGCCTGTTTCTGAGCCCGCAGCTCGTCGGTGAGCGGATTTTCTTCCTCAGCAATATGTCCGGCCATCTCAGCCTCTATGCCATGGATCGGGCCGGGAGTGTGCCCGAGCCGCTGCTGCCGCCGGATATCGCGTTGATGACGCCGGATCTGCTGGGCGGCGAACCGTTCTGCGTCTTCCCCACGTTGGGCAAAGTGCTGTTGATGATCGACCGGAACGGCGACGAGAACTACCAGCCGTATTTCGTGCCCGTCGACGGCGGCATCCCGGAATTGATATTTGGAGATCGCTTTGCCGGCCAGCAGTTGGTGTGCAACCACTGCAACGCCGAGCGGAACATCGCCTTCTTCAGTGTCGATCCGCGCACCGACCCTGTCCAGCACTCCTTCCTGGTCGACCTGGCAACGCTGTCGATCACCGATCTGGGCAGCAGCCTGTACGGCAACTACTACGAGGGCGCAAACGAGGACTACTCGCAGATTGTGTTGGGCGACGGCTACACCCAGGGCGATCACGTGATCTATCTTTGGACGCAAGCGGCTGGGGAGCGCAAGCTGTTGTTCGGCACACCCATCGAGCAGCGGGCCGAGGGCCAGGACGTTCAGCTCAACGCCATCGCCTACATGAACTTCACGCCCGGCGGCGGACTGCTGTTCTTCACGTCGTTGTTCGATGACCGCTACGGCCTCGCCTACTTCCCGCTCTCCGATCCGGCGGCCATACGTCCCGTAGAGATCACCGGCGCGGTCCATACCGGCGCGGGCGAGCTGGATCACCTGGAGCACCTGACCGGCGCGCGTTACCTGGTCGGTTACAATATCGACGGCTGCTCCTGGGTCTACGAAGGCGCCTTCGACGAGGCGGCGCTGCGCATGACGTTGGACCGCGTGATCTGCGGGCAGGGCGTCCTGAGCAACGGCGTGCTCCAGTCGATCCGCTGCGAGAAAGCCAGCGGCGACTACGCGTTGGCGTTCTCCTCGGCCACGTCGCCCGCGCAGATTTACATCGTGGAAAAGATCCAGACCGAGACCTTCAGGGTCTTCGAAGACCCTGAAGGTCTGATCAAACAGCTCACCCGCGAGCGGCCGCTGGGCATCCCATCCGGCTTGCTCTCGTCCGGCGAGGACGCGTCCTACACCAGTCATGATGGTCTGCGCATCTCGGCCCGGCTTTACCTGCCCGCAGCCGAGCTGGGCTTCGTGAACCCGCGGCCGGTGGTCTTCTACATTCACGGCGGTCCGCAGAGCCAGGAGCGGCCCGACTTCACCTGGTTCTCCATGCCGCTCATCCAGTTCTTCACGCTGAACGGCTTCGCGGTCTTCGTGCCCAACGCCCGCGGCAGTCACGGCTATGGGCAGGATTACACCAAGCGGGTCGATCGCGACTGGGGCGGGCAGGACCGCCTGGACCACGTGGCCGCGTTTGAGATCCTGAAGGCCGATCCCCGGCTCGACATGGCCCGCGTCGGTGTGATGGGCCGTTCCTACGGCGGCTACATGACCCTGACGCTGGCCGGCCGGCACCCGGAGCTGTGGAAGGCTGCGGTCGACATGTTCGGGCCGTACAACCTCCTCACCTTCCTGGACCGCATCCCGGAGACGTGGAAGACTTACTTCTATATGGCCCTCGGCCACCCGGAGCGTGACCGCGACTGGCTGATCGAGCGCTCGCCCAGCACCTACCTGCACCAGCTCGCCTGTCCAATGCTGGTGATCCAGGGCCGCAACGACCCCCGCGTCCGCGCCGATGAGTCGCGCGACGTGGTGGAGTCGCTGCGCGGCCAGGGCAAGCAGATCGAGTTTCTGCTGTTCGACAACGAAGGCCACGACGTCACGCGGCTAGAGAACAAGGTAATCTGTTATAATGAGATTGTGCGGTTTTTTGGTGAGCATTTGATGGCGTGAAACGGCGACCTGCGGGTCGTTGCGTGGTGCGGCGACCTGCGGGTCGTTGCGTGGTGTGAGATGTTAAGCGTAAGGGCTCGGAAAACACGAGTTTCTGCATGTCACCCTGAGTGCTGCCAAGCCACCCGACGGGTGTCATGCGGGTAGCCCACGAAGCACAGTTTGTCATTCTGAGCGGGTCAACCACTCAACACTCGTTGCGGTGAGACTCTAGCGAAGAATCTCGTGCCTCGTACTTCATAAGCAGCGGGTCGATTCCGAACGCCTTCTTACGGCATAAAACCAGCGAAGGGTCTCGCGTGGCCAGGAGATTCTTCGCTCTCTCTCGCCGTTAAGTCAGATCCGGGGCAGCGCCGCTCAGAATGACAACCCCGGAAGTTGTTTTTGACCGAGCCCTGAATGCGTGATTGCAGGGGGATTACCCATGCCTGACCCGACCGTCTACATCTACGACGTCTTCATCTCCTACAGCCACGCGGA
>CAZELR010000162.1:0-3800 GCA_964513075.1 uncultured Anaerolineales bacterium
GATGACGTTGGCGGCAACGGCGGTTTCAGTGGCCTGGGGATCGCCCGTTGTGACAGGCATCATACAGCCTGCCGCGGCGATCAGCGCCAGGAGCATGAGGAATACCAGACGTTGCTTCATTGCAGCCCTTCCTTTGCACCACTGGCCTGGAGGATGTCACTGTGCCACGGCTCGATGCCGTTGCACTTATGAAGACGTTGGGCCCGGCAGAACGATACGGAAACCAGCGCGCCCAGGCCGCTGTGAATAAGCGCGACGCACTAGCAGAACAGCGCCAACTGCCGGGCCTCGGCGACCTGGTAAGGCGCGACGGTCCGCGCCAGGCCGAGGCGGCCGGCCAGCTCCGCGAAAAGCGTTTCGAGTTGGGCCGCGCGTTCGGCCGCGGCCGAGTAGCGCTCGCCGAACGCGCGGCGATACCGTTCGCTCAGGCCGGGGAAGAGGCGATCCAACTGCCGGTAGTAGTGCTCCCGCTGCCGGTCGCGCAGGGTCATGCCGAAGGCCGGGACAACGTGGCGCGCGCCGCACGCGTGCGCCTGCTCGACGATCTGCCGGATGTTCTCCGGGTCATCTTCGATGAAGGGCAGCACCGGCATCAACATGACGCCGGTGGCGATGCCCCTGTCGGCAAATGCGGCCATAGCGCGGAAGCGGGCTGAGGAGGGCGGCGCGCCGGGCTCCAGCTTGCGCGCCAGGTCATCGTCCGCGGTCGTGATCGTGAAACTGACGACGGCGCCAGGGGATGCCCCACCGGCTGCCTGCTCGATGGCGGCCAGCAGCTCGATATCGCGCAGCACCAGGTCACTCTTGGTCAGAACGTGAACCGGGAAGCGCAGCTCGGCGATGATCTCCAGCGCGCGGCCGGTCAGGCGCAGCTCGCGCTCCAACGGCATGTAAGGATCATTCATCGAGCCGGTGCCGACGTACCCCTTGACCCGCTTGCTTCGCAGCTCGCGGCGCAGCAGATCGAGCGCATTGGTCTTCACCAACACTTCGCCGTCGAAGTTCTCGATCCCGTAGCATTCGCTGCGTGAATCGCAATAGACACAGCGATGGGCGCAACCACGGTACAAATTCATGGTGTACTTGATGCCGAACCACGGGTCGGGCTGCCGGCTGGACGAGAGCAGCGTCTTGGCCTCGATTTCGCGGACGTTCATGAGGGTATCATGCCACAAGGGGCCGTGGGTGGCAAGCGGTCGCGGTTATTTGGCCACTCTGACCTCGTTTGTGTCCTCCTGCGTCACCAGGGTGTAAGCCTGATCGGTGCGCTCCGCGCGGCCGGTGCGGCCGATGCTGTGCGTCTAGGCGTCGGTGGTATCGGGCATGTCATAGTTGATGACGTGGGAGATGCTCAGGACGTCGATGCTGCGCGCGTGGCGACTCAGAATGCCTGCGCCTGCAGCCGCGCCACCAGGCCGCTGTAGCGCTGCTGCACCTGGTTATTGCGCACGGCCAGCGCCAGCGCCGCGGTCTCGCCGACGAGCACCACCAGCCGGCGCGCGCGGGTGATGCCGGTGTACAGCAGGTTGCGCTGCAGCATGATGTAATGCTGCTTCAGGAGCGGCATGACGACCACCGGGAATTCGCTGCCCTGCGCCTTGTGGATGGTGACCGCGTAGGCGTGGGTGAGGTCATCCAGGTCGCCGGTCTGGTACGGCACGACCCGGCCCTCAAAATCGACCGCCAGCGTCCGGTCCTCGGCGTTCACCGAGAGCACAATGCCCATATCGCCGTTGAAGATATCGGACTCGTAGTTGTTGCGCAGCTGCATCACGCGGTCGCCGGGCCGGAAGACGCGGTCGCCCGCGGGCAGTTCATCAGCGCCCTTTGGATTGAGCCGGGCCTGGAGCTGCTGGTTCAGGGTGTCGATGCCGGCCTCCCCGCGGCGCAGCGGGCTGAGCACCTGGATGGCGGCCGGTTGGATGCCGAACCGGCTCGGGATGCGCTCGGTGACCAGCTCGACGACGCGGGCGGCCGCGTTGACCGGGTCGGACTCGCGGAACAAAAAGAAGTCCAGGCTGGCCGGATCGTCCACGACCGGCAGCTGGCCGGCGTTGACGCGGTGCGCGTTGGTGACGATGTGGCTGCCGGCGGCCTGGCGGAAGATGGTGCTGAGCCGGATCACCTGGGCCGGCTGCAAGGAGCCGTTTTCGATGGCGGTGATCACGTCGCGCAGCACGTTGCCGGCGCCGACGCTGGGCAGCTGGTCCACGTCGCCGACCAGCAGCAGGTGGATGCCGGGCGGGATGGCCTTGAGCAGATGGTACATCAGCACCAGCTCGATCATCGAGGCCTCGTCGATCACCACCAGGTCAACGTTCAGCGGGTTGCGCTCGTCGCGTTTGAAGTTGAACAGCCCGCCTTCCGGCGCCACCTCCAGCAGCCGGTGGATCGTGGTCGCCGGTTGACCGGTCGCCTCGGCCAGCCGCCGGGAAGCGCGGCCGGTCGGCGCAGCGAACGCGATCGAGACGCCGGTAGCCGCGGCCAGGCGGCTCAACGCGCGCAGGCAGTGGGTCTTGCCTGTGCCGGGGCCGCCGGTCAGCACCGTGAGCGGCTGCGTCAACGCCGCCTGCACGACGCTGGCCTGCTGCGCGGTAAGCGGCAGGTCGTCCGCAGCCAGGCCGGCCTCGATCTGCGACCAGTCGGCCTGGCTGAAACGCCAGCCGCAGCGGGGGAACATGGGGCGCATGAGCGCCTGCAGCCGCTCAGCCAGGCCGGCCTCGGCCGTGCGCAGCGGGGCCAGGTACACGGCCGCGTCCGCGCCGACGCGCTCGATGGTCAGGCCAGCGCCGTAGGCCAGGCGCAGGCGCAGCATGTCGTCGGCGAAATTCGGCTCGACGCCCAGGAGCGCCGCGCCGCGGGCGGCCAGCTCAGGCAGCGGCAGGTAGACATGGCCCTCGCCGGCGGCTTGCTCCAGCACGTAGGACATGCCCGCGGCCACGCGTTGGGGCGCATCGGTCGGCACGCCCATGGCCCGCGCGATGCGGTCGGCGGTCAGGAAGCCGACGCCGGGGATATCCGTTTCGAGCTGGTAGGGATCGGCCGAGAGGGTGGCGATGGTGGGGGCGCCGTAGTGGCGGAAGATCTTCAGCGCCAGGCGCGGCGAGGCGCCGTAGCCTTGCAGCCAGATCAGGGCCGCGCGCTCGGCCTGATGTGTCTGCCAGTGCTCGGCGATCGCCGCGGCCTTCTTCTGGCCGATGCCGGGCACGCTGGTGAGCCGCTCCGGCTCGGCGTCAAGGATGCGCAGCGCGTCCTGGCCGAAGGCGTCAACGATTTTCTGCGCCGTGCCGGCGCCGACACCTGGGATGATGCCGCCGCCCAGGTAGCGCACCAGGCCGGCCAGGGTCGCGATCGGGGCGGCGGTGACGCTCTCGGCCTTGAACTGCCGCCCGTAGCGCGGGTGCGCGGTCCACTCGCCGCCGGCCTGGATCGACTCGCCGGCCGTCAGGCGGGGCAGGGCGCCGACCAGGGTAACGGGCAGCGGCTCGCCGTCAACGTCAAGCTGGGCGATGGTGAAGCCGGTCGCGAAGGTCTTTGCGGAGCGGATGACGCCGGTCAGGGTGGACATGAGCCTCTCGCTGTTGCGTTATGATAATGTATTATACACTATTATCATGTAAAATACAAATCAGGAACCGGGCGGGATACGGCTGCGCGCAGTGGCCCCGCAGGCGGTGGGGCCGGCGGGGGGCGGCGTTGATTGTCGGCGTCTCACTCTGTCCGGCGGTCTACCCCCGCGCCCGCGGGGTGAGGGGTCCCGGAAGTGACCCGCTGCGCACTTCCACCGGTCTACCCCCGCG
>CAZELR010000163.1:0-3787 GCA_964513075.1 uncultured Anaerolineales bacterium
TGCCTGGGTTATGACTGGTCGAAGGTTGAGGAGGCGCTTGTGCGCCACTTCCAGCCGGGGGGGATGTTCAGACCGTCCAAGGCTGGTGGGCGAAAGCCCGACCGGCGCCGCGACGGCTCACCCTGCCGGCCCGGCCTCTCATCCACATCACGCGCGGCGTTGAACACGATCTGATCCCCAACCTCACTACCCTCAGCGGCTACCGCCGGACGCGCTGGCGGGCCGTGATCCTCTACGGCCTGGCGGGGATCGGCAAGACCGCCATCGCCCGCTCCCTGGCCGACAACAAGCACATCCGAGATGCTTTTCGTGATGGCGTCGCCTGGGTGGACGGCAGCCGCGATCCGGAAGAGGAGATCACGCGGTTGTGCCTGGCACTGAGCCTGAAGCGCACACCTGGCGAACGCTGGGTGGAGTGCTGGCGGCGCTGGATCGACGCAGCCGAACGCCGGTTACTGCTGATCATTGACGACGCGACCACAGCCGAAAGTCTTCCGGTTCTGATGGCCGGGCTGGGATCGCAGGTGGTTGTCATGATTGCGACGCAACAGGGCGCGGAGATCAGGGCCGAGGTTGAACGCTGGCTGCCGGCCGACGCGATCATGGAGATCAGCGTTTGCGGCCTTGTACCATCAGAGGGTCGAGCGTTGGTCGAAGCGGTGCTCGCACACCTGCTCACCGACCCGGAGTGGGACACAGTTCGGGAGATCGGCGAACGGGTTGGCTGGCATCCCGAGGCGCTGCGGCTGGCGGCGATTGAAGGCCGAGAGGTTGGCTGGCAGGGGATTCTCGGTGAGCTGCGGGCTGGCCAGATGCCGTGGCCAACGCTCCGCCGCCGGCTGCTGGGTCAGATAGCGGGGCTGGAGGCGGAGCAGCCCGGTTGGCTGACGTTGTTGGGCGGCAGCAACGAACCCGGCCCCTGGTATGCTGACACAGACGTTGCGCAGATCTGGGGAGTTGAGGCCGCCGTTGCCCGACACCGATTGATGCTGCTGAAGCGGCAGGGCCTGGTGCTGGAGGAAGGAGATCCATCGCGCTGGCGCGTGGCGCCGGCGATATTGCTGGCAATGGGGCGCGATGGGCAGGGAGATGCAGGATGAGGAAAAGAGCAGCAAGAAAGACAATTGCGTTTGTATACAGGCGCTGCTTATGCTAAACTGCGCAGCGGAGTTAACTGACGCAGCCGACCAGGTGCGAGCTGGTTGGCTGCGCACCCGCCTCCTGTTTTTCGTTTCCGACCGGAGCGAAGTTGATCTTATGACGGACCCCGCCAGCACGCCGTTAACTGTGTCCGGCAGCCTCCCCAGGCCGCCGGCCGCCAAGTCGCTCTTCTCCCAGCACTATCTGCAAGCGCGCCTGCCGGAGCACGCTGAATGGGGCGCGGACCCGCTGCCTGTCTTCGAGACGGTGCGCGCGCTGTGGGAGCGGGCGCGCACCTTGGGCGGGACCTGGAACGAGGCACAGACCGAGCAGGAGTTCGTCAAGCCGGTGCTCGACGCCCTGGGCTGGAGCTACATCGTCCAGGTCAAGGCGCAGCGCCGGGGCGGCAGCCTGACGCGGCCCGACTACGCGCTGTTCAGCGATCCGGCGGCCCAGGCGCAGGCCTATCCCCACCAGGGCAACGATGACGCGTTTTACAGCCGGGCGGCCGCCATCGCCGAGGCCAAGTATTGGGGCCGGCTGCTGAGCGCCACCGATGCGAGCGGCCGCAACACCTGGAAGGCCGAGAGCAACCCCAGCCACCAGATGGTCAGCTACCTGGTGGGCACGCGCTGCCCGTGGGGCATCCTCACCAACGGTCAGGTCTGGCGCCTCTACAGCCGCGAGGTCAGCAGCACCGCCAGCGAGTTCTACGAGGTTGACCTCGGCCTGGTCTTCGATTTCCTCGACCCGGACAGCGGCCCCACCCCTGAGCAGCTCGCCGACTTCAAACGCTGGTGGCTCTTCTTCCGCCGCGACGCGTTCCTGCCCGCCGCAGGCGGCGCTCGCGGCCGTTCGTTCGTGCAGCAGGTGCGCGAGGGCTCGGCCACCTACGCCAAGCGCGTCAGCGACAAGCTGAAGGAATTGGTCTTCGACGAAGTGATGCCGGAGATCGCCAACGGCTTCGTGGCTTATCGGCGCGAGCAGTTGGGCATCCGTGAGGAGACCGACGCCAGCCTGCACGAGATCTATGCCGCCGGGCTGAGCCTGCTCTACAAGCTGTTGTTCGTGCTCTACGCTGAAGCGCGCGATCTGTTACCCATGCGCAATCCGGCCTACCGCGAGCAGAGCCTGACCAGCCTGGCCGAGTGGGCGGCCGAGCGGGCCGACCGCCATTTGCCGCTCAGCGACACCACCTTCGCCACCCCGCGTTACGAAACGCTGTTGGCCCTCTTCCGGCGCATTGACCGCGGCGACCCCAGCCTGGGCATCCCGCGCTACGACGGCGGGTTGTTCAGCGCGGCCACGCCCGAGAATCGCTTCCTGGAGCGCCACAAGCTGAGCGATCGTGCAGTGGCGCGCGCCGTGGATATCATGGTGCGCGACGCGGGCGAGCCGGTGGACTACGCCTACATCAGCGTGCGCAACCTGGGGACGATCTACGAGGGGCTGCTGGAGAACCGGCTGGTCATCACCCCCGGCCCCTCTCCTGAGCCAAACTACGCTCAGGAGAGGGGAGGGGTCAGGGGGAGGGGCGAGGTTGCCCTCGTCAACGACCGCGGCGAGCGCAAGCTGAGCGGCTCCTTCTACACCCCCGACTTCATCGTCGAGTACAACGTCAGCCAGACCCTCGACCCGATCCTGGATGAGCGCGCCCCGCGCTTCGGCGCGGCGATGGACCGCATTGCCGGCCTGCGCCAGAAGCTCCGCAGCGCACTGGACACGACGATCAACCAGCGCCTGCAGGCGCAACTGGCTGAGGCCGAGCGGGACGCGCTCGAAGCGTTCCTGGGGATCAAGGCATGCGATTGTTCGATGGGCAGCGGCCATTTCCTGGTCAACGCGGTGGATCACCTGACCGATGGCATCATCCGGCGGATGCAGGTGTATCACGACACCCATCCCGACGTGTCCTGGGTCTGGAACCCCGTGCAGCGGCTGATCGAGCGCATGCGGCGGGAGATCCTGGCGGAGATGGCGCGCCAAGGCATCGCGATCGATCCGGCCCGGCTTGACGACACCGCGCTGCTGACCCGCCTGGTGATGAAGCGCTGCATCTACGGCGTGGACCTCAACCCGCTGGCCGTGGAGCTGGCGAAGCTGAGCCTGTGGCTGCACTCCTTCACCATCGGCGCGCCGCTCAGCTTCCTGGATCACCACCTGCGCTGGGGCAACTCGGTGATCGGCGCGGATGTGCGGACGGTGGAACGCGCCATGAAGGTGACGGACGCCGGCCAGTTCGCGCTGTTCCAGGGGCCGTTCGCCGGACTGCTCGACCTGACCGCGGTGATGATCGAGGTGGCCGAGCGGGCCGACGCCACGCTCGCCGACGTGCAGCAGAGCGCCGAAGCCTACGCCGCGTTTCAGCGCCAACTCCTCCCCTACAAACAGGCGCTTGATCTGTGGGTGAGCCAGTGGTTTGGGGACGACGAAGGACGGACGACGAACGACGAAGACCACCCTGTTTCTTCCTCAGGGCAAAGCACCCTGAGCGGAGTCCCGCCGCGGTACGCGGGACGTAGCCGAAGGGCGCGGAGTGAAGGCGCCGGATCTGCCGCCGTCGAGTTCATGACCATGCGCAGCGGCGACGTACTGCCCGCGCTGCGCGGGGAGATCGCCGTGGACGAGCGGCATCAGGAGGCGATCG
>CAZELR010000164.1:0-3753 GCA_964513075.1 uncultured Anaerolineales bacterium
GGGTCCCGACCGAAGACGAGCACCCCCACCCCCCAACTCTGGGCCAGCGCACCACGCCGGCGCGACCATTCCTCAACGGGGGCAAGCCCTCGTTCGAACACACCACTCGAACGAGGGCACCTTAAACCCTTTCAAGATTTCCAGATACGCTCACAGGTTGACGAAGAACAGCCCGGTGAAGATCACGATGTCCTGCAGGCCGTGGATCAGCCAGGCCCAGGCGATGCCGCGGCATTCGACGATGGACTTTGCCAGCAGCCAGCCCATAAAGCCGGCCATCAGCACGCCGGCAATCCCGCCCGGCGTGCCGAAATAGTGCACCAGCCCAAAGATCGCCGCCGAGACCAGATAGATGTAGCGGGCCGGGATCAGCCCGTCCAGCGCGCTGACGACGGCGAAACGGGTGATCATCTCCTCTGTGAAGGCATTGGTCACCGAGAAAACCAGGATCCAGGGCAGATAGCGCAGATTCGCCGCCGCGATGCTGTTGCCGCGGATCGCTTGCAGGTAGATGAAGATGAAGGTCACGCCCGTGATGATGAAGGCGAAGTTCCGGCCCACCTGCAGCCAGCTTTCGCCGGGCTGCGGCGTCAGGCCGATGAGCCTGACCGGCTCGACCGGCGCGTCCAGCTTGCCCAAGCCGAAGAACTTCTTGAAGCTCAGCGGACCAAGCAGGCGGGCCAACAGCAAGACGCCGCCCGCCAGGCCGAGGGTAAGCAGTTGATACTTGAGCGTGCGATCCACGTAGGCATTGGCGAGCAAGGGCACGCGTAGGATGGCCGCGCTCTCGGCGCCGAAAAAGAGCAACGACAGCGTCGCTGCTACCACGATCGGGAGCAGCAGGATGCGAGGGAATGCTCGTGACTCGACTACTGAGTGCTTCATACGCTGCCTGTCTTATCCTCCTATTTGAATGATGGATTGGCGGGTGCGCATCAGCCCGCGCCGGACCCGCCGCCGCCCGATGCGCCGCCTGCGCCGCCGGCACTGCTGCTGCCGACCGACGAGTTCGTCGCGGCCATCACGGCGATGAAGGCGGCGCTGCCATCGTCGGTGCTCAGGGCCGAGAACCAGGCCGGGATGGGCACATCCGCCTGCTTCCGATAGCGCTTGGCCCAACGCTCGGCCAGGCCGAAGCCGGCGGCGTGTGGCAGATAGGCCTCGAAATCGGCGTCGCGCAGGAACTCCGCCTGGCCGCCGGCCACCTTCTTGAGATGATCGCCGAAGCCGCGCCAGGCGGCCGCGGCTTCCTCGCCCTCGGCGGTCCGGGTCGGGTAGCTTACCGCGACGAGGATGCCGGCTAAGCCGGCAAGGGTGAGCCCGGCGCCGATCCCGACGGCGATGGCCGCGAGCGGCAGCCCGGCCCAGGTGCGGTTGCTGAACAGCGCGCCGCCTACCAGGAGCGCCGCGGGGGCCATGAGCACGCCCAGCACCAGGGCAATGACCGTCACGACGATCAGCCGCTGCCGCCGGGCGCGCCGCGCACCGTCCAGCAGACCCGCGGCCAGCAGCTCCGCGTCCAGCGGCTCGTTGAACTGCCGCTGCCGGTAGGCCAGTTGCTGTCCAGCCTTGTTCAGGTCGATGCTCTCCGCCAGGCCCGCCTTTGTGCCGAACATCGCCGCCAGCAGACCCTGTTCGTGGGGCCGTAGGGGTGAGATTCCTTCGTCCCGGCCTGACTGGCGGTGGAGCACGAATTTGCGACCCCAGCGGCTGGGCGTCTCGTCGATGCGCAGCACCCCGCGGCGGGCCAGGTCGAACAGGGCCGCCAGCGCGGGCATGGACCCGCCGGCCAGCTTGACGCCGAGCGCAGGCGGATGCGCGGTGGGCGGCTCGGTGCGTGTCATCTGCCGGGCCGCAGGCGCGTTGCGCGGCCGCGGGTGGCGCCGCCAAAACCAGGTCAACAACCCGGCGCCGAGGGCAGTCGTCAGTGCAGCGGCCCCCGCGCCGAGCGGCCAGGCCCGGTCAACCTGCGCCTGGTCCTCGGCCCGGGCCGTCTGCCAGGCGGGTGCGGCGCTGATCAGGCTGCCCCCTGGGAAGCGCGCCTCGATCACCAGGTCCTGGTCCTCGTCGATGTTTGCCGCCGCGATCGTGGCCAGCCCGGCGCCGGCCTCGATCTCAGCCCGCGGCCCGCGCACGACCGGCGGCACGGACGGGGCGACCCCGGCCGGCCAGCGCAGGGTGACCGCGGAGGCCGCGATCCGGTAGTCGTGCTCCTCTGGGATGGCGCGCCAGATCAGCGCGTCCGCGCCGTCCAGCCGGCGGATCGCGCCCCGCACGCGGTAGACCAGGGTGAAGGTATGGGTGGCGTCGGAGGTCGGATCGAAGTGCCAGGTGACCTTCAGCGGCCGGCCGGCCTGGATCTCCACCTGGCCGGGGCCGGTCCCCTGGGGCAGCGGCCGGCCGTCCATGCTGGCCTGCAGCCGGTCAATCTCGTCGAGCTCGGTGTACGCCAGGTCGCGGTAGACGTAGGTGAACGGCCCGCCCTCGAAGCGAAAGGCCACCGTCTCCGTGACGACCAGCGCGCCGCCGGGCTGGATCGCCAGGTCCGCGTCGAAGCGTTCAGCGTGATACGTCTTGGCCGCGCCGGCTGCGGGCGCCAGGAGCAGGGTCGCCAGGACGAAGAGCAGGATGAACCAGCGCAACCAGCCAGGCGCCGGAAAGGCCGGGGTTCGGGAGGGAATTGACGTTTTCATTCATTTTCACCTTTGGCGAAGTTCGCCAGCGAAAAGGCGACCGTGGCGACCTGTCCCGCCGTGCGGCCTGCGGATGAGTTCCGTAACACATTCATTCTCGCCTCTCAATACGCATTACGAGTCACGAAGTTGCCTCATCCCTCGAACAGCAGGTTGAACTCCTTAGGGCTGAGCAGCAGTTCCTGGTCCCCCAGCGAGGCGCGACGGCTCACCAGGTTGAGCGCCAGCGCCTTGCCTGGGCCGGCTGCTGGATCATTCGCGCGAAGCTCATCGATGGGCAGCCGCGGGTTGGCCCGGCGCACGAAGCGCTCGGATGCGCGCCATCAGCTCGCCCACGCTGAACGGCTTGGTCAGGTAGTCGTCCGCGCCGCTCTCCAGGCCCACGATCTTGTCCAGCTCGCCGGTGCGCGCGGTCAGCAGCAAGACGGGGACAGCGGAGGACTGCCGGTGTCGTCAAGTTCTACGCATGGTCTTCCTCCACCGCCTAACAGCATAACCGCCCAGCGTTATACCCAGGTGAAGGAAGTCTTAACGCATGACAAAGAGGATGTTAAGGTTTCTTGATTTGGCCCGCGATCTCGAGCCCTGAAAACGTCGACAACGCGATGGCTTCGGGCGAGGCGGCCCACGACACCACGCACAACAGGTCGGGGATGGTCTGGAGCGGAGTGATCGCGACATACCCCAACGCCAAAGCCCAGGCATCCGTCCATGGTTCCGCGGGGAGTTCGCCGGCATCATCAGGGATGACGGATAGGGCGTTCTCGGTGTGGGCGTCGGCGCAGAAGCGATACCGGGTCAGGCATGAAGTATTCGCCAGACTCGTGAACAGCGTGCCCGCGCGACGTGACGCGGATTGATTTGGCACATTCACATTCAGGACGACCAGATCGAACGGGCCGCCGCCATGCGCGCCGACGTCCAATCCGACGAAGTCACTGTCGCCCGCCGCGCCCCCAGCCTCTTCATCCGGGCCATAGACGCGGAACGGCTCGTGATTCTATATCACGAGCCGGACTTGGTGGAGTGTACTCGGCTACAGACAGTGCCCCCAAGGGGA
>CAZELR010000165.1:0-3708 GCA_964513075.1 uncultured Anaerolineales bacterium
GCGCGTCTCTAACTGGCTGACGGTACCGCTGTTCTTCCTGGCCTGGCCGGTCGCGCTGCTGACCGATCACCTGGCGTTGACCTTCGCCGTTTTCGTGGGTGTCTACGTCGCCACGCAGCTGGAGCCGCGCGCCGGCGCAGCGGACGGCAAGCTCATGGTGGGGTTAGCCGCCTTTGCGCCGCTGGCGTTAGGGCTGGGAGCGTTGCTGGAACTGATCGTCTTCGCGGCGCTGCGCCTGCACGGCCGGCATGAGACTGCGATTCCAGGCGCGCTGTGGCTCTACATTGGCAGTGTGTTGTACGCGCTGGGGGGAGCCGGGTACGCGTTGCTCTATCCGATCAGTGCCATTTGACACTTGGCAATCCAGCCCAGCAGCACTGAAACTCGGCGCCGCGCGGCCCAAGTGCGGTCAGTCCTCATCCAGAGTCAAGACGCCGTAATCGAAACAAGCATAGCTGCGGTAGATCTCTTGCCGCGCTACTTCCCGCACCTCACCCGCTCGCGTTACCAGGACTTGTACGGCATAGAAAGAGTGATCGGCGCAACCCATTTTGCGGTCCGAATCAAACAGGTGAACCAGGTAACCATCCGGTGTCTCTTCCGCATGTGTTTCTTCAATCACATCCACCAGATAGGCAACGTTGGCGTTGGGATCAATGTCATGTCGCGCAGCAAGCGAGGTCATCGCCATGGCATAGCTGAGCGCTTCAGCCGTTGATTCAACAGGTGCGAAGCTCGCCTTGAATTCGGACTGCTTCCTGATGAATCTGTACTCCCCGTTTTGGAAGATGACATAACTCCGGTATCTCGTATCCAGACCTGGTTGCTGCCTGAAGTATTCCCCGTTGGGAGGCTCGTCACTGCCGTTGATACATATCACAACTGCATACGGCGGCTCTAGCCCGCCAAGATAGAAGCCTGGCCCCTGGATTTCGGCGCACCCAAGCGCCACCAGCTCCGGGCAGGACTTCTGCAGGTCTCCCTCGCAGCCGGTATCCCTCAGCCTCTGCCCATTGATCGCCCAGTCCAGAGATGGATACTCCACGACCCTCACTTTTCGGGATAGGCGTGGGAATGCAGGGGCCTGTGCGCAACTCGCCAGCAGCAAGACCGCGACCGTGAATGCGAATAGCCGATGCCTGCACATCATGCGATCTCCTGTGGGCTGAGCCTGAGACCACCTGTCCAGGCACAGAGTGATCTCAGGCCGTCGTTAGCCAGATGAAGTCCTCATTCCGCGGCCTCATTTGAGACCGGAGAGCACAGTCAAGGCTGCATACAGCTCCGCCGTGGCCGGCTCGCCCCTCGTCGTGACCATCACCTCGGCCGCCGCCTGCCCTTCGGCCGGAACAAAGTCCAGATAGCCGAAGCCGCCGCCGACGATTGCGCCGGACGCATCGTACACCAGCGCGCTGATACGCACCTGCGAGGCATCCTGCGGGTAGGGATTCTGGATCACGCCGGTGACCTTGGCCGCCATCTCCCCCTTCAGGTAGGCGACCTTGTCGGCTGTGAAGGTCGGCTGCGGCTCCGCGGGCCTGAGATTACCGGCCTTGACCTGCACGACGACATGGTCGACCGTGGCGTCCGCAGCCGGCAAGCTCAGCCCGCCGGCGACGCCCAGCTTTTGACCGGGCAGGAGCAACTCGATGTAGCCCGATTCGGTCGCGAGGACGGCGCCGTCCTGGGCGAAGGCGGTCACGTGGTACTGGCTCTTCTCGACCGCGTTGGCGCGGTTCCGGTTCTCCACCAGGAACCCGTGCACGCTCTGCCAGCGGTCCTGCCCGAACCCGGCCGCCAGCACCTTGACGTCTGGCGCCGCCGGCGAGGCCGGCGTGTTGAACTGGGAGAGTCCGCTGGCGGCTGCGTAGATCTCAACTCTGGCCGGCGCGCCGCTCACCAGGGTGTGAATCACCACGCCGGTTGGCGCGCCGGCCAACAGAAAGTCCACGTAGGTGAACCCGCCGCCGATAATCTGCCCCGCATCATCGTAGGCCACCGCATTGGCCCGGACCAGAGAGAGATCATGCTTATACGGACTCGTGACGACGCCGGTCACCCGGGAGTTGTAGTCGCCGGCAAAGAAAACGACCTGATCGGTCGCCAATGCCGGTTGTGGCTCGCTCTTGGCGAACTTGCCAGGCTTGACCTGAACCTCGATGTGATCGATCACAAGATCTTGGGCGGGCAGCGTCATGGCGCCCGCGATGCCCAGCGTCTGGCCGGGCAGCACGACCTCGATGGTGCCCTCGTTGCTGGCCAGCACCGCGCCATCGGCGGCATACACGGCGGCCTGGTATGCGCTGTTCTCGATGGCGACATCCGCATTGGGATTCTCCACGAGGAATGCATAACTGACGCTCTCTTGCTTTTGCCCGTACCCTTTCGCCCCGAGCTTGATGTTCTGCGCCCCCGGCGCGTTAGAGGCTGCCCCGCCGAAGGCCGACAGACCGCTCACCGACGCAAACAGCTGCACGGTGGCGGGTTCGCCGGTGGTGCTGACCGGGATTTCCACTGAAGCCTGGCCGTTGGCCGGGACGAAGTTGAGGTAGGTGTAGCCGCCGCCGATCAGAGCGCCCTGACTGTCGTAGGCCAGCGCGTTCACCCTAACGTTGGAAGCATCCTGTTGGTAGGGGCTGGTGATGATCCCGGTCACCTGGGCGCCGTACTGGCTCTGGGTGTACGTGACCTTGTCGGCGGTGAAGCTCGGCTGCGCCTCAGTGGCGGTGTACCGGCCTGGCTTGACCTGCACTGTCACGTGGTCGGCGATCCGGTCTGCGCTGTCGAGGTAGGTGAAACCGGCGATGCCGAACTTCTGGCCGGGCAGCAGCAGCTCGATGTAGCCCGTATCGCTTTTCAGGACGACGCCCGCCTTATCGTACACGGCGACCTGATACTGGCTGGTCTCCACCGCCAGGCCGGGGTTCGGGTTCTCGACCTCGAAGACGTAGGTGACCTGCAGGCGCTCCTGCCCGAACCCTACCGCGCCCAGCTTCAGCTTCTCAGGGGCCGGCGTCGCGATGGCCGGCGGAGCGGTCGTCGGAGCAGGTTGGGGGGAGGGCGGGAGTTCTGTCGGCGCGGCCACCGTCGGCGCCCCAGCGTCAGCCGCGGTCGTGGCCGGCCGGCCCGTATCTCCGACCGCGCCCGGCGCCGCGGCCGTGCTGCTGAGCGCCTGCTGCGTCTGTTCGGTTCGGCTGCCGCAGCCGGCAAGCAAGACGATTACCAGCAGAAGCAGCGTGATGCGCCTGCACATGTCGTCACCTCCCTGTGCGGTATCCCAGGCCAATCGCGCCTGGCCCTGGCCAGAGTCAGCCTTGATTCGATGTCAGCGTCTTGTTGACCGCCGTGACTGCCATTATACCCCCGGTTGGTTCAGATCCAGAACTCAAGCCGCGCTGCCGTCAGCGGTTTCCACCACATATTCCCCGTTGTTGGCTATTCTGTAGATTCTTACAATACTATAGAATATGTAGATTACTGTATGGGATTGAACTTGATATTGACAAGAGCGACCACTTCAGGTATACTATACGTGTGGTGCGGGTTGCGCGCCGGAAAGGGGAGCCGAGGGGCTTCCCTTTTTTGTTTTCAGACCACATCAAGAAGGAGGTCGTATGAAGGAGTTCCTGTTGGATGAGCGGGCCGATATGGTTGAGCGCGGGGTGCGCCGTGTAACGGCTTGATCGTTTTGCCTGACAATCAGGCGGC
>CAZELR010000166.1:0-3702 GCA_964513075.1 uncultured Anaerolineales bacterium
CTAGTACTTGCACCACGATGTTTTTTCATGTATGATTATCCCTCATAGGAGGATCTGGTTATATGGCAAAACCGCGTATTGATTCAGATGTTGTCCCGGTTTCGGTGCGTCTGCCCAGGGAGCTATACGAAGTGATCCTGGCCGGCGCGGGCCGGAATCGACGTTCGCTCACCCAGGAAGTGATTGCGCGTCTGGAGGTCCTGGAGGAGCTTCAAGGCGACGTCGCGGAACTGGACGAGCAGACGCTGCGGCTGCGACTTGCACCCTTTGCAAGCGCTCAATGAGCACGGTGTTGACGCTTACGCCGCGGGCCTGGGCTTCGCAGCGGATGCGGTCGGTGATGGGCTTGGGCAGACGTAAGGTCAGGCGTTTCACAGGTTACTCCTTGCGCAATAATTTTGCTGGCTAGTGTGTACATGTTGTACAATCGTTTTCTACAAAGAATCGCCGTCTCGTCAGGCGGCGGCTTAGGACCTATTAGGCGGCATCAGGATCAGGGCGTAAATGCGGGCGAGGCGCTCGGGAACGGTGGATTTCGACCAGGCAGGACGATAGATCGTGACCGGAGGCCGAGACGGCTTGCCGGTTGTCGGCCGGTCAGTTGAAGTATCATGAATGGCGCGCGTTCTGGTCATGGCCGCCTCCAGACGAATAATCATGGCTATGTCCGTTTGCCAACCGCACGAGTGCCTCGAAATGGCTGTCCATTGCGGGCGTGTACTTTAGCACCCCGAGGATGCGTGCCAGTGCTGGCGTGTCTAGCGGCGTCAGTTCGTTTTCCAGTAGGCTGAGGGTTGACGGCGAGACGTGCGCCTGGAGTGCGATTTGGCGCTGGGTCGCACCCTGCAGTTCTCGGAGTACTCGTAGAGTCGTGCCGTTCATGGTAGCTATCCTGTTGAAATAACGAGCTTTTGCTAGTTTGGTAAGCGCATTAGATTATATTTTAAGCGTAGGCGTTCAAAAAAAAGGACGCAGGTTTAAATTCTTAACATGAAAGTAACACAGACTGGCGCATGTGTCAAATTCCGAATATGTGTATAGAATGGTATAGTCGTAACACTCCCCCCCATTCCGGCTCAAAAGGAGGCGCAAATGACAGTACGACTTAGCGAGCGGACCGAGCTGATTGCTCAACAAGTCCGGCTGGCGCGTGAACGGGCTGGCCTCACGCAAGATGATGTGGCGGCGCGTTTGGGGTTATCGCGTGCAGCCTATGGCCATTATGAGCGGGGACGTACGGCTTTTCAGATTGATGTGCTTTTTGTTCTTGCCGACTTACTGGATCTGCACCTGGGCAACCTGTTGGGCCTGAATGAGAATCTTGCGCAGGATGAAGCCCTCCTGCTGGCGGCCTATCGCAAGCTCAATGGCTCGCGGCATCAAGCGCGGGTGCTGGTGGCGTTTTTGGAGCTGTGCCAGGTGTGGGCCGCCGACGATGTCCCGACGGTCGCGGGCGATCCAGCCCTGATGGATCTCTTTGTCGCGCGTCAAAGCGCGACAGGGGAGCTGGCTGTCATCAAGCAGGGTAAGATCGCGGATATGCCGGCGGCGGGAACGAGCGGGTCGGCCGCGGCGCCGGCTAGTGAGGGTGAACTGCTGGGGTATTTGCAGGAACTTGGGCCTCAGGGTCGGGACCTGATTCAGAAGCTGCTAGAGCGTCTTGGCACCGCTTCGTCAGCCGCGCGTGGGTAGCGAGCACGAAGACATGATTAATCACGCAAGAGCGTTGTGTGGGTGTGAGCTGGCGAAATATCTCGATGAGTTCGTCGTCGGCCATTGTGATCTCCGCAAAATGGTTTTGGTCGGCTAGATTCTTGGGATTACGTCGGGCAGCACAAAATATCGCTGATTGTTTACGCGATTCATTACGATTATTATTACGGTGTTTGGGGCCGCGCTGAGGAATTGCGCGGCCGGTCAGCAGTGTCTTACGCCACTCAGCGTTAACCTCTAGGTTTTGGTGTTGAACTGCGCACAATGGTACTATTGCCTACCGATTCTGTCAAATAATACTATAATGTTGTGCCATGTAGCACAAAAGGCACGTTGAGCTACACCTCCTGGCCAACTGTCTAACAGGATGACTCCCCGATGCGCGCAATTCTCTACGCCCGTGTTTCCGCTGATGACCGCCATGCGGATTATCGGAATATTCAAGGCCAGCTCGAAATGGGGCGGGCCTACGCGGCCGAGCGCGGCTATGATGTCGTTGCCGAGTTAGCCGAAGACGATCGCGGCGCGTCCGGCGCCGCTTTCGAGCTGCCGCAGCTTAACCGAGTGCGCGAGCTGGCTGAGCAGCGGGCCTTCGACGTGCTGGTTGTGCGCGAGCTCGATCGGCTTTCCAGGAGCCTGCCCAAACAACTGTTTGTGGAGGAGGAGCTGCGCCGTAACGGCATCGTCATCGAGTATGTCTTGGGGGAGTATTCCGAAACGCCTGAGGGTCAGCTGCAGAAAAACATCCGCGCCGTGATCGCCGAGTACGAACGCTTGAAAATTGTTGAGCGAACCCAACGGGGCCGGCGGCAGAAGGCCGCCGCCGGCCATGTCTTGGTCCAGCAGCGGCCGCCGCTGGGATACAAGAGCGAAATCGCGGATGGTGGGAAGCAGACCCTGGTGGTCGTGCCGGAGGAAGCCGCGCTTGTACGGCGCATCTTTGAGGACTATGCTAACGGCATGTCGGTCCGCGGACTGCAGCTGGCTCTGTCAGAGGAGCACGTTCCCACGCCCGGCGACAAACGCGCGAACGGCAAGCAGCGGGAGTTCGGGGTGTGGGCCAACTCGACATTGCACCATATCTTGCGCAACGAAACCTACCGCGGGACATGGCACTACGGTAAGCGCAACTCCCGCCAGCAGGCTAATGACCCCTCAACCTGGGTGGCCGTGTCCGTTTCCCCGATCATTGACGAAGAGCTGTGGCAGCGAGTTCAAGAACGGCTGCGCACGGCCGGCGCGCTCTCTGCGCGCAGCTTGAAGCATGAGTATCTGCTGCGACGCCGGCTTTATTGCGGGCTATGCGGCGCGAAAGTGCAGGGCAGCAGCCGGCGAGGCTGGCTGTCGTATCGTTGTCCGGCCCATGGCCGGCACACATCGCATCGCTATCGGTGTGACGCACCGTCGTTCAGCGCATCGCTCGTCGACACCTTAGTGTGGTGCTGGGTGCGCGATCTGCTGCTGCAGCCCGCAACGCTGGAGCAGGCGTTGCGGCAGATGCAGGCGAATTCTCTACAAGAGCGCGCGCCGGAACGTAGCGTGCTGGAGAGCTGGCGCCGCCGGCAGACCGAACTGGCCAAGCAGATGCAGCGGCTGCTCGATCTGTATCTCAATGGCGACTTTGACCGCGCACTGCTCGATGAACGCCAGCGGCAGTTGGCCGAGCAATCCAGCGAGTTGGCGGAGCGAATCAGGTCTCTGGAGGCCGATCTCAAATCGGTTGATCAGATGGAAGCTCACCTGGGAGATCTGCAGCAGTTTGCCGCCGCGGTTGCGATCCAGTTGCCGGAACACGAGCGGGATTTTGCCTTTCGCCGTGAGATCGTGGAGCAACTGGACGTGCAGGTGGTGTTAGGCCTCGAGAACGGGCAGAAAGTTATCGACGCCCGCTGCGTATTGCTACCTGAAGGAATGCGCCTTGCGTCCAGCACCACCACCGGTGCTGGCAGCCGCGGTAGAGGTTCATGGTGTACTTGATGCCGAACCACG
>CAZELR010000167.1:0-3619 GCA_964513075.1 uncultured Anaerolineales bacterium
CGAGACCTCAGCGAAGGATCTCATCGCGGGAGTTTCTAGGCAGCGGGTTAACCACCCAAAGTCAGTTACGGCGTGACCCCAGCGAAGGATCTCCGCACCGCAACGAGACCCTTCACTGGCGATTTGCTGCTACGCACCTTGTGCCGCTAACCCGTTCAGGGTGACAGGAATAGCTTATCTCGTGCTGGTGTATTATACAATCTTCCGTTGCCTATTGACAACCGCTAGTGCTGGTAATATAATATGCGATAGGTGATTGTGGATGGCAAGCTTCGTTTTGGGGCAGCCACAGATTCTTGTTTTCACCCTCCGGCCATAACCCTGCTTCCCTCGACCCCGACGAAGCTCCTTCGCCCCGCCCCTTCACTCCCGTTCGTGTTGACCCCCGGCCAAATGGTTGGCGGAGGCTGTAAAGCAGCTTAACCCAGAAAGGAGCACACCGTGAAAACAAAGTGGTTTCCCGTGGTCGTTGTCTGCGCATGTTTGCTTGGCATGATGGGCGGTGCGGCCCCCGTCTTTGCCCAAGGCCCGGACACGGACATCGAAGTAGCGCCGCAAGGGGTCGTGGGCATCGGCTTCACCTACCAGGGCCAGCTCAAACAAGGCGGCGCCCCTTTCACCGGCGTCTGCGACTTCCAATTTACGTTATGGAACGATCTGAATGCCGGCGCCCAGGTGACCGGCAGCGTGTCGAAGACGAACGTGGCCGTGAACCGGGGCGTGTTCACGGCGCCGGATATCCGCTTCGACCTGACGACTTATGGCGAATATTTCCAGTCCTTCAGCGGTGAGGCCCGCTGGCTGCAGATTGCCGTGCGCTGCCCTGCGGGCAGCGGGACCTACACGACCCTGCTGCCCCGCCAGGAGTTATCCGCCTCCCCCTATGCACTGAGCCTGCGGCCCGGCGCACAGGTGGTGGGCAATGTCCTGGACACGCTCCGCTCCTCCGTGCTGCACGTAGAGAACCTGAACACGTCGACAGACCCATTTGGCGCGCATGCGCTCACTGCGATCGCGCATGGAGAGTGGGGCGCCGGTATACGGGGATACAGCGACAGGGGGCCAGGCGGCGTCTTCAACAGTTATGAAGGGTTTGCCCTGATTACTCACGGGCCGAGCCTGATCAAAAATCGCACCCCCCAGCAGATCGGCATGCTGCGCTGGTACGATGTGAACAGCACGCCGCCCAGCGTGGCGGTCGGCTGGTGCAACCAGCTCGCTTTTGACGGCGAGCACATGTGGGTCACGATCTATGGGACGGGCAAGGTGGTCAAAATCCGGGCCAGCGACATGGCAGTCATCGGCTCGTACGACGTCGGCCCCGGTCCTAACCCCATCATCTTCGATGGCGATGAGATCTGGGTCGCCAGCAGCGATATGTCCCCAGGCCAAATCACCAGGATCCGCGCCTCAGATGGCTCCCTGGTCAGCACGATCAATCCGGTGACATCCAGCCATTGGGGCATGGCGTTCGACGGCGCCAATGTCTGGGTGACCAACACGGACACCGACAACGTGACCAAGATCCGCGCCAGCGATAACGCGATCCTGGGTACATATGCCGTGGGAGATGGCCCGACCGGGATTGCCTTTGATGGGACCTATGTCTGGGTCGCCAACATTCACTCGGGGACGGTGACCAAGCTTGGCGCCTCCGATGGCAGTCTTGTGGGCACCTACCCCGTCGGCGCGGATCCGTACGGTGTGGCTTTCGACGGCGCCAACATCTGGGTGGCGAACAGCGGTTCGGCGACGGTCAGCGTGCTGCGCGCGTCCGATGGCTCGTGGCTGCATTCTTGTCGCGTCAGCGCAGGTCCTATCTGGTTGGCCTTCGACGGCTACTATATGTGGGTGACGCACTATCTCAGCCAGGGCCTCATCACCCGGTTGGCGTCCACGATCGGGTGGGATTGTGGGCCCTCGCCGACTTTCCAAACGGGCAGCTACCCGCTGGGTATCGCGTTCGACGGAGCCAACATATGGGTGTCCGATAGCTACAGCCATAGCGTTTCCAAGCATTGAAACAGGAGGGTGTGCCATGAAGAAGCGAACGATATTTCGGCTGGCCTTCGCCCTCCTGCTTGTCCTGACGCTGGCCGGCGCGCTTCCGGCAGCGGGCCAGGGCCCCGTGCCCGAGGGCGGACCTTATGACCTGGCCTGGTGGACAATCGATGGGGGCAGCGGCGTGAGCAGCGGCGGTGCGTTCACGCTGGCTGGCACAAGCGGCCAGCCTGATGCGGGGGTGCAGACTGGGGGCGGCTACGAACTGATCGGCGGCTTCTGGGCCGCCGCGACAGCGCCCTATGCGATGTATCTGCCCATGATCCTGAATTAGCCAGGCAGGGATGGGACTTTCCAAACGGGGCGCGCATCCGGATGTGATGTGCGCCCCTCGTGATAGACGGTCCGCCCTACTCGTACCGCAGCGCGTCGGCCGGATAGATGCGGGACGCCTGCACCGCGGGCAGGATCGTGGTCAGCAGCGAGAACAGGTACGCGGCCAGGACGATGATCCCGATCTGACCCCACGGCACGGCCAGGGTGCGCCCCGCCGTGATGACGTTGAACAGTTGGCCGATGACGGCCTGGCCCATCAGGATGCCCGCGCCCACGCCCAGGCCGATGCCCACCAGCGCGATGAAGCTGGCCTCCAGCACAAACGAGAGCGCGACCATTTCAGGTTGGTAGCCGATGGCCCGCAGCATGCCCACCTGCTGCCGCCGCTCCACCACGCTGCGCGCGCTGATCACTCCCAGCGCGGCGATGCCCACCAGCAGCCCGAGGGCCAGGAACCCCTGGAACAGTTGCAGGATGCCCCGGGTCAACGCCTGGCCCTGGGCCGCGCTGTCCGCGATCACCGTGGCGTCCAGCGCTGAGCTCAGGAAGGCCCGCTCCACTTCCTGGGCCACCTCCCGCACATCCGCGCCCTCCGCCACCTTGATGAAGAAGGCATCCGGCCGCACGTCCGCGCCGGTGACCGCGGCGATCGCGGCTAGCGCGCGGCTGTTGACATGGACCGAGTTCATGCTGACCGTGGTGGTGTCCGCCAACACGCCGATCACCTGCACCCGGTGGCTGCGCACCTGTCCGCCCGACTCGTCCCGCAGCTCCAGCCACACCTCCGGCAGAGCGTCCGCCCGCGTGAAGCCGGCCAGCCGGAAGTTGAACTCGCCCTGGTCGGCCGGCGCGTCATCCTGCGAGCCGGCCTCCCCGGCGAGCCCGCTGAGGGTGGCGGCCAGGCCGTTGTCGCCGCCGCCAGTGCTTGCGTAGCTGCTGTCGGGATTGGCCACCAGGAACGGGGTGACGATGGCCACGTCGTCCCGCTCCAGCAGCGCCTGCCAGACCGCGGCGTCGTTCGCGAACCCCGCCGCTCGCTGTTGGAAGGTGTAGATCTCCCGGGCCTGGGCCATGAAGCGTTCGTCCATGCCCGTCAGTGCGAGAGAATGCCACGGCCCGGCCGCACCGGGGCCCGCCTGGCGCACGTCCACCGAGCGGTTGACGATGGCCCCCACGGCCGCCACCTGGTCGTGGGGAAAGTCTTTCATCCCGGCCAATTCCCCTTGGAGGTCCGTCACCCGGTCGAAGAAGCTGAGCAGGCCAAACGACGTGCTGATGTCGT
>CAZELR010000168.1:0-3520 GCA_964513075.1 uncultured Anaerolineales bacterium
AGATCCGTACACTAAATTCTAGCCGGGGTTGTCTCAAAGTCATTGAAACATTCCGTCCTCCGCAGCCCATCAACCTGGAGCACCGCGGCCGGCCTCAGTGACCGACTCGGGCAGGTGATTCCACCGGGAAGCTATTCTCTCTGTAGGGTGGCGCTTTCAGTGTGCCGGCTTCCCCACGGCCGGTTGCGTGTCCACAGCCAACCGTCCACCACAGTATAGCGCGCCTGGTACATGTTGTCAATCCGTTATCATGCGTTATAATTTATAATGATTTGACATCGCAACAACGTCGCGTATAATAGTCCTACAAGGGACAATGTGCGACATTGAAGCTGTCTGAGTGTCGTGTAATGTGAGGAAATCGGGCCGCTAACGCGCTTAAGGAGCGTCGTGTAATGTGGAAAGGCTTCCGATGAGCGACTGGCAAACCCAAGTTGACAAACTCCTGGAAGACTATGAGGGCATTACCCGTGAGCGGTACACCGCCGGACTCGCTTCTTTCCGCGCCTGGTACCTGGAAAGCTACGCCGATGAGCCGGATGCTGCGCTGTTCACCGATGACGAGGTGCGCGACTACCGGGTCTACCTGACCGGCGTCAAGGGCTACAAGGCTGCCACAGTCAACGCGTACCTGGCGCCGATCCGCGCCCTCGTGCGTGCCCAGGGCCGAACGCTTAAGGTCAAGGGTGTAAAACAGGTGCAGGGGCCGATGGAGACGTTGGACGCGCGCGACCTGGGCCGGCTGATCAATGCCGTGGATGGCCCGCATTGGAGCGACAAACGCGATGTGGCGCTGATCAACGTGATGGCGCGCGCGGGCCTGCGAGTGAGTGAAGCCGTCGCTCTCAAGATTGGCGATGTAGAATTGGGGCCGCGTTCAGGGACATTGTTGGTACGAACAGGCAAGGGACTGAAGGAAAGAAAGCTGGCGCTATCTTTAGAAGCCAGAGATACGCTGAAAGGTTACCTCCAGACGCGGCCCAAGGTGGCAGACGATCTGCTCTTCCTCAGTCGCACCTACCGGGCACTGGATTCCCGCGATGTGCAGCGAATGGTGTCTGAAGCGGCGCGGCGGGCGGGGATCATATTTACAGTGACCCCGCACACGTTACGCCATAGCTTCGCGACGCGCTTCCTGACGAAGAACCAGGGTGACATCGCCACGTTGGCGACGATCCTGGGGCATACAAACATCAGCACGACGACGCGCTACCTGCATCCGAATGCGAAACGAGTGCAAGAGATGGTGGAGGAGATGTAGCGATCACATTAGGCCACTTGATGGTTGGCAACCGCCTCCGGTACGGTCCAGTCGAATCAACCACTCGTTCTTGACAACCCGAGTGAAGACACCAGATGGTCCTTCGGGTGACAATCTCCGGAAGGACCATCGTTTGACCAGTTGTGCAGTATTCGCTTCCAACTCAGCTGGAGCTTACTTCATTGCTTTCCGCTCCGCCCCGTTCAGATATGAGTTGGTACAACGTATGATCTACCTGGTACCGATAGGCCCCTTCATTGCACCATAGGCGCTCACTCCGGCGTTGACGAGTGCTTGTAAGGCAGGCAGCCGCATTGATGTTCTGGTTGATCCACTTGTTCGCGCTGTTCGCCTGTTCTTCGCCCATAAAGATCGTGGGGATCCTCATAGTATTGCGAGCGATGCCGAAGTTAGCCGCATTGAAGGCGCCTGCCAGTCCGTAGGCGAAGATCTGTCTGGTGCTCAGGTTGGCGTCTGCGTCTACTTCCTGCCTCGCCATATCGATGGAAGTACCCACCTCGAAGAAGGGTGCGGTCGCAGAGGTCAGCATGTTCGCGCCGCCAAGCTTGGATACACCCTTGCTGAAAGTACTCGCGCGACCTACGACCTGAGGATCCCGTTTCAAAGTGACTTCGATTCCCTCAACCGCCTTTTGCGAGGCATCCTTGAGCCTTTGAGAGGCCAGGTATCGCGAGTTGCCTACCTTGTGTCTCACCCCCCACAGCTTCCCTGCCTCCTCCACCAGGATATCTTGCCGTCTCAAACCATAAGGCGTCCAGAGGCTCTGTCCAATCTCAACGTTTGTTCCCTTGTTGAGATACTCCAAGGTCACCATGTCGCGGAACAGATCGCCTGCCGCCTTGTTTCTGATAACCTGGGACATGAGATCTACCGGATACTCATGCCATTTCCCTGTCCGGCGAGTCCCGCGAGTAGACCACGTAGGAACCGGTAGTCTGAATTGAGGAGTTCCCTGAAAGATCGCAGATTGGCGGATGCTGACACACCAGCATACCCCAGCATATCTAGCCAGTTCATCGGATTCCCCGCCACGCAGGCGTAGCGGCATCATCGGTTCGGGCAGGTCGGCCGAGGTATGGGTCAGGCTGGGGCCAGATTGCACTCTTGGGGTCGCACGATCGGGTATAGAAAGTAGTACAGGCCGGAGTTGGCATTCCACTCCTACCCGGCAAAGGCTTAGTGGTTGTACGGCTCGATCCAGTTACCGTTATCGGGCACCAGTGCACCGAACGGATCGTGGCGGTAGTTGTGCACCAATTGGCCCTGTTCCTTGGTCAGGCCACTGGTTGAGCCGAGCCAAGGCGTACCAGCAGTGCTGGCCGCTCGGGAAGCTCTGCGTCGTCATCAATCGACCGGCGTCCCCGCGATACAGATTCGTGTACTGACCGTTCCATATGCTGTACTCGGCCGCCGGGCTCAGTGCATCGTAAGTGCGCTCGGTCCGCTTGATGCCGCTGGCCCGATCTCCGGGTCGTAGGCCTTGGCCAGGTGGCGGTTCCTGTCATCGTAGCGCATTTGGGTTACTGCGCGCTCGATGCAGTTGCCGCTGGTGTCGACCTGGTAATCCAACGCCTGGGTCAGCACCAGGCCCAGTGGGTCAGTCTGTGTAGTGCGCTGGTTGCCGGCGTTATTAGGAATGTGTCCATGTAGCTCCGTTCGGGTCGGTAACGCTTAGCACATTGCCCGTCGCGTCGTACGCCCGGTTCGTTGCCTGGCTGCCCGGCATGGTCCGCTGCATCGTACGCGTCGCTCGTACCGTACCCGCGCAGATCGGTCACCTGGAGGAAGTTGTCGGCTGTCTTCGTATGCGAAGCTGGTTGCATGCCCCGCGGGATCGATCTTGCGCACCAGGTGGTTCGCAGCGTCATACTCGAAAGCTGTTGTGCATCCGTTTGGCATCGGGCCGGCCGGCGGTGTTGCCGACCGCCTCATAAGCCGTGAGCCAGTGGCTGCCCAAGGCATCAGTTTCCCGCACCAGGCAGTCGAGCGGGTCATAGGTGCATGACTGTGATGGCCCCACGCGCGTCGGTCACCTGCTGGATCAGGCGGTCGGCCGCATCACCACACTCTGCTCAGCCACACCGTCGCCCGCGGGTGCTCGGGTCGCTCCCCAGCGTGGCCCTATTCCCCAGCGTGGTGACGTCAGTGTAGCGCAAGGCGGCCAGCTGCACAAAGCTACTCAGAAAGGTAACTGTTCACCGTTCGGGTAAGGGGATTCAGGGCTGGGCGGTGGCGGTG
>CAZELR010000169.1:0-3336 GCA_964513075.1 uncultured Anaerolineales bacterium
CGCTATTCGCCGGCCTGCTGCTGGCCCTCTACTGGCTGTTTGCGGTGTTGGCCGATGCAACTACGGGCGAGCGGCAGATGGCGGATCGATTGCAGTAGGGGAACTATGCTGGAGAAATGGGACCGGGTTCTGCTCATCGCCGAAGCGATCCTGATCGCCTTGCCGATCTCCCTCATGGCCTGCCTATGGTACTACATGTACGCTCGCGTGTTGTTTGAGCCGGCGATCTCTGCTGCCTACCGGACCGCTGATACCGCCCTGGGCATGCCGGCTCTCACGAGTCTGTTGGCCATCTTCAGCGGTTGGCGGCTCTTCGTCGTCTTCCTTCTTGGAGGCGCCAGCAGGCTTCAACGACAGCCCTGGGGCTGGTGGGCGATCCTGGCAGCAGGCGTTCTCCTGCTGCTCGGTTCTCTGCTTTCGAATGCACTTCCGAGTTCGCCACTTGGCTCGGCGGCCGCGTTATTCAGAGATAACTTCAACTACTTCTTGCTTGCTGCGCCGTTGCTCATTCCACTGTGTCACCTTGCGCTTGAGCGGCTGTTGAGAAAGCTGCCGGGGAACAGTTGAACGCTCCTGCTTGACGCCTGAACGAGGCAGGAGGGACCGGTTTTCCCTCCCTGACGGCGAATCGTGTGGCAAGCCAAGCAGTGAGTCGGCTCTAGTTGCTCCCTTACTACCTTCAAGGCAGCCTGTCGTCTGCTGGATGTGTTATCTGGATTGTTCCGGGGATTGTCCGCGGCATGCCAGTAGTCCCAGTGCGCGGCCTCAAGACAGCTGCCGGGGCCTGACGTCGGAATCTTTGCCGACCACGCCTTGCTGTGTGCGGCCATCCGCAGAGCCTGGTTTGGCAGCCAAAGCCGGTGGGTCGACCTGGTGTTCGTCCTTGATTCGCCTCACTCGCTCCAGTTCGTCGGGAGTCAGCAGTTCCTCCTGGTAGTGGCGCAGCAAGCCGGGTGTAAAGAAGATCTCTCCTAACCTTTGGATCCAGGCATCCAGCTTTTCGTCCTGAAAGCGGTAGCCGGGAAATGAACAGCAGAGCCAGTCTGCGCCGTGACGCGCGGCATACTCCTCGGGCGACATAGACTCAAAGGGGAAAAGGTCACGTGCGTCCTGCTCCAGCATGGCAGCGGCTGGCTCTCTATCTCTCTGCAGTTTGGCCCGTTCATAGCGCTCGCGACTCGGATCAGCATCCGGGATGTCCAGATACGCGGCGGGCACGTGCTCGGTCAGCCAGACCCCATTGGCCGATAGGTAGAAGGGATAGCCCTCGGCATGCATCAGTCCGGCGCGCACTGTAATCACCAGTGGATTGCCATGCCGGCCGCCGACGCGCGCTGCCGTTGTTTCATCCGCGGATAGGTGTACATGATTGCGCCGGCCTGGCAGCAGCCCGCGCGCCCTAATCGACGGGATGGAACGTGCCGCGGTGCCGTGGTAGAGCAGTTCCGGCGGCTCTGTGGGCGCCAGCCCGAGGTCAACCGGGATCGAGTGGCCCTGGCTGGCCCGGATGCGCGTCCCATCATCACTGAGGGCGAAACGCTGCTTGTCGTTCTGGGCGACGATCTCCTGTAAGGTCTCCCGGGTCAGCGCGACCCCGTGCGTGCGGGCCTGCGCCAGCAGGTGCGCGACCTCGGCCCAGCCCTGGGCATCCAGAGTCAGGTCGATCGCCTCCGGGTGATGGCGCAGCACCCGGCTGAGGAATTTGCTGAGGCGGACGAGGCGTTTGTCCATCTACTTGATCCCGACGGCCGTCAATAACGTCGCACTCGCGAAGCCTCCGGTGTGCAGGCGCTGGCGCAATGCTGCCGCACGGCTGCAGAGCGCCTCGCTGCCCGACACGGGTTTGGGACCCTTCAGAAGCTGATCCAGGTGCTGAAAACGCAGATCTTCGATGAAGCGGCCCCAGCCGGTTGCGACATCCAGCACCCGGCCGCTGACGATATCTCCAAGGGTGGCACGAATCCAACTCATTTGGAGCCCTATCTGTTATTCACACCGCGTTTCCAGGAACCGCATCATGGCGTCTATGAAGGCTGCCGCACCCGCCGCGATGCGCGCCGTCAGGGCGTCCGGGTCGCTCAAGTCGAAATCCGCGGCCAGATCGCACTCGACGATCGCATCAACGCCTGGCGCGGGCGCGACCACACGGTAGTCAGGCCAACGGCTGTCCCGGAACAGCTCCCAATACCGCCGCTGCACCTGCCGGTTGCTGCCGGCGAGCCAGGCTTCGAACCTAAACGCCGAATAATTGAAGACGATGGCGATCTTCAGGTCGCGCGGCTTGAGGTGCGGCGGAAAGAGCGCGAAGTACGTCATGTCCAGGTAGCCCTGATAGAGCCCGGAGACCGCGTAGTCCGGGTGGCTGGCCTTGAAATGCGTGCGCAGACCCAGCATGTAGGAAAGCAGTGCTGCGTACGCCTTCTGGACAGAACCATCCCTGAGCTGTCTCCGGAACTCCGCCCAATCCTCTCCTGGCGAGTGTATCCCTGGCTTATTGCCCTCCACCAACCGCCGCACCCCCTCCGACCGGTTGCCCCCGCCGATTTCCTCCAGCCGCCGCCAGACCGACGCCGGCAGGGTGATGCTGTGCGCCTCGGTGGCTTCCCCGGCGACCAGCATCTTGCGACCGACCGCGCCGCGCGCGCCGCCCGGACGATCCGTGCGCGGCGCGCGGGCGAGCAGCACGGAGAAAGAGGTGGCCTCCTCCCCGGCCCGCGGTCCGGTCGGGATGCTGTCCGGTCGGGCCCCGGCCGGCGCTGCCAGGCGCAGCACCTGCACGTGACGCCAGCGCTTGCCCTGGACGACCGCCCAGCCCAGGCGCACCGCCAACAACATGCCGTGGCGCAGGTCAGGCGGACGCAGGCTGGTCGGCAGGGAAACGAGCATACGCTGGGGCGGCGGCGACTGGTGGCAGCCCAAGCCGCGGTCGAACGTGAAGCCGGCCAGGGGGTGATCCTGGTCAATGGTCAGCAGCTCTTCAGCAGTCTCGGTTGGGGTCGCTGGCATGGACAATCTCCGGGCAATCCTGGTCAATGAAAGGGTGCATAACCCACACCCGTATCAGCGATAGCGGCTGGCCGCCGCGGCCGGGAGCGCCAACCCCCGGATGAACGCCGCAATCGGCGCCACGATCGCCGCGCCTCCGGGTGTAGGTCGTTCCTGGGTCGTACAGCAGTGCGCAGGTCTTGCCACTGGCATACGCGACGGCATAGCTCTCGACGCCGCCGCCATCAGGGGCATCGGCCGCCTCAACCCGCTTGATCTTAGCGCAGTCCACAACTGCGAGCTGCCCGAAGAGCGCGGCCACCGCGCGCTCAGCCACTGCCAGCTCCCAGG
>CAZELR010000170.1:0-3277 GCA_964513075.1 uncultured Anaerolineales bacterium
CAACCCTGGAAGCGGCGCAGCAGTGCGCGTTCAGTTGGCTTCCAGCCAGTCCATGGTTGCCCCGATGTACTGCCTGGAGAAGTTGAAGATGTCGTCGGTGTCGTAGTTGCGGTAATAGCACTCCGTGTTCATCACCAGGCCCAGGTGCAGCGAGTAGAGCTGATTGCGCTGCTCTTCGGCAGGGGTGAACGCGGTCTTGCCGTAGCCGCGCAGGCTGTCGGAGACCCGGTCGCCGCCGAAGTGCCTGAACTGCGCCTCCATCAGCGGCTCGGCCCACAGCGCCCGCTCGAAGTCCAGGATGCCGGTGATTTTGCCGTCTTTGACGAAGAAGTTGGGGTTCCAGGCATCCCAATGCACCAGGCAGGGCGTCGTGACCTCGTCCAGCGCGGACGCGTGCTTGCGGATGACCGCGCGGAACGCGTCGTAGCTGAAGTCGAACTGCGCGCCCTTGCGCACGGCATCTTCCAACACCGACTCGATGATCACGCTGAACGCGTCCTTCCAGGTCGCCGCGCGCAGCTTCGGGTTTCCGTCATAGCCGAACCAGGCGCCGGGGAAGGTGTTGATCGCCCGGACGATCTCCCCGATGTGCCGGTCCACGGCCGTCTGGACTTCGGGGGACAGGCTGGCCCTGGCGTGCTCCAGGTTCTCCCCGGCCAACTTCTCCATGAAGAAGTAGTCGGCGTCGCACAGGTCGTGAGCGGCATCGTAGAAGTAGATCTCGGGCACGGGGATGGCGGGGTGCCGGCGCGCCAGGCGCATGACCGCGACCTCGGTCGCCATGATGTCCTGCTCGTACTGCATCACTTCGGCGCCCTCCGGCGGGGCGATCTTGAGCACGACCTCGCGGCCGTCGGCCAGGCGGAGCTGGTAGGCTGCGTTGAACCAGCCCTCCTTCAGCTCGATTACGGCATCTTCGCCGGCGGCGAGCGCCATCCCGCCGAAGGCCCTGGCGGCCATGGCCGCGAGCTGGGCGCGCGTCTTCCGGTTCTTCGTCTTAGATTCCATAAGCGTCCTTTCCGCCTTCGGGCGGGCGCTTTACAGAGCGTGTTGTCGATCCAGCCGAAACGGAGCGCCTCCTCCACCGCCTCTTCGTACGTCACGCCGGGTCCGGGGCTGTTCTTCTTGCGGATGACCAGCCAGATGCCGGGCATCGCTACCGACCCACCTGCTGCGCCAGGCAAGTGCGAATCGCCTTCTCGGTGTATGAGTCCATCGGCAGGCGCAGCGCCTCATCGACCGTGGCCCAGACGTACGCCTCTGCCTCATCGTTCAGGGTGACCTCGGTCGCATCGGTGCGGCAGGCGAAGTCGAAGAAGATGAAGTGGCGGGGCTGCCAGAAGGCCGGGTCGTAGATGAACTCCTGCATACAGACGAAGCGGATGTCGTGGATGCTGAGGCCCGTTTCCTCGGCCACCTCGCGGCGCAGCGCGGCCTCCAGCGTCTCGCCCAGCTCGACATGGCCGCCAGGCACCACGTACTTGTCGTCCCACTTGTGGGACCGCATCAGGAACAGCCGGCCCGTCGGGTCGAAGATCAGCGCGCCGACGGTCGGTTCGGGGTAGTGTTGGGTGGCTGACATCAGTGCATAGCCTCCAGGTCAAGCGTCTGCGGACCGGTCGCGGTGTGTCCTGCTCAACTGGACAACCACAGCGCTAGGCTCGCTGCGGGCGTAGTCGGGGGCTGGCCGCCCACCGGCTCAAATCAGGCTCTCCAAGACCTCGCGGTCCTGGAAGACGAACTCGGTGCGGGTGATCTGAATGGCGCCCTGGGCGGCAAAGCGATTCAGGATGCGGCAGACCATCTCGCGCGTCGAACCGATGCGGGCAGCCATTTCGTCGAGCGTCAGGTTGCGCCCGACCGGCTCCTGACCCGCCGGGTATTGCTCCAGCAGGAGGCGCGCCAGCCGGCTGGCCACCGGCTGGAAGGCCAGCCCGTCGATGATGCTGCTGGCGTAGTTCATGCGCTGCACCATCAGGCGGCACATCCCCCAGAGCAGCTCGCCATGCCGGCAGAGCAGGGGCTGGGTGCGCGTGCGGTTCCAGAGCCAGACCCGGCTGGCTTCGTACGCCTCGAGCCTGGCCGGCATGGGGGCGCCCTCCTCGAAGAACGCCAGGCCCCAGAAAAGTTCACCGGGCTGGAAGACCGTGACCAGGAGGGAGCGGCCTTCCACCGACTCCTTGTAGGCCCGGATCTGGCCGCTTTGCACGAGAATGAGGTACGGCCAGGCGTCGCCCTGCAGGCACAGGAACTCCCCCTTCTGATAGTCGCGGGGTCGCGCAAGATCGGCGAACTCCCTCAGCCCTGCCTCATCCATGGATTCGAAAACCGGCACGGCACGGAGCATGTTCAGCATGGCATCTAACCTTCTGGCCTCCTGAGCGTCATTGCTGGGCGGGCGGTCCGACCGGCGTACACTGGCCGGACCGGTCAGGCTGGCAGCACCATCATACCAGGCAGAGCCGGATTGCGCCATTTCTCATCCCGACGACCCGCATCGTGCGACCATCACGGCCCGGACTTGCCTTAAGGCAAAGACCTTTCTGCCGTATTGTGATACTGTCCACAAAGGGGCCGAACGCAGCCGCCGCATGAGCCTGCCCGCCGCAGGCCACAGGATGCAGATGACAGCAAAGGGGGAGCTTCGATGAAGAATAACGACAAGCTGGGCGCCGTGCTGGCCTTGCTCGGCGTGCTGACCGGCCTGGCCGTCTATTATCTGCTGGCCGCGCAGTACAACCTGGTTATGGACGCTAAGATCGCGGCCGGCCGGGCAGACGAGGCCGCCGCCGTGAAGATCACTTACGCGGTTCTTGGCTGGCTCGGCATTACCGCCGGCGCCGTCTGGGCGGCGGTTTTGTACGGCTTCCTGCACAGGCAGGGATGGGCCTGGCGGTGGGGCGCAGTGGCTGCCACGATCCAACTGCTGGCAGGATTCTTCCCCATGATTCCCGCCATGGACAGCCACCTGCCCACGCCCACCGTGATCGTCTTCGTCCTGGCTGCTGTCTTGTGGTTCGGCATGCTCCTCATCGGCGGCGTCCACTGGAAGGTCGTCCTGCTGACCTTCGTGGCCGGCCTGGCCTATGTGCTGACGTTCGTCGACGGCGTGGCGCCGATTGCCAAGTACACGACCTCGCACGACGACGGATTCTGGAACGGCATGTACGTGATGTCGCAGCAGATCAGTTGGTGGGGGGCGGCTGCCTGGGCGATTTTCATCTTCGCCGTCCTTTGGAAGAAGGCGTGGGCGATTCCGGTGGGCGTCTTTGCGGGG
>CAZELR010000171.1:0-3249 GCA_964513075.1 uncultured Anaerolineales bacterium
AGACGCTGGCGAACACCATCGACTTCATCGGCGTGTAGCCGGGCAGCGGCAGCTCGGCGGGCGCGGCATGCCACGTCAGCGTGTCGCCCACCCGGCAATCGCTCACCGTCTTCAGGCCGGTGGCCACATAGCCCACCTCACCGGCATCCAGGCGCCCGGTCGGCCGCATGGTAGGAGAAAACACGCCGACTTCCAACGGCTCGACCTGCAAGCCTGAAGACATCAGGCGCAGCGTCCGGCCCATCTCGATGCTGCCGTCCACCAGGCGCACGTAGGCGACCACGCCCTTGTAGGCATCGTAATGGCTGTCGAAGATGAGGGCGCGCAGCGGCTGGCTGCGCTGGCCGCGCGGGGGCGGCACCTTATGCACCACCGCCTCCAGCAGCGCCTCCACGTTGGCGCCGCTCTTGGCCGAAATGCGCAGCACCTCGGCTGCGGGCGTGCCCAGGATCTGCTCGATCTCCTGGGCGACCGCGTCAGGCTGTGCGGAGACCAGATCGATCTTGTTGATGACGGGAATGATCTCCAGGTCGTGCTCCATCGCCAGGTAGAGGTTCGCCAGCGTCTGCGCCTCCACGCCCTGGCTGGCATCGACCACCAGCACGGCGCCCTCGCACCCTTGCAACGCGCGGCTGACCTCATAGGCGAAGTCGACGTGGCCGGGGGTGTCGATCAGGTTCAGCTCATAGGTCTCACCGTTGGCAGCGGTGTACGGCATGCGGACAGCCGATGCCTTGATCGTCACGCCCTTTTCGCGCTCCAGGTCCATGGTGTCGAGCACCTGGGCCACCATGTCGCGTTCCGCCACCGTCCCCGTGATCTGCAGCAGACGATCGGCCAGGGTCGATTTGCCATGGTCGATATGTGCGATGATGCAAAAGTTACGAATGTTCTGTTGATCCATGATCCTTAGCTCTGCGCGCTCAATCGCGCCCGATCCAACACCTTGATGCGTCCCCGCCCCAACCGGATCAGCCCGTCGGCCTGGTAGACAGCCAGGCACCGTGCCACCACCTCACGCGTGGAGCCAACCTTGGCGGCTAGCTCGGTTTGCGTCAGCCGGACCCAATCGCCGTCCGCTTCGGTGTCGCTCACTAGAGCTAACGCCACGCGCTCGGGCACCGTGTTGAACGAAAGCTGCGTGACCATCTCGCTGAGATGCGCCATACAACTGGAGGCGCTGTGCCAGGCTGCCTGGCACAACACGGGGTCCTGATGGGTCAGCGGTAAGAACTGCTCTCGCTTCACTACCAACACAGCGCCTGCGGTCTCGCCGCTGATCTCCGCGAGCGCCCGCTCATGCAACGCCAGGAGACAGATGCCGCCGCAGCCCTGCGCACCCGGAGCGCAGAAAACCTGCCGGCGGCCACGCTGGGTGACCTTGGACATCATCAGACTGCCGCGCAGCGGAAATAACACCACGCCGGCCGGCGCGCCGTCAGCGATCAGGACCGAACCCGGCTCAAACTCGCGCACCTGGCCGGCTGCCAACAGCCCGGCCCGCGTGGACGCAGCGCAAGCGGACAGCAGCGGATTTGCATAAATTGTCAGGGACATGTCGTCGTCCATTCTGCCTCCCAGGTGCAGGTTTTTCGAGAAGTGTGCGTATAGTATCACGCAGAACACACAATGTCAATCAAAGTGCTGGCGCGGGTGCGTTTCAGATTGAGGGCGCTCCGCTGCTTTTCGCCCCAAACGTGAACCCGCTGGCGCCAGGCGGAGCCTTCTTGACAGCCGTCTTCACCCATGATAAAGTATCAATCAGTCGAACTAAGTTTCATTATGTTGAACAACTAGCACCTCACATCGACAACGGCGTCATGGAAAACACCTCCGTCAAGACCATCGACCGGCTGGTCGAGATCCTCAACTGCTTCACCGCGGACAAGACCTCCTGGTCGCTGTCCGACTTGAGCCTGCGCCTATCGCTGCCGAAGAGCACCCTGCACCGCTTCCTGGTCGGCCTGGAGGGCCACGGCATCGCGCGCCGCGGGGAAGATGGCAAGTGGCGGCTGGGGCATCAACTCTTCATCTGGGGCAGTCTAGCCATCGAAAGCACGGGCCTGCGCCAGGTGGCCGCACCCATCATGCGTGAGCTGGCCGAAAGCACCGGCGAGACCGTGCTGCTGACCCAGTACCACCGCGGCCAGGTCATCTGCATCGACAAGGTGGAAACCGGCCATTCCGTGCGTCTGGCGTTGGACATCGGTGCGCTCCGCGCGCCGCACGCGGGCGCGTCCTCCAAGGTGTTGATGGCCTATCTGCCCCCGGCCGAGGTGGCGGCGATCATCCGCGAGCGCGGCCTGCCCCGGCTCTGCACCAACACCATTACCGACATGGATGCCCTACAGGCCGAGCTACGGCAGATTCGCGAGCGCGGCTATGCGAAAAGCTACGAGGAGACGGATCCCGGCGCCTGGGGCATCGCGACCCCGATCCGCAACTGGCAGGGCGAGGTGGTGGCCGGCCTGGGGATCGCCGGGCCGACGATCCGGTACAACGAGCAGCAGGCGCAGGCGACCATCCGGCTCTGCTGCGACGCGGCGGCGCGCATCTCGGTGCTGTTGGGAGCGAACTCTGCGCCGGGCGTCCGCCTTCGATAAGCTCAGTGCTCTATGGGACTGGATTCTGTCATGCTGAGGCCGAGTCCCTGACCTACGTCGCAGAGCTGAATTCATCAGGCCGAAGCATCTCTGACGGCGCAGACGAGATCCTTCGCTGGGGTTTCGCCGTGACTGGCGTTGAGTTGACAACCCGCTCAGGATGACAGACTATAATCCAATGAAGCACTGAGGATCACTGGTATTTTCACAGGAGTATTTCCGAATGATCGACCTCACCGGCAAAGACATCCTCGACGGGGCTCAGTTCACCCGCGCCGAGATCGAAGCCATTATGGCCCTGGCCGACGAGTTCCGCGGCCGGCTGGAAAAGACCCGCGGGCTGGACCTGCTCAAGGGCTACGTGCTCGCCACCCTCTTCTTTGAGCCGAGCACCCGCACCCGGCTGTCGTTCGAGACCGCGATGCACCGGCTGGGCGGGAGCGTCATCGGCTTCTCATCGGCCGAGTCCACCTCGGTGGCCAAAGGCGAGACGCTGGCCGACACCATCCGCATGGTGGACCAGTACGCCGACGTCATCGCGATGCGCCACCCGCGCATCGGCTCGGCGCGCGAAGCGGCCGAGGTGGCAGTCGCGCCGGTGCTGAACGGCGGCGACGGCGCGGGGCAGCACCCCACCCAGGCGCTG
>CAZELR010000172.1:0-3112 GCA_964513075.1 uncultured Anaerolineales bacterium
GCCGGTCCGGGCCGCGATCTGCGCCACCAGCGCCTGCAGCGCCGGCTCGGTGCGCGGCTCAAACAACAGGCGCACCGTCTCCTCGGTCTCCCCAACCCCCAGCGTCACCTTCAGCCACAGGTCGTCCTGCGCGCGCTCTAACGTTGCTGCGCGCAGACGGCTGCCGGGGCAATAGCGCGCAATGATGCCGTAGGAAACGCTGACATTCGAGAGATCATCCTGCACCACCAGCAGTTGATCCGAACTCAGAACCACCACCGTCGACGCAGCCCGTTGGTGGGGCAAGAGCCCCCAGCGCCGCCCCCAGATCTCGGGTTGATAGACCAGCGCCTGCACCTGTTCATCGGAAAACAACAGCTTATGCGGGATGAGGTTCTCGAACTTGTAAGGCAATCCTGCGAAGACCTTGTCCCGCCGCTTTGCCGCAGACCTCGGCAGGCCGGTTTCGGCGATGATCGTGCGGCGGCTGGCGTTCACCAGCTCGGTGAAGAGAGTTTCGCCCACGGTATTGAAGTAAACCCGCTGGTGTTGGGGGCCGCCCGGGGTGGCCCACGACCATTCGAACCACGAATAGAGGAGGATCTTCCCCAGCTCCAGCCACAGCAGGTCCGCCAGGGGCGTGACAGTAACTTGGGGCGGCCGCGCGGCCTCCGTGAGCGTCGCGACCACCAGGCGTTCCTCGGTCAGGACCAGCACCCAGGCGGGCGTCTTTTGCACCGTCGCCCAGGCGCCCAGCCAACCCCACAACTCGCCCCTGGTTCTGAGCCGGTCCTGCCGGGGCGCAAAGATGATCTGCCGGATCGTCTCGCCGGGCAGCAGGTGCGCCATCAGCGCTGACCGGATCGAGGGCGCCAAGTCGTCGATAGTCGCAACCGGGTAAGCAAACCGTTCAAAACCGGACATGTGCGCCGTTCCTAAAGAAATAGCCTCTACCAACGCATGCGCTGGTAGAGGCTATCAGTCTTGCAACGTTCTGGATCCTCGGATCCCGGGGAGCCTCATCCCCTGTTAGAGTTGGCCGGGAAACGCCTGACGCAGCGGGCGCACCCTGCTTGCTCAGCGCGCAAACACCTTGCGTCCGGCGTACACCGCCGCATCGCCCAGTTCATCCTCGATGCGCATGAGCTGGTTGTATTTCTCCACGCGCTCCGAGCGGCACGGCGCGCCGGTCTTGAGCTGGCCGGTGCCCATCGCCACCGTCAGGTCGGCGATGAAGCTGTCCACCGTCTCGCCGCTGCGGTGCGACACCATCGCGGTCCAACCCGCCTTGAACGCCATCTGGATCGCGGCGATCGTTTCGGTCAGGCTGCCGATCTGGTTCAGCTTGATCAGGACGGAGTTGGCCGACTTCTCGGCGATGCCGCGCGCGATGCGCTCGACGTTGGTGACAAAGATATCGTCGCCGACCAACTGGATCTGGCTGCCCAACACCTTGTTGTGCAAGGCAAAGCCCTCCCAGTCGTCCTCGGCCAGGCCATCCTCGATCGAGATGATGGGGTACTTCTTGATCCAATCGGCGTACATATCGACCATCTCGGCCGACGTCACCTTGCGGCCTTCGGTCCGCAGATTGTACAGCCCGTCCTCGTAGAAGCCGCTGGATGCGGGATCCAGGGCGATGCAGATATCCTCGCCGGGCTTGTAGCCGGCCTTCTCGATGGCAACAATGATCAGCTCGATAGCTTCGTGGTTCTTCTTCAGCGCGGGCGCAAAACCACCCTCGTCGCCGACGCCAACCGAGTAGCCCTTGCTCTTCAGCACGCTCTTCAGTGAATGATAGGTCTCGGCGCCCCAGCGCACGGCCTCGCGGAAGCTGGGCGCGCCCACGGGCGCGATCATGAACTCCTGCAGATCGGTGCCCTGCCAGTTGGCGTGCGCGCCGCCGTTCATGATGTTCATCATCGGCACGGGCAGCAGGCGTGCACCGACGCCGCCCAGGTAGCGGTAGAGCGGCAGGCCAACAGCCTCGGCCGCGGCGCGGGCCACGGCCAGGCTGGCGCCCAGGATGGCGTTGGCGCCCAGGTTGGCCTTGTTCGGGGTCCCGTCCAGCTCCAGCATCGCCTGGTCGCAGGCGACCTGATCCAGCGCGTCCATGCCGAACAACGCCTCGGCGATCTCCTCGTTGACGTGCTCGACGGCCTTGAGCACGCCCTTGCCGCCGAAGCGGCCCTTGTCTTCGTCGCGCAGTTCCAGCGCCTCGTGGATGCCGGTCGATGCGCCCGACGGCACAGCCGCGCGGCCCATCACATCGTCTTCAAGCCAGACCTCAACCTCAACGGTCGGGTTGCCGCGGGAATCCAAGATCTCACGGCCGATGACATCGGTAATCATGGTAGACATGCGAACGCTCCTCCTGAGATGTGCTGCGGGAATGAAACACGATCGAATTAGCTGCAACCATTTTATCACAATGTGGGGTGAGGGGAAAATCAGGCGCGACAAAAAACAAACCAGGACAAAAAAACAAACCAGGTTTCTGCGCAATCATGCGGCCAGAAACCTGGTTTGTTTTTTATGTGGTGCAGACGAGACTACTTCTTAACCTCTGGCCGGATCATGCCGGTCAGGTCGACCTTGATGCCGCCCTTGCCCAGGTCTTCCAGCGAGTCGTACAGGACCTGGCCGAGGTACTTCGGATTGTGCGCGAAGCCGCCCGGATCCTTCTGCGCGTACTGGTAGTTGTAGGCAGCCTTCAGCAGGCGCGGGGTCCACTCGGTGTAGGCCTTGTCGTCGGCGTCGATCTTGCCGTTCGCATTGGCATCGGCGAAGAAGTACGGATAGGCGTTCCCATCGTAGACGATGGCGGCCTTCGATACCGTCTTGGCGTAGTCCTGCATCGCAGCGTAGAGCTTCTCTTCCATCCCCACGATCTCGGCCTTGATGGGTTCCTTCACATCCTTGTCGCCGTCCAGATCGATCGCGGTGAAGCGAATCTCGTCGGCCGATTTGAGATCTTTGCCATGACAGCCCACGCACTTTTCGAGCTTGATCCCCGGCTGATGCGTGTTGTGGCATGCGGTGCAGGTGTTCATATCAGGCGCATGCAAGTTCTGGCCCACGTATTCCTTGTCGGCGTACTGGTACGCGACCTGGGCATCGTTGCCGAACAGCG
>CAZELR010000173.1:0-3074 GCA_964513075.1 uncultured Anaerolineales bacterium
AGCCGTTCCACCGTGGCGGCATCCAGGTCTCGAACCAACAACTGAGGCATCGTCTTAACCCTCCGGCATCTCCCCATATCACTCGCATTCAAAGATCGCGTTCCAGGCGAGGTTGCTATCAAAATGCTATCGCAGGCGCCCTATCTTGTCCAATCTACCCTGACCACCACTCAGCCCAGCTTGTCCACCGCCCGGATCATGTCCGCCTCGCCCGGCTGCGTATAGATCTGCGTCGTCGCGCTGCTGGCGTACCCCAGCAGCGCGGCCACGGTCACCAAGTCGGCGTGGTCGCGGCGGGGCCGTACCGGCATGTGCGCCATCCGATGTATGCCGGCATGATCTGCTACGACCTGAGCGTGCCGCTGGTGCTGGGCTCCTGGTGGGGATTGGCGGTGGGCGCCGCGCTGATCGCGGCCGTCATCCTGCGCACCGAGCTGGAGGACAGGACACTGCAGCGGGAGCTGCCGGGATATGAAGCGTATCGCCGTCAGGTGCGCTATCGGCTGCTGCCGGGGGTCTGGTAGTGTCATCCCAAAGAAAGCGGCTGCCGTAAGCTTACGGCAGCCGCTCCACATCATTCAGTCATCGATTGATCAGTGAGCATTTACCCCTGGCGGCCTCGCCCGGCCCAGCCCGGCCTGCCGTCAGCGTCGCGCAGGACGATGCTTGCCCCGTTGCTCGTCACCCGGCCAAGCTTGAACTCGCCACCCTCATCGAAGCCATCCAGCGCCACCGCGTCCCCTACCTTGAGGCTGAGGCCTTGCTCCAGCGCGTAGCTCAGGGGCCGGCCCTCGAACGGGATCACCTCGCCCGCCGCGGTACGAATCTCCACCAGATCGGCCGCCGCACTGACCACGATCCCCTCGACGGTGCGCCACTCAACCGCCTGCACGTCCGCCTGCGGGACGCCGCTCAACGGGCTTGCTTGCCCGGCCCGGGCCTGCTCGGCCGCGCCGCCCTGGCCCCAGCGGCCGCCACCTTGCCCGCTCGCTTCATTCGTCGCGCCTTCCTGCGCCCAACGGCCGCCATTGTTCTGCACGCCCGATCCGGAACGGACGGCATCCACCGTTACATTTTCCGTCGTCTGGCCGCGGCGCCCGGTCCCACCGGCGCCTTCGCCGCCCACTGCATTGGTTCTGTTCACAGCGCCTAGGATCAGCACGGCCACCAGGCCGGTCAACAGGGCGCCCATTGCGATTTTCTTCAACATGGTTGTTATCCTTTCTTGAGATAGTTGTTTTGTGAGTAAGTGAGTTGTCCTGGGAGCGTCCTTACGCCCCCGCCCGTTCCGCCACGCTCCCGCCGATCGGCGCCGGCTGCGGCCGGAGCGAGCGGAATACGTTGCGGGTTACCTTGGTCACCCAGCGCCAATGGATGGCGAAATGGATGACTGCGGCGATGGTCATGATAACCCCGGACCAGGTGTGGATCAGATCCCAGGTTGTCCGGCTGAAGATGAAGCCGGGATCGGCGGCCTGGCTGCTGCCGGCGAACAGGAAGTAGATTCCCGAGATCGCGGCCAGCAGGAAGCCGAGCGCCACTGCGGCGTCGATGGCAACGTTGAAGATGCCGTGCCGGTTCAGGTGAGCGCCCTTGCCGGTCGCCGACTTCGCGACGCGCTTCGCCATGCCCTTCACCCAGTTCCAATGGATTGCGAAGTGGACGGCCACGGCTGCGATCATTAGCACGCTAAACCAGGTGTGCAGATCATCCCAGGTGTGGCGCTCGAACAGGATCGTGACGCCATACAGCGGGTTGCGGCCGCCCTGATACCCGCCCGAAGGCAGGAACAGAAAGTAGATGCCTGTGATGGCTGCGACCAGCCCGCCGATGGCTACGGCAGCGTCGATCAGCCAGTTGTTGCGTGTTTGCTTGGAAACAGTCCCTTTTGTCATGTTGCTCCCCCCATTTTCGATGGGTTTCAAGTTCATTCGGTATGCCAGGGTTGTTGCCCTGAACTACCCGCAGTCTACAGGGTGCGTGTGAAGGCGTTATGCTGGAGTTTTGAAGAAGTTGTGCGAGTCTGCACGAGCGCGGCAGATCGACGCCTGAGCCTGAGTGGATCAGGGCAGCGGCAAAGAGGACAAAAAGAAGAAAAGGAGCGCCGCACATCCGTCCCAAGATGTGCGGCGCTCGGCACAAAGGAGGAACCCCCGAATTCGGTTACCCGCAGCCGCCGCCGGAAGGCCCGGCCTTGAGCTTGAGCTGAATCTTGGGCGTGTACTGCAGGCTGAAATCTTCCACTTCGGGCGTGGCTGCCGGCGATCGGGCGCCCGCAGCCAACATGAAGTCGTAGCGCAAGTGATCATCTTCAGCCGCAACCGCGGCCCTGCGTAGCGTCGGGTCGGCACTGGCGAAGGTGTCCAGCCAACCGTTGATGCCGCCCCCCAGGATGTACGCATTGGGCACGCTCTCGGCCGTCAGGAGCTTCCAGGCCGCGGTGGCGGCCGTCTCGTCGTTGCTCACGGTCACAAAAAGCGTGTTGGCCGGCTCCAGCAGCAGCTCGGGGATGCGGTCGGGCAGCGCGTCGAGCGTGACCCGCTGCGCGCCTGCAATGTGAAACAGATTGTAGTCGGCCTCGCTGCGCACATCCAGCATGACCACTTTCAGGCCATCGTTGTGCAGCGAGTCCAACAGCTCACCGGGGTGAATCTGTACGCTGCGCTCAGCCAACAGCGGCTCTTTTTCTGGCGCCAGCGCCTGCCATTTATCGGCAGCAGTCGGCTGGCCGATGAAGATCAGCGCGACGGCGGCCAGGGCCAACACAGCCGCGCCGCCATACCGCGCCTTTGGCTCCCGCTGCAGGTCGCGGCCGCCGAAGATACGCTCCAGGTGTTCACCGCCCCAGAACATGAAGAGCGCCATCAAGACGATGCCCAGCACCACCAGGCCCACCGGCAGCCCCAGCCAATCCTGGAGGGTGAGGCGGCCCAGGTAGGAGGAATTCCAGAAGCCGGCGAAAGATTCCACCGTCTCGCCGAAGAGAAAGATGCCGAACAGGCCGCCCAGGACGAAAAAAAGCCCGTCGATCTTGCGCGTGGCCATGGCAACCAGTGACGTGCCGGGGCAGAAGC
>CAZELR010000174.1:0-2988 GCA_964513075.1 uncultured Anaerolineales bacterium
CGTTTTCACAACCGGACACAATGGGCCTGAGGTTGTGATGTTGTGATGTCCCCCCTATAGGGGGGACATCACAACATCACAACCTCAGCAGGCAATTGTGTTATACTCAACCGGAACAGGAGGGATCATGCAAGCAAGCTCAGCCAAACCGCGCGTGGCTCGGGCAATGGCGGCCCTGATGTTTGTCTATTTTCTGAGCTACACGTTCGGCGTCATGCCTGCCATCGTGATCCCGCGCGCCGTGGCCGATCTGAACGGCATGTCCCTCTTCGCCTGGGCGATGGCGGCCAACGCGCTGGCCAGCGCGGTCGTCACGATCCTGTTCGGCAAGCTGTCCGACGTCTACGGCCGGCGCACCATCCTGCTCGTCGCGCTGCTGCTCACCCTTGCCGGCTCGGTCTACAGCGCGCTCAGCCCCACCATGCTGCACTTCATCGGCGCCCGCGCGCTCACCGGGCTCGGCGTCGGCGCGCTCGCGGTCCTGTGCTTCACCGTCCTGGGCGACCTGTTCTCGCCCCTGGAGCGCGGCAAGGGGGCCAGCCTGCTCAACTTGGCCGCCACCGTCGTGCTGCTGGCCGGTCCCACCCTCGCGGGCGTCATCACCGATGGGCTCGGCTGGCGCTGGCTCTTTTGGATGTATGTCCCGCTGGCCGTGATCGCCGCCATCCTGGTCTGGATCGGCATCCCGCGCGCCGCGCAAGCTGAGCACCACACCATCGACACCCCCGGCATGACGGTGATGCTGCTGGCTGCCATCGTGATGCTGCTGGCGTTTTCCTTCGCCGGAACCCGCTGGGCCTGGGGCTCGGTCCAGGTCATCGGCCTGTTGGCGGTCTCGATCGCCTTGTGGGCGCTGTTCATCCGGATCGAAACCCGGGCGGTCGAGCCGGCGCTGTCGCCCGCCATCCTCACCAACCGGCTCTTCATGACGCTCGCGGCCGCGACCCTGATCTCTACGCTGGGCGTCGTCGCGATCGCCGCCTATCTGCCGCTGTTCCTGCAGGGGGTGCGCGACATGAACACGACGGCCGCGGGCCAGACGATGACCCCCTACAACATCGTCCAGGCGCTCATGGGCATCGTCGGCGGCTTGCTCCTGTCCCGGTTCAAGCGGTACCGCGCGATCATGATCTTCAGCTACGTGGCCATGGTGATCGCGCTGTTCTGGATGAGCCGGTTCACCGGCGCCACGCTGACAGTGAGCATCATCGCGGCCACCATGGTGTTCGGCCTGGGCTTTGGCGCGCTGCCCACCATCAACGCACTCGTCGTGCAAAGCGCGGTGCCGCTCAGGATGATCGGCCAGGTGACGGGCGGGTTCTACTTCTTCGTCATGATGGGCGTGTCCGTGTCGCCTGCCATCCTCGGGTCCGTCATGAACACCCGCTACGCCGGCGCGCTCCAGGCCAATCTGCCCGCGGCCGCGGCCGGGGCGCTGGATGCCGCCACCCTGGCGTCGCTGAGCGATCCCCGCGCGCTCCTGAACCCACCGGCCATGGCCGCGCTCCGGCAGGCGTTCGGCGGGCCGGGCGACCAGGCCGCCGCGCTGTTCCTGCAGACGAGCAACGCGATGCGCAGCGCGCTGGGCGGCGCGCTCGCGCAGCTCTACCTGATCGGCGGCATCGCCATGATCGTTGCCCTGCTGCTCATCATCACCATCCCGGAGAAACCGATGGCCGGGTCCGCTGAGCTGTCAGAGGAAGATTGAGGCTGATGCTCAAAGCCACACCTTACGGCGACGTGACGCGCTTCGACCTGGCCCGGACATTGGCCGGCAAGGGCCGCTACTGGACGACGGCCTACCTGGTGGACGGCTGGCTGATCGACACCGGCTGCGCGTTCAGCGCGGCGGAGCTGGTGCACGCGCTGGCCGGCGTCCAGTTGGCCGGCATCGTGAACACCCACAGCCACGAGGACCATTTCGGGGCAAACGGCCGCTTCCAGGCCGCGCACACCGGCCTGCCGATCCGCGCCCATCCCCTGGCCCTGCCGGTGCTGGCCGATCCGGCGAGCCAGCGGCTGCACCCCTACCGGCGGCTGCTGTGGGGCCGGCCGGAGCCTTCGCAGGGCCGGCCGGTGGCCGACGGTGAGGTGATCGCGACCGGCCGCTATCGCTTCCGGGTGGTGTACACCCCCGGCCACGGCCTCGACCACATCTGCCTGGTCGAGCCGGAGCAAGGCTGGCTCTTCACCGGCGACCTGTTCGTGGGCGGCCGGGATCGCGCACTGCGCGAGGGCTACGACATCTGGGCGATCATCGCCTCGCTCAAGCGGGTCGCGGCCTTGCCGGTCGCGCGCCTCTTCCCCGGCAGCGCGCGCGTGCGCGACAACGCCGCCGCGGAGATCGCCGCCAAGATCGACCACTATGAAGCGCTGGGCGAGCGGGTGCTGGGGCTGCACCGGCAGGGCCGCAGCGTGGATCAGATCGTCCGGGCGCTGCTCGGCGGCCCCATGCCCATCGAGGCCATCACGCTGGGCCACTTCTCCCGGCGCTGGCTGGTGCGCTCGTACCTGGAGGCCGGCGACCACGACTCACCATGTCATGCTGAACGGGTCTAGCGCTCAAAGTCAGTTACGGCGAATGGCCAGTGAAGCATCTCGGCGTTCTACCATTCGGCGCTCAAATCATTCCAGTCCGGATTGACCGACTCGATGAGCGCGATCTTCTTCGCCCGCAGCCACCCCTTGATCTGTTTCTCGCGGCCGATCGCGGCTCGTATATCGTTCGTAGTCTCGAAGTAGACCAGCCTGGTGATATTGTATTTCGCTGTGAATCCCGGAATCAGCTTGTGCTGATGTTCGTACACGCGTCGCTGCAAGTCGTTGGTGACACCGGTGTAGAGCGTGCCGGCACGATTTGCCATGATGTAGACGTAGTACTCTTTCATGATACGAGATCCCTTCGTTGCACTCAGGGCAGGCTCTTCGCTGGGGTCGCGCCGCAACTGACTTTGGGTGGTTAACCCGCTCAGTAGTCTGTCGGATTGT
>CAZELR010000175.1:0-2940 GCA_964513075.1 uncultured Anaerolineales bacterium
ACCACCTTCATGTCCAGCGTTACGGCAACCCAGGGTTCGGGGATTGGAAATCCCCCGTCTGAAACTGAGAAGCGGCCTCAGCCGCTGGGGGCGCGCGGCCCGCTGGTTCCAGGCCCTGAGGGGCCTTTTCAGGTTCAGCGGGTGGTTTACAACCACCTTCATGTTCAGCCGCTGGGAGCGCGCGGCCCGTTGGCTTCAGGCCCTGAGGGGCCTTTTCAGTTTCAGCCGGTGGTTTGCAACCACCTTCTGCTTTTCAGTTTCAGCGGGTGGTTTACAACCACCTTCTGCTAAAAACGCCTCTCGCTCCTCCCGCGCTCCCCCATGTCGCGAATGTCATCGTAGACTTGCAGGCTCTCGATCAGCTCGCGCTGGCGACTCTGCACGCTCCTGGCCTCCTGGCGCTCGCGCAAGGCATCCAGCTTCTGGAAGATGATCTCCTGTACGTGCTCAGGGTTGGGAACCATCTTGAAGTCGTAGCCTTCGTCAGCCGCGGCGGTGCGGATGGTGACGGTGCCGTAGTCGAAGATGACCGAGAGCAGCCCCAGCCGCTTGTAGTCCACCGATTGCACCCGTTCGAGGTTGCCTTCGCGGCGTTTGTAGTCCAGCCCGAAGGGTTTCATTTCGATGTCGATGATCTTGTCGTCCGTCAGCACGTAGACATCGTTGTAGTAGTCTGCAATCTGATACGCCAGGTAGCCGAGCGCGAGCACCAGCAGCACCAGCCACGGCACGATCAGGCCCGCGGCGTCGAGGGTCGTCCTGTTGGCCAACTGGCTTAACAGCGGAAAGCCAATGAGCAGCGCGGCGATGATCAGCAAGGGCGCCCAGATGCGCGTGATCAGGGCGATGGGATGCTTGCGCCAGGTGACCTGGCCGGAGAGAGGCTGGGGCGGGGGCAGCGGCGTGCCCGTGAGCGCTTTGCGCAAGCGTTCGGGCAGCGGCTGCGTGATCCACCGCAAGATGCGCCTGGGCCAGGCGGTCTGGGAGGCCGGCAGGGGCCGCGGCGTGCTGCTGCGGCCGAACAGCGGCCGCCGCAGCTGTGCCAGGAACCCTTCGTCCAGCGGGTTCACCTCGTCGCCGAGCGCCCGCTTGCGCTCGGGGATCGGCAGCACCAGGCGCAGGTTCGAGATCAGCAGCCGGCGCAGAACCTCTTTTTGCTGGCCCCGCGCCACCGCCACGGCCTGGGCCTTGCCTTCGAGGATGCTGCGCTTGTGGAGTTCAGGTTCGGGCACATGGGAGAAGACGATCGCGCCGACCTTGGCCGCCGTGCGGATCGTCAAGTCGCCCCAATCGAAGAAGCGGCCCCAGAAACCGGCGTTCACCGTCACATCCTGGATCGTCTCGATGGGCGCTTCCATGCGCGTCTCGAAAAACGACAGCAGCTGGCGGTCATAGCGCGTGACGCGGCGATTGGTGACAATATAATTATCATCGTAGTAGTTGACGACAATCCACAAGCTAACCAGGCCCCAAAACCCCAGCGACAGCAGCCAAACGACCAGCCAGGTGTTGCTCACCGACTGGGAGAAGGGCTGCACCAGGAAGAAGCTGCCGATGGCTAACAGGATCGGTATCAGCAGCGGGCCCATGAGCCAGAAGAAGTGGCCGCGGCCATCCCAAATGATCAGTTCGTCGTCGCCCTGCCACGAATAGCGGCGCTTGACCTCTTTGATTTGGCTGAACCGCCGGAAGAGGCCGACATTGGCATTCCACAAACTATCGCGCTCGCTGAACGCGCATTGGAGATCGCGCCGGTCGAGTGTCAGCACGTCCGCGCCGCGCAGGCCGGGGAGCGAGCCGGCCGCCGCGCCTTGCGTCGCGCGGACAGAGGCATCGCGCGGCTGCCCTTCCAGCAGGGACGTCTCGCCGTAGGCGCTGCCGGGGCGCAGATAGTTTTTGGGTCTCGTGCGCCCCTCTTCATCGAAATTGGTGACGACCGCGCCGCCCTCGCGCAGAATCACGAAGCTGTGGCCCAGCGCGCCCTGGGTGGTCACGTTTTGCCGGTCGGGCACGAAGCCCCAGCCGAAGAACTGCGCCAGGTGTTTCAGGTGCTCGTCGGTCATCCCGTCGCCGGTAAACAGCTCCACTGACGCCAGCGATTTCACGATGTCCAGGGGGTGCGCGGCCAGGGCGGCCACGTCGGGGAACGCGCCGGCCAGTCGTTCGGCGTGTTCGGCCGGCAGATAGTACACATGGGAGGGCAGATAGGCGGTGGCGCTGGTGGCGACGGAGCCTGCGCCGCGCTGCGTCGTAGGGGAGAAGAAGAAGTTGCCCGCGGACAGCCGCCAGTCCTTCCGCTCGAAGCTGGCCGGGCCGGTGACCGTCACCTGGCCGTAGTCGATGATCCACAGGCCCGGCTTCGCCTCCAGCGGGAGGGGCTCGTTGCGCTTGAAGGACAGCTCCTCCACCTCGAGACAGAGCCGCGAGACCTGGCTGTCGGTCAGGGTGCGCAGCAGCGGGACGGCTCGCAAGCGGCCGGCGCGTTTTTCCTGCAGCAGCGTCTCATACAGGCCAACGTTGCGTTCCATCGCGGTGCGCAGATCGCTGGCGTGCATCTTGTACAGCTCGCCGGCGGTCTCGGCCACGGCGTCGGAATGGTGGCGGTCGCCAAACAACGCGTGTTGGCCGAAGTAGTCGCCCTTCTTGAAGGATCGCCGCAGCCATTCGACGCCGTCGATTTTCGATGACTGCCTGATGACGCCTTCGCCCACCAGGTAGAGATAATCGGCAACGTCACCGGCGCGAAATACGGCCTCACCGGGTTTGAATTCAACCCGCTCAAACTGTACGCTCAGGTTGGTCTCGGCGTCTTTCCATTTTTCAAAGAGCGGCGAGTTCTTGAAGGTTACCCAAAACCGCTTACGTTCCTCGGGGTCAAGCATCTCACAACCTCTCCCGCACGCTCTGCGCGGCGGCCTGCGTCATGCCGGGCGCCGCGGC
>CAZELR010000176.1:0-2915 GCA_964513075.1 uncultured Anaerolineales bacterium
GAAGAATCTCGCCATCCGCCATCCGCTACTTGGTCACTGCCCGCGTGCCAACGACGCGCAGGAGGCGCAGCATCAGCACCAGGCCGCGGCGTACGTCCGGATCGCGCATCTGACCGAGCAGCGCCAGCAGCGAGGTATTAGAGACGGGCTTGGCGACCTCGACTTCCACATCCGAAACGATGTCGCGCATCAGGCCCATGACCTCGGGCCGCGCCACATCCTTGACCAGGCTCAACATGGGCGTCACGCTGTCGCCGAGGCGCTGCATATCCGCTTCTGTGAACGACGTAACGACGGTGTCGGCGATCCCCAGTCCGCCTTTGGCAAAGGTGAAATAGCCCTTGTGCTCGGCCTGCTGCAGCAAATCCGTTGCCTTCTCCAGCGCCTGATCGGTGATCGGGCCAACCGTCTGCGCCAGATCCATGATGCTCTCAAGCTGGTCGAGCAGCGTCTCGACGTGACGCCCGTTGCGCAGCAGGCGCTTCAGGATGCGCAGCAGGTCGCTCAGGTCAACGTATTCCTGCACCTCTTCCAACTGCTCGGTCGTCAGCCGGACGGCGTCGTTGACGATGGGCATGACGTCGTGCATCAGCTCGGCGCGTTCCTGGCGCTCGCGCTCCGCACGCTGGGCCTGCTCCGTGAGGAACTGCACCTGAGTCGCGAGAAGGTCGAGCTTCTGATTCAGATCCAATGGAATCTGGTCCATGACCTCCTCCTTATTTGTGCCACTTGCCGGCCATGCTCATGCGCGCTGGGAGCGGCAGCTCCTGACCCTTCAGCAGGATGTTCCAGTACATCCAGCGGAACATCACCTTGCCCCAGTGGTTCATTTCGGATTCTTGCAGCAGCGTGAAGGGGCCGACGCCGGGCAGCGGATAGCGGCCGGGCAGCGGTTCGACGTCGTAGTTGAAGTCGATCAGCAGCCCCTTGCCGAATCCGGACTCGATGAAGCAGTTGGCATGGCCATCGAACGTGGGGTGCATTTCCAGGCCGTCCACGTGGCGCAGGAAGTTCTCTGCGAAGCAGTCCACCGCGTAGTGCGCTACCGAGCCGGCCTTAGAGGTGGGCACGGCTGCCGCATCGCCCAACACGAAGATGTTCGACCATTTGGGCGAAAGGAAAGTGTGCTTATCCACCGGCACGAAGTTCAGTTCGTCGCCCATCTCGGAACGCGCCAGCAGCTCATCCCCCTTATTCAGCGGGATCGTGACCAACAGGTCGTACTCGATCTCGCTCTCGTCATAGTGCACCAGCTTCTTGGCGTCGGGGTCCACGTGCTCCACCAGAAAGTCGGGCACGACCTTGATGTTCTTCTGATCCAGAATGTGGCCCAGGTGCTTGGCCGCGACCGGCTTGGTGAACGCGCCCGATAGCGGCGTGGCGTAGATCAGCTCCACGCGGTCGCGCATGCCCTGCTCCTGGAAGAACCAATCGGCCAGCATGATGAACTCCAGCGGCGCAACGGGACACTTGATGGGGTTCTCGACGACGTTGACGACCAGACGGCCGCCCTCCCAGGTGCGCAGGTGCTTGGCCAGATCGAGCGCACCTTCGATGGTGTAGAAGTCATGGATCGACTTGTGCCACTCGTGCTCTTTCAGCCCCGGAGTTTCTTCGGGCCGGATCTCGGCGCCGGTGGCGACCACCAGGAAGTCATAGGTGAGGATGCGACCGTCTATCAGCTTGACGCGATTCTTGTCAGGCTCGATGACATCCGCTGCCGTCTTGATGAGCTCGACGCCCGCAGGGATGAAGTCGCGCTTGGGCTTCACTACATCGTTCTTGCTGTACATCCCGAAGGGGATGAACAGAAACCCCGGCTGATAATAGTGCGTCTCGTGCGGATCGACGATGGTGATTTGCCACTCATCGCAATCGAGCAACCGGCATAGCCGGTTGACGACCATGGTGCCGGCCGTCCCGGCGCCAAGGACCAACAGCTTCTTCATCTCTTGAAAACCTCCATTGCTTGCAAAAACGTTAGGGTGCGTGCTATGAGAATGCCGGTTGCGCGGCAGTTAATGTCAGCCGGCCCTGCTCCTGGCTGCGATCCTCGATCATGTGCGCCAGCGCATCGGCAATGCGCTGAACGAAATACAAAGCTCGGGCCTGGGCTGCTTGATCCAGCCGATGCACCGCATTGATTCGGGCCTCCACATCGCTGGGGGCCAATCCGAAAGCGTGAGCCATGGCCTCGACGCGCTCGCTGCCGGGCGGCCATGCCTCCGGCGCGATCCCGCCAAGCACTACCATTCCCTTCAATTCGGCCCCCACGCGGATCAGGCCTCGTGCACACAACAGATCCATCTCGCTGACCGAAAACTTGGGCGCCAAAGCCGGATCACCGGCCAACTGCTGCCAGGTGCGCACGCACTGCCCGGCAACCCCGGGGTTCTTTTCAGTGAGAACCGCAAAGAAACCGCACGGGTTGCTGATCGCGGTAATGGGCTGGCCTTGCATGTCGGTGACCACGATCATCACGCCCAACATCTCGGCGAACAGATCCTGGATCGACTGCACACATGCCAGCGGCAGCAGCGACCGCAGATCAAGATCGCGTTCCCTGGCAGGTTCTGACGCGAACCGCCCGGCAGGCGTGGGGGCTGCATGCGAACGGCCCGAGCGCAGCCACCCCTCCACCTCGCTCTGGGCGAACCGCCACTGTTTGCCGACGCGAATCGCAGGCAACTGGCCGCCCTCCACCATGCGGTAGATCGTAGTCCGATCCACCCGGAGGAGCGCCTGCACCTGTTTAGTGGTCAATAGATCTGTCATAGGGTGTTTTGATGCATTCGATGCGTTTGTTCCAAGAATCACCACCAGAATACATCATACTGCACTGAATGTAACTGATATAGATCATGTTTGCATCTGCAAAACCGGCCTGCGCCGGTTAGTTTCCAGTCTGCGCGGGC
>CAZELR010000177.1:0-2858 GCA_964513075.1 uncultured Anaerolineales bacterium
CGCACCCCGGCGACCAGCGTCAGCAGCAGCGCGAGCTGCTCGAAGCGGCGCTGGTCGAGCGCGTGCAGCAGGGGGCGGCCGAGCAGCGCGCCGGCCACGATGCAGGGCAGCAGGGGGAGCGCGACCAGGGCCGACTGGGGGTTGATCAGCCCCAGCCCGAGGCTGAACGGCACCTTGAAGAGGTTCAGCACCAGGAAGAACCAGGCCGCGGTGCCGATGAACGCGACCTTCGGCAGGCGCAGCGCCAACAAGTAGAGGATCATGATCGGTCCGGAGGCGTTGGCCACCATGGTCGTGAACCCGGCCAGCACCCCGGTTGCGCGCGCCAGCCACGGGTGCTGCACGAAGGGCTGGGGCGCGCCGGCGCCGTTCGCACCGTTCGCGCCGCTTGCGGGGCCGGCAGAGGCGCCCCGCCATTGCCGGATGAAGTAGACGGCGATGATCAGCAGCAGCACCGCGCCGATCAGCCGGCGGACGCCGGCATCGTCGAAGCGGCCCAGCGCGAGCGCGCCGGCGATCACGCCCAGCCCGGCCCAGGGGAACAGCCGCCACAGGTGCTGCCAGCTTGCATCGCGGCGGTACGCGGTCACCGCGACCAGGTCGCCCGCGAGCAGCACGATCAACATCGTGCCCACCGACGAACGGGGCGGCAGCACGCTGGCCGCCAGCGCCACGCCCAGGACGCCCAGCCCCGCGATCCCGGTCTTGGAGACGCCGATCATGAACGAGGCCAGCGCCAGGATGGCCCACTGCCAGGGCTGTAATGCGGTCATGGCGCCCTCACGTGATCAAGGGCCGGATCTGCGCCGCGAACGCCTCGCCGGCCGCGTCGCCGGTGACGATGCGCACGTCCTGGGGGCTGGCCGCGCCCAGCCCCAGCGCCACGGCCCGCGCGATCTGCGCCTGCTCGAAGACGCGGCCTGCGCTCACCTCGGGGGTCGTGCCGTAGTGCCGCAGGATCGCCACGCCCACGGCATCGAGCGCGATGCGATCCCGGCCGGCCAGGATCACCTCGGGGCGGACCACGCGGCCCCGGTCGGGGCCGCCGCTGGTGAACGCTTCGACGCCGTCCATGATGACGAGCGCGGGCGCGTAGGTGCGGTTGATCTCGGCGATCATGGTGCGCTGATCCGGGCTGTTGTGCAGTTCGGTCATGTAGTTGTAGCCGGTGCGGGCGATCTGCTTGGCCGCGAAGCCGACGGAGTTCTTCAGCGACAGGGTGAAGTGGCCGCCGTAGCGATGCGTCTTCAGGTTGCAGATCTGCACGACCGCCTCGGCCTCCAGCAGCAGCTTCGGCACGGCAAACCCGTGCTGCCAATGGTCGCCCGCCGAGCGGATCACCGCCCACTCCCCGGCGGCCAGCTCATCGAAGACGACGGCCTCAAAACCCAGCTCCTCGGCCAGGTCAAACGCGCCTAACTGCCGCATCACGGTCCGCGTGTCGCCCATGCCGCTGCGCTCGCCCAGGGTGATGCGGCCCGCGCCCAGCTCGCGCAGCTGCATGATCACGGCGCGCAGGGTGTCGGGGTGGGTCGAGCCGGGGGGCGGGTCGGCGCTGTTGAAGTTGGGCTTGAGGAGCACGCTGCGGCCCCGGACCGGGTTGATGCCGAGCAGCGCCACCGCGCGGCGCACCCCCTCGGCCCGATCGGCGGTCTTCACCAGAACCACCGTCCCCAGCCAATCGTCAGGCGCGGGCGTGGGGGTGGCGGCCGGCGCGGGGGTCGCGGTTGGCGCGATCGCGGGCGGGCGCGTGGGCTCACGCGTGGGCAGCGGGGTGCGCGATGCAGCCGCGGCGGTGGCCGGCACGGCCGGGACGGCTGAAGGCTGGAGGGCCGGGGGCGCAGGGTGCTGGGCCGCAGCTTCCTGTGGGGCCTGAGCCCCCCGGCCTGCGCAGGCTGCCAGGGCGGCGGTCCCGCCCACCAGCGCCGCGCGGCGCAAGAAAGTTCGCCGGTTCATGGGGTCTCCTGGGCGCCGAACGGCCAGAGCAGCTTGACGAGCGAGGCGCCGACCCGCTCGAGCCGGATCAGGTGGCCGCGCGCGACGCTGTCGTCCTCGACCCTGATCCGCACCGCCTCGCGGCCGGCCTCGGGCTGCGCAAGGCGTTCGAGCGCGTGCTGCCACACGTCATCGCGCCAGTGCGCGATCGTGCGGCCGATGAGCCATTCGTCGAGCGGGCCGAACGCCGCGTCGACGACCTCCATCATGGGCGCATAGCGCTCGACCACCTGGTCCTGCACCGCGTCGATGGTGCGGATGATGACGTCGTTGACGTGACAGTGGTCTTCGTAGCGGGCCTGCCGTGCCGCGGGGGAGAGCGCGGGCCACTCGGCCGCGAGCACGTCGTCGAGGCAGAGCACCAAGTCGTAGTTGATGTGCGCGTTGACGCCCAGGAGCAGGTGCTGGAGCACGTGGCCGCGGCCGGCAGCCGCAGCCTCGAAGACCAGGCGCCAGGCCGCGGGGGTGGCGGGATCGCCGCGCTCCGCCAGCTCCAGGGCCCGGAAGTAGTAGTCGGCAAACCGCTCCAGCAGATCGCGCACCCAGGCCGGGTCGTGGAAGCCGGCAGAGTCGAGCGCGGTCAGCATGTTGCGCGTCATCATGGCGTAGCAGCTCAGGAAGATCGCGCGGCGGTCGCCTGCGGCCTCCCAGCCGCGGATGAGGCCGGCCATGCGCCGCGTGAGGCCGAGCCGGTCGGCGGCGGGCGCGTCCTCGGCCAGCCAGGGCGGGACCAGGCTCATCGTGGGTCCGGTCATCGGGCAGCTCCTCGCCGGGATCGGGTGCAGATGGTCGTCAGCATTTGTTCGATGATAGTGCGCTGGGAGCGGCTTGTCAAGGAGGGTGGCTTACCGAGTCGATCGTCC
>CAZELR010000178.1:0-2826 GCA_964513075.1 uncultured Anaerolineales bacterium
GCGAGAGTCACCCAATCCGTACCACGCATCGTCGGCCAGAGTGTACCGGCCAGGATCGGCCAGACTGTACCACCGCCGAACGGGCTGTGATAGTCGGCCAAAGTGTACCAGCATCACGGTGCTTCTCTTGCGGATCGAGTATCCTTCCTGATGAGATTCGCGCTCGTCAGGAGGGGCCATGCCAGGCAGGAGAAAAACCACCGTGGATATTCGTGAATTACTGCTGCACCTGCGGGCTCAGCCCAGCGACCGGGCAGTGCAGCGCGCCACCGGTGTGCACCGGCAGACGGTGAAACACTACCGGAATTGGGCCCGGACGCAGGGGCTGCTCGAAGGGTCCTTGCCGCCGTTGGCAGAGTTGACCCAGCTGGTGCAGGCCACACTCGCAGAGCAGGCGCCACCCCAGAACATCTCCTCTGTGGCGCCGTATCGGGAACTGGTCAGCCAACTGCGGCGGGAAGGCGTCGAGATGACGGCCATCACGGCGCGGCTGGCTGACCAGGGCTTTCAAGGCAGCTACTCGGCGGTGCGCCGGTTTGTGCACACCTTGGAGCCGGCGGCGCCACCGGAAGTTATAGTCCGTGTCGAGCGCAAACCGGGTCAGGAAGCGCAGGTCGACTTTGGCTTCGCCGGTCGTCTGCTGGATCCGGCCACCGGCCAACTGCGCAAGGCCTGGGCCTTTGTGATGACGCTGTCGTGGAGCCGCCATCAATACGTCGAGTTTGTCTTCGACCAGACGGTGGCCACTTGGTTGCTGTGCCACCGGCATGCGTTTGAGTTCTTCGGCGGTGTGCCCGCCGAAGTCGTACTGGACAACTTGAAGGCGGCGATTCTGCAGGCTAACGTCGACGATCCGTTGGTGCAGCAGGCGTACCGGGAGTGCGCCGAGCACTACGGATTTCTCATTACACCGTGCCGGCCGGCGACGCCGCAGCACAAAGGCAAGGTCGAGAATGGCGTGCGCTATCTGAAGCGCAACTTTCTGGCGGGCCGGTCGCCGACGACCAGCACGCAGGCCAATCAGGACGTGCGCACCTGGTGCACCACCACCGCCGGCCAGCGGCGGCATGGCACGACCAAGGAACAACCGCTAGTCCGCTTTCAGGAAGTCGAGCGCACCCGCCTGAAGCGGTTGCCGGAAACGCCCTATGATCTGGCCGTCTGGGCCGAGGTCACCGTCGCCCAGGACGGACATATCACCTTTGACAACGCCTATTACTCGGTGCCGCCCACGCAAGTGGCCGGGACCCGGCTGCGCGTGCGCGGTGGGGCCCGCACGGTCACCCTGTACAACCTGCAGCACCAGTGGGTCACGACCCATGACCGGGCCACTCAGCCCGGCCAGCGGCTGACGCACCCTGACCACCTGCCGCCGGAGAAGGTCCAGGGCTTGCTACTGGATCGGGAGCACTGCCGGGCCGCCGCCAACGACATCGGCCCGGCGACCGGCCAGATCATCGGCAACCTGCTGGATGATCCGGTTCTCAATCGCTTGCGCACGGCCGGGCGGCTGCTCAAACTGCGCGAGCGCTACGGCGATCAGCGCCTGGAAGCGGCCTGCGCCAAGGCCCTCCGCTACGACGAACCGGTCTACACGACGGTCAAACGCATCCTGGCCGAGAGTCGGGAGGCGACGCCGCCGAACGTGACGCCGGCAACGCTGCCGCCCGCACACACCTTCGTGCGCACGGCCGGTGAGTTACTCGGTCATCTGTTCCGAGGTGCCGCATGGACCTGAGACATCAGCTCACGCCGCATCTCACCAAGCTGCGCTTGTCGGGCATCCTCCAGACGTTGGAGAATCGCAACCGGCAGGCCATCGATGGCCAGTGGTCCTACATCGACTTTCTGGCCCGGCTGTTGGAAGATGAAGTCGAGCGCCGCGCCCAAAAGCAACTCCTGCTCCGCCTGCGGCGGGCCAGTGTCAACAGCACTAAGACGCTGGAGAGCTTCGACTTCGCCTTCAATCCGGCCATCAGCCGCCAGCAGGTGTTGCAACTCACCAGCTGCGACTTCATCCGGCAGCATCGCAACGTGTTGCTCTGCGGGCCGACCGGCACCGGGAAGACCCATCTCGCCCAAGCCGTCGTGCACGAGGCGGCGCGGCAAGGCTTCGACGCCGTCTTCACGACGACGCACAAGCTGCTCCAACACCTCAACGGCGGCCGCGCCGATGGCACCTGGGAACGCCGGCTGCAGACCTATCTACGGCCTGACCTGCTGGTGTTGGATGACTTTGGCCTGAAACCGCTGCAGGCACCGGCGCCGAGCGATTTGTACGACGTGATTGACGGCCGCTACGAGAAGGGCAGCATCCTGTTGACTTCGAATCGCGCACCGTCGGAATGGCCCGATATCTTCCTGGATCCGCTGCTGGCTTCCGCCGGGCTGGATCGCCTCGGCGACAAGGCCGAAGTATTGATCATCACCGGCGCCAGCTATCGCGCCCAAAGCCGGCTCAGACCCGACCCAGCCTGACTGTGCGTTGTGGCCGGCAGACGCCGGCAGGCAGGCAATGGGTTTAGCGCTTTATGGACAGTGTGGCTCCGATTGACCCAAAGCAACCGGGCAGAGCGTGCGAACGCTGTTCGCCACACTCTGCCCAGCCACACCGTCACCCGCTGGTGCTCGGGTCGCTCCCCAGCGTTGCCCTATCCCCCAGCGTGGTAGTGGCAGTGTAGCGCAAGTCGGTCAGTCACACAAAGTGACTCAGAAAGGCAGGTGATGCCGAGCGGTCAGATTGAACCTTAACCAATCCAGACTCTCAATGTTAACGTTCCGCAGCGAAAGTACCCTGCATGCTGGTACACATTGGCTGCACATCGC
>CAZELR010000179.1:0-2786 GCA_964513075.1 uncultured Anaerolineales bacterium
GTCGTTGGCACGCGGGCAGTGACCAAGTAGCGGATGGCGGATGGCGAGATTCTTCGCGGCTGCGGCGCTCAGAATGACAGGGTGACGCAACACGCAACACGCAACACGCAACACGAAGTGCGTAAACAATACTCTGGAGGAGAACACTTATGGCAACCCGTATTATCGCAGGCACGACCGTTCAGGTCAATGACGAAGGCTTCTTGATGAATCCCGCTGAGTGGACCAAGGAGATCGCGGCCGAGATCGCCAAGGAAGAAGGCATCGCAGCCCTGACCGAGGCCCATTGGAAAGTGATCGAGTACTGCCGTGAGGCATCGAAGGGCCTGGGCGGCAAGTCGGCTACGCTGCGCCAGATCACCACCGGCACCGGCATCTCGACCAAGGAGCTGTTCGCGCTGTTCCCCAAGGGTCCGGCCAAAAAGGTCGCACACATCGCCGGCCTGGGCAAGCCCGAGGGCTGCGTCTGATTCGTGAAGGAGACCTGATCATGGCTGACGAAACTCGCAAGGTGGCGTTTATCTGCTCCAAGGGCGATTTGGATATGGCCTATCCGGCCCTGGTGATGGGCTGGGCGGCGCTGGGCAACGGCATCGACGTGACGATCTTCTTCACGTTCTGGGGCATGGACATCATCACCAAGTCGCGGCAGAACCGGCTCGAGCTGGCGCCGGTGGGCAACACCAGCATGAAAATGAAGATGATGGGGCTGCCGACCGGCAACCTGGGCATCCCGAACCTGCTGGGCATCATCCCCGGCATGACCGCGTTCACCTCGTGGTTCATGAAGAAGAAGATGGCCAAAGTGGGCGCACCGCCGGTGGGCGAGTATCTGCAAATGTTGGTGGATGGCGGCGCGCAGCTCTACGCCTGCAAGATGAGCGTGGACATGATGGGGCTGAAGAAGGAAGACTTCGTCGACGGCGTCATCGACATCGTCACGGCCAGCGACTTCATGGACATGACCGATGGGGCGCAGATCATCTTCATCTAGTCGATAATCGCGCAACCCTGACTTTCTCACCCCCATGGGGCCGGCACCAGGCATCTGGCTGCCGGCCCCATTGAATTTAAGTGACTGCCAGGTCCATTCCGCACGGCGATTCTTGGACCCTCTGCGGATGTGATACAATCGAACTCGTGAAACCAAGTTCCCGATGAGGAGACACTATGCCGTTTGCAGATCGCGTCACCCACCTGGCGCCGGAAGGCGCGTATCACATGCTTGCTCGGGCGCAGGCACTCGAAGCCGCGGGGCGACACATCATCCACCTGGAAGTCGGGCAGCCTGACGCGCCGACCTTCGCCAATGTGAGCGCGGCGGGCATCCGGGCAATCGAGGACGGCTTCACCCGCTATACGGTCCCCGCGGGCATCCCGGCCCTGCGTAAGGCGATCGCCGAGGACGCGGGGCGGCGCCGCGGGATCGAGTTCCGTGCGTCGCAGGTTGTCGTCGGTCCCGGCGCAAAACCGGCGCTCTTCTTCCCCACCCTCGCGCTGGTGCGCCCGGGCGACGAGGTGATCTACCCCGATCCCGGCTTCCCCACCTATGCGGCCATGATCGGCGTCGCGGGCGGGGTGGCGCGGCCCGTGCCCCTGGTGGAGGAGAACGACTTCTCGTTCGATCTCGACGCGTTCGACCGCCTGGTGTCGGACCGCACGCGGCTCATCATCCTCAACTCGCCCAGCAACCCGACCGGCGGCGTCATGCCGCTGAGCGCATTGCAGCACATCGCCGAGGTCGCTGTCAGGCGCGACATCTGGGTGCTGTCCGATGAGATCTACATGCGCCTGGCGTACGATGGGCTGGCCGTGCCCACGATTGCCGCGCTCCCCGGCATGGCGGAGCGCACGATCATCTGCGACGGGTTCTCCAAGACCTACGCGATGACCGGCTGGCGGCTGGGGTTCGGGATCATGCCCGAGGCGCTGGCCGAGCGCGTCGAGCTGCTGCTGACCCATTCGATCGGCTGCACCGCGAGCTTCACGCAGGTGGCAGGGGTCGAGGCGCTGCACGGGCCGCAGGAACAGGTCGATGCGGTGGTGGCGGAGTATCAACGGCGCCGCGATCTGCTGGTCGCAGGGTTGAACACGATCCCCGGCTGGCGCTGCCGCGCGCCGCAGGGCGCGTTCTATGCGTTCCCCAACATCACGGCCACGGGCAAGAGTTCCGGCTGGTGGGCCGACTTCCTGCTGGACCAGGCGGGCGTGGCGGCCCTGCCCGGGACCGCGTTCGGCAAGTACGGCGAGGGGTATCTGAGGTTCTGCTTTGCCGACTCGATGGACAACCTCCACGAGGCGATCGAGCGCATCGCCGCGGCCGCGGCATCGACCGGCAGTTGAAACTGCGTCTACCTTCGCAAAGTCCACCTGCGTGGACTGAGTTCTAGCCCTGTCATCCTGAGTGCGTCATTGGACTAAGGCTTTGTCATGCTGAGGCCGAGTCCCTGACCTGTGTCGTGGAGCTCAGTTCATCAGGCCGAAGCATCTCCTCCTAGGGAGCACGAGATCCCTTCGTTGCACTCAGGGCAGGCTCTTCGCTGGGGTTTCGCCGCAACTGGCGTTGAGTCGATAACCCGCTCAGGATGACATGTTCTAATCCAATGAAGCACTGAGGCCGGCTCCTTGACCGCAGTTGACGGCGCGAGGTCATCAGGCCGAAGGAGCTGTAAGGAGTAACCATTGATCAAGAAACTCGCCCGCTACACAGGTCAGTACAAACGCACCGTCATGCTGGTGCCCATTTTCGTGCTGCTCGACGTGCTCTGTGAGCTGAGCATGCCGCT
>CAZELR010000180.1:0-2770 GCA_964513075.1 uncultured Anaerolineales bacterium
TGTCGCTTGTTTGGTGGGGCAAAAAAGGTTATGGTAACGTACACTTCCACTCGTCATAAGCATCAGCCGCGCCGTTCCCGTCCCAATCGATCGCGCTGGGCGCGGGCAGGACCTCGTTGAGCCGGACGGCCGCCGGATCATAAATGACCGCGGTCATAATTGCGGTCGGCGTCGCGGTGACGGACGGGGTGGGGGTGAAGGTGGGCGGGCGTGTGGGCGTAGGAGTCGGCGCGACGTTCGGGCCGCCCGGCGAAGGCGGATACGCGTCGGTCCACTCGCCCGCGCCATCCGTCGACCGGCTGTAACTGGTGTCCCGGCGCGGGCTGCTGTAGGAGAAGCTATCGACCACCCGGCCGTCCGGTGCGATCAGATGCGCCGTGTCGGCGTCCTGGTTGAGCGCGACGCCGGTGCCCGAACGGTAGCGCACCAGGAACCCGCCCGCCGGCAGGAGCGTGCCCGCCGGGAAAACATAGGGGCTGCTGCCGCCCTCCAGGATGTCGTCCAGCATCCAGCCGCCCAGGTCGACCTCATCGCGGCCAGCGTTGAAGAGCTCGATCCACTCGTCGTAGGCATCCAACGTGCCGTTTCCATCCCAATCGACAAGATCGGGACGGGGCAGCAGTTCATTGAGCCGCAGCAGGGGCAGCGCGGCCGGCGGCGGCGTAAGCGTCGGCGTGCCGGTGATATCGGGGGTGGGGGTGAAGGTCGCGGTCAGGGTGGCGGTCGCGGTGGGTGTAGGCGTCGCCGCGGGAGGCGCTCCCGGCCCGCCCGGATTCGCCACTGCCTGGGCAGCCCAATCGGCGGCAGTGTCGGTGTCCAGCCACGACGGGACCCGCGCCAGCGACTGGCCGGCCGCGACCCCTGGACACGGCGGATCGAACGCATCCACGTTCGCCGCATAGCTCATGGCGTCAACCACTGCACCGTCCGGCGCCATTAAACGCACGACGTCACCGGTGTTGCCCAGCCCGTTGCCGATAACCCCCTCCAGCGCCACCAGGTTCCCGGTAAAATCAGGCTGGTTCTCCAGGAAGCCGGCCGTTGTCGCCGCAATCACCAGGTAGCCGCCAGCCGGGAGCTCGAACGCCGGAACGGCATCCTGCCCGCCGTTGTCGCCGATCTGCCAGCCGGCCAGCGCCGCGGCCCGGTCGGTCGGGTTGTAAACTTCGACCCACTCCCACGCGCTCTCTGTCCCGCTCTGTGGCGCGTCATACATCACCTCGCTGAGCAGCAGGCGCGGCCACGGCGGCGTCGGGGTGGCCTCGGGGCTGCCGGTCGGCGTGGGGGTCGACGCGGGGGGCGGGGTCAGGTATTGCTCGCCGAAATTCACCCCCAGGCGGATGCCGCCCGGGGCCAGCACCACCGTGATCTCATCGGGCGTAGTGCTAAGATAGCCCGCGGGCTGGGTTTCGATCACCCGATACGTGCCCGCGGGCAGATCGCTGAAGCCATACCAGCCGCCCGGATAGGTATGCCCGGTGCGGGTAAGGCCCGCGGGAGCATCGCTGCGCAGGGTGATCAGCACGCCGCCGATGCCGAGCCCGAGTTCGTCAACATCGCGGCTGCCGTTGCCGTTGCGATCCTCGTAAACATACCCTTCGATCTGCGCGGTATGATTTGCGGCCCCGGGCGAGCCGGCGTCGCCCGCGCTGCCGGGCCAGCGCACGATCGCCTTGCGCCAGTTGCCGCCGGCGTTGTTGTCGGCATCCGGCCGGATCAGCATCATCGATGCGCCCGTGGGATCTGGAAACGTCTGGCCGTCGTCGTAAGCCACGCGGTCGATCTCAGCGCCCGTCGCATCCAGCAGCACGACCTCATCCTCCGCATTCGCCAGAACGAGACCGGTGTACTGGTACGCCACGTAGACGCCGCCGTTTTCGGCCGGATTGGCGTTACGCCCGAGCACCAAATAACCGCCGGCCGGCAGCCACAGCGGTTCGCCGTTGGCAATCACATGCTGATCGGACCCATCATCCTTGATCGTCCAACCGTTGAGGTTGATGGCCTGATCAGTGGCGTTATAAACTTCAAACCACTCGCCGTTTTCATCCAGCACAGCCCCGGGATTCTGCATGATTTCATTGACGATCACAGCGCCGGGATGGCTGGGCAGGAGTGTAAGCGTCGGACTGGGCGTGGGGATGACAGTGGCCGGCGGCGTGGGTGTGGCGGTGGGCGTCGGCGTCGCTGCCGCCGGCAGGCCCGCCGCGCCGGGGTTCGGCGCCGTCTGCACAGCCCAGTCGGCCGCACTATCGGTATCCAGCCACGACGGCACCCGCGCCAGCGACTGGCCGGGCGCAACACCGGGGCACGGCGGATCGAACGCAGCCATGTTCGCGTCATAGCTCATGGCATCGATCACCGCGCCATTCGGCGCGATCAAACGCACCACATCCCCGGTGTTGCCCAGTCCGTTGCCGATGGCCCCCTCCAACGCCACCAGGTTGCCCACAAAATCCGGGTGATTCTCCAGAAAGCCGGCCGTTGTCGCCGCAATCACCAGGTAGCCGCCCGTGGGCAGCACGAACGCCGGGATGGCATCCTGCCCGGCGTCGTCTCTGACCTGCCAGCCGGCCAGCGACACGGCTTGGTCGGTCGGATTGAAAAGCTCAACCCACTCCCACGCGGCATCCCCGCCGCTCTGCAGCGCATCATAGAGCACCTCGCTGAGCAACAAACGCGGCCAGGCCGACGGCGTGGCGGTTGGCGTGCCCGTTGTGGTGGACCAGGCGGTTGGCGTCGCGGTCGAGGTGCCCGTTGTAGTGGGCTC
>CAZELR010000181.1:0-2742 GCA_964513075.1 uncultured Anaerolineales bacterium
TGTTCAGCCGCTGGGAGCGCGCGGCCCGTTGGCTTCAGGCCCTGAGGGGCCTTTTTAATTTCAGCGGGTGGTTTGCAACCACCTTCTGCTAAAAACGCCTCTCGCTCCTCCCGCGTTCTCCCATATCGCGGATGCTGTCGTAGACCTGCAGGCTCTCGATCATCTCGCGTTGTCGGTCCTCAGCCTTCTTGACCTCCTGGCGCTGGCGCAGCGCATCCAGCTTTTGAAAGACGATTTCCTGCACGCGTTTGGGGTTGGGCACCATCTTGAAGTCGTAGCCTTCATCGGCCGCGGCCGTGCGGATGGTGACGGTGCCGTAGTCAAAGATGACCGAAAGCAGCCCGAGCCGCTTGAAATCCACTGATTGCACGCGTTCGAGGTTGCCTTCGCGGCGTTTATAGTCCAGCCCGAAGGGCTTCATCTCGATGTCGATGATCTTGTCATCCGTCAGCACGTAGAGATCGTTGGTGTAGTCTACCACCTGATATATCAGGATGATGAACGTAACGACCAGCAGGAATAGCCACGGCAACACCAGGGTCATCAGCCCCGTATTCAGCAGTGTAGTCAGCCCATCCAACTGAGGAAGCGCAAAGAACAGCGCAATCGTGATCAGAAAAGGTAGCCCGGCACGTTGGATCAGCACGATGGGATGTTTGCGCCAGATGGCCTGGCCTGCGAACGCTGGCTGAGCCTGCGGCGCAGTCCCCCCCAACGCCTTACGCAGGCGCACCGGCAAGGGGCGGATGAGCCAGCGCCACAAACGATAGGGCCAGGCGCTCTGCGACGCGGGCAAAGGCCGGGGTTCGGGATTGCGGAAGAGCCGCGGCCGGCGCCATTGTGCGAGCAGGCCCTGTCCCGACAGCTGCAGGTCCTCGCCCAGCGCGCGCTTGCGTTCGGGGATCGGCAGGACCAGACGCAAGTTCGAGATCAACAGCCGGCGGAGAGTCTCTTTCTCCTGGCCGCGGGTCACGGCGATCGCCTGGGCCTTACCTTCGAGGATCGTTCTTTTGACCATCTCAGGCTCGGGCATATTGGAAAAGACGATGGCGCCCACTTTAGCGGCCGTACGGATCGTCAGATCGCCCCAATCGAAGAACCGGCCCCAAAAGCTAGCATTGATCGTCACGTCCTGGATCGTCTCAATGGGCGCCTCCATCAGGGTTTCGGAGAACAGCAGCAGTTGGCGGTCGTAGCGCGTGACGCGGCGATTGGTGACCACGTAATGGTCGTCGAAGTAATTGACCCAAATCCAGGCGGCAGTAGTCCCCAGGACTCCGAGCAGCAAAAGCCAAATGGTGAACAGGGAATTGCGCAGCGTTGGGGGACTTACCTGTACGACGACGAAGAACGCCAGCGCGATCGCCGCCAGCAGCGCGAGCGGGCCCATCAACCAGAAGAAGTGGCTGCGGTCGTCCCAGATGATCGACTCCCCATCGCTCTGCCATGCATAGCGGCGCTTCTCCACTTTGATCTGGCTGAAGCGTGAGACCAGGCCGACCTTGTCATGCCAGAGCTTGGGATCCTCGCCGAACGCGTACTGAAGGTCGCGGCGATCGAGGGTGAGCACATCGGCGCCGAGCAGGCCGGGAACCGGGCCGTCTGCCGGGCCGATGACCGCCCGCACTGTGGCATCGCGCGGCCGCCCCTCCAGCAGCGACGTCTCGCCATAGGCGCTTGGGGCGCGCAGGTAGTTCTGGGGCCGCGCCCGCCCTTGCTCATCGAAATTCGCGACCATCGCCGCGCCCTGGCGCAGGATCACGAAGCTGTGGCCGCGTGCCCCTTGCGTGGTGATATTTTGGCGGTCGGGGACGAACCCCCAGCCGAAAAACTGCGCCAGATGCCGCCGGTGCTCCGGGGTCATGCCGCCGCTGGTGAACAGATCGATCTTTTCCAGCGCTTCCGTGATATCCAATGGTTGCGCCACCAGCCGGCCGACGCCCGGGAGCGCGTTGATCAACCGTTCCGCGTGCTGGGCGGGCAGGTAGAATAGCTTGGAAGGGAGATGCGCCGTGGCGCTGGTGGCCGCGCAGCGCGCGCCGCGCGGCACATCGATGGAAAAGAAGAAATTCCCGGCGGACAGACGCCAGTCCGGCTGCTCCAGGCCGGCGGGGCCGGTAACTTTTACCTGGCCGTAATCGACGATCCATAGGCCGGGCTTTTCGTCCAACGGAATCGGCTTGTTGCGCTCGAAGCTGTGCTCCTCCACTTCGAGACAGAGCCGCGAGATCTGGCTGTCGTTCAACGCGCGAAAGAGCGGCATGGACCGCATGCGGCTGGCGCGCTTCTCTTGCAGGAGGGTTTCGTACAATCCGGCATTGCGCTCCATGGCCGTGCGCAGATGGCCGGCGAACATCTTGTACAGCTTGCCATCGCTATCCGCGACGGCATCGGAATGGTGTTGGTCTCCGAACAGCGCGTGTTGGCCGAAATAGCTCCCCGGGAGGAAGCGCCGGCGCAGCCATTCGACCCCATCCTCTTTCGATGACTGCACGATGCTGCCTGCGCCGACCAGATACAGGAATTCGGCAGGCTCACCGGCGCGGAATACGGTCTGGCCGAATTTGAACTCGACCAGATCGAATTGTCCGCTCAGGACCGACTCAGCGTCCTTCCACTTCTCGAAAAGTGGCGAGTTCTTGAAGGTCGCCCAAAACTCTGCGCGTTCGGCCGCATCAAGCATTTTTACAACCTCTCCCGCACGCTCTGCGCGGCGGCCTGCGTCATGCCGGGCGCCGCGGC
>CAZELR010000182.1:0-2704 GCA_964513075.1 uncultured Anaerolineales bacterium
GTCCCTGTTCAGGGCTAAATCAACAAATAGTTATCGCAGCGCACATGGCGGCGCGGATTCGGAATCGAGCCTTCAGGCGGTCAGTCCGGAATCTCAGGACGCAGATTGCCCTGATTGCCCTGATAAAAGAATCAGGTAAATAAGGAAAATCTGCGTCCCTGTTCAGGGCTAAATCAACAAATAGTTATCGCAGCGCACATGGCGGCGCGTATCCGGAATCGAGCCTTCAGCCGCCCATCATGCGCTCGACCTCGGCGTCGGCGATGCTCGGCTCCAGCTTCAGGAAGAGCGGCTTGGGCTCACGCAGCGGCTGGCCCGGCGGAAGCTGGCTGACGGCCCACCGGCCGCTCGCGGCGCCGGCCTCGTAGCGGAGCGCGACGTGCTTGCGCTCGGTTTCGGCCAGCTCGGCGGTGTAGAGTCGGCCGAAGAGGTCGCCCTCATAGCCGAGGTAGGTGTGCAGCGCCTGGCAGGTGAACGGCAGGTAGGGCGCGAACAGCGTCTTCAGCGTATCGATCACGCGGAGCGCCACGAAGGTCGTGGTGGCGGCCGCCTGGGGATCGGTCTTGATCTGCTTCCACGGTTCCTTCAGGTTCAGGTAGCGGTTGGCCTCATGGGCCAGGCCCATCGCCTCGGAGAGCGCCTGCTTCAGCTTGACCGCTTCCAGCAGCGCGGTGACCCGCTCGAAGACCACCGGCGCCTGGTCGAGCAGCGCGCGGTCGGCGTCATCCAGCTCGCCGGGCGCGGGCACCTGGCCTTCGAAGCGCTTGTAGGCGAAGCCCAGGACGCGGTTGGCAAGGTTGCCCCAGGTGGCCACCAGCTCGTCGTTGTTGCGCCGGACGAATTCCTCCCAGGCGAAGTCGGTGTCCTGCGATTCAGGGGCGCCGGCCGCCAGGGCGTAGCGCCAGGGATCGGGGTCGTAGCGGGTGAGGGCGTCCGCCATCTCGATCATCCAGTGCCGGCTCTTGCTGAGCTTGCGCCCCTCGACGTTCAGATACTCGTTCGCGGGCACGTCGTAGGGCAGGTTCAGGCTCTGATCGTAGCCGATCAGCATGCCGGGCCAGATGATGGTGTGGAATTCGATGTTGTCCTTGCCGATGAAGTGGTAGGTGCGCGCGGCCGGATTCTGCCACCAGGCGCGCCAGGCCTCCGGGTCGCCGATCACGTGCGCCCACTCCTTGCTGGCGGCCAGGTAGCCGATGACGGCATCGTACCAGACATAGATGCGCTTGTCCTCGAAGCCGGGCAGCGGGATCGGGATGCCCCAATTGATGTCGCGCGTGATGGGGCGGCCGCGCAGCTCGTGGCTTTCCAGCCGCGCGCGGGTGGCGTTGAGGACGTTGGCGCGCCAGTGGCCTTTCTTGCCATCGTTCATCCAGGCCAGCAGCGGTTCGTTCAGCGCGCCCAGGTCCAGGAAGAAGTGCTCGGTTTCGCGGATCTCGATGTGGCTGCCGCCGCAGTTCTTGCAGCGCGGCCGGATCAGGGTGATGGTCTCGTAGATGCGGCCGCAGTTGTCGCACTGGTCGCCGCGCGCGCCGTCGAAGCCGCAGTGCGGGCAGATGCCCTCGACGTAGCGGTCGGCCAGCCACTTTTCGCAGTCCACGCAATAGAGCTGCTGCATGGAGTCGCGGTAGACGACTTCGTTGGCCAGGTGGGTGAGGAAGATCTCCTGGGTCACCGCCCAATGGTTTTCGGTGTCGGTCTCGGTGAAGAGGTCGAAGCTGATTCCCAGCCGGCACATCATCTCCGCGTTGCGCGTATGATAGCGATCTACCACCGCGCGCGGCGAGATTCCCTCCTCTTCGGCGCGCACCGTGATGGGCGTGCCATGAGTGTCGGAGCCGGAGACCATCAGCACGTCGTTCCCGCGCAGCCGGTGATAGCGCGCGAAGATGTCGGACGGCAGGTAGGCGCCGGCGATGTGGCCGATGTGCATGTCGCCGTTGCTGTACGGCCATGCTACGCAGACCAGGATCTTTTCTGCCATGGGGTCAGCTCCTTTTCCGGTTCGCATCTGAGGATGCTGCCGGTTTCGCATCTGAGGATGCGAAACTCCTCATCTATATATCGAAGATAGATTATATCACAGACCGGCAAACGAGATGAAACGTCCGGAGACATGCGGGTGGGTGTTCGGAATCGAGCCTTCAGGCGGTCAGTCCGGAATCTCAGGACGCAGATTGCCCTGATTGCCCTGATAAAAGAATCAGGTAAATAAGGAAAATCTGCGTCCCTGTTCAGGGCTAAATCAACAAATAGTTATCGCAGCGCACATGGCGGCGCGGATTCGGAATCGAGCCTTCAGGCGGTCAGTGTGGGCGTGGCGAGTGACCGGCTAACGGCATGTATGCCGCAGCCTCGATTCCGGAGACGGCGGCCCGTTGCCCTGTTACTGGGCCTGGTCGCTCGGTGCGTCGGCCGGTGGTTCGACGGCCGGTGGCGCCTGGGCCGGTGGTTCCACGGTCATGCCGGTCTCAGGCTCCAGCGGCACGACGATCATCAGGATCAGGTAGACCAGCAGGCCTGAGCCGACCCCGAAGAATACCAGCAGCGCGAAGACCAGGCGGACCAGCGTCGGGTCGACGCTCAGGTATTTGCCCAACCCGCCGCAAACGCCGGCGATCATCTTGTCGGTACGACTGCGATAGAGCTTCTTGCCTTCCATTCTTGCCTCCAGAAAAGGTGTGTCCGCAGGTCGCTGCCGGGC
>CAZELR010000183.1:0-2501 GCA_964513075.1 uncultured Anaerolineales bacterium
CCGTCGTGGGAGCATCGTGCAAAAATGCGGCCGAGCTCGCGGTCAAGGAGATCAATGACGCCGGCGGCCTGGTAATCAGCGAAAAGAAATACCAGCTCGAGCTGATTGTCGCAGACAACGCCAGCCAAGAGGACCAAACCATCGCCGCGGCGCAGAAGCTGATCACCCTGGATAACGTCGTGGCCGTCATCGGTCCTAACGCCAGTCGCTTTGCGATTCCTGCATCCTGGATCGCGGAGAACACCAAGACCGTGCTGATCAGCCCGTGGTCGACCAGCCCCGAAACGACCCGCGATGCCACAACCAATGCGCCCAAGAAATACGTGTTCCGCACCGCGTTCACCGATGATTTCCAGGGCCGCGCGGTTGCCGCCTTCGCCTGGGGCAAACTAGGGGCAAAGAAAGCGGCTGTGCTATATGACGCCGACTCGGCCTACAACAGGGTCCTCGCTGAGGAATTCAAGAAGTACTTCACCACGGGCACGGGCGAACCGGTCTTCTTCACGGGCCTTGACGGCGCGCCCATAGGCGATATCGCATCGATCGGCAACGGTCAGGTGGTCGCCTTCGAAAGCTACCACACTGGCGACCAGAACTTCACGGCCCAGCTAAAAGTGATCAAGGAAGCCAATCCGGACGTGATCTTCCTGCCCAACTACGCCAACGAGGCGCCGCTGCAGATCCAGCAGGCAAAAGCCCTGGGCATCACGGCGCCTTTCCTGGGTGGCGACGGGTGGGGCAGCGCGGACTTGCTGAGACAGTGCGGGACCGACTGTGAAGGGTACTACTTCAGCAGCCACTTCGCGGCCGACAACCCTCCACCGGCCGGCGCCAAGTTCATTGAAGCCTATCAGACCGCTTACGGCGCCGTTCCTGACGACGTGGCTGCCTTGACCTATGATTCCTTCCAACTGCTGTTCTCCGCGCTGCAAGGCGCGGCGAAAGTGGACCGCGAGGCAGTGCGCGACAACTTGGCCAGAGCGTCCATCGACGGCGTGACGGGGCCCATCAGGTTCCAGACCGGCACCGGCGACCCGGCCAAGAACGCCGTGATCCACCAGATCAAGGGTGGCAAGTTCGTCTGGTTTGCGAACATCCGGCCGTAACGCGCATTGCGCGTCTCATTGTCGGATCAGAACGGTCTATCGAGGTCAGCATAAATGTTGCGTCAATGTTGAAAACGCCGTATTCTCAGCAGAAAGAAGCTCGCCAGCAGAACACTTCGGTTTTGCTGCGCGACCTGTGGCGCCATGCACCGCTCTCCAAGGCGATGCTGGCGCAGCGCAACGGCTTGACAAAAGCGACGGTCTCGGCCATCTGCAGCGATCTGACGGCCTTGGACCTGATCCGGGAAGTCGGCCAGGATCGTACGGGGCTCGGCCGGCCCGGCAATCTGCTCGAACTCAACCCGCAGGCACGGTGTGCGATCGGGGTAGAGATCAGCACCAACTACTCGGCGGCAGTGCTCACCGACCTGTGCGGAGAACTGCTGTGGCAGAATGCCAGCTTGACTCCCATAGATAGCAGCCAGCAAGCCGCCCTTGCACAGGCCGAGGCGTTGATCGCCGAAGCCATCGACCAGGCACGCACCCACGCGAGCCCTCTGCTTGGGATCGGTGTAGGTGTGCCCGGCATCGTGGGCCCCGGCGAAGGCGGCAATCATGCCGGTGGCCTTGTGACCGCGCCCGCCCTGGGCTGGAAGGAGGTGCCGCTCAAACAGATCTGGGAAGAACGTTTTTCTTGTCAGGTAATCGTCGAGAACAAGGCCCGGGCCGCAGCAATGGCTGAGGCCCTCAATGGCAGCGCGCAATACGCGGCCAGCTTCATCTACGTCAGTATCGGCACGGACGTACGGTCCAGCGTCGAAGCAGCAGTGGTGACCGATGGCTTCCCGTTCCGCGGCGCCCGCGGGCTGGCGGTAGATGCCGGGCACATGATCCTCGACCCCAACGGGCCGCTCTGTTCATGCGGTCAGCGGGGCTGCTGGCAGGCCATGGCGGATGTAGATCGCGAGGTCGCTCTGGCCCGCGCCCGGCTGGCGGCCGGCGAAGCCAGCGTGCTGCAACGCCTGGTCAGCGAGCAGGATGCAGCGGCGGCAGACGGCACATATGCCGCGTCGTTAGACCACCGGACAATTCACCAGGCCGCTGTCGAGCATGATCCGCTGGCACTGGAAGTGGCCAGGGCGGTGCTCATGAACCATGCGCTGGGGATCACGAATCTCGTACACCTCTTCGACCCGGACCTGGTCGTGATCGGCCACGCGAATACCGCTCTGCCACCACCCTATAAGCACCGCATGAAGATCATGACGAGCATGCCGGAATTCGATATCCCCGAGGCTGTCCGCCAGCACCTGGCGCGCCGCGGGGTGACGCCGCCGGACATCGTCTATGCGGCCCATGATCCTGAGGCCGTGATGTTGGGTGCGGCGGCGCTGTTGGTGGACGAGCTCTTGCGAACGCCGCCGGCTGTCGAGACTTAGCAAACGGCTGTAGCGT
>CAZELR010000184.1:0-2323 GCA_964513075.1 uncultured Anaerolineales bacterium
CTGAGCGGGTTAACGAGTCGGCACAAGTTACAGCACAACCCCAGCGAAGCATCTCAGCACGGCCGCGAGACCCTTCGCTAGTCTGACGCCGCAACTGACCTTGTGCTGTAACCCGCTCAGGGTGACGGTCTAGGCGATTTTCAGGACAAGCTGTCCATAGAGGCGTTTCTAGCAAAGGAGCTGAGGAACCATGGAAAACGTGCTTTGTCCCCCCGGCGTTCCCTGCCGCATCGGTTGGTGGAACATCCCCATCCCCCTCCGCGTGGTCTTCTTTGCCATCATCGCCATCGGCGCTGCCATGATGATCTACGGCATCGTGCAACGGATCAAGCTGTGGCGACAAGGCCAGCCGGAGCTCGCCTTCGACCGGTTCTGGGAGCGCACATGGCGCACGCTGAAATACGCGGTCGCCCAGGTACGCATCCTGCGTCAAAGCTATCCGGCTACGATGCACTTGATGATCTTTTGGGCCATGGTGCTCTTGTTTATCGGCACCGTATTGGGCTCGCTCGACACCGACGTGTTCGAGTTGATCTTCAAAGCCAAGCTGCTGAAGGGCGATTTCTACCTGCTCGAAAAAGTCGTCCTCGACCTGGCGGCGTTTTTTGCCCTGATCGGCTTGGCGTTGGCGATCTACCGCCGTTATGTCGTGCGGCCGGATCGGCTGAACATCGATTGGCGTTTCAACCTTACCCTGCCGCTGCTGGCCTTCATCGTGCTCACCGGGTTGTTCGTCGAAGCACTGCGATTAGCTGCAACGCAGCCGATCGCAGCGCCGTTTTCGGTGATCGCATATCCGCTCAGCCTGTTATTTCGCGGCGGTAATGTCGAAGGGCTACTCATCTCGCACCAGGTCATCTGGACCATCCACTTCATCGGCGTGTCGGCGGCCTTTGCCATCCTGCCGCGCACCAACCTGTTCCACGTTTTCACGTCGCCTGCCAACATCTTCTTTGCGCCGTTCCGGGTCAAGGGCGCGTTGAAGCCGATCGCCAACCTGGAACAGGCCGAGCAATTGGGCGTCAAGAAGCTCACCGACTTCCCCTGGCCGCAGCTCGTGAACCTCGACGCCTGCACTGAGTGCGGCCGCTGCCAGGCTGTGTGCCCGGCTTACGCCGCCAAGCAGCCGCTGAATCCCAAGTACGTCGTTCTCGATCTGCAGCATTACATGACTGCGCAAGGCCCCAAGTTGCTGGGCCCGGCGCAGAAGGATGGGGACGGCAGCGGGAACGGCAATGGGAATGGCAACGGCAATGGCCGCGCAATGGTCGGCGACGTCATCAAGCATGAGACGCTGTGGGCCTGCACCACCTGCTTCAGCTGTGTGTACGAGTGTCCGGTGCTCATCGAGCATGTGGACACCATTGTGGATATGCGCCGCTACCTGGCCCTCATGGAAGGGGACATCCCCGGCAGCTTGGCCACCACCCTCACCAACATTGAGCGGGCCGGCAACCCGTGGAAGCAGCCCAAGCGCAAGCGGGCCGCATGGACGCAAGGCCTCGACTTTGAGGTGCCGGTCATGGCAAGCCTCGAAGAGGGCACGGAGGTGGACGTGCTCTGGTGGGTGGGCTGTGCCGGCGCCTATGACCCCCGCAATCAGAAAGTGACCAAGGCTCTCGCCAGGATCCTGCATGCCGCGGGCGTCAACTACGCCATTCTGGGCGACCAGGAGACCTGCACCGGCGATTCGGCTCGCCGCGCTGGCAACGAGTACCTCTTCCAACAGCTCGCCCAGCAGAACGTCGAGACGCTCAACGGGTATAAGTTCAAGCTGATCCTGACCCAGTGCCCGCACTGCCTCAACACCCTGCTGAACGAGTACCCACAGTTCGGCGGGCACTATCAGGTGATGCATCACACGCAGTATATCGAGGCGCTGCTGGCCGAGGGACAGATCCGGGTCAAGGCTGAGGCTAAGGCTGGGGCGAAAGCCGCGATTACGTTCCATGATCCGTGCTACCTGGGACGCTACAACGACGAGTACGACGCCCCGCGCACCCTGGCGACGGCCACCGGCATGAAGCTGGTCGAGATGGCGAAATCCAAGTCGCAGGCCATGTGCTGCGGCGGCGGCGGTGCGCGCGTCTGGATGGAGGACGAAGGGGACGTCCGGATCAACTACAATCGCCTGACCCAGATCCAGGCGACCGGCTGCACCGAGATCGGCGTCGCGTGTCCTTTCTGCATGGTGATGCTGGAGGATGCCAAAGGCGCCAAGGGCGCCGAACAGCTGGTGATCCGCGATGTGGCCGAGATCGTGGCCGAGGCACTGGTTGTCGAGGGCGAGCAGGTCTGAGTAAGAGTATCTGGCGGTCAAAAA
>CAZELR010000185.1:0-2280 GCA_964513075.1 uncultured Anaerolineales bacterium
GCGATTTGCGATTTGCGATTGCCAGTCATCCTGAGCGGAGCACCGCAGTGCGGAGGGGACTAGGGAATTTTTGATTTGCGATTTGCGATTTGCGATTGCCAGTCATCCTGAGCGGAGCACCGCAGTGCGGAGTCGAAGGATCCCGCCACGCTGTCATTCTGAGCTACCCATCCCGCCGCGGCGGGATGCGCCCGAGCAAAAACATGGCGCGAGACCGGACTCGAGGCTTTAGCCGGTTTCTCTGTTTGAGCATCAGACCGCCTGAAGGCTCGAGTCCGCTGACGACGACATATTTTAGGCAGCGGAGCCACGACCCATAAAAACCAAGCGGAGCATCCTGAGCGGAGCACCGCAGTGCGCAGTCGAAGGATCCCGTCACGCTGTCATTCTGAGCGGGTTGGCGGCTCAACTCCCGCTGCAGCAGGACGCCAGCGAAGAATCTCGTCACACTAGTTGGCAACTCTCAAGGGGGACAAAATGACCTCACACGACATCCTCCGCGGCAAAACCGCCGTCATCACCGGCAGCGGCCGCGGCATCGGCCGGGCCATCGCGCTGGAGCTGGCGCGCCACGGCGCGGCGGTCGCGATCAACTACTTCCGCCACAAAGCCCAGGCCGACCAGACCGCCGCCGACGTGCTGGCGGCCGGCGGCCAGGCGATTGTCGTCAAAGCGCACGTGGGCGAGGTGGAAGGGGTGCAGCGGCTGGTGGCCGAGGCCGCCGAAGCCTTCGGGAGCGTCGACATCTTCGTGGGCAACGCCGCCTCGGGCGTGCTCAAGCCCATCCGCGAACAACAGCCCAAGGGCTGGGAATGGACCCTCAACGTCAACGCCCGCTCCCTGCTCTTCGGTGCGCAGGCCGCGGCCGAGCACATGACAAAGCATCATTGGGGCCGCATCATCGGCATCACCAGCATCGGCTCCCGCCGCGTCCTGCCCGAGTACAGCTTCGTCGGCGTCAGCAAAGCCGCCATCGAAGCGCTGATCCGCTACCTGGCCGTCGAGCTGGCCCCCCAGGGCATCATCTGCAACGCGATCAGCCCCGGCGTGGTGGAGACCGAAGCGTTGGACTTCTTCCCCAGCAAAGACGCCATCCTGAAGGAAGGCCTGCGCCGCACCCCCGCCGGCCGCCTCGTCACCCCCGCCGAAGTCGCAAAACTCGTCGCCTGGCTCTGCACCGACGACGCCGCCATGATCGTCGGCCAAACCCTCGTCATCGACGGCGGGTACGAGTTGGTCGCCTAGCGCAGCAGTTCAGGGTTGCCAACTTTCGGAAAGTTGGCAACCCTGGGCGACTCGCAAGACTCTTAACTATGGAAAAACTCTCTGCGCCGCACTATGCCTTCGTTGACGAATCGGGCACCGCCTCGCCCTTCTCCGGCAGCCGACGCCTGGTGATCGCCCTGCTTGCGACGGCCGCCCCCAGGGCTATCGAGCTGCACGTCAGGCGCATGCAGAAGAGGTACGGTTCGAGCTTGCGATCGGGCGAGCTGAAGGCAGGCGCATCCCGCGAACCGGCCATTGCCGGCCTGCTGGAGGCGCTGGCGAAGGAGCAAACACAGATTATTGCGGTGATCGTAGACAAATCCGCCATTGCACGGCCGCCGGCCGACCCTGAAAACCTCTATCGGAAGGCTGCCGCCATGGCCGTGGCACAGGCAGTGCGCCGTTGGCCCCGTCTCGATCTCTGCCTGGACAAGCGCTACACGGCCGCGAGGCTCCTCGATCAGTTGGAGCGCGAGATACGCGAGGCGATTGTGGGCGTGCCCCAAGAGGTGGTGATCATCCGACAAGAAGATTCGGTGGCACGCAAAGAGCTTCAGGCCGCCGATCACGTTGCCTGGGCCATTTTCCAGAAGCACGAGCACGGCGACCGGCGTTTCTATGATATCATTGCGGGGCAGATAGCGCACGAGGAGATTGTGCAGCAAGCGCTGTGGTGAAAATAAAACAGCGGCTCACCCTGGGCCCCGATTTCAATCTATCCCGGCGCATTTCAGCGCCAGCTAGGTCCACTCTCCGAGTGGCCAGGGTCACCAGGCATTACGAGTCGCTTCATGTGATACTATAGCACAAACGCGCCTTGACGTCAAGGGCTTTCGCGAATTAGCGAATTGCGAATCGTGCAGAACGCGATACTACATTCCTACATCCTACATTCGCCATCATACATCTCCCCTCCCTCTCTCCCCCGTCCCCTGAGTCTTCCACGCGGCTTGTCACCCGGTTAGTGTATCGCTTTCGGTTGAAAGATTGTAACCAGCTTGCGCTCCGAAGGCA
>CAZELR010000186.1:0-2196 GCA_964513075.1 uncultured Anaerolineales bacterium
GACGCCAGTCTCATTATCTTTGAGACGAGTCTCATTATCTTTGAGATCCTACAAAACAGATGTTGTGGATATTTGACAGTTCGAACAACTGTTCTTATGTCTAGCATTGTATAGCTTAGCACAAGGCTGTCAGGAAATCAAATTCAAACACGCGCAGCGGGTCTTTCCAGATATAAATGCAGGGGCGGCTAATCACCCCCCGTCACCGGCAGCCACACCGGCCGATCGCTCACATCCGTCGCGAATCGCGGCACCAGCCGATACCCGCCCATATACGGCGGCCCGTCGTACACGTACTGCCCCACCACCCCCAGCGCGCTCCAGAACTCGCCGGCGTTGACGTACGGCCGGCGCCACGGCAGCTCCTCCGGGAAGTAGATCCGCGCCGGTCCGGTGCCATCGTCCAGCACCAGCGCGCGCGTCTCGAACTTGACGATCCGTCCGGCCAGCCACACCAGCCGCCCCTCGTGCGCCTCGCCCATTTTGCCGGTGGCCACCGGCAGCGGGGTTGGCGCCTTGCCGTGGCCCAGGACCGTCAGATAGCCGGGGTTCGGCGCTGAGATCTCGGCCTCCCCGTGGAAGTCCCGCGTCCAGCCGGTCACGCGCACGGTGTCGCCCAACGCCAGCGCAGGGAAGTCGCCCGTGCGCAGGTACACCTTGATGCCGCCCGTCGCGTCCTGGATGTAAATCGTGCGCGCCAACAGGCCGGGCGGGTAGACCACCGCGCCGGTCACGGTGACGCGCGTGTCCGCGGCCGCCGCGCGCGCCGCGGCGATGCCGGCGCTCCAGCCGGATGGGGTGGCGGTCGGCGCGGGATCACCCCCTGACGACGGCGAAGACGGCAGCAGGCGGTTCGGCCCGCCGGGCGTAACATAGCATTCCCTGGTCCAGGACCCGCCCCCATCCGTGCTGCGGCAGTAGCTTCGATCGCCGCCGGGACCGGAATCGTATGCAAACCGGTCGGCCATCGCACCATCGGGGCGCAGCAGGCGCACATCGTCGCGATAGTCGCTCAGCGTCAGGCCGGTCTGCTCCCGGAAAAGCAGCAGATGGCTGGCCGGCCAGATCGTGGTGCCCACCGGCAAGGTGTAGACTTCAGTGTCGTCGACCAGCGCCCAGCCGCCCAGGGCCGCGGGCGCCGGGCCCGCGTTATACAGCTCGACCCACTCATCCCGAAAATCCGCCGCACCGTTCACGTCCCAGTCGACGAAGCGTGGATTCGGCAGGATCTCATTGAGGGTGATGCCCGCCGGAAGCAGCGTCGGCGTCGCCGTAGGGGTTGCGGTGGGTGTGGGGGTGGCGGCCACGTTGCTCCGGCCGGGCGAGGGTGGGTACGCGTCGGTCCATGCACCCACACCGTCGCTTGTACGGCTATACGAACGATCGGCGCCCGGACCCTCGTAGGTGAAGCTGTCGAGCTCCGCACCGTCCGGCCCCAGCAGGCGGACCGTATCCGCATCATTGTTCAGCGCCACGCCGGTCACCGAGCGATAGAAGACCAGGAAATCGCCGGGGAGCAGCCGCACTTCCGCCGGCAAGGCATAGGGCTGGGCGCCCCCCGCGGCGATATCGTCCAACATCCAACCGCCCAGGGCCACCGTCGCGGTGCTGACGTTATAGATCTCGATCCACTCATGATACGCGACGCGGGCATAACCCGAAATCAAGATGGGGGGGGCTATTCGATGGCAGAAACGAAGAAGAACAAGCAGAAACAGGTCGGCCATATCGAGCCGCGCGCGCTGCGCCGCATGGCTGCGCTGCTGCGCCTGCTGGCCGATGAATTAGAGCGCCTGGCTACTCTACCGCAACCGCCTGGAGCACCTTGATGGCCAGCGCAGCAGCGCCCCGGGCTGCGGCCTCGCGATACAACGCCAGCGCCGTGCTTTCGTCGTCTGACAATGTGGTGTCAAGCGCAAGCAGCCATTCCGGCGGGCGGCCCAGGATTTGCGAGAGCTGGAAGATCATGTCCAGCGAAAACGCTAGCCGGCCGCTCTCATAATGCGAATAGGCGCTGCGCACTTTGCCGAGCCGTTTGGCAACGTCTTCTTGCGACAGACCTGCATCCTTGCGGGCGTCCTTGACTCGTGCCAGGATCTTCATATGTTGAGCTGCAAACGCGTTGTTCATGACCGTGCTCGCTAAGTGATATTTGCAGCAATTCGTCAAATGCAAATTTGACAGACTGCTACAATA
>CAZELR010000187.1:0-2192 GCA_964513075.1 uncultured Anaerolineales bacterium
AGCTCGCATTTGGGACGCTGATTCTCCTGATTGACATGATCTTTGCCTTGCTGCAGGATGAAAAATCAGGAAAATCAGGTAAATCTGCGTCCCACCCCACTCCCCGTCTCAATCCAGCTCGAACTGCCCCGTATACAGCTCGTAGTACCGGCCGCGCTGGGCCAGCAGGTCGTCGTGATCCCCGCGCTCGATGATGCGGCCGTCCTCGATCACGATGATCGCATCCGCGTTTCGCACCGTCGAGAGCCGGTGCGCGATCACGAACACGGTCCGGTCCCGCATCAGTGCATCCATCCCCTTTTCGATCAATTGCTCGGTGCGGGTGTCGATGGAGCTGGTGGCCTCGTCCAGGATCATCACCGGCGGGTCGGACACTGCGGCGCGCGCGATCGCCAGGAGCTGGCGCTGGCCCTGCGACAGGTTCGCGCCGTCCGCGGTGATCTCGGTCTGGTAGCCTTGCGGCAGGCGTTTGATGAACGAGTGCGCGTTGGCCTGCTTGGCCGCCAGGATGCACTCCTCGTCCGACGCATCCAGCCGGCCATAGCGGATGTTCTCCATCACCGTCCCGGTGAAGAGGTGCGTATCCTGCAGCACCATGCCGATCGAGTTCCGCAGGCTGTCCTTGCCGATCTGCCGGATGTCGATGCCGTCGAAGGTGATGCTGCCCTGTTGGATTTCATAGAAGCGGTTGATCAGGTTCGTGATCGTGGTCTTGCCCGCGCCGGTCGACCCGACAAAGGCGATCTTTTGGCCGGGTTTCGCATAGAGCGAGACGTCGTGCAGCACCGTCTTGTCGGGTGCGTAGCCGAATGTGACGTTGTGGAACCGGACGTCACCCTTCAGCTCGGTGTAGGGCGGCTCGATCTCGGGGCAGTGCCAGGCCCAGTGCGCGGGACGCGCGCCGTCTTTGCGGCCATCGCCGGACGCGGTCACCGCGCCATCCGCGCCGATGATGGCGGGGACGAGCTCCACGCACCCCTCGTCCAGCTCCGGCGCCTGATCCATCACGTCGAAGACCCGCTCCGCGCCGGCCATGGCGGCCAGCACGACGTTGAACTGGTTGGTGATCTGCTGCACCGGCATGCCCACCTGCCGGGAATACTGCAGGAACGCGGCCAGCGAGCCGATGTCGAAGCGGCCTGCCACTGCGAGCAGCCCGCCCATGAATGCCGCGGCCGCGTATGCGATGTTGTTGAGGTTGCCCATGATGGGCATCACGATCCCGGCATAGAAGTTCGCGCTGGTGGCGGCCTGGCGGTACGCTTCGTTGCGCCGCTGAAACTCGGCGATCGCCTCGTCCTCGTGGCTGAACACCTTGACCACCTTCAGCCCTTCCACCATCTCCTCGACATAACCGTTGACGTTCCCCAAGTTCCTTTGCTGCGCCTGGAAGAAGGTGCGGCTCTTGCCGCCGATCTTGCCCATGAGGAAGACCATCACCGCCACGACTGCCAGGGTCACGAGGAGCAGGATCGGGCTGAGGATCAGCATCATGACGATCGAGCCGACGAAGCTGATCGCGCTGGAGATGAGCTGGACTAAGCTCTGTTCGAACGCCTGCTGCACGTTGTCGATGTCGTTCGTGTAGCGGCTCATCAGCTCGCCGTGGGTGTGCCCATCGAAATAGGTGAGGGGCAGCTCCTGCATCTTGGTGAACAGCTCGCGGCGCAGGGTGTTGCCGGTGCGCTGGGCCACGTTGATCATGAGCCGGCTCTGGCCGTAGGACGCGCCTACGCCGATCAGGTAGATTCCGGCCAGCGTTGCCAGCCCGCGCGCCAGGCCCGCGAAGTCGCCCGGCAGGATATAGTTGTTGATCAGCGGCTTCAGGAAGTAGTTGCCGGCCAGCATGCTCGCCGTGCTGAGCAGCATCAGAATGACCACCACCAGCAGCGTCAGCCGGCGCGACCGCAGGTAGCCTAGCAGGCGGAGCGCGGTTTTCTTGGCGGCCTTGGGCTTCTCGAAGGCCATGCGCATGCCGGGTCCGGGTCCGCCGCCCGGCCCGCCGGGACCGCGTGGGGCAATGGGACGGCTTTGCATGGACCTGTCATTCTGAGGGCCGGGGCCAGGCGTTGACCTGTCATTCTGAGGGCCGGGGCCAGGCATGGACCTGTCATTCTGAGGGCCGGGGCCAGGCATGGACCTGTCATTCTGAGGGCCGGGGCCCGAAGAATCTCCGGTTTTCATATCACTCA
>CAZELR010000188.1:0-2129 GCA_964513075.1 uncultured Anaerolineales bacterium
TGGGCGGCCTCTTTGCCAGGCCGAACGACACGGAGGTGAACGGCCCGTCGGGCTACCCCTCGACCGACTTCCTTGAGATGTACGAGTTCGACGTCAACTGGACCACCCCGGCCAACTCGACGCTGACCAAGCTGCCCAACGTGGCGATAGGCGAGTACGACGCCACCCTGTGCGGCACCGGCAGCACTTGGGACTGCATGGTGCAACCGGGCACCACCCAGAAACTCGATCCGATCCGCGAGCCGCTCCATCAGCCGCTGCAATACCGCAACTGGGGCAGCTACGAGACGCTGGTCGGCGGCTTTGCCGAGGATGTCAACGGCGCGGACATGGCCGCGGTGCGCTGGTTCGAGTTGCGCCGGGTGAACGGGACCTGGTCGGCCCACCAAGAGGGGGTTGTCGGCGGCGGCGACACGAACCACCGCTCGGTCACCAGCGTGGCGATGGACGGGAGCGGCGGCATTGCGCTGGGCTACACCTTGACCAGCAGCTCCATCTACCCCTCTATCCGCTACGCGGGCCGCCGGCCGTGGGACGCGCCCGGCACGATGGCCTACGTCGATGTCGTGGCCCAGGCCGGCACCGGATCGCAAACGGCCAACGAGCGCTGGGGCGACTACTCTGGGATCGGCATCGACCCGGCCGACGACTGCACCTTCTGGTATACCACCGAGTACATGTCGGGGACCTCGTCGGCGACGCGGGTGATCTCTTTCCGGCACGATGCGGACTTCTCGCCGGATGCCTCGCCCAACACCCTGACAGTGTGCCAGCCGGCCAATGCCGTCTACACGGTGCAGGCGTCCGCCACCTGCGCGTGGCGCGGGGGAAACGTGACGCTGAGCGCCAGCGGGCTGCCGAGCGGCGTCACTGCAACGTGGGGCGCCAACCCGCTTACGCCGCCCGGCAGCACCACGCTGACGATCGGCAACACCGGAGCCGCGGCCGTGGGCGCGTACAACGTGACAATCACCGGCGCGTCCGGCGGCGAGACCCGCTCGGAAACGGTCGTGCTGAATGTCTCGAGTGGTGCGGCGCTGGGCGCCGTGACGCTCCTCGCGCTGGCCGACGGAACGCTGGACGCCACGACCACGCCCACGCTGAGCTGGCAGGCGCTGAGCGGGGCATCCAGCTACGACATCCAGGTGGCAACCGATCCCGCCTTCGCCAACGTGGTGCGCACGGCCAGCGGCCTGACGACGACGAGCTACACAGTCAGCCCGGCGCTGAGCCAGGACACGGTCTACTACTGGCGCGTGTCGGCCAACAACGCCTGCGGCGCGGGCGCGGTCTCGGCGACCTGGGCGTTCCGCACGGCGGCGAGCAGCTGCGTCACCTACGCCAGCACCGACGTGCCCAAGACGATCACCAACAGCAGCGGCATTCTCAGCACGCTGACCGTCCCCGAAGCATACGTGATCACCGACGTGAACGTCACGATCGGCTCGCTGACCCACCGCAACGACGACCAGTTAGATATCCACCTCCTGGGACCCGACGACACGACGGTGGAACTTTCCACCGACAACGGGGGTTCGGGCAATAACTATACCAACACGGTATTCGACGACGAGGCTGCGACCTCGATCACAACCGGTGCTGCTCCCTTCACCGGCAGCTACCGGCCCGAGGGAGCGTTGAGCGCGTTCGACGGCAAGTCTTCCACCGGCGCCTCCGCCTGGCGCCTGCGCGTGGTCGATGACACCAGCGGCTACAGCGGCACGCTCAGCTCGTGGAGCCTGACCCTGTGTCGCGCAGCCACCACCGCGGACTACAGCGACCTGGTCGGCTCCTACGGCGTCGCCTGGCACACGGGCGGGGGCTCGGTGCGGCTGGGCAGCCTGTGGACCGCGGACAACAGCTTCGCAGCCGCGGCAGACGACGCCAGCGACGATGGCGTGACGCGCACCGCCTTCTCGTCAACCACCGGCGGCGCCAACCTGACGGTTATCGGGAAGTCCGGCTTGACGGGCTACGTGACCGGCTGGTTCGACTGGAACCAGGACGGCGACTTCAGCGATGCCGGTGAGCAGGTGTTCACCAACCAGACGGTCACCGCGGGAAGCACCGTGCCGGTCAGCTTCAGCACCAACAACACCTCGGTTTATGACAAAACCTTCAATGCGCGC
>CAZELR010000189.1:0-2123 GCA_964513075.1 uncultured Anaerolineales bacterium
GTTAACCCGCTCAGGATGACAGAGACTAACCTTACAAAACACTCAGGATGCTCCGCTTGATTCTCTGCTCAGGATGCTCCGCTTGATTGCGCCCCCAACGTGAAACGCACCCTGCAATGTCAGCCGCTTTGACGCGCCTGTGACGTGGTGCGATAATGGAGCGATCATAACCGACATTGCCAAAGGGAGAAAATCGTGACCACAACCCTGCCCCGTTGGGACCTCACCAACGTCTACCCCGGCCTCGACTCGCCGGAGTTCGCGGCTGCGAGCGCGGATTTCGCGCAGCAGCTCACCGACCTGGAGGCGTTCTTCGCCGACAAGCTTGCTGCCAGCAGCACAGCCACGCCCAGCGCCGGGCTGGCGGCCCTGGTGGGAGAGGCGCTCGACCGCTTCAACCGCGCTGCCGAGCTGGCCGGCACGCTGCACCCCTACCTCGCATCCTTCGTCACCACCAACTCCCGCGATACGGCCGCCCGGCGGCGCCACTCGGAGCTGGAGCTGGTCAGCGTGCGGCTCAGCCAGTTGGCGACGCAGTTCCAGGCCTGGATCGGCAGCCTGGCGCCCGTGCTGGACGACGTGATCGCGGCCAACGCGACCGCGCAGGCGCACGCGTTCAAGCTGCGCGAGACCGCGGAGCAGAGCAAGTACCTGATGAGCGCCGCCGAGGAGGCGCTGGCGGCCGAGCTCGACCTGAGCGGCGCGGGCGCGTGGGGCAAGCTGCAGGGGACGGTGACGTCGCAGCTGGCGGCCGACTTCGAGCTGGAGGGCCAGGTGCGCCGGCTGCCGCTGCCCGCGCTCATCAACCTGCACTCGCACCCCGACGCCGAGGTGCGCCGCCGCGCGTACGAGGCCGAGCTGGCGCTGCTGGCGTCGGCGCGCGAGCCGCTGGCGGCCTGCATGAACGGCGTCAAGGGCGAGGCGAACACCCTGAACCGCCGGCGCGGCCGCGCGGATGCGCTGCACTCGGCGATCGACATTGCGCGCATCGACCGGGCCACCCTGGAGGCGATGCTGGGCGCCATGGCCGACGCGTTCCCCACCTTCCGCAAGTACTTCCGGGCCAAGGCGCGGCGGCTCGGCAAGGAGCAGTTGGCCTGGTGGGATCTCTTTGCGCCCGTCGGCAAGGCCGGCCGCACGTACGACTGGGACCAGGTGCGGGAGTTCATCCTGGCCAACTTCGCCACCTTCAGCCCGGACCTGGCCGCGCTCGCGCAGCGCGCGTTCGACAACCGCTGGATCGACGCGGAGCAGCGGGATGGCAAGCGCGGGGGCGCGTTCTGCATGGGCCTGGACGGCGTCAAGGAGTCGCGCATCCTCTGCAACTTCGACGGCACGCTGGACCAGGTGTCGACCGTGGCGCACGAGCTGGGCCACGCGTTCCACGCCCAGTGCCTGTATGCCGCCGGCAAGACCCCCCTGCAGAGCGAGACCCCCATGACGCTGGCCGAGACCGCGTCCATCATGTGCGAGACGATCGTGATGCAGGCGGTGCTGGGGCAGACGACCGACCCCGCGGAGGAGCTGGCGATCCTGGAGACGATCCTGATCGGCGACACCCAGGTCATCGTGGACATCACGTCGCGCTACCTGTTCGAGAAAGAGGTCTTCGAGCGCCGCGCCGGCGCCGAGCTGTCGGCCGATGACTTGTGCGAGATCATGCTGCGGGCGCAGCAGGCCACCTATGGCGACGGGCTGGACGAGCGCTACCGGCATCCGTATATGTGGGCGTGGAAGCCCCACTATTACTCGGCCCAGCTTTCGTTCTACAACTTCCCCTACGCGTTCGGGCTGCTGTTCGGCACGGGGCTGTATGCCATCTACCGGCAGCGCGGCGCGGCCTTCGTGCCCGATTACGTCAACCTGTTGGCGTCGACCGGCGAGGGCACGGCCGCGGACCTGGCCGCCCGCTTCGGCATCGACATCCGCCAGCGCAAGTTCTGGGAGGACAGCCTGGCCGTGATCGGCCAGCGCATCGAGCGGTACTGCGAGCTGTAAACGGGGGGGTGGGACGCAGATTTACCTGATTTACCTGATTTACTAAACTCCAGTCAGTTACAGTAACAGGCGCACCCCGGCGACCAGCGTCAGCAGCAGCGCGAGCTGCTCGAAGCGGCGCTGGT
>CAZELR010000190.1:0-1910 GCA_964513075.1 uncultured Anaerolineales bacterium
CCAGGACCTCAACCATTGATTCGTCGGTCAGGGCGGCAATCTGACGCAACAGGCGTCGTGTTTTGGCCCAGATCTTGATTGTCGTAAATAGCTCGCTCATATAGTAATTTTACAATACGAACATTTGTTTGTCAAGAAGTAAGCGAGGCTAGAAGCAACGAGAAACCCGCCTTGCCACCCGGCCTAAAGGCCGATGGCTTGCGGCGGGTTACGTTTTGTCAAACCGCTGGCCTGGTCCGGCGCCGTCAAACGCCGCCGGCTGTCCATAGCGGGAGCCGCGCCGACCATCCGATGGCCGCTACGCGCCGGGTTAGCGCGTGGCTGGCGGTGGCGCAGGGGGCTGGCGGGCGCGTGGACCTGGCGCAGACGTAAAAAATGGGGCGCGCTGGGGGAAAACGCGCCCCCTGGCCAGCGTGGACATGGCGGGCGCCATGCGCACGCCTTCCGACGACGGTAGCGGCGGTGCGGCCCGGCTACCGGGCGCCGCACACGGCGGGCGGCACTGCTGCCTGAGAGCTAGAGGGCGGCGGGGCCCGCTTTTCTTACACCGGTGGCGCCCAGTTTGCTTATCCCGCTACCGCCGCAGCTCGACCGGCCGGGCCGGCAGCAGCCCGACCGCCAGGGCGCCCCACAGCCCGATCAGGATCGCCTCGGCGGTGTCGTGCCGCAGGGCCGTCGGCCGGGCCGCGCCCGACCAGGCGATCACCTGGCGCGCCAGATCTCCGGCGTATTGCTTGGCGGCCGAGCCGCTCTGCTGCTCGCGCGCATACAGGAGTTGGCCGCGCCAGACCCCGGCGTCAATTTGGAGCACCGCGACCCCACGCCGCGTTGCCTCATGGCGCCAGAGGTCGCCGTACGCGTTGCCACCTTCCAGCACCAGCCAGCGCAAGTCGGGCAGTTCTTTGAGGATGGCGAAGATCCCGCCGCGCAGTTGGGTTGCGGTGCCGAAATGCCGCGAGCGGTACCACAGCAGCCGGCCCGTCTCGCCATACAGCGCCAGGCCGGTCCGCAGCCCCAAATCCACCCCTAACAGCAATGCCCTCTCCGCCTGGCTGCGCAGCCGCCGGGCCGCCCGCCTACTGCCCTGGCGTCAGCGCAAAATCAAACTCCCCGACCGTGTTCGACCCCGCCGACAGTGCGCCGGCCGCCTTAGCAGCCCGCACCCGGTAGAAATAGTTGTGCGCGACGTCGCCGATGCCGCGGCTCAGGGCGTCGAGGTAGAAGAGGTCGCCGGTCGGCCACGGCGGGTCGCACGCGCTGCAACTGCCCGGCGTGAAGTAGGGCGCGTTCAGGCTATGCCACACCTCGTAGTGGTCGATGTTGGCCGGGGTCGCGTAGGTCCAGTCGAGCTGCGCAGCGTCCCCCGTGCCCCGGCTGATGGTCAGCCACGGCACAGCCATTGGTGTGACCGTCACCTCCACCTGGGCGCTGACTGTCCGGCACCAGTTGGTCGCGCTGGCCGTCACCAGGTAGACGCCCGGCGCGTTCCAGATGTAGGTGGCCGTCGGCGTGGTCGCGCTGTGATCACTCCAGGCGTAGGTCAGCGGCCCCTGCGCCGGATCGAGATTCAGGGTCAGCGCCAGCGGGTCGCCGGCCTCCACCGTCGCACCGCCGCTGATGCCGGTCGCGGCCAGCCGGCAGCGGTAGCAGTCCAGGTCGGCGCTATCGGTCTTGCCATCGCCGTCGTTATCCAGGCCGTCCAGGCACAGCGCCGGCGTGGATTCGCGGCAGTTCGAGTCGGCGGCGTCGATCAGGTTGTCGTAGTCATTGTCGATGCCATCCTGACACGCGGGCATACCTGACTCGGCCGAGTGCCGGCTGCACATGGCGTCCTGGGGAATGGCCTGGTACAGCCGCAGGTACTCCTGGTAGTAGGCCTGCGCGGTGACCGCGTCGTGGATGATCAGCGT
>CAZELR010000191.1:0-1795 GCA_964513075.1 uncultured Anaerolineales bacterium
GCGGGCGACCCAACTGAGCCTGAGCGCCGAGCAGATCGCCGTGCTGGACCAAGCCAGCAGCTGACCGGCACGCGCGTCATGGGCCGGCCACGGACAACGGCCTGCGAGATCAAGGGCCTAGCACATCGGCGGGTGCTACTATACGGCAATCGTGCTCAAAGCGGTTCTCTCAGTGGTTATCAGCCAGGCGCTGTCGCTGGGCTGAAAGGCGGTGATCCATGCGCGAGCGACTCCTCAAGCAAGCCAGCCATGAATACAGCCCCAAGCAGCGGACGGCGCTGCTGGCAGTGGCGGGCGTTCTATTCCTGGTCATCCTGCCGTGGGCCCTCGTCCGCCTCGGCGGACGGCTGGACCGCCTGTTAGGGTGGCCGGCTCTGCCCCACCCGCCGGCGAATGCGATCCTCGGCGGGCTCATGATCCTGGCCGGTTGGCCGTTCGCCCTGTGGTCGATCTACGTCCAGTTTACCCTGGGGCGCGGCACGCCGGTGCCCGTGATGGCGACCCAGAAGTTGATCGTTCGTCCGCCCTACTCCTACTGCCGCAACCCAATGACCCTGGGCACGATCATCGCCTACGGGGGCGTGAGCGTGATCGCCGGGTCGCCGGGCGCCGCGCTGCTGGTGCTCCTGGGCGCGGCTGTGCTGCTGACCTACATCAAGGTCGTGGAGGAGCGGGAGATGGTCGCGCGCTTCGGTGAGTCGTACCTGGCGTATCGCCGCCGCGTGCCGTTCATCCTCCCCAAGCTGCGCAGGACGGAAGACACATGAGGCGCACCCCTGAAACCGTGCGGGACAACCCGCTGGCCACCCTCTACCCTTCCGCCCGGTTGCCGTGGCTCGCGCTGCTGGTCGGCGCACTGCTGCTGGCCGACTGAAGTTGTGCCGGCCCCGAACTACGGATCAAACGGTAGGGATGATAATGCATGGTTGCCAATACAAGCGAAGATCTCGGTTTCGATTTTGTAGTCCGGCAGAATGGCGAGGTAGCGATCTTCCACCGTCAGCGCCTGGCGGCCACCCTGCGCGGACGCGCGGCCGAGCAGTTTGTTGCCCAGGCGGATGCGCTGCCTGACGCAGCATTACAGCAAATCATGGCCCGCGTCACCGGCAACTACAAGCGCGGCAACGAACGCACGGCCGCCGATCACCCGCGCAATCGTCTGCGCTAAGATGCCACATGGATAACACATCACCCGTGAGCGCAACCTTTGAGACGTTGGCCCCACCCACCCGGGCCGCCTGGCGCGCGTGGCTGGCCGAGCACCACGCGGACTCACCCGGCGTCTGGCTCATCATCCGCAAGAAGAACAGCCCCCAGCCCGGCGTGACGTACGAAGAGGCGGTGGAGGAGGCGCTCTGCTTCGGCTGGATCGACAGCAAGACGATCACGCTGGACGCGACGCGCTTCAAGCAGGTCTTCACCCCGCGCAAGCCGCGGGGCACCTGGGCGAAGAGCAACAAGGAACGGGTCGCGCGGCTAATCGAGCAGGGGCTGATGACGCCCGCCGGGCTAGCGGCAATCGAGCTTGCCGTGGCGAACGGCGCCTGGACGGCCTTGGATGCCGGCGATGAACAGATCCCTGACGACTTTGCGAACGCGTTAGCGGCAAATCCCGCGGCCGCGCTGCATTGGCACGGTTTCAGCGCGTCGGTGCGAAAGGGCATCCTGTACTGGATCGCATCGGCGAAGCGGCCCGAGACGCGCGCCCGGCGCATCGCGCGCACGGTGGAACTGGCCGAGCAGAACATCCGGGTGATGTTTGACCGGCCCTGAACTCTGCGCAGTGGGCGGAAGA
>CAZELR010000192.1:0-1790 GCA_964513075.1 uncultured Anaerolineales bacterium
AACACGCCCGGCGCGGCCAACCAGGCGGTGCCGGATGTTGACGCGCCGCCCACCGTCGCCAGCACGGCGCCAGCGAGCGGGGCCACAGACGTGCAGGTGACCGAGAACGTGAGCCTCACCTTCAGCGAGCCGGTGGACGTCACCGCGGCCGGCATCGACCTCGCGTGCCCGGCCGGTGCGCCGCTGGCTTTTGGCGGCCTGCCCGCCAGCGACGCGACCCTCGTGACGCTGAACCCCACGGCCGATCTGCCCTACAACACCACCTGCGTGGTCACGGTGCACGCGGCCGGCGTCACCGACAACGACGGCGCGCCCGATCCGCTGGCCGCCGACTACGTGTTCAGCTTCACGACCGCCGCCCCCAGCCTGCCGTGCACGGAGCCTGACACCCCCATCGGCCTGATCCAGAGCGCCGGCCTGGTCTTCGATCCGGCCTACGGCGGCACGCAGACCGTGCAGGGCGTGGTGGTGGGCGACTACGAGGGCGCCGCGCCGGCCCTGCGCGGTTTCTACGTGCAGAACCTGGACACTGAAGACGACGACAATCGCGCCTCGTCGGACGCCATCTTCATCTTCGAGTTCGATAACGCCGACCGGGTCGCGGTGGGCCAGGTCGTCCAGGTGACCGGCACGGTCGCGGATTATCAGGGCCAGACCCAGATCAGCAGCACGACCGTGGAGCTCTGCGAGGTGGCTGCGCCGCCGGCCTTGCCGATTACGAATCTCACCCTGCCCTTCGCCAGCGCCGACGACCTGGAACGCTATGAGGGCATGCTGGTCACCCTGCCGCAAACCCTCTACGTCACCGAGCATTTCCAACTGGGCCGCTTCGGCCAGGTGGTGCTGTCCTCCGGCGCGCGCTTGCAGCAGCCGACCGCCGTCACCGATCCCGGCGCGCCCGCGCTGGCCTGGCAGGCAGCCAACAACCTGAACCGCCTCATCGTCGACGACGCGTCCAACAGCCAGAACCCCGACCCGATCGCCTTCGGGCGGGCCGGCCAGCCGCTCAGCGCCGCCAACACCCTGCGCGGGGGCGACACGGTGACGGGTTTGCAGGGCGTGCTGACCTACACCTGGTCGGGCAACGCCGCCAGCGGCAACGCTTTTCGCGTGCGGCCGCCGGACGCTACACCCGGCAAGGCGCCCACCTTCCAGCCGGTCAACGCGCGGCCCGCCACCCCTCCCGATCCCGGTGGCACGCTCAAAGTGGCCGGCCTGAACCTGCTCAACTTCTTCAACACTTTTGGTGCGGGCTGCACCAACGGCGTGGGCGGTGCGGCCACCGACTGCCGGGGCGCCAACTCGCCGGCCGAATTCGACCGCCAGTGGCCCAAGACGGTGGCGGCCATCATCAAGACCGGGGCCGACGTCATCGCCTTCAGCGAGATCGAGAACGACGGCTACGGGGCGGACAGCGCCATTCAAACCCTGGTCGACCAGCTCAACGCGGCAACCGCAGCCGGCACGTACGCCTTCATCGACGCGGATGCCGGGACCGGCCAGGTGAACGCCCTGGGCGTCGACGCCATCAAGGTGGGCCTGCTTTACAAAACGGCCCGCGTCACGCCGGTGGGCGCGACCGCGGCGCTCAACTCGGCCGCTTTCGTCAACGGCGGGGACTCCGGCATCCGCAACCGGCCCGCGCTGGCGCAGGCTTTTGCGCAAGCCAACGGCGAACGCGTCATCGTGCTGGCCAACCACTTTAAGAGCAAGGGCAGTGCATGCGACACGCCCGATGCCGGGGACGGCCAGGGCAACTGCAACGCCGTGCGCACCAACGCGGCCAACGC
>CAZELR010000193.1:0-1548 GCA_964513075.1 uncultured Anaerolineales bacterium
CGCCGGTCACGCTCCACACGCCGGAGGCCGCATCGAGCGTCATCGCGTGGCTGCCAACCTCCGCGCCGGCCGAGGTGGCGTAGCGCTTCAGCGTCACCGATTTCGCCGTGGGCGCCCACACCTTGACCGTGGGCGCGCCGCCGCTGTAGGTCACGCCCAGCGTCTGCGGCTTGGCGCTGGCCGCGTAGAGCGCGTCCAGCACGCTCTGGATCTGCACGCGGGTGGCTGCCAGCCGCGCGCCGCCGCTGGCGTAGCTGGCCGCCGCCAACTGGCCCTTCAGCAGATACTTGGCGTCGTCGGCCGTCAAGCCCGCGGTCAGGCGGATCAGGCCGGTGGCGTTGGGGTTCTTGGCATACCCGCTGACCGTCCCGCCGGCAGTGAGGGTCACGTAACAGGGGCCGGCCGGGCTGGGGAAGGTGCACGCCGTCCCCTCGGCCGCGTCCGTCATCCCGCCGTCCGCGTCGTACAGCAGCTTGTAGCTCGCCCCGGCCGCACCGTTCCACGCGATCGTGGCCGTGTCCAGCCACATGGCCCTGGCGCCGGTGAGGGTGAGGGGGGTAGGCACGGGCGTGGTGGTGGGTGCGGGAGTGAGAGTGGGAGTAGGTGTGGAGCCGCTGGTGACGGTATATGTGAAATATGCGCCATCGGTCTCACTCCAACCAGTCTGGTATTGGCTGGTATCCCGGTTCCCCGTCGTGCCCGAAATGCGGCCCCAGCCGTCTGCTAAGGCGCCATTGCTGGCGTAGAAGACGTAGTTGACGACGGCGCCGGCCGATTGCGGCGGGATGCTCACCCGCCAGGTGCGGTTGGGGGTTGAGTAGTTGGAGAAAGCAGCCGTAGTTGATGTGCCAGTGGTCTTGTTCGGCGCCGAGCCGTTCGTGGTGTAGACCAGGTAAATGGTCTTGCCGCTGGTGTCAAAGTCGAAGTTCACAAAGAGATCGGCGGAGTCCGCGCTGCCGATGATCGAAGTTGCCGCGCCGGTGCTGGTGGAAGCCTGGCGGAAATTAGGCTGCACGGTGTAGGGTGATGGGGTGTAGCCGATGGTTTCTGAGACGAAGTGTCCCGTGCCTGACCAATCAGGGCTGGCCAAAGACCGGGCCGCCGGCAGCGCGGCCGCAGCCGCAACTAACAAGCATAATGCGCAGACGATAGCGAGGAAGCGAGTCCGGTGATGGGCTGCCATAGGTCATCTCCTTGAACAGTGCGATGGGGTTAAAATGTTGTGGCAGATTATAGCATAGGTGGGGGGGAATTCGGAGATGGGGGCGTGTTGCGTACTGCGTGGTGCGTACTGCGTATTGCGGCGACCTGCGGGTCGTTGCGTGGTGCGTGTCACTCTGTCATGCTGAGCGGGTCCACGGCTCAAGGTCCGCTGCGGCGAATGACCAGCGAAGCATCTCGCGATACATGATAGAACAACGAATCTCAAGGATTCATCGAATGCCCCGAGCCGATTCGTTCAATCCCGTTGATTCGTTGTCATATCCTGCGTGGTGCGTGTCACTCTGTCATGCTGAGCGGGTCCACGGCTCAAGGTCCGTTGCGGTG